>NZ_JBIRPD010000002.1:0-610022 GCF_044332485.1 Streptomyces sp. NPDC017056 | reverse complement strand
TCTGGCGTTGACTTTTGGCACGCTGTTGAGTTCTCAAGGAACGGACGCTTCCTTTGTGCCTGTTTCACCAGGCTCTCCGGGCGCTTCCCTTCGGTGTTCCACCACTCTATCAGGCCGTTTCGGGCTTCCGGACCACCGTGTTTTCCGCAGGCATGCAGAAACAGCGGTCGAAAATCTCGATCAGTTCTGAAGGAGTGCCACCCGCCGTCCGATCTCCGCGATGTGATCGCGCTCTGTCGAACCGGGGCAGGTGTCAGACAGTACAGGGCTGCGGTGGGCGGGGCAAATCGAATGCCCCGGGACGGGTGCTCCGGAGGCGGTGTCGCGCGTGCGGAACCCTCACTTCTTATGACTTACGCTCTGATCGGTGCGCCGTCCAGGACAGGTAGTGACGGCGGCCTGATACATCTCCACCCCTGGGAGGACTCCCATGACCACCGTGACGTCCCCGCTTGCCGGACGCGCCATCGGACTCGCGGCAGTGCCCGACCCGGTGTTCTCCGGCGCGATGGTGGGTCCCGGTACCGCCATCGACCCGATCCGCGAGCCTTCCGAGGCCGTCTCGCCCGTTGACGGTGTCGTCGTCTCGCTGCACCCGCACGCGTTCGTCGTCGTCGACGGCGAGGGCCACGGCGTGCTGACGCACCTGGGTATCGACACCGTCCAGCTCAACGGCGCGGGCTTCGAACTGCTCGTCAACAAGGGCGACACCGTCACCCGCGGCCAGGCCGTCGTGCGCTGGAACCCCGCCGCCGTCGAGGAGGCCGGCAAGTCGCCGGTCTGCCCGATCGTCGCGCTGGAGGCGACCGCCGACTCTCTCGGCGACGTCGTCGAGGACGGCGAAGTGAAGGCCGGCGAGCAGCTCTTCAGCTGGCAGTAGCCCGCCGCCGTCCCTGACGGCACGTACGACATCCACCGCGGCGGCAGTGACCGCCGCACCAACCGGAGACGGGTGAAATGGAGACAACGCTGCGAGGCGTCGGCGTGAGCCACGGTGTGGCGATCGGCGAGGTGCGGCACATGGGCACGGCGGTCCTGGAACCGCCGGCCAAGCAGATTCCGGCGGAGGAAGCGGAGCGCGAACAGGGGCGTGCCCGCAAGGCCGTGGAAGCTGTGGCCGCCGACCTGATCGCGCGGGGCAACCTGGCGGGCGGCGAGGCCCAGGCGGTGCTGGAGGCCCAGGCCATGATGGCCCAGGACCCCGAGCTGATGGCCGACGTCGAGCGGCGCATCGCCGTGGGCAGCACCGCCGAGCGCGGTGTGTACGACGCCTTCGCCTCCTACCGGGCGCTGCTGGCGGGTGCCGGCGAGTACCTGGCCGGGCGGGTCGCGGACCTCGACGACGTGCGGAACCGTATCGTCGCGCGGCTGCTGGGCGTGCCGATGCCGGGCGTGCCGGACAGCGACGAGCCGTACGTGCTCATCGCGCGGGACCTGGCGCCGGCCGACACGGCGCTGCTGGACCCGGCGCTGGTGCTCGGGTTCGTGACCGAGGAAGGCGGGCCGACCAGCCACAGCGCGATTCTCGCGCGGGCGCTGGGGGTGCCGGCCGTGGTGGCGCTGCCGGGCGCGGGCGAGCTGGTCGAGGGCACCGTCGTCGCCGTCGACGGCAGCACGGGCGAGATCTTCGTGAACCCGAGTGCGGACAAGCGCGCGGAGCTGGAGCAGGCCGCGCGGGCCCGTAAGGCGGCGCTCGCCGCTTCGACCGGTCCCGGTGCCACGTCGGACGGTCACAAGGTGCCGCTGCTGGCGAACGTGGGCGGTCCTTCGGACGTGCCGGCGGCCGTGGAGGCGGGCGCCGAGGGCGTCGGCCTGTTCCGTACCGAGTTCCTCTTCCTCGACGACAGCGAGAAGGCGCCGTCGGAGGAGAAGCAGACCGAGGCGTACCGCAAGGTGCTGGAGGCCTTCCCCGAGGGCCGGGTCGTGGTCCGGGTGCTGGACGCCGGCGCGGACAAGCCGCTGGACTTCCTGACGCCGGGCGACGAGCCGAACCCGGCGCTGGGCGTGCGGGGCCTGCGGACGCTGCTGGACCACCCCGAGGTGCTCCGTACCCAGCTGACCGCGCTGGCCAAGGCCGCCGAGGGGCTGCCGGTCTACCTTGAGGTCATGGCGCCGATGGTGGCCGACCGTACGGACGCCAAGGCGTTCGCCGACGCGTGCCGGGCGGCCGGTCTGCAGGCCAAGTTCGGTGCGATGGTGGAGATTCCGTCCGCGGCGCTGCGCGCCCGGTCGATCCTCCAGGAGGTCGAGTTCCTTTCGCTGGGGACCAACGACCTGGCGCAGTACACCTTCGCCGCCGACCGGCAGGTCGGTGCCGTCTCGCGTCTCCAGGACCCGTGGCAGCCGGCGCTGCTCGACCTCGTGGCGCTGTCGGCCGAGTCCGCGAAGGCCGAGGGCAAGAGCTGTGGCGTCTGTGGCGAGGCGGCCTCCGATCCGCTGCTGGCCTGTGTGCTGACGGGGCTCGGCGTGACGAGCCTTTCCATGGGTGCGGCGTCGATTCCGTACGTGCGCGCGACGCTGGCGAAGCACACGCTGGCGCAGTGCGAGCGTGCCGCCTCCGCTGCGCGGGCCGCGGACACCGCCGAGGACGCGCGCGCCGCCGCGCAGGCGGTGCTCTCCGGGGAGTGATCCCCGGCGGGGTCCGGCCGGTGAGCCACCTGCCGGGCACTGCCGGAATGTGAGTACGGACGGCCGTCCCGCCCTTTGCGGCGGGGCGGCCGTCCGGCGTTCGGGGCCCTTACGGATTGCCGTGGGGGCCCTTCGTCAGTCGTGGGGGTGGTCGTGGTCCTCGGTGGGCGGGTCGGGGACGGGCAGGCCCGAGTGGTAGTCGACGCCGGGCTCGGGTGGGACGGGCTCGCCGGTGGCGGAGTCCGTGCAGTACGCCGTGAAGACCTCGGCGGCGCTCAGCGGGTGCAGCCAGGTGTTGCGCAGGGTCCAGCCGCGTACCGTGTCGCGGCCTGCGGGCTCGGCCGTCCGCGACACGATGCCGCCGGGGCTGCGCAGGGCGAAGCCGGCGGCCAGGACCGTGCAGAAGACGAGGGTCGCGGCCTCGGACAGCTCCAGCCGCCCGCGGTCGCGGGACTCGGCGTGCAGCACGGCCAGGAGCGGGGCGCCGCTCGCGGGGACGCTGCACACCAGGTGGTGGGTGCCGTCACCGAGAGCGTCCAGCAGGCCGGTGACCGCGCGGGAGGCGCGGGCGAACGCGGCTCTGGCGAGGTCCTGGCCGCAGTCCGGGCAGGAGCCGGTGCGCGCGAGCAGGGCCGTGGCGCGGTCCCAGGTCGTCTGGCGTTCCGCCTCGTCGACGAGGGCGGGCAGCAGCCGGGCCAGTGGCTCGCCCGTATACGGCAGGGTGGCGCCGGTGCAGGCCAGTTCGGCGGTGTAGCGGGAGCGGCTGTCGGGCCGGTCCGGGTCCAGGCCGGCGTCCAGGCAGAACGTCTCGTACGCGACGGGGTCGAAGAGGGTGACGGTGGCGTGGATGCCCTGGGCGGTCAGCGAGCGCAGCAGGGCTTCCATCTGCCGGAGGTAGGTGGTGTGGTCGTCGAACGGGAAGGTGCGGTAGCGGCACATGGCTGCGAAGTCCTGCGCGTCCGCCAGGACGGCGGCGGTGCTGGGGATTTCGCGGCGCAGCTTGCGGCGCGCGGCGGCGAGTCCGGTCGGGTCGGTGGGCGTGGTGCGTCGGAACGGTGGTGCCATGACTCCCCCTCGGTCGGTGCGTGCTGCCCGCTGCGCGAGCCTCACTTGTCACGGAGAGTAACCGAGGGGTCTGACAACGGCCGTGCGCGCCGGTCTTCGCCGCTACTGCGTGCGGTCGGCGGCGGCGCGGTCGGCGGCGATGCGCTCGTAGAACCGCAGGATTTCGAGGTTGTCGACCGAGCCCGGGTTGACGGCCTTTTCCAGCGGAGTGCCCTGGAGGAGCCGCTTGACGGGGACCTCGATGCGCTTGCCGGTGAGGGTGTGCGGCACTCCGGGTGCTTCGATGATCTCGTCGGGTACGTGGCGCGGGGAGCACTGTTCCCGGATGGTGCGCTTGATGCGGTCGCGCAGCGCGTCGTCGAGCGCGGCGCCGGGCGCGAGGTGGACGAAGAGCGGCATCCAGTAGCCGCCGTCGGGCAGTTCGAGGCCGATGACGAGGGATTCGCGGATCTCGGGGAGGCGTTCGACGGCTTCGTAGATGTCGGCGGAGCCCATCCGTACGCCCTGGCGGTTGAGGGTGGAGTCGGAGCGGCCGTGGATGACGACGGTGCCGCGCGAGGTGCGGGTGATCCAGTCGCCGTGCCGCCAGACGCCGGGGTAGGTGTCGAAGTAGCTGTCGTGGTAGCGGGTGCCGTCGGGGTCGTTCCAGAAGCGGATCGGCATGGAGGGCATGGGGTTGGTGACGACGAGTTCGCCGACCTCGTCGGTCAGCGGCTTGCCGTGCGGGTCCCATGCCTGGAGGTCCGTGCCGAGGCAGGGGGCCTGGAGTTCGCCGATGTGGACGGGCAGGGTGGGTGAGGCGCCGGCGAAGCAGCTGCACACGTCCGTGCCGCCGCTGACGGAGGCGATCCACAGGTCGTCGGCGACCTCGTCGTGCAGCCAGCGGAAGCCGTCGGGCGGCAGCGGGGAGCCGGTGGTGGCGACGCACTTGACGGCGGAGAGGTCGAGGTCGCGTCCCGGGTGGACGCCGGCCTTGCGGCAGGCCATGACGTACGCGGCGGAGGTGCCGAAGAGGGTGGTGCCGGTGCGTTCGGCGATCCGCCACTGGGCGTCGGTGCCCGGGTGTCCCGGGCTGCCGTCGTAGAGGACGATCGTGGAGCCCGCGAGGAGGCCGGCGACGAGGAAGTTCCACATCATCCAGCCGGTGGAGGTGTACCAGAAGAAGCGGTCGTCGGGGCCGAGGTCGCAGTGCAGGCCGGTCTGCTTGAGGTGTTCGAGGAGGATGCCGCCCTGTGACTGGACGATGGCCTTGGGCAGGCCGGTCGTGCCGGAGGAGTACAGGACCCACAGGGGGTGGTCGAAGGGGACCTGTTCGAAGACCGGTTCGGTGGCGGCGGAGGTCAGGTCCGCCCATTCCACGGCGCCTTCGGGGGCGGGGGTGCCCAGGAGGGGGATGTGCACGACGGCCCTGAGGGTGGGCAGTTCGCGGCGGAGTTCGGCGACGGTGTCGCGGCGGTCGTGCTCCTTGCCGCCGTAGCGGTAGCCGTCGACCGTGAACAGCACGACCGGTTCGACCTGCTGGAAGCGGTCCAGGACGCTGCGGGCGCCGAAGTCGGGGGCGCAGGAGGTCCACACGGCGCCGACGGCGGCGGTGGCCAGGAGGGCGACGACGGCCTGCGGGACGTTGGGGACGTAGCCGCTGACGCGGTCGCCGGGGCGTACGCCGAGGCGGCGCAGCTCCGCGGCGAGCGAGCCGACCTGGGCGCGCAGCTCGGCCCAGGTGACGGGGGCGGGGTCGTGGGTCTCGTCGACGTGCAGCAGCGCGGGCGTGCCGGCGCGGGCCGGGTCCTCGGCGGCGCGCAGGGCGTGTTCCGCGTAGTTGAGGGTGGCGCCGGGGAACCAGCGGGCGCCAGGCATGGCGGGGTCGGCGAGGACGGTTTCGTACGGGGTGGAGAAGCGGACGTCGAACCACTCGGCGACGGCTTGCCAGAAGCGGGTCAGTTCGGTCACGGACCAGTGGTGCAGTGCGGCGTAGTCGGCCGCCGGGTCGCCGGATACGCGGGCGGGGGCGCCGTGGTGGATGGCGGCCCAGTCGTGGAAGCGGGTGATCCGGGCGCCGTCGATGCGGTCCTGGCCGGGCTGCCACAGGGGTTCGGGCTGCGGGACGGACGGCGGTGCGGTGGTCATGATCGGCTCCCGGCTGTACGCGGCGTTGCGTGGACGCGGTGTGGGCGTGCGGTACGCGGTGCCCCCGTACGGCCGGGGGATCACCCCGGCGCAGCGCGGGGGCGCGTGCGTGTGACACGGCTGGGCGAGACGATGCCACGTGATCGACTCGTGCGCCAGGGTGGGCCGCACATTCAGGCACGTACGCGGGCGGGTGGGGCGCGGCCGCGCGGTGGGGAATGAGGCAGGAGGGCGGCCGTCCGCCCGCCGGCGGTGTGCCGCGGGTGGGGTCGCGGTTCTTCCCGGGTGAACGGGAGTTGAACGGTCCCCCCGCCGGGTGCCGTCGATGGCAGGCTGAGCAGCATGGACGGGCGTGATCAAGTGCGGTCGGTGTGGTGGGGCAGGGCGGTCGGCGCGGTACGGGCCCTCAGGGCGGCCGGTTCGGTGCGCGGGCTGCTGTCGTGGCGGTCGGCGTGGCGGCGGCGCCGCGCCGACCGGCTGGGGACGGCGCGGCGCGGGCCCGAGCGGGCCCGGGTGCCGGGCGCCGCGGCGCGCGCGGAGCCGCAGCCGGGCGGCGGGGTGGTGTTCTTCGCGCGTTCGTCGCTGCGGGTGCGGGTCGCGGCGGGCGGCGCGGTGTTCTGCGGCTGGGACGGCGCGGAGCCGGAGCCCTCGTACGCGCTGGCCGGTACGTGTCCCGAGCCGGACGTGCGGGCGGTGCTGGAGCCCGACACGGAGGGCGGCTGGCGGGTCGTCTCGGAGCGGGTGACGGTGACGGTGTCGCGGCACGGGGCGGTGGCGGTGCGGACGCCGGGCGGGGTGGTGCTGCGGCGGGAGCTGCCGCCGCGGTGGTGGGACCGGGTGCCGGGCGACGGGGGCGGCGTGCCTGCCGAACGGTCCGGGGAGTCGCGGTGGGTGCAGCGTTCCGAGGTGGCGGCGGACGCCCGGTTCTTCGGGCTGGGCGGCCGGTCCTGCGGGCCGCGGCTCCGCGCGCGCAGGTACCGGCTGTGGAACACCGATCCGGGCGGCGCGTTCGTGCCGGGTGACGACCCGCTCTCCGTCACGATGCCGGTCCAGTTCGTGGTGGCGGACGCCGGGACGCATCTGGTCTTCCACGACAACTCGTGGGACGGCACGGTGACGCTGCGGGAGGGCTCGGAGGGCGCGGGTTCGGGGCACGACCGGCCGGGCTGCTCCGAGCTGCGGATGGACGGCGGTCCGCTGCGGTACTGGGTGCTGGTGGGTACGCCCGCCCGTGTGCTCCTCGGCTGGACGGCGCTGACCGGGGCGCCGACGCCGCCGCCCCGCTGGGCACTGGGTCCGCAGCACGCCCGGTGGGGGTTCGGCAGCCAGGAGGAGGTGCGGCGGGTCGTGTCCGGGTACCGGGAGCGCGGGCTGCCGCTGTCGGCCGTGCACCTGGACATCGACCACTACGACGGCCACCGGGTCTTCACGGTCGACCGCACGGCCTTCCCCGACCTGCCGGGGCTGGCGCGCGAACTGCGGTCCGAGGGGGTGCGGCTGGTGTCCATCGTCGATCCGGGGGTGAAGGCGGAGCCGGGCAACGCGGTGTACGAGGGCGGGGCGGCGGCGGACGCGTACGTGCGGGACGCGCGGGGCCGGGAGGTGCGCGGGGTGGTGTGGCCGGGCGAGGCGGTGTTTCCCGACTTCACCGACGCGCGGGTGCGCAAGTGGTGGGGCGGCCTGTACGCGGAGCGGCTGGCGCAGGGGTTCTCCGGGGTGTGGCACGACATGAACGAGCCGGTGTCCTTCGCGGCGTTCGGCGATCCGTCGCTGCCGCGTTCGGCGCGGCACGCGCTGGAGGGGCGGGGCGGCGACCACCGGGAGGCGCACAACGTGTACGGGCTGGCGATGGCGCGCGCCGGCTACGAAGGGCTGCTGGAGCTGCGCCCCGAGGAGCGTCCTTTCCTGTTCTCGCGGTCGGGGTGGGTGGGGATGCAGCGCTACGGGGGCACGTGGTCGGGGGATGTGGCGACCGGCTGGCCGGGGCTGCGGGCCTCGTTGTCGCTGGTGCTGGGGATGGGGCTGTGCGGGGTGCCGTACAGCGGGCCCGATGTGGGCGGGTTCTCCGGGGTGCCGTCGCCCGAGCTGTATCTGCGGTGGTTCCAGATGGCCGCGTACCTCCCGTTGTTCCGTACGCATTCGGCGGTCTTCGCGGGGCGGCGGGAGCCGTGGGAGTTCGGGCCCGAGGTGGTGGAGCACGCGCGCGCCGCGCTGCTGGAGCGGGAGCGGCTGGTGCCGTATTTCGTCTCGCTGGGGCAGCTGGCGCGGTTGTCGGGTGCGCCGTATGTCCGTCCGGTGTGGTGGAGCACGCCGCGGGACCGGAAGCTGCGGGACTGCGAGGACGCGTTTCTGCTGGGGGACGCGTTGCTGGTGGCGCCCGTGCTGGGGCCGGGGGTGACGCGGCGGGCGGTGCGGCTGCCGCGCGGGCGCTGGTACGACACGGCGTCCGGGCAGGCGTACGACGGTCCCGGGCAGGTGCTGGTGGACGCGCCGCTGTCGCGGATCCCGGTGCTGGCGCGGGCCGGCGCGGTGTTGCCGGTGGCCGGCGGTGACGGTGTGACGGAGCTGGAGGTGTGGGCGCCGGTGGCCGGCCGGGCGGGCGGTGGCGTGCTGGTGCCGGACGTCGGCGACGGCTGGCGGCAGCCGGAGGTCGAGCGCTTCGAGACGCGTCTGGAGGACGGGCGGGTGGTGGTCGAGCGGCAGGGCGGCGGAGCGGCCGGGTACCGGGTGCGGGTGCGTGGCCTGGCGGACGGGAACGGGGTGGGCCGGGAGGCGCCGGTCGCGTAGCGGGAGCGCGTGCGGCCGGGCTCTTACGCGGTACGCGGTGCCGGTGGTAGACGGGTGCCATGCCGAGACTCGCTGCCGCGTTGCGCGGCTTCGCCGTGGCCGCCGCCACCGCCGTCCTGACCGTGGCCGCCGTACCGGACGCGCGGAGTGCCGCCGATCCGACGGCGCCGAAGGAGTTCGTCGCGCTGCGCGACGTGGACCCGACGATCCGCCAGGAGATGCGGTACTTCACGCCGCACGACTTCATGGGCGTACCGGTCACCGGCTACCGGGAGCCGGTGTGCATCCTGACCCGCGACGCGGCGCGGGCGCTGCACCGGGCCCAGCTGTCGTTCCTGCGGCGCGGCTACACGCTCAAGGTGTACGACTGCTACCGGCCGCAGCGGGCTGTCGACCACTTCGTGGCGTGGGCGAAGGACCTCGGCGACCAGCGGATGAAGGGCGAGTTCTATCCGCGGGTGGACAAGTCGGCGCTGTTCGAGGACGGGTACATCGCGGAGAAGTCGGGCCACAGCCGGGGCAGCACCCTCGACCTGACGCTGGTACGGCTGCCGGGCCTGCCCACCCGGCCGTACGTTCCCGGGGAGCCGCTGACGGAGTGCTATGCGCCGAAGGCGGAGCGCTTTCCCGACAACTCGGTCGACATGGGGACCGGGTTCGACTGTTTCGACACTCTCGCGCACACGCTCGATCCGCGGGTGCAGGGCAAGCAGCGGGCGAACCGCCTGCTGTTGAAGAGCGGGCTGGAGCGCGTGGGGTTCCGTAACTACGAGAAGGAGTGGTGGCACTACACCTTCACTCCGGAGACGTTCCCCGACACGTATTTCGACTTTCCGGTGTCACGGCGATCACTGAACGACGACGCGCGCTGAGCGGTGGCGGGCCGGGGCGCGGAACCACCCCCGTGGATCCCGCGCCCCGGCCCGCCTTGGTGGACGCGGTGCGGCGGTATCAGGTTCAGCCGGGCCCGTTCCGATCGGCGGGACGGCGTGCCAGACTCCTGACGGGCCGTCAGTTACGCGGCGGGCGGCCGGGTCCGTCGAGCTGGTTGCGGGAGGCGTCGTGACACGTACGCGCAAGCCGGTGGTGCCGGGGTGGTTCACCGGTGGAGAGGACGAGGGGGACGCGGCGGGCTTCCGCCTTCTGGGCACCCGGTGCGGTGCCTGCGGTGCGGTCTTCTTCCCCCGTGCCGACTTCTTCTGCCGCAATCCCCGCTGTGACGGCACCGAGTTGGCGGAGGTGCCGCTGTCGCGGCGCGGCACGGTGTGGTCGTACACGGACGGGCGCTACCGGCCGCCGCCGCCCTACGTCTCCGACCCCGGCGTGCCGTGGGAGCCGCACACCCTGGTCGCGGTGGAGCTGGCGGCGGAGCGGATGGTGGTGCTCGGGCAGGCCGCGCCGGGGGTCACCATCGCGGACCTGCGGGTCGGCATGGAGGCCGAGGTGGTCCCCGGGGTGCTGAACGAGGATGCGGACACTGTGTGGACGACGTGGTGGTGGCGGCCCGTCGGACCGGAGGAGGCCCCGCGAGGGGGCGCGGCGGGAGGCGGCCGTGACCGGTGACATCGCCGTCCTCGGGGCGGGCATGCACGCCTGGGGCAAAGCGGGCCGCGGCTTCGTCGAGTACGGGACGGTGGCGGCGCGCGCCGCGCTGGCCGACGCGGGACTGGCGTGGGCCGACGTGCAGTCGGTGGTCGGTGCGGGCACCGTGCGCGGCGGGTATCCCGGTTACGTGGCGGGGGCGGCGTTCGCGCGGGCGCTGGGCTGGCAGGGCGCGCGGGTGACGAGCGTCTACGCGGCGTGCGCGTCCGGTGCCCAGGCCATCGCCACCGCGCGGGCGCAGATCCTGGCGGGCCTGGCGGACGTGGTGCTGGTGGTCGGCGCTGAGGCGGCGCCGAAAGGCTTCTTCGCGCCGGCGGGCGGCGACCGGCCCGACGACCCCGACTGGCTGCGCTTCCGGCTGCTGGGGGCCGCCAACCCCGCCTACTTCGGGCTGTACGCGCGGCGCCGGATGGCCCTGTACGGGGACACGACCGACGACTTCGCGCAGGTGAAGGTCAAGAACGCGGCGGCGGGGGCGGTCAATCCGTACGCCCGCTACCGCACGGCGGTGACGGCGGCGGAGGTCGCCGCGTCACCCGTGGTCGCCGATCCGCTGCGGTTGCTGGACATCTGCGCCACGTCGGACGGCGCCGCGGCGCTGGTCCTGTGCGGTCCGGACTACGCGCGGCGCAAAGGGGTGCGGGACCCCGTCCGTATCCGGGCCGTCTCCACCGCGACGCCGGAGTACCCGCGGGCCGACCTGGACCTGCCGGACATCGCGACCGATTCGGCCGCCGTGCCGGAGCCGCCGGCCGCCTTCCGGCCCTCCATCGCCCGCGCCGCCTACGAGGAGGCGGGGCTCGGACCGGACGACCTGTCGCTCGCGGAGGTCTACGACCTGTCCACCGCGCTGGAACTCCAGTGGTACGAGGACCTCGGCCTGTGCCCCGCCGGTGAGGGCGCGAAGCTGCTGCGCGAGGGCGTGACGGCGCTCGGCGGGCGGCTGCCGGTGAACCCCAGCGGCGGCCTGGCCTCGTTCGGTGAGGCGGTGCCGGCGCAGGCGATCGCGCAGGTCTGCGAGCTGACGTGGCAGTTGCGCGGGCAGGCGGGTGCGCGGCAGGTGCCGGGTGCGCGGGTGGGGATCTCGGCGAACCAGGGGCTGTTCGGGCACGGGTCCGCGGTGGTCGCGGTGCGGTGAGGCGGCGGGCCGCCGCGCGGCCCCCTGCGCGTGCGGCCGCATCCGTTCGAGTGCGCCGGAAGGATGCGTGAACAGTACGTGAATCACCCGTCGGCACTGCCCTGAGCGGGCATTCTGCTGCCGTGCCTGCCTGGACGGACCAGCTCCGATTCGCCTTCCAGCCCGTCGTGAACCTGGCGACCGGCTCGGTCGCCGCCCTGGAGATACTCGCCCGCCCCGAACGCGGCGACGTGCTGACGGCGGCGCGCCGCTCCGCCGACCTGGACGACGAGCTGGCCGGTCTCGCCGTACGGTCGGCCGCGCGGCAGGAGACGCTGCTCCCGCTGCACGTCAACGTGTTCGCCACGACGCTCGTCGAGCTGCCGGGCCTGACCGCGCTGCGCAAGGCCGTGCACGACGCGGGCCGGCGGCCGTGGGAGATCACGGTCGATCTCGGCAGGCCGTTCACGCACGTGCCGCGGCGGGCGCTGCTGGAGGCCGTGGCGGGGCTGCGGCAGGACGGGTACCGCATCTGCGCGGACGGGGTCGGCGACGGGGACCTGCCGCTGCGGCTGCTCGGCGACCTCGCCCCCGACCTGGTGAAGCTGGACGCGTCCTTGTGCGAGGGGCTGGACGACGACCGGGGGCGGCGGGCCGCCGTGGCCGCGATGCGGCAGCTGTGCGAGGTGCTGGGCAGCCTGCTGGCGGTGGAGGGGGTGGAGACCGAACGGCAGTACGCGGCGGTGCGCGAGGCGGGCGCCCAGCTCGCGCAGGGGTTCCTGTTGGCGCCGCCCGCGCGGCGCCCGGCGGCCGGTGTCTACGTCCCCGAGCCGCCGGAGTACGGGCCTGTGGCGAGCGCGTACGTGGGCGGCGGGCGGCCTCTGCCCCCGGCGGGGCCGCCCGTGACGCAGTTCCTCCAGCCCGCCGCGCTGCTGCCGATGTCCGCCTCGGCAGGCGCGGTGCGCAGCCACCTGACCGGTTTCCCCGGGGTCTCCGGCGTCCTGCTGGTGGACCCCGACGGCGTGCCGGTACGGGCCATCGACCGCGACCGGTTCCTGCTGTCGCTCTCCGGCCGGTACGGGCACGCGCTGTACGCCGACCGCCCGGCGCTGCGGCTGGCCGACCGGCCGCGGACGGTGGGCGCCGACGCCACCGCCTGGGAGGTGCTGGACGTGGTCACGGGCGGCCACCGCGACCGTACCGGCGACGACGTGGCGGTGGTGGACGAGCAGGGCCGCTGCGTGGGCGTGGTGCACCTGGCCGACATCCTGCGGGCGCTGGCCGAGAGCCGGGTGGAGGAGGCGGCGCGGCTCAACCCGCTGACCCGGCTGCCCGGCTCCGACGCGGTGAACGCGGAGGTGGACCGGCGGATCGCCGACGGCCGGGCGTTCGCGCTGAGCTGGCTGGACGTGGACGGCTTCAAGCAGGTCAACGACGGAGCCGGGTTCGCGGCGGGCGACACGCTGATCCGCGCCGTGGGGCACGCGCTGGCGCGGACGGCGGCGGAGCTGCCCGCGGCGCGGGTGGGGCACATCGGCGGAGACGACTTCCTGGTGCTGGCCGGCCCCGGCGAGGTGGAGCCGTTCGCGGCCGCGGTGCTGGACGCGCCCTGGTCGGCGGGCGGGCTGCCGGTCACACTGTCGCTGGCGACGGTGGAGTGCGCGCCGGGCAGCGTGCGCGGGCACGAGGAGGCAGCGGCGGCGCTGGCGCCGTTGAAGAAAGCGGCCAAAGCCCTTGCAGGGGCGAGTAGTTGGGTGTCGGGGCGGCCCGGGACACGGGGGCACGAGGTGCGCCGGGGGCGGCGGCGCGGGGACTGAGCCCCGCCCCTTCCCGGCACCTTGACGCCCCGTTACCTGCGGTGAACACTTCCGGGTGTCCGTCGGCATCGCCGCAGCCAGGCATCCAGGCCGCGTGGCGGCGTTTCGCGCTGCCCGACTCCCCATGGGCGGTTCCGACGTACCGGCACGCTCGACGCGCACGCCGCGCGGGGCGCGGTGGCCGAGCGCCCGCCGCCCTCCCGTGGCACGGAAGTACGCACCCTGCACGGAGGACCGGGGGCCACTCCCCCGGGCCAGGGACAAGGAGCCGCCATGTATTCCAACGGGGACATTTTCGTCGGCGAGGTCATCGGCACCGCCGTCCTGATCCTCTTCGGCGCGGGCGTGTGCGCCGCCGTCACCCTGCACCACTCCAAGGCGAGGGCCGCCGGCTGGGTGGTCGTCGCGTTCGGGTGGGGTTTCGGCGTGCTCGCCGGGGCCTACACCGCGGCGCCGCTGTCCGGCGGGCACCTCAACCCGGCGGTGACGCTGGGCTCGGCGGTCGCGGGCGGCACGGAGTGGTCGAAGGTGCCGCTGTACATGGCGGCGCAGCTGGTGGGCGCGGTGCTCGGTGCCGTACTGGCGTGGGCGCTGTACTACGCGCAGTTCGCCGCCAACGCGGAGGCGGACAAGGCGCAGCCGACCCTGGGCGTCTTCGCCACCGCCCCGGAAGTGCGCAACCCGGCCGCCAACCTCGTCACCGAGATCATCGCGACCGCCGGCCTGGTGCTGCCGCTGCTGTTCTTCGGCAAGAACGAGGGCATAGGTATCGGGCAGGTGCCCGGCGCGGACGCCGGTGTCTACGGCTCCGGCATCAACGTCCTGCTCGTCGCGCTGCTGGTGGCCGGCATCGGCCTCTCGCTCGGCGGGCCCACCGGGTACGCCATCAACCCGGCCCGCGACCTGGGGCCGCGCATCGCCCACGCACTGCTCCCCATCCCCAACAAGGGCACCTCCGACTGGTCCTACGCCTGGATTCCGGTGGCCGGCCCGCTCGTCGGGGCGGTGCTCTCCGGGCTCGTGTTCACCGCGGTCTACTGACCGGCGGCGGCACCCGGGCAGGCAGTGGGGACCGGCAACGAGGAGTCAGGAGACGTCATGACGGACGGCACGACGGACAGGTACGTCGCCGCGATCGACCAGGGCACGACCTCCAGCCGCTGCATCATCTTCAACCAGGACGGCGCGATCGTCGCCGTCGACCAGCGCGAGCACCGGCAGATCTTTCCCAAGCCCGGCTGGGTGGAGCACGACGCCTCCGAGATCTGGGCCAAGGTGCAGGCGGTGGTGGCGGGCTCGCTGGCCAAGGCGGGGCTGCGCGCCGACCAGCTCAGCGCGCTGGGCATCACCAACCAGCGCGAGACGACCGTGCTGTGGGACCGGTCCACCGGCAAGCCGGTGCACAACGCGGTCGTCTGGCAGGACACCCGTACCTCCCGGCTCTGCGCCGAGCTGGGCGGCGCGGACGGCCAGGACCGCTTCCGTGACGCCACGGGCCTGCCGCTGGCCAGCTACTTCTCCGGGCCGAAGGCGGCCTGGCTGCTGGACAACGTGCCGGGCCTGCGGGCGCGGGCCGAGGGCGGCGAGATCGCTTTCGGGACCGTCGACTCGTGGCTCATCTGGAACCTGACGGGCGGTACGGACGGCGGCGTGCACGTCACGGACGTCACCAACGCCGGGCGCACGATGCTGATGAACCTGCACACCCTCCAGTGGGACCCCGCGATCCTGTCCGCGATGCGGGTGCCCGAGGCGATGCTGCCGGAGATCCGCTCCTCGGCGGAGGTGTACGGGACGGCGGTCGGGCAGCTGCGCGGGGTGCCGGTGGCCTCGGCGCTGGGCGACCAGCAGGCGGCGGTGTTCGGGCAGACCTGTTACGGCGTCGGCGAGGCGAAGAACACCTACGGCACCGGCTCGTTCCTGCTGCTGAACACCGGCGGCCGGCCGGTGCCCTCCAAGAGCGGGCTGCTGACGACGCTGGGCTACCAGCTGGGCGGCGAGGCCCCGGTCTACTGCCTGGAGGGGTCGATCGCCATCACCGGTGCGCTGGTGCAGTGGTTCCGGGACCAGCTGGGCATCATCGACTCGGCGGACGAGATCGAGGACCTGGCGGCGAGCGTCGCCGACAACGGCGGCGCGTACATCGTCCCGGCGTTCTCGGGGCTGTTCGCGCCGTACTGGCGCTCCGACGCGCGCGGCGTGATCACCGGGCTGACCGGCTACGTCACCAAGGCCCACCTGGCGCGCGCGGTGCTGGAGGCCACCAGCTGGCAGACGCGCGAGGTGGTGGACGCCATGTACCAGGACTCCGGCGTGCAGATCACCGCGCTGAAGGTCGACGGCGGCATGACCGTCAACAACCTGCTGATGCAGCACCAGGCGGACGTGCTGGGCGTGCCGGTGATCCGGCCGGTGGTCGCGGAGACGACGTGCCTGGGCGCGGCGTACGCGGCGGGGCTGGCGACCGGCGTGTGGCAGGACCTGGACGAGCTGACGGCGCACTGGAAGCGGGACACGGAGTGGACGCCGCGGATGGACGGGCCGACGCGGGAGCGCGAGTACGGCAACTGGCGCCGGGCCGTGGAGCGGAGCTTCGGGTGGCACGAGGGGGGTGACGGGGGCGCCTGACCGCCTCCTGGGCGCCCGCCCGTACGCGACGGGCGGGCGGCAGGCGTACGGCCCGTACCCCGGACGGCGAAGTACGGGCCGTACCTCCGCGCCTCAGGGAAGCGCGGGCTCGCGCCGCCGGGCGCTCACGTGCATCGCGTGTTCCACGACCGCGATGAGCACGTCCCTGGCGGAGTCCTTCTCGCGCGCGTCGCACAGCATCACGGGCACCTCGGGGTCCAGGTCCAGCGCGTCGCGAACCGTTTCTGCCGGGTAGCGTTCGGCGCCGTCGAAGCAGTTGACGGCCACCATGAAGGGGATGCCGCGCCGTTCGAAGTAGTCGATGGCGGCGAAGGACTCCTCCAGGCGCCGGGTGTCGGCCAGCACGACCGAGCCGAGCGCGCCGCGGGCCAGTTCGTCCCACAGGAACCAGAAGCGGTCCTGGCCCGGCGTGCCGAAGAGGTAGAGCACCAGGTCCTCGCGGAGCGTGATGCGCCCGAAGTCCATGGCGACGGTGGTGGTCCGCTTGCCCTCCACCCCGACGAGGTCGTCGACCGGGCGGCCCGCCTCGGTCAGCCGTTCCTCGGTGCGCAGCGGCTTGATCTCGCTGACCGCGCCCACCAGGGTCGTCTTGCCCACGCCGAAGCCGCCCGCCACCAGGATCTTGAGGGTGACGGGGTCGGCGGCCTGTTTGCGGCGTCGTTCAGAGCGCCCGAAGACCATGGCTGTCCTCTCCCGGTGCGCCGCTGGTGGTGCTCGTTCGCATCCTTGGTCCTTGCAGTTCGTGGGGCGGGCGGGCCGCTGTCACAGCGCCCTGAGCCCGTCGATCACCTCGCGGAGGATCTGCTCGTCGGGCAGCTCCGCCGGGGGCACGGGCCGGCTCACGTGGACCAGCTCCGCGTCCAGCAGGTCGCCGATGAGGACCCGTACCACGCCGAGCGGCAGGTCGAGTTCGGCCGCCAGCTCCGCGACGGACAGCGGCGCGTCGCGGCACAGGCCGACGATGTCCACGTGCTCCGGCGACAGGGTCTGGTCGTCGAGCGGTTCGCCCTGCCGGTCCTCGGCGATCACCAGGGCGATCAGGTCGAGGTGGGGTTCGGCCTCGGTGCTGGTGCGCCCGCGGGTCATCGCGTACGGGCGCACCACGGGGCCCGCGTCGTCGTCGTACCAGCTGGCGTCCCGGTACCCGGCGTTGTCCGGGCCGTCTGTGGTCATGGCGTCACCGTGCCGTCATCCTCCGGTCAGCCGTCGGCGGGCTGCCCGGCCCGGGGCGCGGTGCCCAGGTGGGCGCCCACCCGCTTGACGAGCAGCGTCATCTCGTACGCGACCAGCCCGACGTCGGAGTCGGCGTCGGCGAGGACGGCGAGGCAGCTGCCGTCGCCCGCCGCGCTGACGAAGAGGAACGCTTCGTCGAGCTCGACCAGCGTCTGCCGTACCCGGCCGGCCTCGAAGTGCCGGCCGACTCCCTTGGCCAGGCTGTGGAAGCCGGAGGCGACCGCCGCGAGGTGCTCGCTGTCCTCGCGGGTCAGGTCGGCCGACGCGCTGGTGGCCAGGCCGTCGCTGGAGAGGATGAGCGCCTTGCGGATGCTGCCCACCCGCTCGACCAGTTCGTCGAGGAGCCAGCTCAGCTCGCCCGAACCCTGCGGGTCCTTCGACTCGGCACTGGCCGCTGCTGCCTTCGGTGCGGTCATCGACCGTCCCCTCCCGGTGTGTTTCCTGGTGCTGTGCTGTCGCTGCCGTCCCGCCGGCCGTCGTCCTCGCCGTTGTCCCGGCGGCCACGCTGCCAGCCGCGCTGGAGCGAGGTCATGCGGGCGCGGACGTCCTCCGCGTCGCGGTCGTCCGCCGCGCCGCCGGGTCCGGTGCCGGACGCGTCCTGCGCCGCGGGCTCGGCCCTGAGCTGGGGGGCGAGACTGGCCTGCCGTACGCGGCGGGGCAGTCCTCCTGCTGTCGTGGCGGGCCGCTCGGACGGGGCCAGGCCCGTACCCGTTGTCGTACCGGTGTCCATGTCCGCATCCGTGTCGCCGTTCGTGTCCGCGTCGGAGCGTACGTCGCCGCGTGCCGCGCCGTCGACCGGCCTGCCGTGGTCGGAGACCAGCACGGGCGCGCGGTGCCGGCGCGGCAGCGGCGCGGGTCCGTCGCCGGCCGGGGCCTGGTCGCGGGTCTGCTGGTGCTGCTCCGGCGAGGCCGCGGGCGGCACCGGCGTGACGCCGTGCGCGCCGTCGCGGCGGGGGCGCAGGCGGGCGCGCTCGGCGTCCCGGTCACGGGTTCCGCGGCCGGTGTCGCGGGGGCCGCGGGGCGCGCGGGAGCCGAAGAGGCTGTCCTCGTCGTCCGTTTCCGTCTTCCGGGCCGGCCCGGCAGGTCCCTCGACGGCCGCCGGCATCCGGCCGGCCGGTTCGGGCAGTGGTACGGGCACCTGGGCCAGCGCGGCCAGCTTGCCGCCGGGTGCCTCCAGCTCCCCGGTCCGGCGCCCGTCGATCCGCCGGCTGCCGGTCTCCTGGCCGTCCTCGCGGCCGGTGTCCTCGGTGAGGAGCGCGGCGGGGATGAAGACGACGGCGGTGGTGCCGCCGTACGGGGAGGGCTGGAGCGAGACGCGCACGCCCTGGCGCTGGGCGAGGCGGCTGACCACGAACAGGCCGAGCCGGTCGGTGTCGGACAGTTCGAACTCGGGGGTCTCGGCGAGCCGCAGGTTGGCGTCGAGCAGGACGTCGGGCTTCATGCCCAGGCCGCGGTCGTGGATCTCCAGGGTGAAGCCGTTGGAGACCCGCTCGCCGACCACCTGCACCGCGGTGTGCGGGGGCGAGAAGACGGTGGCGTTCTCCAGGAGTTCGGCGATCAGGTGGGTGAGGTCGGAGACCGCGGGGCCCTGCACGGCCAGCAGGCGCGGCAGCCGGCGCACCTCGATGCGCTCGTAGTCCTCGACCTCGGCGACCGCGGCCCGCACCACGTCCATCAGCTGGATGGGCTTGCGCCACTGCCGGGAAGGGGCCGCGCCGGAGAGGATGACCAGGCCCTCGGCGTGCCGGCGCATGCGGGTGGTGAGGTGGTCCAGGCGGAAGAGGTCGGCGAGTTCGTCGGCGTTCTCGGTACGGCGTTCCATGGTGTCCAGCAGGGTCAGCTGGCGGTGCAGCAGTACCTGGCTGCGGCGGGCGAGGTTGACGAAGACCTCGGAGACGCCGCGGCGCATGTCGGCCTGTTTGACGGCGGCCTCGACGGCGGCCCGCTGGAGGGTGTTCAGCGCCTGGCCGACCTGTTCGGTCTCGCTCTGGCCGAACTCCCTGCGCGGCGCCTCGGCCTCGATGTCGACCTGTTCGCCCGCGGCGAGGCGCCGCATCACGCTGGGCAGCCGGACGCCGGAGACCTCGTGGGCCTCCTTGCGCAGCCGGATGAGGTCCTTGACGTGCCGGCTGCCGATGCGGACCGAGACGACGACGGAGACCAGCAGGGCCACGAAGCCGAGGACGCCCGCGACGGCGGCCTTGACCAGGACGGCCACGGCGACGGGCTCGACCCGCTCCTTGTAGCGGTCGCCGGCCTCCCGGCCCATCCGCTGGAGGTCGCCGAGGACCTTGCCGGCGGCGGTGTTCCAGCGTTCGGCGTTGACGGCGCGGGGCGCTCCGGACGGGCCGCCGTCGATGATGCGGTCCTCGTAGGAGGTCAGTTCGCGGGCGGGTGCGGACTGCCAGTAGTCGGTGAAGACGGCCCGGTCGTCGCCGGGCAGCACGGGCAGGCTGGTCGCGTACAGGACGCGGCGCTCGGCGACGCGGTCGGCGAAGCCGCGCAGGTCGCGCTTGCCCATGGTGCCGGACGCGATCGCCGCGGACATCAGCGCGTCCTCGCGGGAGACGGCCTCCCGGGCGCGGGTGACGTTGACCAGGGCGCGGCCCTGCTTGTCCATCTCCACGTTCTCCAGCGCGTGCAGCGCCGCGAGGAACTCGTAGTTGGGGTCGACGAGGGCGTTGTACGCCTCGAACGCCGCGTCGCGGGAGATGGTGTTGTCCTCGATCTGGGTGCGCAGCGAGGTCAGCCGGCCGAGGGCCTTGACGACGTCGTCCATCCGCTCGCCTGCGACGCCGTTGAGGTCGTCGCGGACGGCGGGTTCGGCGGCGTTGTCGCGCAGCTTGGTGACGACCTTGTCGGTCTCGCGGGTGCGCTTGCGCAGTTCGCCCAGCGCGTTGGCGCCGCGCCGGTCGGCCAGGTACAGCAGGCTCTGGCGGCGCTCTTGCTGGAGGGCCTGTACGGCGTCCTCGGCCGGGTAGCCGAGTTTGGCGACGACGCTGCCGACGTCCAGCAGCTGGTTGGCCTCGCGCCCGGTGAGGTACGTCGCGAAGGCCCACATGGCGGTGAGGGACACCAGCGGCACCAGCAGCAGCGCTGCGATCTTCCGAGTGATCGTCTTCCCTCGAAAGCGCATGGCCTCCCCTACGTCAACCCCGGCGCACGGGGGGTGGTGTTCCGTCAACAAACGGCGCGAGCCTACTACTCTCGACAGCTCTGGCCGAAGCCCCGTTCGGACGATGGATCCGCAGGTCAAGGGCGGATCGTCCCCAGTTGTCGGCTGATTCCAGGACAACCTGCCCACCCATGTGGTCTCGAACACCACCCTCGTGCACAGGCGTACGCCGGAGCGGTTGGCCGAAAATCACATCGACCGGGAACCGGGCGGCGTCCCCGTTCGTGACCATGGTGGGTGGTGGTGCGTCGTCACCACAGACATGTCATGGGTGAAAGCCGGGCAGTCACCTGGAGAACGGGGCAGGCGGGTACGTGCGGGTACGGGGAGAGTGACGCCAACATGGACCTCGAAGACGGTGACGCCCACCTGGTCGGCGGCAGGCGTCCCTTGTGGCAGGAGGAGCCGGCCACCCGGTACCGGATGCCGGACCCGGTGCGTACGGCCGCGGTGCGCGCGGTCATCATCGCGGCGGTGACGCTCATTCAGGCCATGGTGGCGTTCCTGTGCACGATGGCGGGCGCCTGGCTGGCCTTCCCCGCCGTGCTCAGCACGGTCGCGAGCACGGTGGTCGCCACGTGGGCGGTGCTGGACGTCTGGGTCACGCGCCAGGTGTGGGTGCAGCGCAACGGGGTGCGTTCGCAGCCCAGCAGTACGGCCAGGACGCTGCGCCGGGAGCGCCGGCAGGCGCGGCGGGAGGGCCGGGCGGCCCGCAAGGCTCCCGAGCCTCCGTCGAGAGTCGGCGGCGCAGCCGCATGAAGGGCCGGGGCCGGTTGACGGCGAGCGCCGCGGTGGTGCGTCCGTCGCGTTCGTAGACGGCCAGGAAGCTCCGGTCGCCGGGGTCGCCCTCGACGATCCGCACGGTGTCGTGCGGTCCGCGCCGCCCGGCCAGCTGGAGCCGCGCGCCGTACTGGTCCGACCAGAAGTACGGCAGGGCGGTGTGCCGCGCGACGGTGGTGCCGGCGAGCAAATTGCGCACGGCCGTCGCGGGCTGTTCGGTGGCGCTGGTCCAGTGCTCGGAGCGGACGCCCGCGCAGCGCGCCACGTCGCCCACGGCCACCACCCGCGGGGCCGCCGTCACACCACCCGCGTCGCACACCACGCCGTCGTCCAGGCGCAGTCCCGACCCGGTCAGCCAGCCGGTGGCGGGGCGTGCCCCGATCCCGGCGACCACCGCGTCGGCGTCCAGCAGCCGCCCGTCGGCGAGTTCGACGGCCCGGACGCGGCCCGTCCCGTCGCCCAGCAGCCCTTTGACGCCGGTGCCGCACAGGAGCCGTACCCCGTGGTCGGCGTGCAGGGCGGCGCACACGCGGGCCATGTCGGTGCCGAGTTGCGGCACCAGCGGCAGGGGTGCGGCCTCGACGACCGTCACGTGCAGTCCGAGCGCGGCGCACGAGGAGGCGACCTCGGCGCCGATGAATCCGCCGCCGACGACGACCACGCGGGGCGTCCCGTCGTGCAGTGCGGCGCGCAGGGCGACGGCGTCGTCGGCGGTCCGCAGGGCGTGCACGCCGGCGAGCGGCGGTCCCGGCAGGGTGCGCGGGGCGGCTCCGGTGGCGATGACGACGCCGTCGGTGCGCAGGGTGCGGACCGTGCGGCCGGTGTCGAGGGTCACCGTGCGTCCCACGGTGTCCAGTGCGGTGGCCCGGGTGCCGAGGTGCCATTCGGCGGCGAGCGCGTCCTCCTCGTCCCGGTCGCACAGCCGGAGGTCCTCCGGCTCCGCGGCAGCGGGCGGCCACTGCGTGAGGAAGCTCTTGGAGAGCGGCGGCCGGTCGTACGGGCGGTGGCGTTCCGCGCCGACGATCACCAGCCGGCCGTCGAAGCCTTCGGAGCGCAGGGCCCGCGCCGCGTACAGCCCGGCCAGCGAGGCGCCGACGACGGTGACGGTCCTCATGCGTAGGCGTCTTCCCGTACGGTGGCCTCCCGCGCGGCGGGCCTGACGTGGATCATGCCGTCGGCCTCGGTGACCTCGTGGGTGCGGACGGGACGGCGGGCGGGGAGGCAGCTGGGCACGCCGGTGCGCAGGTCGAACAGGGCGGCGTGCAGGGGGCATTCGACCTGGCAGCCCTCGACCCAGCCTTCCGAGAGCGAGGCGTCCTGGTGGCTGCAGGTGTCGTCGAGGGCGTAGAGGGCGCCTTCGCTGCGGAAGACGGCGATGGCGGGTGTGGTGGCGTCGATCTCGATCCGTACGGCCCCGCCCTCGGGCAGGTCCTCGGTGCGGCAGACGGGAATCATCTGGCTCCCCCAGCGCTGATCGGTATCATGGCGTTTTGAATAACGCATCGCAGAGCGCGATGCGCAACAGAATCCAGACCGGGAAGCGCGCCGTCAAGGGCCCACCGGCGCTTGTCGGCCCCCGCTCCTTGCGAGGCGCCCCGCGGGGCCAACGGGTGGTGAAGCAAAGACCCATGTCGAAGACGACCGAGGCGGCCGGCGACCGGTCCGAGGAGAGGCGGTCAGCGGCCGGATCCGTCCAGTCCGTGGACCGCGCGGTGAGCGTCCTGGAGATCCTGGCCCGGCTCGGCGAGGCCGGAGTCACCGAGATCGCCGAGGAGTTGGGGGTGCACAAGTCCACCGCCTTCCGCATCCTGGGCGTCTTGGAGAACCGGGGGCTCGTGGAGCAGGAGCACGAGCGCGGCAAGTACTACCTGGGCGCCGGGGTGCTGCGGCTGGCCGGGGCCGCCGCCATCCGGCTGGACATCTCGCAGGAGGGCCAGCCGGTGTGCCGGGCGCTCGCCGACGACACCGGGGAGACCGCCAACATCGCCGTCCTGGACGGGGACGCGGCGGTCAACATCATGCAGGCGCGGGGCGCGGCCGCGGTCACCGCGTACAACTGGCTGGGCCGGCGCACGCCCCTGCACGCCACCGCGAGCGGCAAGGTGCTGCTCGCGCACCTGCCCAGGGAGCGCCGCGAGCGCCTGGTGGAACGCAAGCACGCCAGGTTCACCGCCAACACGCTGACCACGCCGGGCGAACTGCGCCGGCAGCTGACCGCCGCCGCGGGTGAGGGGTTCGCCTGCTCCCGCGAGGAGTTGGAGGTCGGGCTGAACGCGGTGGCGGCGCCGGTGCGGGCGCACGACGGTGCGGTGATCGGCGCGATCGGCGTCTCGGGCCCGGCGTACCGGATGGCGCGGGCGCTGCTGCCGGAGCTGGCCGGGCAGGTGGTGAAGGCGGCGGCGGACCTCTCGCGCCGGATGGGTTTCGCGGGCTGACGGACGGTGACCCGGCACCCTCTTGACGGATCGCTGACGGACTTCCAGCATGACTCTCATGGCGCAACACAGCGCGCCATGGGCAACACCCAGGGCTCACAGGGCGTTCGTCCGCCTCCCGCGGTTCCCTGCTCCTCCCCCGGTTCCCCGACTGGTCCACGCGGTCGCCCGCGTCCTCGCGGGCCCGGGTGCCCCGCCATCCCCCATAACGGCATCCGTGCCAGCTCCACGCACCCGCCCCTGCCCCCGCAGGCGCTGTTTAGGAGTGAGTCATGCCGCACGAAGCCCGCGCCGTCGTCGCCGCCAAGAAAGGCGCGCCCGTCGAGGTGCTGCCGATCCTCGTCCCCGACCCCGGGCCGGGCGAAGTCCTCGTCACCGTGCAGGCGTGCGGGGTGTGCCACACCGATCTGCACTACCGCGAGGGCGCGGTCGGCGACGGCTTCCCCTACCTGCTCGGCCACGAGGCGGCGGGCGTCGTCGAGGCCGCCGGCCCCGGCGTCACCGGCCTCGCGCCGGGCGACTACGTGGTGCTGGCCTGGCGGGCGCCGTGCGGCCGGTGCCGTTCCTGCCGCCGCGGCCGCCCCTGGTACTGCTTCGACTCCCGCACCGCGGGCCGGCCGATGACGCTGCTGGACGGCACGGCCCTGACCCCGGCACTCGGCATCGGCGCCTTCGCCGAAAAAACCCTGGTCGCGGCCGGGCAGGCGGTGAAGGCCGACCCGGCGGTCCGGCCCGAGGCGGCGGGGCTGATCGGCTGCGGGGTGATGGCCGGGTACGGGGCCGCCGTGCACACGGGGGGCGTGGGCAGCGGCGACACCGTGGCGGTCATCGGCTGCGGCGGCGTCGGCAACGCCGCCATCGCCGGGGCGTCGAGGGCCGGGGCGCGCCGCGTCATCGCCGTCGACATCGACGGCGGCAAGCTCGACGCCGCCGAGCGCTTCGGCGCCACCGACACCGTCGACTCCCGGGGCACCGACCCGGTCGAGGCGGTGCGCGCCCTGACCGGCGGGCACGGCGCGGACGTCGTGATCGACGCGGTGGGCCGCCCGGAGACGTACCGGCAGGGCTTCTACATGCGGGACCTGGCGGGCACCCTGGTCCAGGTCGGCGTGCCCGGGCCGGACACGCGGATCGAGCTGCCGCTGCTCGACGTGTTCGCGCGCGGCGGGTCCCTGAAATCCTCCTGGTACGGGGACTGCCTGCCCAGCCGGGACTTCCCGGTCCTGATCGACCTGCACCTGAGCGGCAAGCTGGACCTGGGGGCCTTCGTCTCGGAGACCGTGGGCCTCGCGGACGTGGAGGCGGCCTTCGCGCGGATGCGGCGCGGCGAGGTACTGCGTTCGGTGGTGGTCCTGTGAACGCGCGGGCCGGTACGGGCGGCCCGGTGCCGCCCCGCATCGTGATCGTCGGCGCGGGCATCGTCGGCTGCTCGCTCGCCGACGAGCTCACCGCGCGCGGCGCGCGTGACGTCACCGTCCTGGAGCAGGGCCCGCTGCACGCCCCCGGCGGCTCCACCTCGCACGCGCCCGGACTGGTCTTCCGCACCCACACCTCCAAGACCATGAGCGACTTCGCCGCGTACACGGTCGAGAAGTTCAGCGCGCTCGCCGAGGACGGGCGGCCGTGCTTCGACGCCGTCGGCGGGCTGGAGATCGCCACCACCGAGGAGCAGTGGGCCGAACTGCACCGCAAGGCCGGGTTGGCCGCCTCCTGGGGCATCGAGGGCGAGTTGGCCGACGCCCGGCGGTGCGCCGGGCTGTGGCCGATGCTGGACGCCACCAGGGTGCTGGGCGGTTTCCACACGCCCGGCGACGGGCTGGCGAGGGCGCTGCCCGCCGCCCGCGCCCAGACCCGGCGCGCGCGGCGCCGGGGCGCCCGCTTCCTGGAGCGGCACACGGTCACCGGGATCGAGCAGGACGCGGGCCGGGTGACGGCCGTCGTCACCGACCGTGGCACCTTCCCGGCGGACGTGGTGGTCTCGGCGGCGGGCTTCTGGGGCCCGGTGATCGGCGCGATGGCGGGCGTGTGCGTACCGCTGCTGCCGCTGGCCCACCAGTACGTGAAGACGTCCGTGCTCGCCGGGCCGGACGGCCGGCGGCCCGTCCTGCGCTTCCAGGAGCGCGACCTGTACTTCCGTGAACACGTCGGGGACGGCGCCGGGCCCGGCACGGGGCGGATCGGCATCGGGTCGTACGCGCACCGCCCGCTGCCCGTCGACCCGTACGCCGTCCCCGCCTTCGACGACGCGCCCGTGATGCCCTCCTCCCTGCCCTTCACGCCCGACGACTTCGCCCCGAGCTGGGAGGACAGCCGCCGGTTGCTTCCCGCCCTGTCCGGCGCCACGGCCGAGGACGGCTTCAACGGCGTCTTCTCCTTCACCCCCGACGGCATGCCGCTGCTCGGCGAGGCCCCCGAACTGCGCGGGTTCTGGCTGGCCGAGGCGGTGTGGGTGACCCACGCGGCGGGCGTCGCCAAGGCGCTGGCCGAATGGCTCGTCGAAGGCCGCGCCGCCACCGACGTGCACGAGTGCGAGATCAGCCGCTTCGAGGGCGCCCAGCGCTCCCCCGCCTACGTGACCGAGCGCGCCCGCCGGCAGTTCGCCGAGGTGTACGACGTCATCCACCCGCTCCAGCCGCCGCGCCGCCCGCGCCCGCTGCGGGTCAGCCCCTGGTACGAGCGGCAGCGCGAGCTGGGCGCGTACTTCCTCGAAGCCGCCGGCTGGGAACGCCCGCAGTGGTACGAGGCCAACGCCCCGCTGGCGGACGGCATCCCGCTGCCGGAGCGGGACGCCTGGTCGGCCCGGCACTGGTCGCCGGTCGCCGCCGCGGAGGCCCGCGCCACCCGGGAGCGCGTCGCGCTCCACGACATGTCGCCGCTCAGGCGCCTGGAGGTCAGCGGCCCCGGCGCGCCCGCCTTCCTCCAGTACATGACCACCAACCAGCTCGCGAAGAAGCCCGGCTCCGTGACGTACACGCTGCTGCTGGACCACGCGGGCGGCATTCGCAGCGATCTGACCGTGGCCCGGCTGGCGGCCGACCGCTTCCAGGTCGGCGTCAACAGCGGCCAGGACCTGGACTGGCTGACCCGGCACGCGCCCGCGGACGTGCGGGTCCGCGACCTCACGCCCGGCACCTGCTGCGTCGGCGTCTGGGGCCCGCGCGCCCGCGACCTCGTCCAGCCGCTGACCCGCACCGACTTCGGGCACCGCGCCTTCGGCTACTTCACAGCGAAGCAGGCGTACCTCGGCGAGGTGCCGGTGACCGCGCTGCGGCTGTCGTACGTCGGCGAGCTGGGCTGGGAGCTGTACACGAGCGCGGATCTGGGCCTGCGCCTGTGGGACACGCTGTGGGCGGCCGGGCAGCGCCACGGCGTGGTCGCGGCCGGGCGCGCCGCCTTCGACAGTCTCCGCCTGGAGAAGGGCTACCGCGCCTGGGGCCAGGACATGACCACCGAGCACGACCCGTACGAAGCGGGCCTGGGCCGGTCCGTCCGGATGGACAAGGGCGACTTCGTGGGGCGCGCGGCCCTGGCGGGACGGTCGCCGGACGGCGTGCGGCGCAGGCTGGCGTGCCTGACGCTCGACGACCCGGCGGCGGTCGTCATGGGCAAGGAGCCGGTGTACGTGGACGGGGCCCCCTCGGGCTACGTGACCAGCGCGGCGTACGGCTACACCGTCGGGCGGACGGTCGCGTACGCGTGGCTGCCGGCGCGGGCCGCCGTGCCCGGGACGGCCGTGCACATCGAGTACTTCGGGCAGAAGGCCGCGGCGACGGTCGCCGCCGAGCCGCTGTTCGACCCCGCCATGGAACACCTGCGCAGCTAGCGCGCTTCTGATGGAGGTCCGCTTGTCCCCCACCCATGACGTGATCGTGATCGGCCTCGGCGGCATGGGCAGCGCCGCGGCCCACCACCTGGCCGCGCGCGGGGCGCGCGTGCTGGGGCTGGAGAAGTTCGGCCCGGTGCACCGCCACGGCTCCAGCCACGGCGGTTCGCGCGTCACCCGCCAGTCGTACTTCGAGGACCCGGCGTATGTGCCCCTGCTGCTGCGCGCCTACGAGCTGTACGAGGAGCTGGAACGTTCCACCGGGCGGCGGATCGCCACGCTGTGCGGCGGGGTGATGCTGGGGCGGCCGGAGAGCCGTACCGTCGCCGGGTCGCTGCGCTCCGCCCGTACCTGGGACCTGCCGCACGAGATGCTCGACGCCCGGGAGATCCGGCGCCGCTTCCCGACGCTCACCCCCGCGGCCGACGAGGTCGCGCTCTACGAGGCACGCGCCGGATTCGTACGCCCGGAGAACACCGTCGCCGCACAGCTCCAGCTCGCCGCGCAGGGCGGCGCCGACCTCCGCTTCCAGGAGCCGGTCACCCGGTGGGAAGCGCTGCCGGGCGGGCGCGGCGTGCGGGTGCACACGCACGAAGGCGTCTACACCGCCGGGCAGCTGGTCGTCTGCCCGGGCGCCTGGGCTCCGCGGCTGCTGTCGGACCTCGGGGTGCCGTTCGGCGTCGAGCGCCAGGTCATGCACTGGTTCGAGCCCGAGGGAGGCACCGGTCCTTACGTCCCGGAGCGGCACCCCGTCTACATCTGGGAGGACGCGGACGGCGTACAGATCTACGGCTTCCCCGCCATCGACGGGCCGGGGCGCGGCGCGAAGGTGGCGTTCTTCCGCCGGGGCACCGGGTGCACGCCGGAGACCGTCGACCGGACCGTGCACGAGCACGAGGTACGGGACATGGCCGGGCAGGCGGCCCGGCTGCTGCCGTCCCTGCCCGGCCGCCACCTGGAGTCCGCCACCTGCATGTACACCAACACCCCCGACGAGCACTTCGTCATCGCGCGGCACCCGGCGCACCCCGACGCGGTCACGGTGGCCTGCGGCTTCTCCGGCCACGGCTTCAAGTTCGTGCCGGTGGTCGGCGAGATCCTCGCCGACCTGGCGCTGACCGGGCGGACCGCGCACCCCGTAGGGCTGTTCGCACCCGAGCGTCCGCGCACGGCCGCCGCCACCTCACCTTCCCCGTCCGCCTCAGGAGGCGTCCGATGACCCTCGCTGCCGAGAGCGCCGGAACCACCACGGGCGCCAGCCTCACCAGCACCCTCCCCGGCGCCCTCTACACCGACCCCGCCGTCTTCCGCCAGGAACAGGAGTACGTCTTCGAGTCGCTGTGGTTCTGCGCGGTGCGCGCCGCCGACCTGCGGCGGCCGGGCGCCTTCCGCACGGTCCGGGTCGGCCGGGAGAGCGTGCTCGTCGTCCGCAACCGGCGCGGCGGCTTCGGCGCCTACCTCAACGTCTGCCGCCACCGGGGCGCCCGGCTGTGCACCGAGGAGTCCGGCGAGGTCCGCCGCAACCTCCAGTGCCCCTACCACGCCTGGACGTACGACCTGGACGGGCGGCTGGTGGCCGCGCCCAACCTGCGGCGGATGCCGGACGTGGACCGGGCCGAGCGCGGGCTGCTGCCGGTCCGGCTGCGCGAGTGGCTGGGCTACGTGTGGGTGTGCCTGGCCGACGAACCGCCCTCCTTCGAGGAGACGGTGATCGGCGCGGTCGGCGCACGGCTGGGCGGCGCTGACGCGATCGAACGGTACGCGGTGGACGGGCTGGCCCTCGGGCGGCGCATCGGCTACGACGTGCGCGCCAACTGGAAGCTGATCGTCGAGAACTTCATGGAGTGCTACCACTGCGCCACCATCCACCCCGAACTCACCGACGTGCTGCCGGAGTTCGCGGACGGCTTCGCGGCGCAGTACTACGTGGGGCACGGCGCGGCGTTCGCGGACGAGGCCGAGGGGTTCACGGTCGACGGCAGCGGCGGCTTCGCCCGTATCGCGGGCATCGACGAGGGCCAGGACCGCCGCTACTACGCCGTCACCGTCCGCCCGCAGGTCTTCCTCAACCTCGTGCCGGACCACGTCATCGTGCACCGGATGTTCCCGGCGGCCGCGGACCGCACGGTCGTGGAGTGCGACTGGCTGTACGCGCCGGAGGTGGTCGCCTCGGGGGCCGACCTGACCCGGTCGGTGGAGCTCTTCCACCGGGTCAACGCGCAGGACTTCGCGGCCTGCGAGCGGACCCAGCCCGCGATGGACTCGCGGGCCTACCGGGCCGGCGGGGTGCTCGTCCCCAGCGAGCACCACATCGGCGACTTCCACCGGTGGGTCACCCGGCTGCTGCCGGGGGCTCCGGGTGCTCCTGAGATGCCTGGGGCACCTGAGGCTTCTCAGGCTCCGGCTCCAAGTCCGGCCCCGGCTCCGGCCGGGCCTGCGGCTGCTCGTCCTCGGGACGCCGGTACATCCGCGTCGCCGTGATCTGCCCGTGCACCGCCTCGGGACCGGAGTCCTGCTGCGGCAGGCCGGGCCGCAGGTGCTCCTCGACGCTGATGTACTTCAGTCCGGCCCGCAGGTCCGCGTCGTTGCGCAGGCGGATGACCAGCGGGAACTCGGCGAGCGCCGTGGTGTCGAAGAGGCCGGTGGTGTAGAGGAGCTGGACGCCGAGCGCGTCGGCGACGGCACGCTGGAGCTCCAGCAGGTACGTCGCGTTGGCGCGGCCGATGGGGTTGTCCAGGAACAGCGTGCCGGCGTGCCGCTGCTTGTCGCGGCCGCGGTCGTTGCTGCGCAGCGCGGCCATCGTGCAGTACAGGGCGATGGCCGCGGTCAGCAGCTGGCCGCCGGAGAACACGTCGCCCATCTGCCCGACCGGGACGCGCTCGGCGCGCAGCACCGCGTCCGGCTTGAGGATCTCCACGGCCACGCCGCGCGGCTGGAGCGCCGCGCCGACCCCGCGCAGCAGCAGGGACATGCCGTCCCGCCGCAGGTCGCTGTTCTTCTTGACCGCCGAACGCGTCGCCTCGTCGATGACCTCGCCCAGCCGCTCGGTCAGCGTGGCCTGGTCCGGGTCGTCGAAGCGGATGCGCAGGAACTCCTGGCCCGACCACTCCCCCAGGCCCTCGGGGAGCCGGGACAGCCGCTGGGCCGAGCGCAGCGTGGTCAGCGACGACTCGACCAGGCCGCGCAGCCGGTCCACGATGCTGTCGCGGTTGCGCTCCAGCTGCGCCAGTTCGTCGGTGAGCACCCGCAGCCGGGGCGCGAAGGCGTCGGCCCACTTGGCGGCGTGCTCGGGCAGCGCGGCGGCGGGCAGTTCGCGGATCTGCTGGCGGGCGGGCGTGCGGACCTGCTCGTACTTGGTGGAGTTGGCGTGCCGTACCAGCACGTCGCTCGCCTCGCGCACCGCCGCCTCGGCCGCCGACAGGTCGCTCGCGCAGCCGCGCAGCGAACGGCGGGACTCGGCCGCCGCCTGCCGTGCGTCCTCCACCCGGCCCGCGTACGGCTCGGGGCGCTCGCCCTCGTCCTCCTGGGCGTCGCGCAGCAGGTCGCGCAGCATGGCGGCGGTCTCGTCGAAGCCCGCGGCGGCGTCCTCTGCGGCGCGGTGGGCGCGCAGCAGCTCGGTGTGGGTGGCGCGGGCGGATTCCAGCGCGTCGTCGGCGGTGGTCAGTTCGGCGTTGGCGGTGCGCAGCAGTTCCTTCGCGCGCTCCGCGTCGCCGGGGATCATGTCCTCGGGCAGCGCGGTGTGCGCCTCTCCGTCGGCCGGTGCCAGCCGCTCGGCCTCGCCGCGCAGCCGGCCCAGCTGTTCGCTGGCGGCCGACGCGCGTGCCTCCAGGCGGGAGACCAGGGCCTCGGCGCGGGCGGCGGCGGCCTGCCGGGACGGGCCGTCGGCGGCGTCCGGACTCTCCAGGAGCTGTTCGGCGCGCGTGCGCACCTTGTTGGTGAGACGGTTCAGCTCGGCCAGGGCAGCGCTCTCGTCACCTTCCGCGCGGGCCTGTTCGGCGCGCAGGTCGGCGCCGACGCCCACCTTCTCGTAGAGCTGGGAGGCGGCGCGGTACGCCTCGCGCAGGGCGGGCAGCGAGGCGGTGGCGGGCTCGGCGCCGTCCGCGCCGACGTCGTCCGGCACACCGGCGATCTCGGCGCGTTCGGCGCGCAGCGCGTGCGCGGTGCGGCGGGCGTCGTCGGCGGCGCGCTGGGCGGTGCGGCGGTCCTCGTCGGCGGCCCGCGCCCGGTCCACGCACTCCTCGGCGCGCGCCTCCAACTCGGCCGATTCGTCGGCCAGTTCACGCAGCCTGGCCTGCCAGGAGGCGCGTTCGCGCAGCCGGTGGGCGAGCCCGGCGAGGGCGTCGGCGACCCGGCGGGCGCGCTGCGCGGCCTCCTGCCGCTGGTCGCGCACCCGCGCGGTCTCGGCGGCCTCCTCGTCGGCCTCGGCCCGTACCGTGCGGACCTCGGCCAGCTCCCCTGCGGCGGTGTCCGCGGCCGTACGCGCCTGTTCGGCGGCGGCGGCCAGTTCGGCGAGGCGGCCCTGCGGGCAGCCGGTGCGCCAGGAGGACAGGCGGGCGGCCAGCGCCCGGTCGCCGGCGAGCCGGGCCGCCAGCTCGCGGATCTCCTCGTCGCGCTCTATGGCGCGGGCCCGCAGCGCCTGGCGCTCCTCGTCCGCGGCGGACTCGTCGTGCATGGCCGGGTTCGGCGGGACCAGGAAGACGCCGCTGTCCTGGGCGTCGGGCGCGGGGGTGGGCGCGAGCAGGGCGGCGGCGGTGCCGACGGCGACGGTGGAGCGCGGCAGCAGCGCGGCCTGCGCGAGCACCTCGCGGGCGCGGGCGTGGGTCTCCGGGTCGGTGATGATGACGCCGTCGACCAGCTCGGGGCGGGAGGCCAGCACCCGGGTGTGGTCGGCCGGGTCGACGGACTGGGCGAGGTAGCGCCAGCCGGGCAGCGCGGGCACGCCGTGCTCGCCCAGGTACTCGACGGCGGCGAGCACGTCGGGTCCCGGCGGCAGCAGGCCGCCGTCGCCCAGCGCGCCGAGGATGCGGGCGTCGTCGGCGGCGGCGGTACGCAGGTCGAAGAGCTGGCGCTCGGCGGAGGCCACGCCCTCGTCGAGCAGGTCGCGCAGGTCGTCGGCGTTCCGGTCCAGCTCCTCGGCGGTCAGGGGGCCTTCGGAGGCGGGGCGGCGGGCGCGGCCCGGCCCGTCGCCCTCCGGGGAGTCGGCGTCCGTACGCGGTCCGGGCACGCCCGCCTTGGGCGCGGCCTGCGGCAGCCCGAGCAGTTCCGCGAGCCGCTGTTCGGCGCCGATCGACTCGGCGGCCTGCCGCTCGGCGTCGTACGCGCGCTCCGCGGCCTGGGCGGCGTCCTCGGCGCGGGCCGCGGCCAGTTCGGCGGCGGCGAGCCGGGTGGCGGCCTCGCGGGCCCGGTCGGCGGAGCGGGTGGCGGCCTCGCGGGCCGCGTCCCAGCCCTCGACCGTGGACTTCTCCGCGTCCGCCGCGGCGAGCGCGGCGCGCGCCGGGTCGGCGTCCGGGGCCGAGTCGTCGAGCCAGCCGGCCCGTACCGCCTCGGCGGTCTCCTGCTCGACCTCGGCCAGCCGCTGCTTGAGGTGTTCGGCCTCGCTGCGGGCGCGCTGCGCGTGGGTCGCGGCGGCGGTGGCGTCGCGGTGCGCCGTGTCGCTGGTGTCCTGGAGGGCGGCGGAGCGCTCCTCCTGCTCGTTGGCGATGCCCTCGCTGACGTCGGCCGCGGCCTGGAGGGCGCGCACCAGCTCGGTGGCGGCCTTCGTACGGGCGGCGAGCGCGGGCGCGGCGTCCCGCTCGGCCTCGCGGATGGCGGCCGCGACGCGGGTGGCCCGGTCGGCGGCGGCGCGGTGGCGCAGCACCGTTTCGGCGGCCTGCCAGGCGGAGTGCAGCGTACGGGCGTCGTTCAGCTCGCGGCGCTGGGCGGCGGCGCCCTTCTCGGCGGCGGCGAGCGCCAGCGACGCGTGCCGGTAGGCGATCTCGGCGGAGATCAGCGCGCGGCGCTCGCGCACCCGTTCGGCGTCGGTGACCGCGTGCGCGGCGGTGGCGACCTGCTCGGCGAACTCGGCGGCGCGGCCCCGCTCCTCGGTGCCGCGGGCGTGCAGCCGCCGGGCGAGCGTACGGGTCCGGCGTTCGGCGCCGGCGTGCACGTCACGGGCGGTCTCGCGCTGCTCGGCCGCCTCCGCGATGCGCGACAGGAGGTCCAGCGAACCGGCGGTGAAGTCGCGCTCGGCGGTCAGCTCGGCGCGGCGGCCCAGCTTGTGCGCGAAGCCGTGCACGAGGTCGGCGAGCCCGTCGGTGTCGCGGGTGTCGGTGACCGCGCGCAGCAGCAGGTCGGTGAAGTCGGAGTCGTTCTTGACCGCGAAGAGGCCGGCGGCCTCGCCCTCGTCGGCGTTCATCTCCCGCTGGTAGCGGAACAGTTCGGGGTCCAGGCCCAGTTCGCCGAGGTGCTCGTTCCACCGCTCGTGGATCTCGACCCAGGAGACGTCCAGGTTCGGGTAGTTCTTGCCGGCCTCGACGAGGACGTCGCGGAAGCCCTTCATCGTCCGGCGGCGGCCCTGCGCCCCCGAGGCGCCCTCGCCGCCCTCGCCGCGCGGCCGTACGACCGTGGCCTCGGCCACCGGCAGCGAGTCCAGGCTCATGCCGGGCCCCGGGCGGAAGCTGTACCACGCCTCGGCGAACTTGCGCGGGTCGTTGGAGACCTGCCGGCCGCGCCACTCGCTGACCTTGCCGACCACGATGGACTCGCCGGTGAGGGTGTGCTGCCACTCCAGGGCGACGTGGCCGCAGTCGTCGGCGAGCAGGAACTTGCGCAGCACGCCGGAGCTGGCGCCGCCGAGGGTGTTGCGGTGGCCCGGCAGCATCACCGAGAAGATGAGCTTGAGCAGGACGGACTTGCCGCCGCCGTTCTCCAGGAAGAGGACGCCGGCGGGGGCGGGCCGGCGCGGCGGGCCGACCGGCTCCTCCTCGAAGAAGTCCGCCTGTGCCGGCGCCGGGTCGGGCACGGGCGCGCCGACTCCCCGCAGGTCCAGCACGGTGTCGGCGTAGCGCGCACCGGCGGGCCCGATGGAGTAGAGGCGGACCCGGGACAGCTCGTACATGGCGGCGGACTCTCGTTGTGTGAGCGGACGGTGGTCGGTGGACCGGCGGACGGTGGGGCGGGGGCCGGGCGCGGCGGCCGGGCCCGGTGGGTCAGGGCGAGTGGAAGGGCAGGCCCGCGTCGGAGACCAGCTCCAGGTCGTCGGTGTCCTCGGCGGGCAGCAGGGTGGCGCTGCCGTCGCCGACGGGGACGACGCCCAGCTCCAGCAGCTCGGCCATGGCGGCGCTGCCCGCCATGTCGCGCACCTGGAGCTGGTAGCGGGCTGTGGTGCGGTACGCGCCGCCCGCGTCGTCGCCGGTGCGCTGGAGGAAGCCGGAGTCGACGAGGAAGGCGACGGCCTTGGCGATGATGCCGGTGGTCGAACCGGCCAGCCGCCGCGCGTCCTTGGTGGCGCCGGTCGCGCTGCGCCGCGCGTAGGTCCGCCAGGCGGCTTCGAGGCCGGGCGCGTCGGTGGCCGGGTCGGTGTTCTCGCCCTGCTCCTCGGCGCGCTCCTCCAGGCGGCGGCACGCCTGCCGGACGAAGGCGTCCACGCCGTTGACGGTGATGCGGCCGATGTAGCCGTCGTCGGCGAGGTCCTCGGGGCGGGGGAAGGCCATGGCGGCGACGGCGAGGTGGGCCAGGCCGTGCAGGAAGCGGTCGGCGGAGTCGGCGGAGGCGCGGCGGGCGTAGTCGCCCATCCGTACCGCGAAGACCGAGTCCTCGTCGGCGGTGACGGCCATGCCGGCGCGCGGCGAGACCTCCAGGACGACCAGGCCGAGCCCCGTGGCGACGGCGTCGGCCAGCCGCGCGAAGGCGGGCTCGTCACGGTAGCGGCGCAGCAGTTCGCCGTACTCGGCGTCCCGGGCGGGCAGCAGCTTGGGCTGGAGCCCGAAGGAGACGAGGCGCGCGGCGTCCGCCGCGTCGGCGGGTGTCACGGGCGCGGGGCCCGCCGGAGCGGGCGCGGACCAGGCCGGCTGCTCCGCCGCGGCGCTCAGGTCTGCCTGCGCCGGGTCTTCGGCGCCGCCCTCGGCGCCGGTTCCGTACTCACTCACGCCCGTACCTCCATGCGAACTTCCCTGTGCCGCCCTGCTGACGGCGTCCTGCGCGCGCCGGGCCCGGCCGGCATCACGCCACCTCCGAGCGGTCCGCCGCCATGCCCGCCGCGTCCAGCAGGGCCTTGCCGACGATGAGGTCGGCGCCGCCGAACTCCTCGTCCTCCAGCACCGTGCCGTCGTCGACGGCGAAGAGCAGCTGCTGCTCGCCCTGGCGGTAGGCGGTGCCGACCGGCGGGCTGGCGGCGTGCACCGCCAGCAGGGCGACCAGGTACGGCAGTTCGGGGTCGGCGCGGCGCGCCTCGGCGAGCAGGCCGGACAGCCGGCGGGGCGCGTCGGCGGGCAGGTCGAGCAGGGCCTGCGCGGCTTCGAGCTGCTCCTCGGAGAAGCGGCTGTCGTCCGGGGTGGCGATCAGGTCGGGCTCGGGCATCTCGGCGCCGAGGTGCTCGCGCTCCACGGGCGGCGTGAGCAGCAGGCCGACGAGGTCGCCGATCCGTACGGAGGACTGCGTACGGAATCCGGTGCCGCGCGCGAAGAAGGCGTCGGTGACCCGGGTGGCCTGCTCCACGGGCAGCGGCAGGACCGGGGCGACCAGCTGGCCGTACAGGTCGAGGCCGGAGCGGCCGGCGGGCGGCGCGAACGCCTGGCGGTCCTGCTCCGCGCGGAAGAGGGGGCCCGCCTCCAGCAGCCGGGACTGGAGCTGGGTGTGCCGGCGGATGCAGTCCTTGACGATGTCGACCAGCTCGGCGGCGCGGCGCTTGTGCTCCTGGTCCTCGGTCTCGTCGCGGGCCTTGCGGATGTTGGTGAGGATCGCGTTCTCGTGGCGGTAGCGCTCGGCGACGTGGTCGAGGGCCTCGGCGATCATGTCGGGGACGGCGCGCAGCCAGTCCACCGCGCGGACGTTGCGGCGGGTGGCGTCCAGGGTGCGGCGCAGCGTCTCGGCGTACTGCACGGTGCGGTAGCGGGCCTGCTCGGCGGCGAGCTGGGCGTCCGCCAGCCGGCCGCGGCTGATGAGCACCTCCAGCTTGACCTCGGCGGCGATCTGGGCGCTCGTCACGTCCGTGTCGAGGGCGCCGACCAGGACGTTGACGGCCTCGTCGGTCGTGCGGAGGTAGACACCGCCGCCGGGGCCGGGGACCTCCTCGATGAGCTTGAAGTCGTAGTCGCGGCGGACGTACTCGCCCTCGGGGCCGAACGTGCCGTACACGGCGCGGAAGCCGCGGTCGACGCTGCCGACGTTGATCAGGTTCTCCAGCACCCAGCGGGCGACGCGCTCGTGCTCGCCGGCGGGGCGCCGGGGCGTCTGGGCGGCGATGCGCGGCAGCAGCCTGGCCACTATCTGCTCGTGGTCGGCGCCGGTGTCGAAGTCCATGTTGAGGGTGACGAGGTCGATGGCGGCGAGCGCCACCTCCGCCATCGCGTACACCCCGTACTCGCCGGCGAGGTTGGCCTTGCGCACGTCGAGGTCGTGCAGCGGCGCGGTGCACGCGAGGGCGCGCAGCCGGCGGGCCAGGCCCTCGTCGGCGGCCGGGCCCGGCGCGGGCCTGGCCGGCCCCTCGGGGCGGGCCGGCCCGTTGAGCTGGGACGCAGCGGTCCCCGGGGCAGGAAAAGTCACGTCGCACAGCGTAGGCGCTCGCACTGACAACGGACGAAACGGCACGGGGCCGAGGTCAGTGCGTGGCGCCTCCCACGGCCTTGATGTCCACATTTGTACGTGCGGCGGTGGCGGCGATCACACGCAGGCCCTCGGCGACGGCGCTCACCGCGAGTGAGGGCAGCGACCGGCCGGCGACCTGATGCGGGGCGTACGGCACGTGCACGAAGCCGCCGCGCAGCGCGGGCCGCTCGGTGGCGATCAGGTGCATCAGGTCGTAGAAGACGTGGTTGCACACGAAGGTGCCCGCGGTGTTGGAGACGGAGGCGGGCACCCCCGCCTCGCGCACGGCGGCCACGCACGCCTTGACGGGCAGCGCGGCGAAGTACGCGGCGGGGCCGCCGGGCACGATGGTCTCGTCGATGGGCTGGGCGCCCGCGACGTCGGGGATGCGGGCGTCGTCGACGTTGACGGCGATCCGTTCCACGGTCAGGTCGGGGCGGCCGCCCGCCTGTCCGACGCACAGGACGACGTCGGGGTCGTGTGCCGCGACGGCCTCGCGCAGCGCGGTGCGCGAGCGCCCGTAGACGCAGGGCAGTTCGACGGCGGTGGTCTCCAGCCCGGCGGGCGGCGCGGCGGCGGCCTCCCGCACCGCGTCCCAGGAGGGGTTGGAGCTCTCACCGTCGAAGGGTTCGAATCCGGTGAGCAGGATGCGGGTGGTGCGCGTCATGGCGTTCCCTGTCGTTCGTGAGCCGCGCGGCGCCCCGGTCCGTGTGCGGTTCGTGTCGTGCGGTGGTGGGTGCGGTCAGAAGGCGAACAGGGCCATGACCACGATGTTGCAGCCGAGCAGCACGCCGGCGGTGGGCAGTTGGGCCTTGATCGGGCCGTACTGGTCCTTCAGTTCCAGCAGGGCCGCCGGGACGATGTTGAAGTTGGCGGCCATCGGGGTCACCAGCGTGCCGCAGAACCCGGCGAGCATGCCGATGGCCAGGACGGCGGGCGCGCTGCCGTGGAAGTGCTCGATGAGCACCGGCCAGCCGACGGCGGCGGTCATCACGGGGAAGGCCGCGAACGCGTTGCCCATGATCACGGTGAACAGGGCCATGCCGACGCAGTACACGACGACCGCGACGTACAGGGAGTCCTCCGGCAGGACCGAGGTGGCCAGCTTGCCGACCTGGGTGCCGACGCCGGAGAGCTGGAAGATGGTGCCGAGGGTGGCGAGCAGCTGCGGCAGCAGCATCGCCCAGCCCATCGCCTCCAGCATGGAGCGCCCGGCCTGCACGGGGACCGATATCCGCTTCTCGCGCAGCATGACCATGCCGACGACGAGGGCGACGACGGCGCCGATGCCGAGCCCCAGGATGGTTTCGCTGCCCTCCTGGAGGACCGGCTCGCCACCGATGGAGAGCTTCTTGACGCCGACGGCGCACACCAGGGCGACGACCGGGATGGCCAGCGCGGGCACGAACAGCTTGTTGCCCAGTTTCAGGGCGCTGGCCTCGCGCTGTTCGGGGGTGGTGGTGCGCGGCGTACCGCGCCCGGTGAACCCAAATCCGGCCAGCACGATCATGATCAGCACGGCCGCGCCCAGCGGCTCGGCCGGTGCCTTCTTCTCGACCACCCAGCTGCTGTAGACGAAGCCGGCGCCGAGCAGGCCCCAGAAGGCGGTGGTGCCGAAGCGCTTGGGGTTGCTGCGGTCGGTGAGCATCTGGGAGGCCATCACCAGGAAGCTCAGGCCGACGAGCCAGAAGAACCACTCTGCCTTGATCACTTGGCTGCTCCCTCGGCGACGGGCTCGATGTTGGCGGCGACCAGCTCGCGTTCCAGGTACCGGTCCAGGCGCAGCAGGCGCCAGCCGTGCACGGCCAGGGCGCACAGCGCGGTCGGTATGGCCCACAGCGCCAGGTGCAGCGGCTCCAGGTGGGTGTTGTACGTGGTGTTGACGAAGCTGGTGATCAGCAGGATCGAGCCGACCGCGAGGAAGACGTCCTCGCCGAAGAACAGCCCCACGTTGTCGGCGCTGGCGGAGAACGAGCGGACCTTCTCCCGCGACTTCTCGGTCAGCCGCCCGTGCTTGCGCTCGGCGGCGCCCTCGGCCATCGGCACGGCCAGCGGGCGCACGGTCTGCGCGTGCCCGAAGACGTGCGTCAGGCCGACGGCCGCGCCGATCTGCCGCATGCCCAGGTACAGGGCGAGGAAGCGGCCGGTGGTCAGCTTGGCGAAGCGGGCGATCAGGCGCCGGGCCTGCTCCTGGAGGCCGTAGCGCTCCAGGAGGCCGATCACCGGGAGGGTGATCGCGAAGATCGTCACCGCCCGGCTGCTCGCGAAACCGGAGCCGAAGGCCGCGAGGACCTCCTGCGGCGAGAGGCCGCCCAGCAGGCCGGTGACGATGCCCGCGACGCCCACGACCAGCAGGGCATTGCGTTTGGTGGCGAAGCCGACCACGACCACGAGCACGCCGAGAAGCACGATCATGGGTCCGCCTTCCGCATACGGGACCCCACGTGGACCGTGAGGAGGATGCGAGGAGGTTAGGCGATTGTTCAACGATCCGACAAGGGGTCGGCGGAAGCGAACATCGGCCCGTCGATGCGCGCCCTATTGCGCCGAAATGCGCTGGGCGTACGCCCCCGAAAGCTGCGCCCGCGAGTCCTCCAGATAGACCTCCAGCAGCCGCTCCGCCTCGGCCGCTTCCCCGGCCTGCAGCGCTTCGAGTATCTGCCGGTTGCGGGTCAGGTACGGCGCGTGGAAGCGCCGCGGATCGTCCATCACGTGGAAGACCAGGCGCAGTTCCGCGAGCACCCCGCGCATCAGCTCGTCGGTGCGCGGGCTGCCCGCCATGCCCGCCACCGCCTGGTGGAAGCGGAGGTTGGCGGTGCCCATGTCGCGCCAGGCGCGCTCGGCGAAGGCCGTCTCGCCGGCCACCACGGCGGCCTCCATCGCCCCCACCGGGTGCGGCGGCTCGCCCAGGCTCCGGACGGCGGCGCACTCCACGAGCGTACGGACCCGGTAGATGTCGTCCAGGTCCGCCACCGTCACGATGCGCACGAAAACCCCGCGGTTGAGCTGGTGCACCAGCAGGCGTTCGTGCGTGAGCAGGCGGAACGCCTCGCGGAGGGTGTTGCGCGAGACCCCCAGGGCCCCGCCGATGCTCTCCTCGGACAGCCGCGCGCCGGGCGGGAAGTAGCCCTCGGTGATGCGGTCCCGCAGAATGTCGGCGACCCGTTCCGCGGTGCTGGAGCGCCCCAGCAGCACCCGGTCGCCCGCCAGCTCCGAGACCTCGGCCAGCCTGTGCCGATCGCCCCGTGTCACTCCGCCCGCCATCGCCGTCCCCGCTTCCGCCCCGTGCGTGCACCCCGTGTGCTGTGGACGGCAGTCAATCCCAGATGGCAGAACGAGACAACACACCTCTTGTCGGATCGTTGAACGATCGCTTACGTTGGCCTGACCACCGGCCGGCCCGAGTGCCTCAGGGGGAGAGCCACTACGGATACGGGCCGGCCGGTCCCGCAGCCAGTGACCCGCCGCCCGTGCGCCCGCCGCGCGGCCACTCCCGGAACGGACGTACGACTTACATGAGCGACCCGGTGACCGCCCCCCTCGTCGACCTCAACGCCGACCTCGGGGAAGGCTTCGGACGCTGGCAGCTCACCGACGACGAGGCCCTCCTGTCCGTCGTCACCAGCGCCAACGTGGCCTGCGGCTTCCACGCCGGTGACCCGAGCACCATGCGCCGGGTCTGCGAGCTGGCCGCCGAACGCGGGGTCGTCGTCGGCGCCCAGGTCTCCTACCGCGACCTCGCGGGCTTCGGGCGCCGGGCCATGGACGTCCCGCCGCGCGAGCTGGCCGACGAGATCGCGTACCAGATCGGCGCGCTGGAGGTCTTCGCCCGCGCCGCCGGGACCCGGGTCGGCTACGTCAAGCCGCACGGCGCGCTCTACAACCGCTGCGTCCACGACGAGGCACAGTCCGCCGCCGTCCTGGAGGGCGTACGGACCGCCGGCACTCCCCTGCCCATCCTCGGCCTGCCCGGCTCCCAACTGCACGAGGCGGCCCGCCGCGTCGGCCTGCCCGTCATCGGCGAGGCGTTCGCCGACCGCGCCTACACCCCCGAAGGCACGCTGGTCTCCCGCCGCGAGCCGGGCGCCGTCGTCCACGACCCGGACGAGGTCGTCAAGCGCGCCCTGGGCATGGCGACGGAAGGCACGGTCACCGCCGTCGACGGCAGCACCGTACGGGTCGAAGCGCGCTCGCTGTGCCTGCACGGCGACACCCCCGGTGCCGCGGACCTCGCCCGGCGGGTGCGCGACGAACTGACCGCGGCCGGCGTACGCATCGGCAGCTTCGCGTGAGCACGGCGACCCGCGGCGGCCGCACCCCGGCCGGCCGGTCCCGGCTGCCGCTGCGCCCCCTTCCGGTCGGCGACCACGGGCTGCTCGTCGAACTGGACGACGCCGCGGCGGTCGAGGCGTTCCACGCCGAACTGCTGCGCCGCGCCGCCGCCGGCACCCTCCCCGCGGTCCGGGAGATCGTGCCGGCCGCCCGTACGGTCCTGCTCGACGGCCTGGCCGACCCGGGGCGGCTGGCCGCCGAACTGCCCGGCTGGGACGTCCCGCCGGTCACCGCCGACGACCGGCCCGCCGTCGAGGTCCCGGTGCGCTACGACGGCCCCGACCTCGCGGACGTGGCGGCCCTGTGGGACACCACGCCCGAAGACGTCGTCCGCATTCACTCCGGTACCGAATTCCGCGTCGCCTTCTGCGGGTTCGCGCCCGGCTTCGGCTACCTGACGGGGCTGCCGGAGCGCTACCACGTGCCGCGCCGGGCCACGCCGCGCACCAAGGTCCCGGTCGGCTCGGTCGCCCTGGCGGGCCCTTACACCGGCGTCTACCCGCGTTCGTCGCCGGGCGGCTGGCAGCTCATCGGCACCAGCGACGTCACCCTGTGGGACCCGGATCGCGAGCCGGCGGCACTGTTCTCCCCCGGCACACGCGTCCGCTTCGTCCCAGTTTCGACAGACTCCCAGGAAGCCCGATGACCGACCGCGCCCTCTGCACCGTACGAGCCGGGGCCCTGACCACCGTCCAGGACCTGGGCCGCGCCGGACACGCCCACCTGGGTGTGCCGCGCGCGGGCGCCCTGGACGAACCGGCCCACCGCCTCGCCAACCGGCTCGTGGGCAACCCCGAGGGCGCCGCGGCCCTGGAGACGACCCTGACCGGCTGTGCCGTACGGGTCCGGACCGCCACCGTGGCCGCGGTGACCGGCGCGCCCTGCCCCGTCACGGTCGACGGCCGCCCCGCTCCCTGGGGCGCGCCGGTGCGCCTGCCGGCCGGCTCCGTACTGGACGCCGGACCCGCCACCGCCGGGCTCCGCTCCTACCTCGCCTTCGCCGGCGGCATCGACGCGGAGCCGGTGCTCGGCAGCCGCGCCGCCGACCTGCTGTCCGGGCTCGGGCCCGCGCCGCTGTCCGACGGCTGCGTGCTGCCGCTCGGCGACCCGTACGGCCCGCCCGCCGCCGTGGACGCCGTGCCGCGCACGGGCCTGCCGGCCGCCGGGCTGGTGCTGCCGTGCGTCCTCGGGCCGCGCGACGACTGGTTCACCGAGGCGGGCCTGCGCACGCTGGCCACCGGCCGCTTCCGGGTGTCCTCGGCGAGCAACCGCATCGGCCTGCGCACGGAGGGCCCGCCGCTGGAGCGGCGCAAGGACGGGGAACTGCCCAGCGAGGGCATGCCGCTGGGCGCGCTCCAGGTACCGCCGGACGGTCTGCCGGTGCTGTTCCTCAACGACCATCCGACGACGGGCGGCTACCCGGTCGTCGGCGTCGTCCCGGAACGGTTCCTCGCCGCGGCCGCCCAGGCGGCGCCGGGGACGCCGGTGCGCTTCGTCCCCCGGCGGTCACGCGCCGCCGGCTGAGCCGGGCGTCCCGTACCCCCCGCCGCCCGGCGTCCGGATCACCAGCACGTCCCCCGCGCCGATCTCGGCCGCGTCGCACCCTTCGAGCGCCTCTTCCGTACCGTCGGCGCGCCGGATCAGGTTGGCGCCGGTCGCGCCGGGCCCGCCGCCCGCCATGCCGTACGGCGGCACCCGGCGGTGCCCGGTGAGCAGGGCCACGGTCACCGGTTCCAGGAAGCGCAGCCGGCGTTCGGCGCCCCGGCCGCCCCGCCAGCGGCCGTCGCCGCCGCTGCCCTCCCGTACGGCGAAGCTCTCCACGCGTACGGGATAGCGCCACTCCAGCACCTCGGGGTCGGTCAGCCGGGAGTTGGTCATGTGGGTCTGCACGGCGTCCGCGCCGTCGAAGCCGTCGCCCGCGCCCGAGCCGCTGGCGACCGTCTCGTAGTACTGCACCCGGTCGTTGCCGAAGGTGAGGTTGTTCATCGTGCCCGAGCCCTCGGCCTGCACGCCGAGCGCGGCGTAGAGCGCGCCGGTGACGGCCTGCGAGGTCTCCACGTTGCCCGCGACCGTGGCCGCGGGGAATACGGGGGCGAGCATCGAGCCCGGCGGGACGCGTACCTCGACCGGTTTCAGGCAGCCGCTGTTGAGCGGGATGTCCTCGGCGACGAGCGTGCGGAAGACGTAGAGCACCGCCGCCATCACCACCGAGGTCGGCGCGTTGGCGTTGCCCGGCAGCTGTGGCGAGGTCCCGGTGAAGTCCAGCACCGCGCCGCGTGCGGCGCGGTCCACGGTCAGCGCGACCTGGATGACCGCGCCGCTGTCGGTCTCGTAGCGGTACGAGCCGTCCTCCAGGCGCGCGATGATCCGGCGTACCGATTCCTCCGCGTTGTCCTGGACGTGCCCCATGTAGGCCCGCACCACGTCCAGGCCGAACTGTCCGATCATCTTGCGCAGTTCGCGGATGCCCTTCTCGTTGGCGGCGATCTGGGCCCGCAGATCCGCGATGTTGGCGTCCGGCGCCCGTGAGGGGTAGGGCCCGGCGGCGAGCAGGCCGCGCGTCTCCTCCTCGCGCAACCTGCCGTCCCGTACCAGCAGCCAGTTGTCGAAGAGGATGCCCTCCTCCTGGATGGTGCGGCTGAACGCGGGCATCGAGCCCGGGGTGATGCCGCCGATCTCGGCGTGGTGGCCGCGCGAGGCGACCAGGAACAGCAGTTCCGCGCCGGCGTCGTCGAAGACGGGGGTGACGACGGTGACGTCGGGCAGGTGCGTGCCGCCGTGGTACGGGTCGTTGATCGCGTACACGTCGCCGGGGCGCAGGCCGCCCGTGCCGCGCTGCCGTTTGAGCACTTCCTTGATGGACTCCCCCATCGACCCGAGGTGTACGGGAATGTGCGGGGCGTTGGCGATGAGGTTGCCCTCGTGATCGAAGAGGGCACAGGAAAAGTCCAGCCGCTCCTTGATGTTGACCGAGTGGGCGGTGTTCTCCAAGCGGACGCCCATCTGCTCGGCGATGGCCATGAAAAGGCTGTTGAAGACCTCCAGCATGACCGGGTCGGCGTCCGTGCCGACCGCGGCCCCGCCCGCCCTGGGCCGCGCCCGGGTCAGCAGCAGATGGCCGCGCTCCCCGGCACGCGCCTGCCAGCCCGGGTCCAGTACCGTCGTCGCGTCGTCCTCGGCAACGATCGCGGGCCCGGTGAGGACGTCGCCGGGGCGCAGGTCGCCCCGCGCGAACAGGTCGGTGTCCTGCCAGCGCCCCTGCGCGAACATCCTTACCGCCGCGACCGGCTTGAGCTCGCCCGCCCGCTCCCCCGTCGGCACCTCGTGCCCGGCCGTGCCGCCGGCGGCGCCGACCGCCTCGACCGAGACCGCCTCGGCGATCAGCGGCTTGTCCATCGTGAAGGCGTAGCGCGCGCGGTGCGCCGCGACGAATTCCGCGGCCATCGCGCGCGGCGTGTCCAGCGCCACCCCGATCGCGGAGTCCGTCCCGGCGTAGCGCAGCATCACGCGCGCCCGGGTGGTGACGCTCTCCCGCGGCACGCCCTCGTCGAGGAGTTCGCGGCGGGTACGGCCGGCCAGCCGGTCGCAGACGCCGTGCACCCCGTCGAGGTCCGCCGCGTCCGACTCCGGGTCGATCTCCACCTCGACGGCCTGTTCGCGCATGGCCGTCGCGTCGGCGACCCCGATGCCGTACGCGGACAGCACACCGGCCAGCGGCGGTACGACGACCGTGCCGATGCCCAGCGCGTCGGCGACCGCGCAGGCGTGCTGGCCGCCCGCGCCGCCGAAGCTGGTGAGCGCGTAGCGCGTGACGTCGTAACCGCGCTGGACGGAGATCTTCTTGACGGCGTTGGCCATGTTCAGCACGGCGATGTCCAGGAACCCGGCCGCGACGTCCTCGGGGCCGCGCCGGTCGCCGGTGGCCTCGGCCGCCTCCTCGGCCAGGCGGCCGAAACGCTCCCGTACCGTCGCGTCGTCCAGCGGCTGGTCGCCGTCGGGCCCGAACACCGCGGGGAAGTGCGCCGGCTGGACGCGGCCCAGCATCACGTTGGCGTCCGTGACGGTCAGCGGGCCGCCGCGCCGGTAGCAGGCCGGGCCGGGGACGGCGCCGGCCGAGTCGGGGCCGACGCGGTAGCGCCGCCCGTCGAAGTGCAGGACCGATCCGCCGCCCGCCGCGACGGTGTGGATGTTCATCATGGGCGCCCGCATCCGCACGCCGGCGACCTCGTTGCCGAAGATCCGCTCGAAGGAGTCCGCGTAGTGCGACACGTCCGTGGAGGTGCCGCCCATGTCGAAGCCGATCACCCGGTCGTAGCCGTCGCCCGCCTCGGCCGAGGAGCGGGCCATCCCCACGACGCCGCCCGCCGGTCCCGAGAGCACCGCGTCCTTGCCCCGGAAGTGCGCGGCCTCCCGCAGCCCGCCGTTGGACTGCATGAACATCAGCCGCACGCCCGGCAGTTGGGCCGCCACCTCGTCGACGTACCGGCCGAGGATCGGCGAGAGGTACGCGTCCACGACGGTGGTGTCGCCCCGCGGCACCAGCTTCATCAGCGGGCTGACCTCGTGCGAGCAGCTGACCTGCGCGAAGCCCGCCTCCTTGGCCAGGGCCGCCACCGCCTTCTCGTGGTCCGCGTGGCGGTAGCCGTGCAGCAGGACGACCGCGGCGCTGCGCAGCCCGTCCCCGTACGCCCGCGCCAGCTCGGCGCGCACCGCGTCCGCCTCCAGGGGCCGCACGACCGCGCCCCGCGCGTCCACCCGCTCCGGCACCTCGATCACGCGCTCGTACAGGGCCTCGGGCAGCACGATCCGCCGGTCGAAGATCCGCGGCCGGTTCTGGTACGCGATGCGCAGCGCGTCCCGGAAGCCCTCGGTGACGACCAGCACGGTCGGCTCGCCCGTGCGCTCCAGCAGGGCGTTGGTCGCCACGGTCGTGCCCATCTTGACGACGGCGATCCGCCCGGCGGGCACCGGTTCGCCGGGCGCGAGCCCGAGCATCGCCCGGATCCCGGCGACGGCGGCGTCCTCGCGGCTCCCGGGGCGGTGCGACAGCAGTTTGCCGGTGACCAGCCGCCCGTCGGGCCGCCGGCCGACCACGTCCGTGAACGTGCCGCCCCGGTCGATCCAGAACTCCCAGCGTCCCGTCATGCCGCCATTGTGGCAGCGGGCCCTGCCGCTCGTCGGCGGTCGCATGTCAGCTCATCGACTTTACGCCCCCTTGGCACGCCCTTTGCCTACCGAAGAAACGTCACTTCCCCGGTACGCCCATCATTTCTTCTTTCTTTCTGAATTACGCCTCCGACCTGCGGCGCTTCATCAAACGAGTGTTGATGCCCGGAATCCTTTTACTAGCTCTTGGTTTCCTGGGACCGTCGGATCCACGACATCCCAAGGGGCCCGCGACCGGCGGGCCCGGGAGGCGGGAGAAGCATGCAGTACGGCAGCGCCCTGCGCGAGACGGTCCGGTCGCCTCGTACGACTCCGCTCATCGGCATCTACGACATGTATTCGGCTTCCATCGCGGCACAGCACTACGACGGAATGTTCGTCTCCGGCTACGGGTTCGCCGCGTCCCATTACGGCCTTCCCGACATCGGGTTCATCGCCTGGCCCGACATGGTGCAATTCGTGGAACGGCTGCGCCTGGCCTTCCCCGCACAGCACCTGCTCGTCGACATCGACGACGGCTACGTGGACCCGGAAGTCGCCTGCCACGTCGTCCAGCGCCTGGAGCGCGCCGGGGCCTCCGGCGTGATCCTGGAGGACCAGAAACGACCACGCCGGTGCGGGCACGCGGACGGCAAGCTGATCCTTCCCCTGGAGGAGTACCTCGACAAGCTGGACCTGGTCCTCGGCAGCAGGCAGGACCTGGTCGTGGTGGCGCGTACGGACGCCACGGAAGAGGCCGAGATCGTACGGCGGGCGGCGGCCCTCGCCGAGACCGACGCGGACGTCGTCCTCGTCGACGGGGTGCGCAGCGTGGAGTGGATCGAGCGGATCCGCTCCGTGGTCGGCGGCAAGCCCCTGCTGTTCAACCAGATCGCGGGCGGCAAGTCCCCCCGCCTGTCCCTGTCCGAACTCACCGAACTGGGCGTGGACGTGGCGATCTACAGCACCCCCTGCCTGTTCGCCGCGCACGGCGCGATCGAAGGCGCGCTGGTCGACCTCAAAACGGCCGACGGCCGGCTGCCCGACACCGGCCAGACCGGAAGCATCGAACTGAAAGCGGCCACCGAACTGCTGGAGAGGAACATCAGCAGGCACCGCACACCACGCGAACCGGCAACGGTGTGAGGTGAGGCCGTCTTGATGGCACCGAACCCCTTCCGGGGCGGCGCCGGGCGGTACCGGGACCGCAAGCGGTCCCGGTCCGCGCGCGCCTCCGCCGTCTCCGTGGCCCTCGCGGCCTTCGCGGGCGTCCTGTGGGGCGGCGGCGCCGCGCAGGCCGCACCACCCGCACCACAGCCCCCGGCTCCGCCGTGCGAGACCCCCGACGACGAGTCGGAGCCGCCACTGCCGCCCCGCGCCGGCACGTCCATCGGCCTGCTCGTCGTCGACAACTCCGGGGCGGACTCCTGGCTGGAGGTCGACCGCACGCTCAACACCCTGCTCGGCGGCAAGGGAACGGCGGGCAGCGACCACGACGGGGGCGGCGGCGCCATCGACGTCCACACGCGGGACGCCAACGGTCCCGGGGCCGACCCGTCCCGGGTCGGGCACCCGCCCTGGCAGACCGGCGACGATGAGTGACACGGCGCCGGGCACCCGGCCGGCGAGCCGGCCGAACCGGCTGAGGCGGGCGGCCGACCCCTACGTCGCCGCCCTCCTCGGCACGGTCCTGCTCGCCACTCTGCTGCCCGCCACCGGACGGGGCGCCGCGGCCGCGGGCCGTGCCGCCGACCTCGCCATCGGCCTGCTGTTCCTCCTGTACGGCGCGCGACTGTCCACCCGCGAAGCGGTGCACGGGCTACGGCAGTGGAAGCTGCACCTGCTGACCGGCGCGAGCACCTTCGTGCTCTTCCCGCTCCTGGGCCTGGCCGCCGGCTGCCTCGCCCCGCTCCTGCTCACCGACCGGCTCTACACCGGCCTCCTGTTCCTGTGCGTCGTCCCCTCGACCGTGCAGTCGTCCATCGCCCTGACCTCCACGGCCCGCGGCAACGTACCGGCCGCGATCTGCGCCGGCACGTACTCCAGCCTGGCGGGCATGGCGGCCACCCCGCTGCTCGCGGCCTGGCTGATCGGCTCCGCCCCCGGCTTCTCGGTGACCGGCCTGCTGTCCATCGCCACCCACCTGCTGCTGCCCTTCGCCGCGGGCCAGTTCCTGCGCCCCTGGACCGGCGCCTTCCTCACCCGCCACAAGAAACCGCTCGGCCTCCTGGACCGCGCCTCCATCCTCCTCGTCGTCTACACCGCTTTCAGCAAGGGCATGAACGAAGGGATCTGGCACCAGGTCACCCCGGCCCGGCTGCTCGCCCTGCTGTCCCTGACCGCGGCCCTGCTGGCCCTGGCCCTCGCCGCGACCTCACTGGCGGCGCGGCGGCTGGGGTTCGGCGAGGCGGACCGCATCACCATCGTCTTCTGCGGCTCCAACAAGAGCCTCGCCACGGGACTGCCCATGGCGTCGGTCCTCTTCGGCAGTTCGGCCGGCCTGGTCGTCCTGCCGCTGATGCTCTACCACCAACTCCAGCTCATGGTCTGCGCGGTCCTCGCGGCCCGCTGGGCCCGCCGGCCGCCCACCGCGGTACCCACGTCCCGGCGTCCGGACCGCCGGCCCGCGGGGTGCCGAGATGGGCGCGGAGCGCGGTGAGCGCCGGGTGCGGGTTGCCGGCTTGCCAGACCAGCGAGTGCGGGTAGACCGGGGTCGGTCCGTGCACGGTGATGCGCCGCAGGTCGTGTCCCGCCGGCCAGACGAGCCGGGTCTGCTCGCCGACGAAGGTCGCCAACTCGGTCGAGTCGGCGATCGCGTCCAGCAGGGGTTCGATGCCGAAGTCCGGGCCGATCGTGTCGATGGTGAGCCCGAAGGTCTCGGCGAGGTCTTCGTAGTACGCGCCCCACTCGGTTCCGGTGACGACACCGGGCATCCAGATGCGGTGCCCGGCGAGCCGGTCGAGGGTGACCGCGCGCGCGTTGGCGAACGCGTGGGCCGGCCCGGTGAGGAGTTGGAGAGGCTCGTCGAACACCCGGGCGGCCTCGACGCCGTCGGGGAGCTGCCGCGCGGGCAGGGTGAGGGCACGGAAGGACGCGTCGATCGTGCCGGACCGGACTGCGGCGATGGCCTCGTCGGCGTCGAAGAGCGTCACGACGTCCAGCTCGGTGTGCGGGTGCGCGCGGTGGAAGTCGCGCAGCAGGCCCGCCGGTGCGAGCTGCCGGCCGATCACGTCGACGCGCAGCGCGCGGCTGCCGGGCCGTACGGAGGCGGCGGCCCGCTCCTCGGCCTGGAGGAGGGCGCGGGCGTGCGGCAGGAACGCCTGACCGTCGACGGTGAGCCGGGCGCCGCGTGCCGTACGGGCGAACAGCAGCACGCCGAGTTCCTGCTCCAGCCCGGCGATGCGCTTGGAGACCGCCTGCTGGGTGACCGACAGCTCGGCTGCGGCGTCCTGGAACCGGCCCGCGTCGGCGGCGGTGACGAAAGTACGCACGGCATCGAGATTCACGTCGGCCGACTCTAGCCGCACCCCGCACAACGGATCGTTGAGCCCGTACGCCCGGCGGTTGTTTGACCTGCCGAGGAGCTGCCCGCTTTGATCTCGTCGGTCAACAGGGGGATGTCCGGCAGGGAAGCGGGGGTGCGCAGCGCGTGGTGGCGGGGCGGTCGCTGGGGCGGCGGTTCGGGTGGCTGTGGGCGGCGTACGGGGTCAGCGCGTTCGGCACCCGGCTCGCGTTCGACGCGTTTCCCTTGATCGCGGTCCTCGTGCTGCACGCCGGGACGACCGAGGTGGCGCTGCTGGCGGCGGCGGGGACGGCGGTCGGCGCGGTGGTGGCGGTGCCGCTCGGCCCGTGGGTGGAGTTCCGCCGCAAGCGGCCGGTGATGATCGCCATGGACCTGGTGCGGTGCGCCGCGCTGCTGACCGTGCCCGTCGCGTTCGCGCTCGGCCGGCTCGGCTTCGCCCACCTCCTGGTGGTGTCCGTCGTCGTGGCCGCGGCCGACATCGCCTTCACCGCGGCCAGCGGCGCGCACTTGAAGGCGCTCGTACCGCCGGAGGACCTGCTCGCCGCCAACGGGCGCTTCGAGTCCACCACGTGGACCGCCACCATCCTCGGACCGCCGCTCGGCGGCGCCGCGGTCGGGCTGTTCGGCCCGGTGCTGACCGTGGCGGCCGACGCGGTCAGCTATCTGCTCTCGGCAGCGGGGATCCGCGCGATCGGCGGCGGCGAGCCGCGCCCGGTGCGCACCGGCGCACCGCGGCTGCGGGCCCGTGACCTGCTCGCCGGGTGGCGGTACGTGCTGGCCCACCCGGCGCTGCGCCTGCTGTTGCTGAACAGCGTCCTGGTCAACGCCCTGATCATGGCGGCCTCGCCGCTGCTCGTCGTCCTGATGGTCGACCGGCTCGGGTTCGCGCCCTGGCAGTACGGCCTCGCCTTCGCGGTGCCCTGCCTCGGCGGCCTCGTCGGCTCGCGGCTGGCCCGCCCGCTCGTCGCGCGGTTCGGCCGGCACACGGTCCTGCGCACCGCGGGGGCGCTGCGCGCGTGCTGGTCGGTGGGGCTGGCCTGCGTCCCTTCCGGCACCGCCGGGCTGGTGCTCGTCATGGCCGTCGAGTTCGGGCTGATCACGTGCATGGGCGTGTTCACGCCGGTGCTCGCCACCTGCCGGCTCGACCTGGCCGACACGGACCTGGTCGCCCGCACCCTGGCCGCGTGGTCGGTCACCGGCAAGGTCACCACTGCCGCCGTGACCGCCCTGTGGGGTCTGCTGGCCGGCTTCACGGGGCCGCGCACCGCGATCGCGCTGGCCGGTGTCCTCCTGCTGGCCACACCGCTCCTGCTTCCCCGGCGCGCCCGTCTGCCACGGCGCGGACGGGAGCCGGAGCCGAGCGGCGTGTGACGCGGGGGCCCGGCCGCCGCTTCACCTCCCGGCCTGCCCCGCCCCGTACGGCTGTTCCGTGGCCTGGTTCGTGGGCAAGGGCGTGGCGACGGCGTCGTGGGCGGCCAGGAACGCGGCGACGGCGGGCTGCCATCCGTAGCGTTCCGCGCGGCGCCGGGCGGCGGAGCGGCGGTGGGCTTCGGGGCGGGCGAGGACGCGCAGGACCGCGTCGGCGTAGGAGGCGCCGTCGTCCAGGGCGGTGTCGCCGCCGGTGCCGACCAGGCCGGCGAGGGCCGATGCCGCGTCGGCGACGACCGGGGTGCCGCAGGCGAGGGCTTCCACGGCCGCCAGACCGAACGTTTCCGCGGGGCCGGGGGCCACGGCCACGTCCGCGGCGGCCTGGAGGGCGGCCAGTTCGGTCTGGTCGGCGACGTGCCCCAGGAAGGCCACCGGCAGCCGCTCGGCCCGCGCGCGGGCCGTCAGGCGGGCCCGTAGCGGCCCGTCCCCCGCCACCACCAGCGCCGCGTCGACGCCCCGCCACCGCAGCTCCGCCAGCGCGTCCAGCGCGCGTCCAGGCCGCTTCTCCGGTGACAGCCGCGAGCAGAGGAGCAGCAGCACATCGGCGCCGCCCGCGCACCGCCGCCGCAGCTCCGGACTGCGCGCGGCCGGGTGCCGCGCCGTGAGATCGACGCCCAGCGGCGCGCGCACGACGTTGCGCGCGCCGGTCCGCAGGAACTCGGCCGCCGCCCATTCCGTCGTGCAGACCACCTTGCTGTACGCGTGCGCGGTCCGCGCGTTGGCCCGGTCGGCCGCGCCGCGCGCCAGGCCGCACGGTACGCCCCAGGTCCGCAGCACACCGTCCACGCTCTCGTGCGACACCATCACCGCCGGGACGCGGGCCCGCCGCGCCCACTCGCCCGTCCACCGCAGCGTCGTACGGTCCGAGACCTCCAGCCGGTCGGGGGCCAGCGCCTCCAGGAGGCGGCGGACGCGGCGCCGGTCGGCCAGCACCCGGTAGCCGCCCGTGCCCGGCAGGACCGGACCCGGCAGGGTGATCACCCGCCCCTGGTCGGTGGCCTCGTCCCGCGCGGCGGGTCCGGGCACGATCAGGACCGGTTCGTGCCCCGCGGCCCGGTACCCGGCGCCGAGCGCGCGCAGCGCGGTGCGCAGTCCGCCCGACTGAGGGGTGACGAAGTTCGCGAGCCGTACGATGCGCAGCCCGGCGCCCTCGTACCTGGTCTCGTCGAGGACGTACCGCCCCGAAGTGCATGTTTCCGCCGTCATGCCGCCACCGCCGTCCGGTCCGTGAGCACGTCCTCGTAATGGCCCAGCAGTTCGTCGCCGACGACCTCCCAGGTCCGGTGTTCGACCGCCCTGCGGCCTGCCGCGCCCAGCCGGGCACGCAGGGCCCGGTCCCCGGCCAGCAGCCCCACCGCGTCGCGCACCGCCGCCCCGTCCCCCGGCGGCACCAGCAGCCCGGTACGGCCGTGTGCCACGAGATCCAGCGGGCCGCCCGCCGCGGGCGCCACGACCGGCACGCCGCCCGCCATCGCCTCCTGGACGGCCTGGCAGAAGGTGTCGTAGCGGCCCGTGTGCACGAACACGTCCAACGACGCCACCAGGCGCGCCAGTTCGTCGCCCGTACGGCGTCCCAGGAAGCGCACTCCGGGGAGCGCCGCGCGCAGGCCGGGGGCGCTCGGGCCGTCCCCGATCACCACGGTCCGCACGCCGGGCAGCCGCGAGGCCGCGGCGAGCAGCCGCACCTCCTTGTCGGGCGCCAGCCGCCCCACGTACCCCACCAGCAGCTCCCGGCCCGCCGCGAGCGAGCTGCGCAGCACCTCGTCACGCCGGGCGGGGTGGAACCGTGCGGAGTCGACGCCGCGCGGCCACAGGCGCACCCTGGGCACGCCGTGCGCGGCCAGGTCCCGCAGGGCGGAACGGGACGGCGCGAGGGTGCGGTCGGCCGCGGCGTGCACCGCCCGGATGCGCCGCCAGGCCGTGCCGCCGCCGGCTCCCAGGTAGGCGCGGGCGTAGCGGCCCAGGTCGGTCTGGTAGACCGCGACGACGGGCACGCGGCGCCGCGCGGCGGCCGTCATACCGCGCGCGCCGAGGACGAAAGGGCTGGCCAGGTGTACGACGTCGGGGCGGTGGCCGTCCAGCGCCGCGGCCAGCCTGCGGCCGGGCAGAGCCAGCCGGACCTGCGGGTAGCCCGGCAGCGGCACGGAGGGCACGCGGACGACGGGGCAGGGCCCGGCGCGCCCGCCGTCCGGGCTCCCGTCGGCACCGAGCGGGGCGACGACGAGCGCGTCGTGACCGCGGCGTACCAGGTGCCGGGCGGTTTCGAGGGCGCAGTGGGCGACGCCGTTGACGTCGGGCGGGAAGGACTCGGTGACGATGACAACACGCATACGGCTGTTGTCGGCCCACCGGACGTGGCCCCGGCCACGTGGATCTTTCCAGCCGGGAAACGTCCCATGAGCGTTGGCGGCGGCGCCGGGAGCCCGGCCCGGCGGGCCGGTCCCGGCGCCGCACGCCGCGGATCAGACGGCCGAGGCGTCCGGCCCGAAGCGGCTGCGCACCGCCGTCTGCACCTCGGCCTCCTCGGCCGGGTCGGCGGCCAGCCGGCGCAGCTGCTCCACGACGCGCGCGTCACCCGTGGCAGCGTGCCGGGCGGCCAGTTCCCTGGTGGTCTCCTCGCAGTCCCACAGGCACTCGACGGCGAAGCCCGCCGGGAAGCCGGGGTCGGTGACGGCCAGCGCTCCCGCGGCGCGGCCTCTGAGGTGGGAGGAGGAGGTCTCGCGGTAGATGTGGCGCAAAACGGGTGCCGCGCAGGCCACGCCGAGGCGTCCCGCCCCGTCGACCAGCTCCCACAGCCCGCAGGCGTCCGGGCCCTCGGTCCGCACCGTGCGGCGCAGCGCGGCCAGTACCAGGTCGGCGTCGGAGCGGCTGCCGCGGCGGGCCAGCATCGTGGCGCCGGCCGCGCCCAGGCCGTCCGGGCGCGGGGCCCACTGCCGGGCCCGCTCGATCGCGGCCACACTGCGCATGCGTTCGAAGGCGGCGAGCGCGGCCTCGGCGAGCGGCCGGCTGGAGAAGGGGTCGGCGGCCGCGGCCTCGATGAGGTCGAGGGCGTCCGGGTCGTCGCGTTCGGCGAGGTGGCGCAGCGCGGCGGCGCGGGCCGCTTCCGGTCCGGTGCGCGCGGCGCGCAGCAGCTCGGGGCGGTCCTCCGGGCCCGCGACGGCCGCGAGGCAACGCGCGGCCGGGACTTGCCGCCACTCTTCCGGGTGAAGTTCCAGGCCCTGCTGGGCCCAGGCCAGTACCTCGGTGACGCTCCAGCCGGGGCGCGGCCCGCTGGGCCGCAGCTGGCGCTGCCAGCGGTCGAAGCAGCCCTGTTCCTGCGCGGCGCGGATGCGCTCGCCGTAGCGGGGGTCGTCGGCCCACAGCCGCCACGGGCGGGGCTCGAAGGCGTCCCGGACGGCGGTGGCCAGCTCGGCGTCGCCCTCGCGGGTACGGGGGAAGCGGGCCAGGACGGCGGGGGCGAGGGTGGCCAGGCCCGCGTCGTCGTCGCGCAGCGCGAGCTCGTCGAGGGCCCAGCGCCAGTTGCTGCCGGCGGCGGCGTAGCTGCGCAGCAGCAGGAGGGCGGCGTCCCTGCCGTACGCGGCGAGGTGGCCGAGTACGGCGAGGGCGAGGCCGGTGCGCTCCTCACCGGGGTCGGTGAGGTCGTCGGGGTGGAAGAGGTGCCGTTCGATCTCTTCGAGTCCGCCGTCGAGCTGTATGTACAGCCGCGCGTAGTACAGGGAGCGGTTCTCGACCTGCCAGTCGCGGCGGGGGTCGCGCAGCACGCTGTCGTTGAGTGCCGCGAGCGCCTCGGCCCGCGGCGCCGCGAGGGCATGCAGGGTCCCGTCGCCGCGGCCTCGCTGCAGGAGGCCGAGCAGGGTGCCACTGGGCGCTATGTCTGGATCGAACATGAGGTCAGCATCCGGTGCGGGGGACAGGCTGGCAACGGGATTTCCGCTGACCGGCATTCTTGCCGGTGTCCACGGGTCGTATGCGTCGTTCCCACCATGGATCGGTGGGGGCGTGCGCGCTACGGCGGCCGCAGCCTAGCCTGGAACGCTCCATTCCGCCGATTCGGCCGAGGGTTGCGCCAGGGAGGCCAGGGGCATATGCCGAATGCACCACCGTATCGGGTAATGCCAAATCCCTTACGGGCGGTCGCAGCCTGTGCAACAGTCGTTACCGGCCCTTCCATCAGACCTGGCCCCGGCGCCGCCTGATAACGGAGTACGTCATGCCGTCCCCCCTCTTCGCGGACCGACCAGCCGCCCAGCCCCCCGAGCGCGACGTGGTCGAGGCGCTGATCACGCAGGCCCGCCGGCTGCGGGGCGGCCTCGACGCCGTACGCCGCGAGACCTCGGCAGCCGACGACGAACCCGCCGACGCCCGGCTGCGCTGGCAGCGCGCGCTGTGCGACCTCGCCGTCCACCACCTCGACGACCTCGGCGGACACCTGGACCAGCTCCGGGACGGCCTGCCCGCCGACCCCGAGACGGCCGCGGACGCGCCGGACGACGGCCTCCCGCATGCCGGGCTGCCCGTGGCACCGCCCGAGGACGCGCCCCCGGCCGGCTCGCTGCTCAGCCGGGTCGGCAGCGCCGAGTGGAACCTGCTCACCGACGAGGTGAGCTGGTCGGAGGAGCTGTTCGGGATCTTCGGCCGGGAGCCGGCGGACGGGCCGCTGACCCTGGACGAGCTGCCCTCCCTGGTTTTCAGCGAGGACCAGCAGCTGCTGACCACGATGGTCACGGACTGCCTGGTCGACGGCCGTCCGATCGACGGCGAATTCCGCATCGTGCGCACCGACCAGAGCGTGCGCACGGTGCACATGGTGGGCGAGCCGGTGCTCGAAGCCGACGGAAGCACCGCATGCATGTGGGCCGTGCTGCGGGACGTCAGCGAGCTGCGTCGCAGCCAGCGGGCGGTGCGCGAGACCCGTGACTCGCTGCAGCGCCAACGGCATCAGGCGCGGACCGAGCACCGGCTTGCGGTCGAACTGCAGGAAGCCGTGCTGCCGCCGTGGCGCGGCTCCCTGCGGTTCCCGCAAGGCGGGCCCGTCGCACTCGACCTCGCCGCGCGCTACCTCCCTTCCGGCACCAGCGCCCTGATCGGCGGCGACTGGTACGACGCCCTGCAACTCCCGGACGGCAGAACACTGTTGAGCGTCGGCGACCTCACCGGCCACGGCGCCACCGCCACCTCGGCCATGGCCATGGTGCTCGGCGCGCTGCGCGGCATGGCGGTGTCGGGGCAGGACCCGGGCCCGCTGATGGGCCACCTCAACCAGCTGCTCGACGTCTCCGCGCAGCCCGCCCTCGGCAGCGCGGTGTGCTGCCGCTTCGACCCCGCCACCCGCCGGCTGGTCTGGGCCCAGGCCGGGCATCCCGCCCCGCTGCTGTTCCGCGGCGGCACGGGAAGCCCGCTGTCCCCACCGGAGGGCGTCCTGCTCGGCGCCACCACCGGCGCCCGTTACACCCAGCGCACGGAGCAGTTGGCGCCGGGCGACCTGCTGGTGCTGCACACCGACGGACTGGTGCCGCGCCGGTCGCACGGCACGCTCGCGCCCCACGAGGGGACCGAGCGCCTCCTGTCGCTGGCACCGCGGTTCGCCGCGGCCCGTAACGCGCAGGACTGTGTCCGCGTCGTCGCCGAGGAGTTCGGCAGCGCCGAACGCGAGGACGACGCGTGTGTGCTGATCGCCAGGGTGAGCGGGTGACGGAGAGCGGCGTGGTCCGGGCCGCCCGTTGGTCTGCCGTCTTCCGGTTTCCGTCGTAGGGAACCTGCGTACGCCGTCGTACGCGGGTGTCAGATCCGCAGGCTCTTGCCCACCGGGCCCAGCCCGGGACCGAGCCCCTTGGACTTGGCCTTCGGCATGACGCGCTGGATCTCCTCCCGCAGGTCCTGGATCTGGCCGTAGTCCGAGTACTGGCCGGTGAGCCGGTACATCTCACGCAGCCGATCCCAGGTGCGGTGCGAGGAGTTCTCCTTGATGGACACCAGTGCCAGCCGGGCGTACCGGTCGGCCTGTTCGGGGTCGTTGCCGATGAAGCACGCCGAGGCCAGGGAGAGGTAGTCGAAGATCTGCGACCGCTGCCGGCCGTTGTCGCGCAGCCGCAGCGCCTCCTTGGCGTGGAGCTGGGCGACCTTCGCCGCCCGCGGGTCGTGCTCGGCGAGCGTGCGGAAGGCCAGGGCCTGCATGCCGTGCATGTCCGCCTCGTCGAACATCTGCATCCAGCTCGGCGGTGGCACGTCGCCCCGGTCGGAGACGAACAGCTCCTCCGCCTCGCCGAGGGTCCGGCGCATGGCCTGGCCGTTGCCCTTGGTCGCCTGGGCCCACGCCTCGATGGTGAACAGCATCGCGCGGGTCCGCGGCAGGGTCTCGCCCCCGGAGCCGGACTTGGCCAGCTTCATCAGGTCCAGGGCGTCGTCGGGGCGGCCCAGGTGCACCATCTGGCGGGCCGCCCTGGACAGCGCCTCGCCCGCGCGCGGGCGGTCGCCGCCCTCGCGCGCCGCGTGGGCCGCGATGACGAAGTACTTCTGGGCGGTGGGCTCCAGCCCCACGTCGTGGGACATCCAGCCCGCCAGGACGGCGAGGTTGGCCGCCACCCCCCACAGTCTGCGCTGGAGGTGCTCGGGGTGGCGGTAGGCGAGCATCCCGCCCACCTCGTTGAGCTGGCCCACCACGGCCTTGCGCTGGAGCCCGCCGCCGCGGGCCGCGTCCCAGGCGCGGAAGACCTCGACCGAACGCTCCAGGGCGTCGATCTCCTGCGACCCCACGGGGGCCGCCTCGTAGCGGTCGAAACCGATCTGGTCGATGGTGTTGTCGGCAAACGGGTCGTCGAATCGGGGGGCGTCGGCTGCCAGCGCCGGATCGGTGTGCAGCCAGTCGTGCATGGCGCTGCTGAGCGCTGAGCCGGCGGCGAGTGCCGCGCCCGCGCCCACCAAGCCGCGTCGGTTGAGCATGAGGTCCATTCCCGTGAATTCCGTGAGGACCGCCGCCGTCCGCTCGGGCGGCCACGGGAGACCGTCCGTGGCCTGCTTCTTCCCCGCGCGCCCGGAACGACCGAACCCGAGGTCCTCGATGGTTACGACACGGCCGAGACGCTCGGTGAACAGGGCTGCCAGCACCTTGGGAACCGGGTCGCGCGGGGTCTCCCCCGTGTCGATCCAGCGCCGGACCCGCGAGGTGTCGGTCGCCAGCTGCGGATGCCCCATGGCGGCCGCCTGCCGGTTGACCAGTCTCGCGAGTTCTCCCTTGGACCAGCCGGCCAGGCCGAAAAGGTCCGCGAGACGGGTGTTCGGCTCCCTGTCCACGTCAAGCCCCCAGGTTCCTCGACTGACTTGACAGTAACGGCCCGTCCCGGACGCTTGCGAGCATTCGCCAGGGTTCGCCAGGGTCCGCCAGATGGTCTGCCACCCGCGCCCGCGTGTTCTGTAGAAGTGCAGCCCCCGGCCCGGTGTCGGTACCGCATTCCCCAGGGTGCGGACACCGGAATCGGGCCCTTTCGGGGACCCGTTCATCGGGCCGGGAGCCGCTCGCAACTCGTCGGCGCACGAAGGGATCTGTCTCACCCATGTACGCAGCATCGTCCGCCGTGAGCGCCCCGAACCGGCCGTACCGTCCGCAGCCTCCGGGAAGCGGACCGTATCTCGACCCCTCCCAGTCTCCGGGGGCGGTCTCCGGCCTCTCCGGCGGCCGCAACCGGCGGGCGCAAGGGGGGGGTGCCCAACCGCTCAGCGGGAGACTCGACTTGTCCGGCCCCCAGGGCGCCCAGCTGCGCGCCGCGGTCGCCTCCGTGCACCGCATCTGCCCCGAGTTCCATCCGGTCCAGGTGCTGCGCCGGAGCGGCAAGTCGGTCCTCCTGGTGGGCACCACCGGCCGCACGACCGCGGTCGCCAAGTGTTTACTGGACCACTCCTCCGCATGGGCCGAGCGGTTCCGGCACGAAATAGCTGCTTATCGGGCCTTCGTACGCCACCGCCCCCCGGTGCGCGTACCCAGGCTGGTCGCCGCGGATCCCGAGAACTGCACCCTGGTCGTCGAGCGGATGCCCGGCCGGGTCGCCTCCCTCCAACGGCATCCGACCGAAGCACCACCGCGCGCGGACGTACGGGCCGCGCTCGGCGCGATCTGCCGGGTCAACCTCTGGCGGCCGCCCGCCGGGATGTTCGACGCGCCGCTGGACTACGCGGGCCGCATCGGGCGCTTCCACGACCTCGGCCTGCTGACCGACCGGGACCTGGGCGACCTGCAGAAGCTGCTGCACGGCCTCGCCCACACCCAGGGCCAGTTCTGCCACGGCGACGCGCTGCTGAACAACGTCCTGCTCTCCCCCGCCGGTCCGGTGCTGCTCGACTGGGACCACGCCGGCTGGTACCTGCCGGGCTACGACCTCGCCACGCTGTGGTCGGTGCTCGGCGACGCCCCCGTGGCGCGCCGTCAGATCAGCCAGCTCGCGCAGGCCGCCGGGCCGGCCGCGCGGGACGCCTTCCTGGTCAATCTGATGCTGGTGCTCACCCGCGAAATACGGCGTTACGAGACCGCCGTACAGCGCACCATGCGCGAGCCCACGCCGACGGGCACGCCGGGTCCGGGACAGCCCGGTGCGCTGGCGGCGGGCGAGGAGCAGCGGCTGCTCCTGCGCCGGCTGCACGACGACTGCCAGATGGCACGCCGTGCGGTGCGGGCGGCGGTCGGCACCCGCTGATCCGCCAAGGGGGGTATGAGCGGCGCGTCCGGATGCGGGCGCGCCGCTCACGTGTGCCCGCGTGCGACCGCTCCTCGAATGCGGCTCCGGTACGCGTGCTGACATGCGAAACCCTTGTGGCGCACGGTGATTGACGGATCGTCGGCCAGGCGATAGCTGTATTCGACAAGTCCGGTCCCGCGCACGGCCGTATGCACACCATCCGTCACACGCCCCGGCTCGGCCCGGTCGGCCAGAGGAGGCTGCATTGCGAGGATCCGCCCCGGAAGACGAGAAGAGAACCTCCCGTTCCAGAGCGCGCAGGGCCGCCACCGCCACCGCGGCGGCGGCCCTGTTGCTGCCCCTGGTCTCGGCCGCGCCGTCCGCCGACACGGGGCCGCCCCGCGCCACGGCGCGGCAGCAGGACGCCGGCGCCCTCCAGCGGGCGTTCGCCGACGCCTCCGCGCGCTACGGCGTGCCGGAGGGCGTCCTGCTGGCCGTCGCGTACATGGAGTCGCGCTGGGACGGGCACGGCGGCGCGCCCAGCGTGACCGGCGGCTACGGCCCCATGCACCTGACCGACGCCCGTACGGCGCTGGCCGAGCGGCCGCACCACGGCGAGGGCGGCGAGGACCCGCGCGGCGACGGCTCGCGCCCCCGCAAGCAGGTCAGCGCCCAGCCGCCGGCCACCACCCCGCTCCCGGCGCGCCTGCGGACCCTGGACCGGGCGGCCGCGCTGACCGGGCTGCCGGCCGAGCGGCTGCGCGAGGACCCGGCGGCCAACATCGGCGGCGGAGCGGCGCTGCTCGCCGCCGAACAGCGCCGCCTCGGGCTGCGCACCGCCGACCCCGCCCGCTGGTACGGCGCCGTCGCGCGCTATTCGGGCGCGGACGACGCCCGGACCGCGGCGGGTTTCGCCGACGACGTGTACGACGTGCTCCGGCACGGCGAGTCCCGTACGACCGACTCGGGCCAGCGGGTGACGCTGCCCGCCGCGCCCGGGGTGACGGCCGACCGGGCGCAGGCCGGGCGCCTGGGCCTGCGGGCCGCCGCGCCGGCCGGGGCCCGCCTGGAATGCCCGCGTACGGTCTCCTGCATCTCCGTGCCGGCGCCGTACGAGGAGTTCGGCGACGGCGACTACGGCAACCACGACAAGGCGGACCGGCCCGAGGACCAGAGTGTCGACGCCATCGTCGTCCACGACACCGAGGGGTCGTGGGAGACGACGCTCAAGCTCATCAAGGACCCGACGTACGTGTCGTGGCACTACACGATCCGGTCGGCGGACGGGCTGATCGCCCAGCACGTGCCGACGAAGGACGTCGCCTGGCACGCGGGCAACTGGTACGTCAACGCGCACTCCGTGGGCATCGAGCACGAAGGGTTCCTCGCGGCTCCGGACGCCTGGTACACGGAAGCGATGTACCGGGCCTCGGCACGGCTGGTGCGGTACCTGGCACACAAGTACGACCTGCCGCTGGACCGGCAGCACATCATCGGCCACGACAACGTGCCGGGCACGACGCCCGCCACGATCAAGGGGATGCACACCGACCCGGGCCCCTACTGGGACTGGGCGCACTACTTCCGGCTGCTGGGCAAGCCGTTCGTGCGTACGGCGGGCCCCAAGGGCGGCCTGGTGACCATCCGCCCCGACTACGACCGGCACCGGCCCGTCTACACGGACTGCGTCAAGCCGGGCGAGCCGTGCGCGCCGCACGGCTCCACCGCCGTCCGGCTGCACACCGCGCCCGATGTGAGCGCGCCGCTGGTCAAGGACATCGGGCTGCGCCCCGACGGCAGCCCCTCGACGACCGGCGTCAACGACACCGGTGCCCGCGCCACCACCGGCCAGCGGTACGCGGTCGCGGAGCGCCGGGGCGAGTGGACCGCCATCTGGTACCTCGGCCAGAAAGCGTGGTTCCACAATCCGGCGGCGCAGCCGACGGCGGTCGACGCGGAGGGCCCGGTGGCCACGCCGAAGGCCGGCCGCGCGGACATCCCGGTGTACGGACGGGCGTACCCGGAGCCGGCGGCCTACCCGCCCGGGGTGCCGGTGCAGGCCGTCACGCCGCTGCCGTACAAGCTCCTGGCCGGGCAGCGGTACGCCGTCGGCAACCGGGTGCACGGCGAGTACTTCTACGCGCCGACGTTCGACGTCTCCGGGCACACGGTCGTGCGCGGCGAGGACGTCTACTACGAGATCCAGGTGGGGCACCGGGTGGGGTACGTACGGGCAGCGGACGTCGACGTCCGCCCGTCGCACCGGTAAGCGGCATGCCGCGCCCGGCCGCCGGCCGGGCGCGGTCCTTCCGGCGCGGGCCTCAGCCCTGCTGGAACATCTCCGCGGGCAGCGGCTTCAGCAGGGCGTACAGGTCGTCGGTGATCGGCCGGTCCCAGCTGGCGATGGTCACCAGCACGCCGTCGCTGCGGTCGAACTGCGCGCAGGAGATCCGGCCCTCCGAGCACTTGATGCGCTTGACGATCAGCAGGTTGTCGTCGTGCATGACCGGGGTGTCCTCGGTCTCGACGACGGTGACCGGCTCGTCGTTGCCGAGGGCGGCGAGCAGCTGCGCCACCTCGAACGGCACCTCGCCCTCGCCCGGCTCGCGCGCCGGGGAGCCTTCCGGGAGGTTGCCGATGACCATCGCGGGTCCGCGGCCGCCGAACAGGTCGTAGCGGAGGAAGACCCCCTGGCAGCTGCCGTCGGGGGCGGGCAGCAGCCCCGCTCCGAGGTTGCCGGGCCAGTCCCCGGGGTCCATGGCGAGGACGTCGAAGTCAGGCCCGGCGGGCGTGGCTGCGCTGCGGCGGCGGAGGAAGGACATACCGCCATCGTACGTGGCTGCCGCCGGCCGGCGGGCCCCGCGTCAACCCCGCGGCGGCCCGGCCGGTCCGGTGGCCGCCGCCGAGGTTTCCAGCAGCCGGGGCAGCCCGGCGTAGTCCGTGCCCATTTTGCGGCAGACGCTGGACAGCAGGCGCGTCACGACGGCCTCCGGGGCGGCCAGCTCCTCGGCGATGCGGCGGGTGGACCAGCCGAGGGCGAGCCGTTCGGCCGCCGCCCGCTCCTGCGCGGTGAGCGCGTCGGTGCCGGTGGTGTGGAGCTGGCGGGGGCGCAGCCCGGCGGCGGACAGCTCGTCGCGGGCGCGGGACGCCAGGCCGTCGGCCCCGCAGTGCACGGCGCCTTCCAGGCCGCGGTAGAGGTGCTCGGCGGCGTCGTGGGGCAGTCCGGCGCGGCGCAGGGCGGCGCCGTGGTCGACCAGGGCCTCGGCCAGCGCGTATCCGGCGGGTGAGTGCTCCAGCTCCCGTACGGCTTCGGCGAGCAGCTTGAGTGCCTGCCCGCCGCCGATCACGGTGGCGGCGCAGTGCAGTGCCTCGCCGATCGCCGTCGGGGTGCCGAACCTGCGGGCCCGCCGTACGCCTTCCTCGGCCAGTTCGACGGCGCGCGGGCTGTCGGTGAGCGCCGTGGCGCGGGCGAGGTGCAGCTGCCAGGGGCACCAGGCCGGGTTGCGCATGCCGCGCGCCTCCAGCCGCCGGCCGACCGCCTTGAGGTGGTGCTCGGCGTGCCGGTGCAGGCCGCGGGCCAGCAGCAGCTCGCTGTAGACGGTGCGGGAGTCGGGGTAGACGACGGCGTTGGGCACCAGGTCGCCGTAGCCGAAGCGGTCGGCGAGGTCCTGCGCGTCCTGGACGCGGCCGCGGGCGAGCAGGATCTCGATGAGGATGCCGATGGCGTACCACTGGGCGGGCACCGCGCCGCCGACGCGTTCGGCGATCCGCAGCCCCTCGCGCACCAGTGCCTCGGCTTCGGCCAGCGCGCCGCGGCGGTAGCGGATGTAGCCGAGCAGGGCGTGGCCGAAGGCCAGGTGGGCGCCGCGCCAGCCCTTGCGCTCGCACTCGGCCATGCCGCGGTTGAACAGTTCCTCGGCGCGGCCCGGCTGGTCGCAGTACATGAACGTCATGGCGACGGCGACCGGTACCTCGAAGCCGCGGTTGTCCTCGGTCCAGCTCAGCCCGCCGACCAGCGCGGCTTCGGCGTAGCGCAGGGCGGTGGCCGCGGGCTCGCCGTGCACCACGCAGTCCCAGGCGCGCAGGCCCAGGATGCAGCGCTCGGCGAGGCCGTCGCCGGCCAGGTGGTCGGCGAGCCTGGCCAGCCTGCGGGAGCGGGCGGCCGAGTCCGGTTCGTCGGCCCGGAAGGCGCTCCAGACGAAGTTCTCGGCCTGCATCCGCAGCCGGGTGCCGGGCACGCTGGTGCGCCGGGCCTCCTCGGCGGCGACCGCCGCGGCCTCGGCTACCTGGTCGGTGTGGGCGAGCGCCTGGGCCAGCCGGTAGGTGACGGCCTCGCGCAGCCCGGGGTCGATGTCCGGTTCGTCGAGGGCTTCGCGCAGGTAGTTGACGGTGACGTCGGGTGCGGTGAGGAAGGTGGCGGCGCCCAGCTCGAAGAGGACGGCGGCGCGGTGTTCGGGCGAGGGGGGCTCCCGCAGGGCGCGGGCCAGGAAGCGGCGGGCGGCGTCGGGCGCCCCGGCCCGTACGTATTCGCGTGCGGCCTGGCGCAGCCGCTGGACGACCCAGTCGTCGCCCTGGCAGGGCACCTCCAGCAGGTGCCGGGCGGCGACCGTCGGCCCGAGTCCGGCCTCCACGACGGCTTCGGCGGCCATGTTGTGCATGCCGACGCGCAGCGCGGTGGGGATGGCCCGGTGGACGGCGGTGGCGATCAGCGGGTGGACGAACTGCAGGGTGCCGTCCGGTCCTTCGGCCGGGGCGAGGATGCGGGCCTCGCGCAGCTGGGCGACGATGTCGACCGCCGACTCGCTGCCCAGTGCGGCGACGCCGGCGGTCACGTCGAGGGTGGCCGAGGTGCCCAGTACGGCGGTGGCCCAGGCGAGCCGTACGGCCGCGCCGCCGAGCCGGTCCAGCCGGTCGACCAGGCCCTTTCCCTTGACCGCGGAGGCCAGTTCGCGCAGTGCGGGCAGGTCGTCGCGGCTGCCCTTGACGCCGCGTTCGCTCAGTCCTGCGGCGAGTTCGACGGTCTCGAAGGGGTTGCCGTCGGTGACCGTCCAGCATTCGGTGCAGAACTTGTCCTCGACCTCGTCGCCGAGTGCCTCGCGCACGATGCTGGCGACCGCGTCGCAGGTGAGCGGGGTGAGGGGGAAGGGCCGGGAGGCGTGGCGCTCGGCCAGCCGCCGGAAGGGGCCGGCGCCGCGGGTCAGTTCCTCGGGCCGGTAGGCGACCACCACGAGCATGGGGAGGTCCTCGGCCCGCGGCGCGAAGGCGGTCAGCCAGCTCAGGGATTCCTGGTCGGCCCAGTGGGCGTCGTCCAGGACGAGCACGGTGGGCGCCTGCTGTACGGCGAAGCGGGTCAGCAGCCAGTCCAGGCCGTCGCGGACGCCGGTGGGGTCGGGGATGCTGCCGCCCGCGTCGGCGACGAGGCCGACGGCGGGTGCGACGATGTCGTACCAACTGCCCAGTACGGTGCGGTAGTCGTCGTCGTAGGCGGCCAGTACCGGCTGCACGAGCTGGCGCACGACGTGGAACGCCATGCCCTGTTCCTGCTCGCCGCCGCGTGCCGAGAGCACGGTGCAGCCGTAGGCCGTGGCGCGGGCGCGCACCTCGGCGAGCAGCGCGGTCTTGCCCATGCCGGCCGGTCCCGCGAAGGAGAGCAGGCCGCCGCGCCGGGCGGCGGCCGGTCCGTCCCCCGGCCCGCAGAGCCGGGTCAGGGCCGCGTCCAGGGCGCCGAGTTCGGTGTTCCTTTCGAGCAGACCCCGCCGTACGTCCCGCACGTGTTCCCACCCAGCCATGACCGAATCCGTTCGCCTCGCCGGCTTGTCCCGCCCGCCGTGAGCGCGGGCCGCTTGGGTCGCACTCTGCCTGCGGATAGCGCAGAGCGTACGCCGATACGGACCCGCGGTAACCAGGATGGGCGACATGCGGCACATCGGGGTGCCGGCCGTGCTATGCGCGCCCGCACGTACCGTTTCGCGCACGCTCGATCCACCCGCGAGGTGTCACTCTCACGGGTGAATCGGGGTGGCGTGGGGCCGGTTCAGGCCACCTCGGGCGGGTCAGCGGCGCGTCGGCGTGAGCGCCCCTTCCGTACGCAGCCGGTCCAGGAGGTTCCTGGCGGCCTGTTCCCCGGAACACACGCTGCTGTTGGTGGTCGAGTGGCCCAGGTAGTCGCCGCCCGCGAGCTGGACGCGGCCGTCGGCGCCGAACCCCGCCGCGAACCGGGCGATGGCCCGGTAGTCCCCCGGCCGGCGTCCGATGAGGCACGGCGAGACGCGCCAGATGTGCGTCATCGTGGTGTGGCGTTCCAGCTCGGGCAGGATGCCGAGCCGCCGGACGCCCGCCAGGACGTGGTCGACCACCTTGTCGTCCCCCAGGTCCCAGTTGCGGTCCGACCACGCGCCGCGCAGGTGGGTCATGACCAGCCCGGTCCCCTCCGGCACGCGCCGCGGGGAGAGGTTGTGCTCCAGCACGAAGGCGCAGAGGTCGGGGTGTTCGACGCGGGACGCCTGCACCAGCATCGCCCGTTCCGCCGTGGGCCGGTCCAGTCCGAAGGCGACGTGGACGCTGCGCGCGTACGGGGCGTCTGCCAGGAACTCGCGTTGTTCGGCGGTGAGTTGTGCGTACAGCTGCGGTACCTGCGGCGGCGGTACGGCCAGCACGCAGGCGGCCGCGGTCTCCAGGTGCTCCGGCTCGCCCGGCCGGTGCCAGGTGACGGCCACCTCGTCGCCGCGGTCCTCGACCGAGGTGACCCGCGCGCGGTACTCGACGGTGAGCTGCCTGGCCAGGCCCTTGGGCAGGAAGCCCACGCCCTCGCGCGAGGTGAAGAAGCCGCCGCCGCACAGGATGACGTCGATGAAGACGAACGGCATCGCGGCCGAGACCTCTTCGGGCTCGCCCAGGCACAGGCCCGAGACCAGCGGGTCGAGCAGGTACTCCAGCGTCTCGGGGCGCAGGCCGCGGCGGGTCGCGTACTGGTGTACGGACTCGAAGTCGGCCGCGGCCATCGCGGACATGTCGTGCGGCGTCAGCAAGGGGCGGACGCGGCGGTAGTCCCGCAGCAGCTTGGCGACGTCGCCCAGGGGGAAGCTGGTCAGCAGCCCGCCGGTGGCGAGCTGCCGGCGGGAGCCGAGGCGGACCCGGTCCACCCGGCCGCCGCGCACCAGGCCGAACAGGTCGGCCCCCGGCACCACCTCGCCCGCCAGGCCGGCCGCCGCGATCAGGCGTATCAGCTCGCGGTAGCTGTTGATGAGGATGGTCGCCGCCCGGTTGACGGCGAACCCCGAGACGTCGACGGTGGCCATCCGGCCGCCGACCGCCTCGGGTCCCGCGCTCTCCAGGACGACGGCTTCACATCCGGCCCGCTGGAGCCGGAAGGCCGCGGACAGGCCGGCGATACCGCCGCCCACCACGACGACACGGGGCTTTGCACTCACACCGGTTCACCCTTCCTGCCGGTACGGGCGCCGGGCCCGCGAGGGGACGCCGGCGCCGCGGGTACCAAAGAGGTTCGACGGGCCGCGGGGGCCGGGAAGACCCGCCGGGGCCCTGGGGGCCACGGCGACGGCGGATGCCGCCGGCGCCTCACACCGCGGGGCTCAGCTGGTCCCACCACCACGCGACGGGGCGCAGCGGCAGCGGTTCGAGGCTCCCATCACAGGGCGAGTCCGCCCATACACCGAAGGCGGGCGCCGGGTCGGGGACGGCGCTCGGGTCGGTCCGGTAGCGCGGGGTGACGGCGCTGTAGTCCAGGTTGCCGCGGATGAAGTGGTCCAGCTGCCCCAGGTAGCAGCGGATTTCGGGGGCGGCGCGGCAGGCGGTCCGGTCCCGCAGGGTGACGTACAGGCACATCAGCCGGTCGTGCAGCGCCGCGGCCCTGGCCATGGCGTCCTGGGGCGGCACGCGCAGCTCGTGCTCCAGGACGCCGACGAGGTTGGACTCCAGCGACTGCTCCTTGACCTCGCGGTGGTAGGAGTAGACGTCGTTGGCGAAGGTCACCAGGGCCGACGCGATCTGGGTCAGGGCCCGTATCCGCGGTGTCTCCGCCGCCTCGTTGGGCAGTGAGGTGCCCTCCGCCATCTCGATGACGGCGATGGACGCCTTGGTGCCGCGGTCCCGCGGCCCGATGACGAAGTACTCCGCCAGGGTCGGCACGGTGCCCGAAGCCCGCTGGGCCAGGCCCACCGACGCCGCCAGAAACCATTCGGCAACGCCGTCGATCCACCGTCGTACGACCGTGCCGGAGGCGTGCCTGCGGTAGCGGTGCGAGACCTCGCCGAAAGCCGCGGTGTACGGGTCGGCCGTCTTGTCGTCGGTGGTCTCGGGGTGGTCGGCGCCGTGGATGACCTGGACGGCCATCGGGAGGAACCGTTCCGGGTGCCGGCTGTAGAGGCCGCCGTCCAGGTACACGTCGTCCAGCAGCAGGCCCAGACAGGACCAGTCGGCGCCGATCTGCAGCGGGTCGGCCGTGCCGCCGGGGGCGATCCGGCACGCCCACTCGGCGGTGCGGTTGGCGATGACCTGGGCGTGGTGGAAGTCGTCGTCGCAGAATCCGAACTGCGCCATCCAGTCCACCACGCGCCGTTCGATCGCGGCGGTCTCGTGGTGCGGTGCTGCCGGGATGGGGCAGAACAGCGGGGGGATCTCGACGGCGGAACGCGCCGCCGTGCCGTCCGGTTCGCCGTCCGCCCGGTCTCGCGCCAGTCGGACCTGGCCCCACCCGGCGGCGGGCAGGTCGAATTCCGGGACGCCGTAGCCTGTTGCCTGCATGGTTCTCTCTCCATGTTCACGGTGCTTCAGTTGGCGCGGCCGGCGCTCCGGCACCCGGGCGGCTGCCGCGTGGCTCGCAGACCATGGGCAGCGGGCCCGGGCTCAGCACGGCCGCCGGGACCGGTCGTACGGTCCCGGCGGACAGCGGGCGCAGACGCCAGCGCGCGGCGATGGCGGCAAGGGCGAGCACGGCTTCGGTCATCGCGAAGTGGTCGCCGATGCACTTGCGGTTGCCTGCGGCGAACGGGAGCATCGCACCGCTCGGAACGCTTCCTGCCCGTTCCGGCAACCATCGGTCGGGGTCGAACAGTTGGGGGTCGGGGAAGGCGACCGGGTCCTGGTGCAGCACGTAGGCGCTGTACAGGACCGTGCTTCCCCGGGCCAGCCGCCGGCCGGCCAGGGTGGTCTCGGTGGTGGTCACGCGGGTCAGGGCCCAGCCGGGGGGATACATGCGCAGGGCTTCGGTGACCACGCGCCGGGCGTGGCCGAGCCTGGGCAGGTCGCCGGGGCCCGGCGGGCGGCCGGCGAGCACGCTGTCGGCCTCGGCGTGCAGCCGGCGTTCTTCCTCGGGGTGCCGCGACAGGAGGTGAAACGTCCATGCGAGCGCCAGCGCGGTGGTCTCGATCCCGGCCACCAGGAAGGTCATCAGCTGGTCGTGGGCCTCTTGGTCGGTGAGCGGTTCCTTGGCGTCGGTGGCCTCCTTGGCGGTGGGTGGTGGTGCGGGGCGGTCGCGGGTGTGGTCCACCGGGCAGCGGCCGCCGGCGCTCCGGCCGGCGTCGTCGTCCTCCCGGCCGTCGTCGGTGGCCGCCAGGAGGGTGGCCAGCAGGTCGTCGTGCGCGTCCGGGGCGGCGCGGCGCTCGGCGATGATGGCGTCGATGATGCCGTGCAGCCTGGCCAGCGCCCGGTCGAAGCGGCGGTTGCCCGGGGTGGGGAGCTTGTAGAGGGGGCCGAGGGGGACGACGGCGCGGAGCAGCACGCCGCGCATGACGGTGCCCAGGCAGCCGCGTACGTCGGCCGCGAGGCCCGGGTCGAGGGAGGTGGACATGAGCACGCCGGTGGTCACCCGGGCCGAGAGGTCCATCATCGCGTCGGTGACGTCCAGGGTCTGCCCGGGCCGCCACTCCCCGACGGCGGCGCCTATCTCGGCGCTCATCACTTCCGCGTAGTCGGCGATCCGGGACGGGCGGAAGCAGGGCTGGGCGAGCCGGCGCTGCCTGCGGTGTACGCCCTGGGTGCAGGTGACCAGCCCGTTGCCGAGCACCATGCGCATCGTGTCGTACAGCGGTCCGCCCTTGTCGTACGTGCGCGGGTCCATGAGGATCTGCTGCACCAGGGCCGGGTCGCAGGCCAGCCAGACGCGTTGCGGCCCGAGGCGGATCGCCACCAGGTCGCCGTGGTCGGGCAGTGCGGCGAGGAAGTCGAGGGGGCGCCGCCACAGCGGGAGCGCGTGCCCCAGCAGGGGTATGCCGCCGGGCGCCGCCGACACGGTCCAGGCGTTCTGCGTGTGCGCCGCGCCGCGCGGTGTGCGGACGCCGGTCTCGCCGTGGATTGCCTTCACGGGGCACCTCGCTCGGCTGGTGTCCCGGGCTGCCGCGAACGGCTGCCCGGTCGGGGGCGGTTGGGGGAGTCGCCCCATTACCTACCCGGGCCGACCGGCCGGTCTCCTGGTCATACTTTCTTCGGGGGGCGCGTCGGAGTGGGGGTCGGCTCACCGGTGCGGCCTACGCTGAAACGGTCCGCCGCGCGCCGGAGCCGCCCCCGTGTCGGCAGTAACGTTCCGCTGTCGAGGTGAGCGCGTCGGGGCGGACAACCGTTCGCGGCGGCGGGACGACGCGCCGGGGCCGCCGGCGGTAAACGCGCAGCCGAATGCCCTGATGACGCGGGGCGGGGCCCGGTGGTATAGGGACCGGCCGCGGCCGATCCGGAACCCGCGGGAAACAACCATTCTTTCCGATCACCCCCTCTTCGCACCCTCCACGTCTACTTGAGTTCAGTAGGGCCGCATACCCGTCCCTTCGAGTCGGCCCTATTCGTTCCGCATGTATGCCTGACACTCCTCTCCCCCTCCAGCAGCCGGCACGGCGTATCGGACGGCGGTTCTTCAAGCCCGAGTGTGTCCCCGCCCCTGCCGCCGGCGACCGTGCGCAGGCCGAGCCGGAAAGCGAAAGGGAATACGTACGCCCGCAGCACTCCGACGATCTGCTGGAACGCCTCGGCGCGGAACTCGACCGGATCAGGACCGCGTTGTGGTCACAGCAGGCCGAAGCCGAATACGGCCCGGAACCCCGCCGGTGCTGAGAGCGGACCGCACCACCTGACCGACCGGGACCACCGCCGCCGCACCGCCCGCAGGGAAGTTGCCGTGTACGATCCCCCCAGTCTTCATCTCCTGATGCCGTCCACCGCCGACGGGTACCGGATCCCCGCCCAAGCCACCCACGAGCCCGACCTCTCCTACGCGTTCGGGCTCGCCGACGGCCCCCTCTTCCGCGACCAGCCCGCCCACGAGAGCCTGGCCGACGCCTACGCCTACGACGCGGCCCGGCTGGTGCCCGACGACCTCGACGCCGAGCTGGCCCAGCTCCTGGACACCGCCGAACAGCCCCGCGTGGGCGACGCGTTGCCGGCGACCGAGCCCCACAGCCACCGCAAGCCGTCCTTCGTGCGCGCCGCCCGCAACCCGGCGCGCGGCGGCACCCGGTCCTGGCGCCGCACGCTCAGCGTGGTCACCGTGGTCCTGACGGCCGTGATCGTGGTGGCGGTCGGGCTGCTGGCCGCGGTGGCTTCCTACCCGCCGCTGCGTGCGCTGGCCGGCGAGGCCACCTCACCGCACATCGCCCAGGTGTGGCCGCTCCTGGTCTACGGCCCGTGGGTCGCGGCCATCCTGTCCATCCTGCGGGCCCGCGCCCACCGGCGCCGCACCGCCCACTCGTGGTGCGTGGTCATCTTCTTCGCCGCCGTCGCCACGGTGCTGTGCATCGCCAAGGCCCCCACGACGCCGGCCGGCATCACCGTCGCGGGGCTGCCGCCGGTCACCGTGCTGCTCTGCTTCCACCAGCTCATCCGCCAGCTCGAACCGGGCCCGGCGCCGGCGCCCGCGACGCGGCACGCGCAGACGAAGAGCGGCGCCCGCCGCCACCGCTCCGCCCGCTGACCTCCCGGCGGCCGCCGCGGGTCCCGGGCGGCCGCCGCACATCGCGTCCGGGACGCGGCGGTCAACGGCCGTACGCTGCCCGGTATTGCCCAAGCCCCGGCCCTCGCCCTACGTTTCGGGAAACTTCGCTCGCGTTTCCTCGGCCGAGCCGGAAATCGGGTGTACGGTCCGTCGTACGGAAAATACCCGAAACCGGCCGACCGCTCCTTTTTTATGTGCCCGGGAGGGCGCAATACGCCCCCCGAATGCGCCCGGCTGTCCGGAGGAAACAGCGCAGCAGAAACGGTTGCTTGACCAGAGCGAGCGTATCCGTGATTTCCGTGATTCGTTGGTGGGGATGTGAGCCGTTGCGTCAGCAGCCGATAGAGGAGTGAGTATTGATGGCCGTGAGCTGGGCGAAAAGGATCGCCGTCACGGAACCCGCACCAAAACCCGTCCGCTACGCCCGTTACCTGGCGCCCCATTGGCAAGGGCTCCTCCGGGTGGACAGCGAGAACGGGATCGGCATCGTTCCGGCCTGCGCGTTCTTCGGCGTAATCGCTTCGGTCCTCTTCGGTGCGGGCGGCGCGGGCGTGGCCCTGCTCGTCGACGTGGTCATCGACCGCGACCAACTGGCACGCGTCTGGATGGCGTTCGACCTCACGATGGCCGTGGCCCTGTCCGTCTCCTACTGGCTCGTCGCCCGGTACGGTCTGCGGTTCTACGACACCGACCCGGCCACCAACGACCTGTGGCGGCTGATCACCGTCGCCAACACCGCCTGGCGGTCGCTGCCCCGGGCCCACCGGACGGCCCAGAGGCCCCGGCTGCGCGCGGTCAACACCGCCGCCCGCATCCTGCTCGCGGACCCCGAGGACACCAGGACCCACCAGATGCTCCACGCGCACGCCGACGTGCTGCGGCACCTGGCGACCACCGTCCTCGCCGACACCCAGCAGACCCAGTCCCCGGAGCCCGCCACCGCGTACGCGACGCGCGCCGCCGAACTCGGTCCCCGCGGCGACCACGGCCCCGTACCGCCGACCTCGCTCGAAGCGGCGCCCACCATCCCCGCGCAGCAGTGACCCCAGCCTCCCGCGCCCGGTCCTGCGTGCTGTTCCGGTCGTTGCTGACGCGTGGAGCCGGAACGGCGGGACCGCGGGCGGCGGGAATCCGGCCTTGTGGACGGTGCGTACGCGGGCCGGAACCGGCACGTGACCTTGGCCGGGTCTGATGGCCGTACCGTCGCGCCCCGGGGTCCTGGCTCCTAGGGTGGAGCGCCGGAATCGGAAATATTTCCGTCCGCTCCCAGGAGGTTCCCGTGAGCGTCAGCGCCAAGGGCACGTACCTGATCAAGAACGCGAGCAGCGGTCTCTACCTGACCGCCAAGGGCAACAGCAAACAGGTTCCCACGGACATCGTCCAGGAGAGGCTGCACGACTGGCCGCAGCGGGCGGCGCAGGCGTGGCGGCTGGAGTCCGCGCCGGGAGGCGAGAACACCTTCCGGCTGCAGAACCAGAACAGCGGCGGGTACCTCCAGGTCCGCAGGTGCAGCAAGGACAAGGGCGCGCCCCTGGTCCAGGAGCACTTGGAGGAGAACACTCCCGCCTACCGCAGCCAGTCCTGGCAGCTCGTCGACGAGGACCCGTACCGGATCTCCAACCTGCACAGCGGCCTGTGGGCGAACGTCCGCGACAACGCCGCCGCCGTGGGCGCGGCCGTCGACCAGTCCACGGAGAACACCGGCGCCTACCGCGGCGCCCAGCAGTGGAGCTTCGAGCCGGTCGAAGCGCTCGGCGGCGACACGGTGTTCGACGCGCTGTCCGGTCTGCTGGTGGAGCCGGGCGGCGGCATCGTCTCCACCGTCGCGCACGTCTTCAAGGCATCCCTGGAGGCCGCCGGCGGGGTCTTCGGCACCGTCGCCAAGTACGTGCCGGGCGACACCACGCCGTTCGTCCGCTTCGACGGCTTCCGCGGCGACGAGGTCGTCCGGTTCTCCTCGCGCAACCGCGTCGAGGCGGGACCGCGCAAGATCAGCACCCAGTTCCCGCACCTGCCCAAGGAGTTCCACGGCGGCTTCGACTTCGTCACCCGGGCACCGCGGCACAGCGACCGGACGTACCTGGGCGTCAAGGGCGATCTGACCGTCGCCTTCTCCGACAAGGGCAACGACGGCATCGACCGGAGCGAGGAGTACTTCCCGTCCCGGGAGCTGGAGCCGTACGGGCGGGTCCTGGAGGCGGCGCCGGCCAGGCCCGACGACTCCCAGTACCTGCTCTTCTGCGAGCAGGGCACGGCGCTGATCGACGGCCGGTTCCGCGCGCCGGACATCCGCGAGGTGCAGCCGATACGGCTGGGCCAGCTGCCCAAGGGCTGGGAGAAGCCGGACGCGGTCGCCTCCGCCACCGTCGGCGACGAGGTCCACTTCTTCGCCGCCAAGGGCACCGAATACGCCGTCTTCACCCTGCGCGACCTCATCCAGGGGCCCGCGCCGGTGCTGAACGCCTACCCCTTCCTGCTGGGGCTCTGGGCATAGCGGTGCCCGCCCGCGTGACCGGGTGGCCGTCTCCGTCCGGCCGCCCGGCTCCGCGCGCCCCGGTCCGCGAGGCGTCCTTTAACCTGCGTGCATGACCACTGCTCCCGGCTCCGCGCAGGTGCTCGACCACTGGAAGGCGGGCCTGCGTTCGGTGCCCGCCGAGGTCTGGGCGCGTACCGGGCTGCGGGTGCTGATCCTCGCCGGCAACGAGCTGACCGCGCTCCCGCCCGAACTCGGCCGGCTGCGGGCGCTGCACACGCTCGACCTCGGCCACAACGCCCTGACGGATCTTCCCGAACAGATCGGGGACCTGACCGGCCTCACCCGCTTTCTCTACCTGCACGACAACCGGCTCACCGCGCTGCCCGCCGCCCTCGGCAAGCTGGAGCGGCTCGGCTATCTCAACGTCGGGGAGAACCCGCTCGGCCTGCTGCCCGCGTCGCTCGGCGACATGGCGGGGCTGCACGAACTCCGCGCGCAGCACGCGTCCCTCACGGACCTGCCGGCCTCCCTCGGCCGCCTCGCGCGCCTGCGGGAGCTGTGGCTGCGCGGCAACCACCTGAGGGGGCTGCCCGCCGCCCTGAGCGGCCTCCAGGCGCTGCGCGAGCTGGAGCTGCGGGAGAACGCCCTGCCCGAGGTCCCGGAGGCCCTGCGCGGGCTTCCGTTGCTGCGCCGGCTCGACCTGCGCGGCAACGCCCTGCGCGGCGTGCCGGATTGGCTGGCCGACTTGCCCCGTCTGGAGAAGCTGGACCTGCGCTGGAACTTTGTGGACCACGACGCGGCGCCGCTGCGCGCGCTGCGCGAACGCGGCTGCTTCGTCCTGGTCTGACGCCTCGGGGCCCGGCTCCGTGGGACGTCAGGTGAGGTCGAATTCCCCGTGCCGGGCGCCGAGGACGAAGCCGCGCCACTCGGCCGGTGTGAAGACCAGCGCGGGCACGTCCGGTGTGCGCCGGTTGCGCATCGCGATGTACCCCTCGACGAAGGCGACCTGGACGTCGCCCACCCCCTGGCTGCTCGACTGCCAGGCGGCGCCGGTCAGATCCAGCTCCGGTACGGCCCCGTTCGCGAGCCGCTGCTCGGTGATGCCCTCGGCCACGTCGCTGCTCCTCCCGGTTCGGCGGTGCGGTCAGCCTAGCCATCGCGCCCGGTGACCGACAGACCACGGTGCACGCCCGTGTCACGTGGTGGGCGGTTCCGCGCCCACCAGCCACATCGAGAAGAACTGGGAGCCGCCCCCGTACGCGTGCCCCAGGGCGCGCCGCGCGCCGGGGACCTGGTGCTCGCCCGCCTGCCCGCGCACCTGGAGTGCCGCCTCGGCGAAGCGGATCATGCCGGAGGCGCCGATGGGGTTGGCGGACAGCACCCCGCCGGACGGGTTGACGGGCAGGTCGCCGTCGAGTTCCGTCACCCCGGCCTCGGTGAGCTGCCAGCCCTCGCCGGGCGCGGCGAAGCCCAGGTTCTCCAGCCACATCGGCTCGTACCAGCTGAACGGTACGTACATTTCGACCGCGTCGGTCTCCCGGCGCGGGTCGGTGATCCCGGCCCGCCGGTACACCGCGGCGGCGCAGTCCTTGCCCGCCTGCGGGGAGACGAAGTCCTTGCCGGCGAAGAGGGTCGGTTCGCTGCGCATCGCCCCGCCGTGCACCCAGGCCGCCGGGCGCGGCGCCCGCCGCGCGCCCGCGCGGTCGGTGAGGACCATCGCGCAGGCGCCGTCGGAGGACGGGCAGGTCTCGGAGAAGCGGATCGGGTCCCAGAGCATCGGGGACGCCTGCACCTTCTCCAGGGTGATGTCGTGCTCGTGGAGGTGGGCGTAGGGGTTTTTCAGCGCGTTGCGGCGGTCCTTGTACGCGACGAGGGAGCCGACCGTGGCGGGGGCGCCCGTACGCCGGATGTACGCGCGCACGTGCGGGGCGAAGAAGCCGCCCGCCCCGGCGAGCAGCGGCTGCTGGAACGGGACCGGGAGCGACAGGCCCCACATGGCGTTGGACTCGGACTGCTTTTCGAAGGCGAGGGTCAGCACGGTGCGGTGTACGCGGGCGGCGACGAGGTCGGCCGCGACCAGGGCGGTCGAGCCGCCGACCGAGCCGGCGGTGTGCACGCGCAGCATCGGTTTGCCGACGGCGCCGAGCGCGTCGGCGAGGTACAGCTCGGGCATCATGACGCCCTCGAAGAAGTCGGGGGCCTTGCCGATGACGACGGCGTCGACGTCCTGCCAGCCCAGCCCGGCGTCCTCCAGCGCCCGCAGCGCGGCCTCGCGCACGAGTCCGGCGATGGAGACGTCGCGGCGGGCCGCGACGTGCCGGGTCTGCCCGACGCCGGTGACGGCGACGGGCTCCTTCGCGACTGCGGCCCCGCTCATCGCGGCTCCCCTTCCAGTACGGCGACCAGGTTGTGCTGGAGGCAGGGCCCGGAGGTGGCGTGGGCCAGCGCCCGCCGCGACTCCCCGCGCCGTATCCGGTCCGCCGCCTCGCCGATCCGGACGAGTCCCGCGGCCATCACGGGGTTGGCGGCGAGCGCCCCGCCGGACGGGTTGACCCGTACCGCGTCGTCCAGCCGGAGCGCCTTGCGGAGCACGACCTCCTGCGCGGTGAAGGGCGCGTGCAGTTCGGCGGTGTCCACCGGCTGTTCGAAGGCGCCGGCGCGCTCGGCGGCCAGCCGGGCGGACGGCGAGTCGGTGAGGTCCCGTACGCCGAGTGCGTGTGCCTCGATGCGGTGGTCGATGCCGCGGATCCAGGCGGGGCGCTCGCACAGCCGCCGCGCGGTGTCCCCGGCCGCGAGGACGACGGCGGCGGCGCCGTCGGTCACGGGCGGGCAGTCGCCGGTCCGGAGCGGCCGTACGACGTAGGAGCCGCGCGGCACGGGGCCGCTGAGCTGCGCGTGCGGGTTGGCCACCGCGTCGGCGCGGCTGCGGGCCGCGATGCCGGCGAGCGCCCGTTCGTCCGTGTCGCCGGCGTCGATCAGGGCCTGGGCCTGGAGGGCCGCCAGGGAGACGGAGTCGGGCCACAGCGGCGCGAGGTAGTAGGGGTCCAGCTGGCGGGTGAGCACGTCGCGCACCTCGCCGGGCGAGGTCTTGCCGTACGCGTACACGAGCGCGGTTTCGGCCTCGCCGGTCAGCAGCTTGACCCACGCCTCGTACAGCGCCCAGGCGCCGTCCGCCTCCACGTGCGACTCGGCGATGGGCGGCCAGGCGCCGACGCTGTCGAGTGCCATGGTGAAGGAGAAGGCCCGCCCGGCCAGGTAGTCCGACGACCCCGAGCAGGTGAAGTCGATCTCGCCGGTCCGCAGCCCCGCCTGGGCCAGTGCGTCCTGGAGGACCGGCAGCAGCAGTTCGGCCTCGGAGACCTCGGAGGTGTCGCGGGTGTGGTCGCTCTGTGCGAAGGCGACGACCGCGATCTCACGCATCAGACCAGCTCCTTGTAGCTGTCGTAGCCGGCGTCGGGTTCGCCGGACGGCCGGTAGTGGTCGGGGAAGCGGCCGTCGTCGCTCCACACCGGCTCCACCCGCAGCCCCATGCGTACCTGGTCGTACGGGATGCCGCCGATGCGCGCGTGCAGGGCCAGGTCGGCGCCGTCCAGGGCGATGTGCGCGTAGACGTACGGCACCTCGATGTCGAGGTTCTTGGCCTTGATGTTCACGATGCAGAAGGTGGTGACCGTGCCTCCGGGGCCGACCTCGACCTGCTCCCGAGTGGCGACGCCGCAGGTGGGGCAGGCACCGCGGGGCGGCACGTAGACCTTGCGGCAGGACGGGCAGCGTTCGCCGACGGTGCGGCGGCCGGCGAGGGCGGTCAAGTAGCGGGTCTGGGCGCGCCCCGGCGAGTAGGTGTAGTCGAGGCGGGCGGGGGTGGTGATGCCGGTGACGGGGTCGGCGAACCCGCCGCTGTGCGGGACGGCTTCCCCTGCCGCGCCGCCCCCTGCGTACGGTTCGAAGCACGCGATGTCGGTGATCGCGCCGGTACGCTCCCGCGCCCACCGCACGCGCACCCGCATCCCGGTGCGCACGGCCTCGGGCCCTGGCGCGTCCAGGGCGTGCAGCAGGGCCGTGTCGGCGCCGTCGAGGCGGACCAGCACCCAGGCGAACGGCGTGTCCAGCGGCTGGCAGCGGCGCGGGGCCGGGTTCCAGGCCCAGGTGGTGACCGCACCGGTGCTGCCGACCTCGACGAGGTCGCGCAGCTCCTCGGCGGTGCCGGGGTCGTACTCGACGGGCGGCACCAGCACCCGGCCCTCGCCGGTGCGTACGCCGAGGACGACGCGCTCGCGCAGCCCGGTGAGGAAGGCGCTCTGCACGGGGCCGAGCGACCGGGTGAAGGGGAACTCCACGACGAGCGGCGCGGTGAGCGCTTCGGGTGTGCCGGCGGTGCGGGAGGTCTGGGACATACGGGCTCCTCGCTCGCGTACGGGGGTCAGGCGCGCCGGAAGACGGGCGGGCGCTTCTCCGCGAAGGCCCGGGAGCCCTCTTTCGCGTCGGCGGTGGCGAAGACGGGCCAACCGCGTTCCATTTCCGCTTTCAGCCCGTCCTCCTCGGTCATGGAGGCGGTCTCGTAGACGGACGCCTTGACGGCCTCGACGGCGAGCGGGCCGCACGCGTTGATCTGCCCGGCGATCTCCAGCGCCTTGGCGAGCGCGCCGCCGTCCGGCACGACGTGCCCGATCAGCCCGATCCGCTCGGCTTCCTCCGCGGTGTACGGACGGCCGGTGAGCAGCATTTCCAGTGCGTGGGTGCGCGGGATCTGGCGGGCGAGGCGGACGGTGGAGCCGCCGATGGGGAAGAGCCCGCGCCGTACCTCGAAGAGGCCGAAGGTGGCGCTGCGGGCGGCCACCCTGATGTCCGTGCCCTGGAGGATCTCCGTGCCGCCCGCGACGCAGGGGCCTTCGACGGCGGCGACGACCGGCTTGCGGGGGCGGTACTGGCGCAGCATCGCCTTCCAGTGGAGCTCGGGGTCGGCTTCGAGGCGGTCGCGGTACCGCTCGCCCGCCATGCCCTGGCCGGCCAGCGCCTTGAGGTCCATGCCCGCGCAGAACGCGCCGCCGGCCCCGGTGAGCACGACCGAGCGGACGGCGTCGTCCTCGTCGGCCGCGGTCCAGCCGTCGTACAGGCCCACCAGCATCGGCAGGGAGAGCGCGTTCCTCGCCTCCGGCCGGTTGAGGGTGAGCACCAGGGTCGCGCCCTCGCGTGTCACGGTCAGATGTTCGGTCCCGCCCATGCGTCCTCCTGTCCGTACGGCCGCGTGCCGTGCCCGCCGCCGTCCGTGAGCCGCCCGTACGCCCCGGAACGTAGAACAGGTTGCAGTAGCGGGGGGCCGACTTCAAGGGTTTTCTGACAGGCAGTCAGATTCCGTGGTCGCGCCCCTTCCCCCGTCCGCCGCGCGGCGCTCTAATGACCGCCAGACCGACGCCGCCGCCCGCCCTGGAGGAGACGTGGAATACAACCTCGCCGATCTGTTCGAGTCGGTCGTCGACACGGTTCCCGGGCGCGAGGCGCTGGTCCACCTCGACCACCCGGGCACGGGCGCGGCGCGCCGGCTGACCTACGCGGAGCTGGACCGGGCCGCCAACCGGCTCGCCCACCACCTGCGCGCCCGCGGAGTCGCCCCCGGCGCACACGTCGGCCTGCACCTCTACAACGGCGTCGAGTACCTCCAGACCGTCTACGCCTGCCTGAAGATCCGCGCCGTCCCGGTCAACGTCAACTACCGCTACGTCGAGGACGAGCTGGCGTACCTCTACCGGGACGCCGACCTCGCCGCGCTGGTCTTCGACGCGGAGTTCACCGGCCGAGTCGCGGCCGCGCTGCCGCGCACCGGCGGGCCACACCACCTGATACGGGTCGGCACGCCGCCACCGCACGCCCCCGAGCCCGCCGTCCGGCCCGTGCCGTTCGTGGACGCCGAGGCGTCCGGCTCGCCCGAGCGCGGCTTCGGGCCGCGCTCCCCCGACGACCAGTTCATCATCTACACCGGCGGCACCACCGGCATGCCCAAGGGCGTGATGTGGCGCCACGAGGACCTGTTCTTCTCCGGCATGGGCGGCGGGGCGCCGACCGGCGAGCCCGTACGGCGCCCGGAGGAGCTGGCCGAACGCGTCGCCGCCGGCGGGGAAGGGCTGGTCTTCTTCCCCACTCCCCCGCTGATGCACGGCACGTCCACCCTCACCGCCTTCATCGCGTTCCACTTCGGCCAGAAAGTGGTCCTGCACCGCAAGTTCGTACCGGAGGAGGTGCTGCGCACCGTCGAACGCGAGCGGGTCACCAGCATCTCGCTGGTCGGCGACGCGATGCTCCGCCCGCTCGCGGACGCGCTGGCGGGCCCGCTCAAGGGCACCGACTGCTCCTCGCTGTTCAGCGTCAGCAGCTCGGGCGCGATCCTCTCGGAGACCGTACGGGCCCAGTTCGCGGCCCTCGTGCCGGACGCCTTGCTGCTCAACAACTTCGGCTCATCCGAGTCGGGCTTCAACGGCACCGCCACCGAGGACTCAGGGCCGGACAAGGGCTTCCGGCTACGCGTCAACGCGCACACGGCGGTGGTCGACGCGGCCTCCCCCGCGCACCGGCCGGTGGCGGCCGGCGAGGTGGGCCGGCTCGCGCTGCGCGGGCACGTACCGCTCGGCTACTACAACGACCCGCGCAAGACCGCCGAGACGTTCTTCGAGGCGAACGGCGACCGGTGGGTGCTGCTCGGCGACATGGCCACCGTCGACGAGGAGGGCGTCGTCACCGTCCTCGGGCGGGGCTCGCAGTGCATCAACTCCGGCGGCGAGAAGGTCTACCCGGAGGAGGTCGAGCAGGCGCTGAAAGCACATCCCGACGTGTACGACGCGCTGGTGGCCGGCGTACCTGACCAGCGGTGGGGCAGCCGGGTCGCCGCCGTCGTCCAGCTGCGCGACGGCGCGTCCCCGGTGGACGCGGCCGACTTGCAGGCCCACTGCCGGGCGCGGCTGGCCGGCTACAAGGTTCCCCGTTCGGTCGTCTTCACCGACCGCATCCAGCGCTCCCCGAGCGGCAAGGCGGACTACCGGTGGGCGAAGACGGTGGTCTCCGGGGCCGCCCCGTAGGGGCCGTCCGCGCAGGGCCCCGGTCACCGGCCGGGCTCCGGCCGCCGCCCCGACGGCGGCCGGAGTCCCTGACCGGCAGTTCAGGTGGTGCGGCGCTGGCGGCGGCGCGGCCGACACACCCGCGAGGGGGTGTGCGCCGCGCCGGGCCGGGCTATGACGGCGAGGATCTCGGACATACGGTTCTCCTGTGTGGGAGGAAGGGGACACCCGCACGGTTGCCCCGCGCCTCCAGGTGGGTCAACTTCCTGTTACGGCGCTTCACCCGCTTGGCACACGCCGCGCCGCCCGAATGCAGCAAGCCGTGGCCCGCGCCAAGGGTGGGAAGCGGCCCGGCAACGGCTCTACGCTGAAGCATGGACTTCGACAGCGTGGGGTTCGAAGGCACCCGTTCCGGTTCGCACGACCTCCGGGTCAGGCTCGACCCCGCGGAGCACGACCCGCGCTCGGACACGGCCGCGCTCTGCGCCGCGGGGCCGGTCGTCCCCGTCGTGCTGCCCGGCGGGGTGGCGGCCTGGCTGGTGACCCGCCATCAGGCCGGACGGGCGGTGCTGGCCGACAGCCGCTTCGTCAAGGACATCGGCGCGTGGCGTGCCTGGCGCAGCGGGGAGGTCCCGCGCTCCTGGCCGCTGGCGCCGCTGCTGACCGTCGCCAACATGACCACCGCGACGGCGGGCGACCACACCCGGCTGCGCGCGCCGCTGGCCCGGGCGTTCACCGTGTGCCGCGTGGAGCGGCTGCGGCCGCGCGTCGAGGAGCTGACCGGCCTGCTGCTGGACGGCCTCGCCGCCGGCCCGGCCACGGAGCCGGTCGAGCTGCGGGAGCGGTTCGCGCACCCGCTGCCGGTCAACGTGATCTGCGAGCTGTTCGGCGTGCCCGGCGGCCGCCGCGACCGGCTGCGGTCGCTGTGCGCCGCCCTGTTCGGCACCCCGGCCGCCCCGGTCGGCCCGGCCGAGATCCTGGCCACCCACCGGGCGCTGCGCGCCGCGCTCGGCGGGCTGCTCGAAGAGAAACGGGCCAGGCCGGGGGACGATCTCACGAGCGCGCTGGTGGCCTCCGGAGAGGGGGCGCTGAGCCCGACCGAGCTGGTCGACACGCTGCTCCTGATGATCGTCGCAGGCCATGAGACGACCGTGAACCTCCTGGTCAACGCCGTGTACGCGCTGCTCGCCCATCCGCGTCAGCTGGCGCTCGCCCGCAGCGGGCAGGTCGCGTGGAACGCGGTGGTCGAGGAGGTGCTGCGCTGGGACCCGCCGGTCGCCAACTTCCCGTTCCGCTACGCGCTGTGCGACGTGGACCTGGCCGGCCACACCATCCGCGCCGGCGACCCGGTGATGCTCTCGTACACCGCGTTCGGCCGCGATCCCGAGCAGCACGGGCCCGGCGCGGCGAGCTTCGACATCACCCGGGAGCCCACCCGCCACCTCGCCTTCGGCCACGGCATCCACCACTGCCTCGGCGCTCCGCTCGCCCGGCTCGAAGCGGCCGTCGCCCTGCCCGCCCTCTTCGAGCGCTTTACCGAACTGGCCCTGTACGAGCCGGAACGGCCGCCGCAGCGCCGTCCCGGCCTGGTCTTCAACGGCCTGCGGGAACTGCCGGTCGTCCTGGCCCCGCGCGGCGCCTGACGACGCCCGGCCCGGCGGACTCCCGGGCCGGAGCGGGCGCCTGTCGTCAGGCCCCGTTCAGAGCCGCGTGTGCAGAACGCGGTGCTCGAAGCGGGCGAAGGCGACCTCCTGGCGCCATTCCAGAGCCGCCTTCTGGTTCCCGGCGAGGAATCGTGCGCACGCCGCGCGCGGTGGGCGGCCCTGGCCGGGACGTTCGAATCGGCAGGGGCGCGAAAGCCCGTACACACGGCGCCCGTTGCCCCGCTCGCCCCACAGGCCGCGCCCGGGCAGGAAGGCGTGCTCCAGCGAGGCGCGGGCCAGGTTCTTCAACTCCCCGTACCGCAGACCGTAGGCGGCGGCCGCGTACTGGTAGTCGCGGCTGATGTCGCTGCGCGAGATCCCCGGGTCGTCGGTGGCCAGCACGACCGGCACGCCGTAGCGCCGGTAGAGCGGGAAGGGGTGGTCGGCGGCGGTGACGCCGAGGATCTGCCGGTTACTGGTGAACGGCACCTCCACGGCGGTGTTCCGCCGGGCCATGGTGCGCAGGAGCGCGGGCGCGCCGTCCTCGTGCGCCACGTCCACGCCGTGGCCGATACGCTCCGCGTGCCCGGTGCGCACCGCCTCGTCGATGTGGAAGCGGAGGTGCTCGGGCTTGACGAGACCGGGGACGAGTTCACCGGCGTGCAGGGTGATGTGGGCGCGCGGGTAGACGCCGTGCAGGTAGTCCAGCATCCGCATGTGGAGCCGGTAGTTGCGCAGCGCGTTCTCCTCGTCCTCCGGCTGCACGAGGTTCACCGCGACGAACCGGCGGTCGCGCTCGGCGAGCCGCATGCCGACGGCCATCTGCGTGAAGACCCGCGCGGGCGAAGCGCCGCGCGACACCTGGGAGATGTACCGGACCGGCAGCCGGCAGCCGGGCTCCGGACGGGCGGTGCCGCAGCCCGCCGCCTTGCGGAACTGCGCCTGGCTCGCGTCCGTGTCGCGTCCGGCCTCGCGTACGAGCTTGCCCAGCCTGCCGCCGGACGCCAGCAGCCGGTGCATCCTGCGCAGGTCCGCGTGGTAGCCGATCCGGTCCGCCAGCTTCTTGCCGCTCTCGGAGGCGGGCGTCAGCATCGTCTCCAGGTAGAACTGGTTCTGCCGGGCTGCGGAGTTGGCCACTTCGGCCAGCAGCTTGCCGTTGTTGGGCCAGGTGACCGCACCGAACTTGCCGAAGGCCGCGAAGAAATGATCGTGCCCGGACTCGCCGGACGCCGACGAGAAGTCCTGCATCGACCAGGCCCGCAGGATCCGCCGGTGGAAGGCGCGGTCGGTGCGGGCCTGCACCGCCGGCCGCGTGCCGGGGCCGCACGGCCCCGGCTTGGCCGTCGTCGTCCTGTTGTCGATGCACAGCCCGCCGTCGCCCGCCAGCTTGATCAGCAGTTCGGTCGAAGCCGCGCCCGAGAGGTGGTTGTGCAGGTCGGCGCCCTTGGGCAGCGCACGGAAGAAGGCGCGTAGCGCCGCCGGCCGGTTCTTGATCCTGGCGAGGTGGGCGGCGACCCGCTGCTCGGTGTCGGCGGGGGCGGCGGCCACGCCCGGCTCCGGCGGCGCGGCGAGCGCCGAGGAGGGCAGCAGCGACAGTACGGCGGTACAGCTCACGCCGAGGACGAGCGGGGCGGACCGGCGGTGCCGCCGGCGACGGTGGGGGAAGGTGATCACTCGCTCATCTTGGCGAGTCCGGCGGGCGGGACGGCAACGGCAGGCGGGGCTGCGTCCTCTCGGGTGAACAAAAATCCACCCGAACTACGCGGCAGCGGTGCGCCGGAACCGGCGCACCGCTGCCGCCGCACCTGCCGCCGCTCAGCCGACCCGGGTCATCGTGGACTCGTAGCCCCCGCCGCCCGGATAGACCCACGCGCCGGCGAGACTGTCCCCGTCCGCGGCGAAGGTGCCCCGGAAATACGCGGGCGAGCCCTTCTCGCCGCCCCAGATCGTCAGGACGTCCCCTTCCAGTTCGTACACGTAGTCGAGGGTGTGCCCCTCGTTGCCGTAGAAACGGGACCTGATGTCCTCCCCCGGCTCCTCAGCGCCGAAGGGCTTCTCCCGGCCGACCACCTCCATGCCGGTGACCGGCCGCCCGTGCTGCTCCAACTCGACGTCCTGCACCAGGAAGAAACCCCCGTCGAGCAACCGGAAGGTGACCGTGCCCGTCGCCCCGCCGTCGACCCGCCAGCGGCCCACGAGCCGCCCCAGCCCCCCGACCGCCTCGTCCGGCCGCGCCGCCACCTCGTTCTCCGCCCGCTGCGTCATGCCCGTTCCTCCCTTTCCTGTGACGTCCTGTCGCTCATACGACCGGCGGGCCCGCGGAAAGGAATCGACGGCCGGGAGTGACCCGCGTCACTCCTCGTCCGCGCCGCCCCGCACGTCGGCGGGCGTCAGGACGGAGGCGAGGCCGAGGGCGGGCAGGATCTCCGGCGCGAAGGTGGTGATCTCCGCGATCCGGCCGTCCTCGACGCGGAGCACGTCGATGTTGACCGCCGTGTACACCGGGGAACCGGGGCGCCGTACGTAGTTCACGGCGGCCGGCTGCCGGTTCACGGCGACCGGTACGGCGTGCCAGTCGCCCCACACCTGGTCGCCTTCCAGGACCGGCGCCCACATGCCCAGGACGGCCGCGCGCCCCTCGAACACCAGGTGGGCGGGCGGCATGGTCTGCCGGACGTCCTCGCGCAGCAAGGCGGCCAGCGCGGGCACGTCGGCCGCCCGGGAGGCGGCGGTGAAGCGCTGGAGGAGGGCACGTTCGGCGTCGCTCGGGCCCGTCGCCCGCGCCCAGTCGGCGCGCCGCTCGGGCAGTTGCTCGCGCAGGGTGGCGCGGGCGCGTTGCAGCGCGCTCTTGACCGCGGCCACGGTCAGCTCAAGCGCCTCGGCCGTCTCGGCGGCGGGCAGGCCGACGACGTCGCGCAGGACCAGCACGGCCCGCTGCCGCGGCGGCAGGTGCTGGACGGCCGCCAGGAAGGCCAGTTCGACGGTTTCCCTGGCGATCGCCACCGCTTCCGGGCCGCCGTCGGCCGGTGCCGCCAGGTCCAGCAGGGTGTCCGGGTAAGGCTGTAGCCAGGTCACCTCGGCCGGCGCGGAACGCACCGTGCCGCCCGCGCTGTCGACCGCCACCGCGATCTCCCGGCTGCGGGCGGGGCCGGCCAGCGCGTCCAGACAGGCGTTGGTGGCGATCCGGTACAGCCAGGCCCGGAAGGTCGCCCGCCCCTCGAAGGTCGCCCTCTTGCGCCAGGCCCGCAGCAGCGCTTCCTGTACGAGGTCCTCCGCGTCGTCGAAGGAGCCGAGCATCCGGTAGCAGTGCACCCGTAATTCGTGGCGGTAGCGCTCGGCGAGCCGCGCGAACGCCCGCTCGTCCCCCTCCCGGACCGCGGCTTCCGCCCGCTCGTCCGCCCCTCCCTGCCCCCGCATGCCCTCAACCGCCCCCTCGCGCACGCCGGGGACCCGGCCGCGTCACGGCCGGGTCGGCAACGTTGCCGGTGGCACCTGCGGGTGTGCAGGCACCACCGGGAGACTAGTCTCGGTCGGAGACGCTGGTGACACCCACGTTGGCGTTGTCGGCGAGCCCGGTCAGCCCGAGGGGGTACGGCGTCCCGGTCTTGGACGGGGAGTCGGCTCTGCCGGTACGGCCTGCGGTGGCCTGGGAGGCGGAGTCGTCGTCCGAGTCGGCTCGGGCCACGGCGGGCAGGGCGGCGCTGAGCAGCGCGGCCGCGGCGAGGAGACCGGCGGTGGTACGGAAAGACGCACGCATGATGATCCTTTCTACGGTTGCGCGGTCAGCGCACCACGGAACGCGGGCAGGACCCCGGCATTGGGCCGGACGTGGGCCGGGCCCCGGCATCGGGCCGGACGTGGGCGGGCCCGCGCGGCCCCTCGGCGGGGGCCGGCGGGCCCCGGAACCGCCGGCGCTCAGGGCCGGGGGACGAGGAACGCCCGGACCGCGTCGAGGAACTCCAAGGGGCGCTCCTCGTGGACGAGGTGGCCGGCGCCCTCGACGGTGACGAGCCGGCAGTCCGGGATGCGCTCGGCCATGTCCTGGAGTTGCTGCTGCGGGATGTGGCTGGTGGGGCCGCCGGCGATCACCAGGGTCGGCGCGGTGATCTTGGCCAGGCCGTCCCACCACCCGGGGTCCGGCGCGTTGCGCTGCGCCACCACGGCCACCTTGGCCTGCCAGTCGAACCCCAGCGGGCCCGGCGGCGGGTCGGTGACCTCCTGTGGCGGATCGCCCTGGACGGGCGGTGCCGCCTCCTCCAGCACCAGCCGTTCCACCAGCTCCGGCCGGTCGGCGGCCAGCAGCAGCGCGGCGATCGCGCCGACGGAGTGGCCGATGAGCGCCACGGGCCCCAGCCGCAGCTCCCGGAGGAACCCGGCCACGTCGTCACGCCAGCGCTCGAAGCCGTACTCGCCCGGCCAGTCGCTGCGGCCGTGGCCCCTCAGGTCCAGCGCGTACACCCGGTGGGTGGTGGCGAGTTGGCCGACCACGCCGCGCCAGTCCTCGCCGTCCTCGCCGAGGCAGTGGAGCAGCACCGCAGGGGGCGCGTCCGCCTCGCCCCAGCACCGGTATGCCAGTTGGACGTCACCGACCTGGACCTTCTGTACGTCGCTCATGCGCTCGAAGCTACCCACGCGGGACCCGGTCACGCCCCTTGACGCGTTCGCCACCCGCTGATTACTTGGACCGCGTTCAGCAACCGAATGATCGGTCGGCACACGGAACGGTGAAGCAGATGCCGGATGCACGCAGCAGGAGCGGGGAGCCGGGCGCGGGTACGGGCACGGGGGCCGGTGCGGGCGCCTCGGTGGCGGACGCGGCCGACGCGGTACGGCGGCTCACCGCCGAGGAGCTGCGGTCGCGGCAACTGGAACGGCTGCGTGCCTCGTTGCGGCACGCGTACGAGAACGTCCCGTTCTACCGGCAGTCCTTCGACCGGGCCGGAGTGCGCCCGGAGGACTGCCGGTCGCTCGCCGACCTGGCCCGCTTCCCCTTCACCGCCAAGGACGACCTGCGGGCCAACTACCCCTTCGGCATGTTCGCCGTGCCGCAGGACGAGATCCGCCGCATCCACGCCTCCAGCGGCACGACGGGCCGCCCGACGGTCGTCGGCTACACCGAGCGCGACCTGTCCGTCTGGGCCGACGTCGTCGCCCGTTCGATCCACGCGGCGGGCGGCCGCCCCGGCCACAAGGTCCACATCGCCTACGGCTACGGCCTGTTCACCGGCGGCCTCGGCGCGCACTACGGCGCCGAACGCCTCGGCTGCACGGTCGTCCCCGCCTCCGGCGGCATGACCGCCCGGCAGGTGCAGATCATCCGGGACTTCCGGCCCGAGGTCATCATGGTGACGCCGACCTACATGCTCACCCTCCTCGACGAGTTCGAACGGCAGGGCGTCGATCCGCGTACCACCTCCCTCAAGGTCGGTATTTTCGGCGCGGAGCCGTGGACGGAGGAAATGCGCCGGGAGATCGAGGAGCGCTTCGCGATCGACGCGGTCGACATATACGGCCTTTCTGAGGTGATGGGCCCCGGCGTGGCCCAGGAGTGCGTGGAGACGAAGGACGGGCTGCACATCTGGGAGGACCACTTCTATCCGGAGGTGGTCGACCCGATCACCGGCGCCCCGCTGCCGGACGGTGCGCACGGGGAGCTGGTGTTCACCTCGCTGACCAAGGAGGCCATGCCGGTGGTGCGGTACCGGACGCGGGACCTGACCCGGCTGCTGCCCGGCACCGCCTGCCCGGCCTTCCGCCGCATGGAGAAGGTCACCGGGCGCTGCGACGACATGATCATCCTGCGCGGGGTGAACCTCTTCCCCGCCCAGGTCGAGGAGATCGTGCTGCGCACGCCCGGCGTCGCGCCGCACTTTCAGTTGCGGCTGACCCGCGAGGGCCGGATGGACCACCTGACCGTACGGGCGGAGGCCCGGCCGGACGCGACTCCGGAGGCGCGGACGGCGGCCGTCGGCCTGATCGCCCGTGGGGTCAAGGACGGCATCGGCGTCTCGGTCGCGGTGGAGATCGTCGATCCGGAGTCGCTGGAACGCTCCGTCGGCAAACTCAAGCGCATCGTCGACGCCCGTGGCTGACCGCCCCGCCCGCCCCGCCGCGCATCATCGACGCCCGCGGCTGACCGCCCCCGCCCGCCCCTCCGGTGTTCCTCCCGTGTCCCTCCCGGGTTCCTCCGATGCCCCTCCCGTCGTCCTCCGGCACTCCCCTGCTACTTGGGGCCTGCTACCCGCGCCCTGCTACCTGGGGCTCGGCGTGATCAACGCGAACGGGGCGCCGAACGGGTCCAGGAGCTTGGCCAGCCTGCCTATGCCCTCGGCGTCCTCGGGAGGAATGACGACCGTCGCCCCGCGCTCGGTGGCCGCGGCGACCGTCGCGTCGCAGTCGGCCACGCCGAAGTACGGGTGCCACTCCGACGCCGAGCCCGCCGCGCGCGCCTCCTCGGGAAGCTGCATGAGGCCGCTGTGCCCGGCGTCGCCCGCCGGGTCGGTGCCGGCCGGCGAGGCGACCGTGTAGACGAAGTCGTCGCCCATCTCGTTGTCCACGGTCTCCCAGCCGAAGACCGAGCGGTAGAACGTCTTCGCGGCGGCAGCGTCGGTGGTGTACAGCTCGGTCCAGGCGAGCGAGCCGGGCCCGGCGACGACTTCCAGGCCGGGCGTCTCGCGGGGCTGCCAGACGGCGAACTCGGCGCCGGTCGGGTCGGTGAACCCGGCCAGCCGGCCGGCGGTGAAGACGTCGCACGGGCCGAAGCGGACCACGCCGCCGGCCTGCTCCACCGCTTTGGCCAGGGCGTCCACGTCCGTGCTGTGGAAGTGGACCGTCCAGGCCGCGCTTGCCCCCTCCTCCGTCAGCGGGCCCACCCCGGCGACGGTCTTGCCGCCGAGCTGGAAGAAGCCGTACCCGCCGGCGTCGGGCCCGGCCGACTCGGCGGTCCAGCCGAACACGCCGCCGTAGAAAGCGGCGGCCGCTTCGGTGTCGGTGACCCCGAGGTCGAGCCAGTTCGGCGCGCCCGGGACGTACTGGGTCGTCAGCATGATCTTCTCCTCCGGCGTCCTGTCGGGTCACGACGCGGGCGGCCGCAGAACGAGCACGAACGCCCTCGCCACCGGGAATTCGCGGTGCTTTTCCCCGGCACTTTCAGCATGGCAGGGGGGTCTGACAATCTCCCCCCGCCGGTGCCCCACCCGCCCTGTGTGCGCAGTTCACGGCAGGTCCCGGCCGTAGCGCTCGCGGAGTTCGCGCTTGAGGATCTTGCCGCTGGCGTTGCGCGGCAGCGCGTCGGCGAACAGCACGCGCTTGGGCACCTGGAACCCGGCCAGCCGCTCCCGGGCGACCGCGATCAGCTCCGCCTCGTCCGGCGCCGCCCCCGCCCGCGGCACGACGACGGCGGTCACCGCCTCGATCCAGCGCTCGTCCGGCAGCCCGATCACCGCGGCCTCGGCGACCCCCGGGTGCGCGTACAGCGCGTCCTCCACCCGGCGCGAGGTCACCAGCACGCCACCGGAGTTGATGACGTCCTTGACCCGGTCCACGATCGTGAAGTACCCGTCCGCGTCCCGGACCGCCAGGTCGCCGGAGCGGAACCAGCCGCGGTCGAACGCCGCCGCGGTCTCCTCCGGCTTGTCCCAGTAGCCCGAGCACAGCTGGGGCGAGCGGTAGACGATCTCCCCCGGCGAGCCGTCGGGCACGTCGATGCCCTTCCCGTCCACCACCCGGGCCTCCACGAACAGCACCGGCCGGCCGCAGGAGTCCATCCGGCCTTCGTGCTCGTCCGGCCCCAGGACCGTGGCCAGCGGGCCGATTTCGCTCTGCCCGAAGCAGTTGTAGAAGGCCAGTCCCGGCAGCCGGGCGCGCAGCTTTTCCAGTACGGGTACCGGCATGACGGACGCGCCGTAGTACGCCTTGCGCAGGCCGCCGAGGTCGCGGTTGGCGAATCCGGGGTGCCGTGTGAGGCCGATCCAGACGGTGGGCGGGGCGAAGAGGCTGTCGGCCCTGCCCGCCTCCACCAGGTCGAAGATCCGGTACGGGTCGGGGGCGTCGAGGATGACGTTCTCGGCGCCCACGGCGAGGTAGGGCATCAGGAAGACGTGCAGCTGCGCCGAGTGGTAGAGCGGCAGGCTGTGCACGGGCCGGTCGGTCTCCTTGAGGTCCAGCGCGGCGATGGCGGACGCGTACGCGTGGACCAGCGCGCCGTGCGTCATCATCGCGCCCTTGGGCAGCCCGGTGGTGCCGGACGTGTAGAGGAGCTGGACCAGTTCGTCGGACCGCGAGCCGTACGGGCCGCCCGTACCGCCCGTCACGAGGCGAAACGTCCCCTGGGGCAGTCCCTCTCTCGCACGTTCCAGCAGCGAGCCGGTGGCGTCGCGCAGCGGCATGGTGCGGACGGTGTCCGGCAGCCGGTGCTCCAGGGCCGGGTCGGTGAGGACGAGCGTGCTGCCCGACTGCTCGATGACGTACCGCAGTTCGTCGCCGGCGAGGTTGTGGTTGACGGGCACGTGCACCAGCCCGGCCCGCGCGCAGGCCAGGAAGGCGATCAGGTACGCGTCGGAGTTGTGCCCGTACGCGGCGACCCGGTCGCCCGGCGCCGGCCCGGCGTCCAGCAGGGCCGTCACGGCGGCCGTCACCGCGTCGTCCAGCTCGCGGTAGGTCCAGGCCCGGTCCCCGTACCGTACCGCCGTACGCCCTGGCACCCGCCCCGCGCTGCGCCGCAGGACTCCGTCGACCGTGTTCGCGCGCACTCCCGTCATGGCGCGATCCTGTGCCCCGGCTCCACCCGGGTCAAGGGCGCGGCGCGGCCCCGGAGGCGGCATCGCTACACGGCGCGCTCCCGCCCCTGCCAGTAGGGATCGCGGAGGCGCCGCTTGTAGAGCTTGCCGTTGGGGTCGCGCGGCATGGCCGCGACGAAGTCGACCGTTCTCGGGCGCTTGTAGCCGGCCAGCCGTTCGGCGCAGTGGGCCAGGATCGCGTCGGCGAGGGCCGGTCCCGGCGGGTACCCCGCCGCGGGTTCGACGACGGCCTTGACCTCCTCGCCCCAGTCGTCGTGCGGGATGCCGAAGGCCGCGGCGTCGGCGACGGCGGGGTGGGCGAGCAGGGCGGACTCGATCTCGGCGGGGTAGATGTTGACCCCGCCCGAGATGATCATGTCGATCTTGCGGTCGCGGAGGAAGAGGTAGCCGTCCTCGTCGAGGTGGCCGAGGTCGCCGACGGTGAAGAAGTCGCCGATGCGGTTCTTCCGCGTCTTGGTCTCGTCCTTGTGGTAGCTGAAGCCGCCGGTGGTCATCTTCATGTAGACGGTGCCGAGTTCGCCGGGCGGCAGGCGGTTCCCGTCGTCGTCGAAGACCGCCAGTTCGCTGATCGGCCAGGCCCTGCCCACCGTCCCCGGCTTCTTGAGCCAGTCCTCGGCCGTGGCGAAGGCGCCGCCGCCCTCGCTCGCCGCGTAGTACTCCTCGACGCAGCTCCCCCACCAGTCGATCATCGACCGTTTGACGTGGTCGGGGCAGGGCGCGGCGCCGTGGACGGCGTGCCGCATCGACGACACGTCGTAGCGCGCCCGCACCTCGGCGGGCAGGGCGAGCAGGCGGTGGAACTGCGTGGGCACCATGTGTGTGTGGGTGCAGCGGTAGGTGTCGATCAGGCGCAGCATCTCCTCGGGCGTCCACTTGTCCATCAGGACGATCCGGTGCCCGAGGTGCAGGGAAGCGCCCGCGAACTGGAGTACGGCGGTGTGGTAGAGCGGCGAGCACACCAGGTGCACGTTGCCGTCGAAGGGCCGGATGCCGAAGATGCCGAGGAAGCCGCCGAGATGGGACTCCTCGGGGAGCCGCCCGGTCAGCGGGCGGCGGATGCCGCGGGGCCGCCCGGTGGTACCCGAGGTGTAGTTCATGACCCAGCCGAGCGTGCGTCCTTCGGGCGGGGCCTCCGGCTGCCCGTCCAGGAGCGCGTCGTACGGCCGGAACCCGTCCACCGCGCCGACGGCGTAGCGCCGCTCCGGCGGCAGCCCGGCCTCGTCGGCGGCGGCCCTGGCGGCGTCGGCGAACCGTTCGTGCGCGATCAGCACCTTCGCGCCCGAGTCGGCGGCGATCCAGGCGATCTCCGGGCCGACGAGGTGGTGGTTGACCGGTACGAGGTACAGGCCCGCCTGCGCGGCGGCCAGGTAGGCGGTGAAGAACTCGACGCCGTTCGGAAGGACGACCGCGAAGGCGTCGCCACGCTCCACGCCCGCGGCGCGCAGCCCGTGCACCAGGCGGTTGCAGGCGGCGTGCAGCCGGGCGGCGGTCCACTCCGCGCCGTCCGGGGCGACCAGGACCGTACGCGCCGGATCGGCGGCGGCCTGCGCCCAGAAGCCGTTGGGGGTCGATGACGCCATGGATGCCGACATGCTGGTCCTCCTCGGCTCAGCCGCGCCCGGCGATACGGTTGACACGGTCGACGGCCCGCTCGAACCCGCGGGTCAGTTCGTCGAAGACCGCCTGCACACTGCGCTCGGAGTTCATCTGCCCGACGATCTGGCCGACCGGCGTGCCGAGCAGCGGCTCGATCTCGTATTTCTGGATACGGGAGACGGCGTCGGCGACCAGCAGCCCCTGGAGGGGCATGGGCAGCGGCCCGGGGCCCGCCGGGTCGTCCCAGGCGTCGGTCCACGCCGTGCGCAGCTGGCGGGCGGGCTTCCCGGTCAGGGCGCGGGACCGTACGGTGTCGCCGCAGCCCGCCGCGAGCAGCTTCTCGGTGAGCCGCCGGGAGTGCAGCGCCGCCTCCTCGGTGGTCAGCCAGACGGAGCCGAGCCAGACGCCCTGCGCGCCCAGCGCCAGCCCGGCGGCGATCTGCTCGCCGGTGCCGATGCCGCCGGCCGCGAGCACCGGCAGCGGGTCCACCGCGCGGACGACCTCGGGTGTCAGCACCATGGTGGCGATCTCGCCGGTGTGGCCGCCGGCCTCGTAGCCCTGGGCGACGACGACGTCGATCCCGGCGTCCCGGTGGTGCCGGGCGTGCCGTGGGCTGCCGGCCAGGGCCGCGACGAGGATGCCGCGCGCGTGGGCGCGTTCGACGACGTCGGGGGGTGGTGAGCCGAGCGCGTTGGCCAGCAGCTTCACGGGGTAGTCGAAGGCGACGTCGAGCTGCGAGCGGGCGACCTGCTCCAGCCAGCCCGTGATCCGCCAGCCGGACGCCTCGCCCGCGGGCAGTTCGGGCACGCCGTGCTTGGCGAGGGTCTCCTCGACGAAGCGCCGGTGCTCGGGTGGGATCATCGCCTCGATGTCGGCCTCCGTGACGCCCGCGACCTGCCGGGCGGGCATGACCACGTCGAGGCCGTACGGTTTGCCGTCGGTGTGCTGCTGCATCCAGTCGAGGTCGCGGGCGAGGTCACCGGCCGCCGCGTAGCGGACCGCGCCCAGCACGCCGAAGCCCCCGGCCCGGGTGATCGCGGCGGCCACGGCCGGGAACGGGGTGAACCCGAAGACGGCGTGCTCGACTCCCAGTTGGTTGCTCAGCTCCGTCTGCATGGGCGCAGGATGCCGCAGGGCGCCGCCCGAGGGAAGAGACTTTCTGATGCAGCGTCAGCAAAAGCGTTGACGCACATCCCGCTTTCCGGCGGTGCCGATCGGCCGCCCGGGGCGGCCTCAGCTCTGTTCGAGCACCGCCATGGCCGCGTTGTGGCCGGCGATGCCGCTCACTCCGCCGCCCCGGACCGCGCCCGCTCCGCATAGCAGCACGTTGGCGTGGGCGGTCCGCACGCCCCACCGGGCCGCGGCGTCGTCCTCGTCCGCCTCTTCGGCGTACGGGAAGGCCAGGTCGCGGTGGAAGATGTGGCCGCCCGGCAGGCCCAGGTCGCGTTCGAGGTCGAGCGGGCTTCTGGCCTCGATGCACGGCCGGCCGTCCGCGTCGGCCGCCAGGCAGTCGGTGAGCGGCTCGGCCAGCACCGCGTCCACCTGGGCGAGCGTGGCCGCGAGGAGGCGTTCGCGGGTGGCGTCGTGGTCCTCGGCGAAGAGTCGGGCGGGGGCGTGCAGGCCGAAGAGGGTGAGCGTCTGGTAGCCCTGGCGTACGAGGTCGGGGCCGAGGATGGAGGGGTCCGTGAGGGAGTGGCAGTAGATCTCCGAGGGCGGCGCCGCGGGCAGTCCGCCGGCGGCCGCCTGCCGGTGTGCGGCCGCCAACTGTTCGTAGCCCTCGGCGACGTGGAAGGTTCCGGAGAAGGCCAGGCGCGGGTCGACGCCGGTGTCGCGCAGCCACGGCAGCCGGGTGAGCAGCATGTTGACCTTGAGCTGGGCGCCCTCGGCGGGTTCCGGGGGCTGTTCTCCGAGGAGTCCGGCGAGGGTGTGCGGGGCCGCGTTGACGAGGACGTGGCGGGCCCCGAACGTCCCCTTCGAGCAGGTGACCTCGGCCGTGCGGCCGTCCGTGGCGATGCCGGTCACCGGGCAGCCGGTGACGATCTCGGCGCCGGCCTTGCGGGCGGCGTCGGCCAGTTCGTCGGTCAGTGCGCCCATGCCGCCGATCGGCACGTCCCAGTCCCCGGTGCCGCCGCCGATGACGTGATAGAGGAAGCAACGATTCTGCACCAGCGTCGGGTCGTGGGAGTCCGCGAACGTGCCGATCAGCCCGTCCGTGAGCACCACACCGCGTACGAGGTCGTCGGCGAACGCCGCCTCCACCGCCTCGCCGAGCGGGCGCTCGAACAAGGCTTCCCAGGCGACTTCGTCGTCGACGCGGGCGCGCAGCGCGGCGCGCGTCGGCAGCGGTTCCGTGAGCGTGGGGAAGACCCGCTCGGCGACCCGCCGGGTCATCCCGTGGAAGCGGCGCCAGGACGCGTACTCCCGGTCCGAGCCGGTGATCCGGGCGAACGAGGCGCGGGTGACGGCCTCGTCCGAGCCGACGAACAGCCCGGTGGCGCGGCCGCCGCGCACCGCCGGCGTGTAGGAGGAGACCGAGCGCTTGCGCACCGCGAAGCGCAGGCCGAGGTCGCGTACGATCCGCGGCGGCAGCAGGCTGACGAGGTAGGAGTAGCGGGACAGCCGCGCGTCCACGCCACGGAAGGCACGGGCGGAGACCGCGGCGCCGCCGGTGTGGTCCAGCCGCTCCAGCACCAGCACGCTGCGCCCGGCCCGCGCGAGATAGGCGGCGGCGACCAGACCGTTGTGCCCGCCGCCGACGATGACCGCGTCGTACGAAGTCCGTTCCGGCATGCCTCTTGGTAGCACGAGGTGATCGCCGCCGCCAGGTACGGACGGCTGAATTCCGGGAAGCGGACCGCGCGGCTCCTTGCTCTCTTCCTCCTACGTTCCTACCGTCCGACGATGCGTCAGATCGGCCTGCCCCGTCCCCCCGTGAGGTGCCCTTTGCGCGTTTCGCCGGTGCCGCGTCCCCCGAGGCGCGTCCTGATCGTCCTGAGCGCCGCCGCCCTGTGTGCGACCGGCGCTCTTTCCGCCTCCGCCGCGGCCCCGGCGGCGGCCCTGCCTACCGCGCCGGGCCCGGCGGAACCCCCCGGGGGCGCGCGCACCGCGGCGGCCTACCCGAACCTCACCCCGAAACCCCCGATGGGCTGGAACAACTGGTCGTACTACATGTGCGACATCAACGAAAAGGTCGTCCTCGGCAACGCGCGGGCCCTGGTGAGGTCGGGCCTCGCGGCCAAGGGCTACGACACGGTGACCGTCGACGACTGCTGGATGCTCAAGAAGCGCGACGCCAAGGGCAACCTCGTACCCGACCCGGCCAGGTTCCCGCACGGCATGGAACACGTGGGCCGCCAACTGCACCGGATGGGACTCAAGTTCGGTATCTACGAGGATGTCGGCAACCTGACCTGCGAGAAGTACCCGGGCAGCCTCGGCCACTACCAGCAGGACGCCGACCTCTTCGCGAAGTGGAAGGTCGACTACCTCAAGATGGACGGGTGCAACCTGCCCACCACGCCCGGCAAGACCAAGGAGCGCACCTACCACGACGCCTACCGGGCGGTCGGCCGGGCGCTCGTGAAGACCGGCCGGCCCATCGTCTTCTCGGTCTCGGCGCCCGCCTACTTCCAGTACGACGGCGACCGCGTCTGGCACCAGGTGATCCGCTGGTCCTCCGAGGCCGGCAACCTGTGGCGGGAGGGCCGGGACATCGCGGTGGAGAAGCACGGCGGCGCCAAGAAGTGGGCCTCGATCACGTACAACTACGCGTACAACGCCAAGCTGGCGCACTTCCAGCGCCCGGGCCGGTGGAACGACCCCGACTTCCTGCTCGCCGGCGACTCGGGCCTGTCGGCGCAGGAGATCCAGAGCCAGATGTCGCTGTGGGCCGTGATGGCCGCGCCGCTGATCTCCAGCACCGACCTGACGAAGCTCTCGCCGGCCGCGCTCAAGGTGCTCGGCAACCGCGACGTCATCGCGGTGGACCAGGACGCCAAGGGCGTACAGGGCCGCGTCGTGCAGCAGGGCGCGGGGTACGACGTGCTCTCCAAGCCGCTGGAGAACGGCGACCGGGCGGTCGCGCTCTTCAACGCGGGCGACTCCGCACGGACGCTGACCACCACCGCCAGGACGGCCGGGCTGCCGAAGGCCCGCTCGTACGAACTGCGCGACCTGGTCACCAAGCGCGTCTCCCGCACCACGGGGAAGATCTCGGCACGCGTGCCGGCCCACGGGACGGTGCTGTACCGGGTGCGTCCGCGGCGGTGACGGGCGGCGGCCTCAGCGGCCGGGCCCCGCGCGCCGCTGCCGCAGCGCGGCGACCCGCCGGTACAGCGCCACCGCCTCGGCCGAGCGCCCGAGCTGTTCCAGGCACTGGGCCTCGTCGCCGCGGCTGGCGAGGGTGTCGGGGTGGTCGGCGCCCAGCACCCGTTCGCGGGCCGCGGCGACCTGCCGGTAGACGGCCAGCGCGTCGGGCCAGCGGCCCAGCCAGCCCAGCGCGACCGCGATCTCCCGGCGGCTGACCAGCGTGTCGGGGTGGTCGGCGCCCAGCACCTGTTCGCGGAGCGCGGCCACCGAACGGGCCTCGGCCAGTGCCTCTTCCCAGCGGCCGAGGCGGCCGAGGTTGACGCCGAGGCCGTGCCGGGCGCGCAGCGTCTCCGGGTCGGCGGGGCCCTGCGCGGCCGTACGGGCGTCGACGAGGTCCCGGTACAGCTCCAGCGCTTCGGCGCTGCACCCGAGCCGGCCCAGGCTTATCCCCACCTCGTAGCGGGCCGCGAGGGTGTCGGGGTGGCCGGGCCCGAGCGCCTGGACCCGGTCGGCGGCCACCTGCCGGTAGGTCTGCAACGCCTCCGTCCACTTGCCCAACTGGCCCAGCAGGTAGGCGACCTCGTACCGGGTGACGAGGGTGTCCGGGTGCTGCGGGCCGAGCACCCGGGCGCGCGCCGAGGCCACGTCGCGCGCCATCCGGTACGCGTCCTCCAGGCGGCCGAGGCGGCTGAGGTTGAAGGCGAGGTTGTGCCGGCAGCGCAGCGCGTCGGGGTGCTCGGGCCCCATGGTGCGCTCCCGGGCCGCGAGGACGGCCACGTACACCTGGTGGGCCTCGAAGTGCCGGCCGAGCCTGCCCAGCGCGTAGGCCGTCTCCTGGCGGGCGGCGAGGGTGTCCACGTGGTCGGCGCCCAGCGCCCGTTCCCGCCCGGCGGCCACCGCCTCGTATTCGCGCAGCGCGTCGGCGGGCCGCCCGGATCTGGCGAGGGTGAAGGCCACTTCGAAGCGGCTGGCGAGGGTGTCGGGGTGGTCGGGGCCCAGCGCGTGTTCCCGTTCCGCGGCGACCGCGCGGTGCACCTCCCCCGCCTCCGTCCAGCGGCCGAGCCGCCCCAGGCTGAGCCCGGCGTTGTGCCGGGCGGCCAGCGCGGCGAGGTGTTCCGGCGAGGGCACGGGCCGCCCGCTGTGGGCGGGTTCGGTGGTGTCGCGGCTCAGCGGCGGCAGGCCGCTCGTCCACGCGCCGGTGAGCCCGGCGGCACGGTCACTGCCGCCACCCCGCGGCGGGCGGGGCCCGGCGGCCGGGAATCCGCTGGTCATCCCCTGCGTCCAGGCCGGCATCCGGTGTGCGGGGCGGGTGGCCGCCGCACCGTTTCGGCCCGCCGGGGGCGCGGGCCCGCAGGGCTGCGTGGGCCCCTCCTGGGCCCGGCGGGCCGAGACGAGGCGTTTCACCAGCTCGGCGGCGTCGCGCGGCCGGTCCTCCGGGGCCTTGGCCAGCAGGTCCAGCACGATCTGCTCGTACGCCCCCGGCAGGTCGGGCCGGTGGCCGCGCGGCGGCTCCGGCGCGGTGTCGCGGTGGCCGACGAGGACCGCCCAGGCGTCGTCGAGGTCGAACGGCGGCACCCCGGTCGCCAGTTCGTACAGGACGCACCCGAGTGAATACAGGTCGCTCCGGTGGTCGACCGTACCGGCGCCGATCTGTTCGGGCGACATGTAGTGCGGCGTGCCCATCGCTATGCCGGTGCCCGTCAGCCGGGCGGTGAAGCCGATGTCGTGGCCCAGCCTGGCGATGCCGAAGTCGCAGATCTTGACCGTGCCGTCGGCGAGCCGCACGATGTTCGCCGGCTTGAGGTCGCGGTGCACGACGGACTGCTCGTGGGTGTACGCGAGGGCCGCCGCGACCTGCTCGGCGATGTCCGCGAAGTCCGGTACGGGCAGCGGGTCGTGCCGGTTGTCCTCCAGCAGCTGGCTGAGATTGCGGCCGTCCAGCAGCTCCATCACCAGGAAGAGGACGCCGTCGTCCTCGCCGAAGTCGTGGACCACCGTGATGCCGCGGTGCTGGAGCGCCGCGGCCACCCGCGCCTCGCGCCGGAAGCGCTCGCGCAGCACGCGCGTGAAGGACGGGTCGTGCTGCGGCCCGAGCGGCTTGAGGCACTTGACGGCGACCTGCCGCCCGAGGGACTCGTCGCGCGCCCGCCACACCTCCCCCATGCCGCCCCGCCCGATCAGGTCGAGCATGCGGTAACGCCCCTGTACCAGCCTGCTCTCCGCCATCGCCCGCCCGCGCCCCCGTCCCGCGGTTCCCCTGAGTGCTCCGCCCGCCCAGTATGGCGGCGCGACGGCGCACCTTGTAGGGCGCTGAGGGGGCACCGCGGGGGCGGTCCGGGAGGCGGCCTACCGCCGCACCCGTGGCATTCCGAGGCCGATCCAGGAGATGATCTCGCGCTGGATCTCGTTGTTGCCGCCGCCGAAGGTGAAGATGACCGCGGAGCGGTAGCCGCGTTCGAGTTCGCCGTTCAGGACTGCGCCTGCCGAGCCGTCCTTCAAGGGGCCGGCCGCCGCGACGATCTCCATCAGCCAGGCGTACGCGTCGCGCCGCGCCTCCGAGCCGTAGACCTTGGCCGCGGAGGCGTCCTGTGGGGTGAGCGTGCCGCGCTGGAGGGCGTCCACCATCTGCCAGTTCAGCAGTTTCATCGCGTCGAGCCTGGCGTGTGTACGGGCCAGCCGGCCGCGTACCCAGCCGAGGTCGGCGACGCGCCGGCCGTCGGCCAGCTTGGTGCCGGCGGCCCAGCGCTGGACGTCGTGCAGGGCGCGGACGGCCATGGTGCCGTGTGCCGCGAGGGTGACCCGTTCGTGATTGAGCTGGTTGGTGATGATCCGCCAGCCCTGGTTCTCCTCGCCGACGCGGCGGGTGAGGGGGACGCGGATGTTCTCGTAGTGGCTGGCGGTGGTGTCGTGCGAGGCGAGGGTGTTGATGCGGGTGCAGGAGTAGCCGGGGTCGGAGGTCGGCACCAGGAGGAGGCTGATGCCCTTGTGGGGTGGCACGCCGTCCTCCACGGGGGCGGTGCGTACGGCGAGCCACACCCAGTCGGCCGTGTCGCCGTTGGTGGTCCAGATCTTCTGCCCGTTGACGAGGTAGGCGTCGCCGTCGCGTACGGCCCGGGTCTTCAGCGACGCGAGGTCCGTGCCGGCCTCCGGTTCGCTGTACCCGATCGCGAAGTCGATCTCCCCGGAGAGGATCTTGGGCAGGAAGTACTCCTTCTGCTCGTCCGTGCCGTACCGCATGATCGTCGGCCCCACGGTGTTCAGTGCCATCAGCGGCAGCGGGACGCCCGCCTGCGCCGCCTCGTCGAAGAAGACGAACTGCTCCATCGGCGTCATGCCCCGGCCGCCGTACTCCTCGGGCCAGCCGACCCCCAGCCAGCCGTCCCCGCCGAGCCGCCGGACGGTCGCGCGGTAGAACCGCTTCTGCGCGGTGGGCCCGGCACCGGACGGCCCGCCGGGTTCCCGGAAGCGGGTGTACGCGCCGTCCGGCACCAAGGCGGCGAAGTACTCCCGCAGTTCGGACCGCAGCCGCTGCTGTTCGGGGGTGTATTCGAGGTGCACGGCCCCTCCTGGTCTGACGGGCCCGGCTCGCGCGTGGCGCGTGCGCTCCCCGACGCGCCGGTGGCGCGGCCGGCAGCGTTTCTGACGGGCCGTCGGGTAACGGGTCGAGGGCACACTAGAACGTGTTCCATTGATACGGAAGGGCGCGGACCCGGGCCGCCCGCGCGCGGTGCGCTACAGCGGCAGCGGCAGGAGCCGCAGGGACAGCGGGCGGGTGAGGGGGTTGCGGGACAGGCGGATCGCCGCGCGGCGGGCGCGGGCCGCCGCGGGGCCGGCGGGCAGGAACAGGTGCCGCATGCGGCACGCCTGGTCGGCGTGGTAGCCGGCCGTGGGGCGCGTCCGCCGTTCCCACTGGGCGACGGCCCGGTCGAGCGGGCGGCCGGTCCGGATCGCGTCCGCGAGGCCCGCCGCGGCCTCGACCGCGAGACAGGCGCCGTACGCGGAGTACAGGCTCAGGCTCCACGCCGCGTCGCCCATCAGGACGACGCGGCGGTTGGTCCACCGGGGCATGCGGATCTGGCCGACCCGGTCGAAGCGGACGGTGCCGGCGCGGTCGGCCGCGTCGAGGAGTCCGGGCATCAGCGGGCCCGGACAGTCGCCGAAGACCCGGCGCAGGGCGGCACCCGCCGGCTCGCGCGGCTCCGCCGCGGGGTCGTCGCCGCGGTACAGGAAGTACGCCACGGGCCCGCGGTCGCGGAAGCCCGCCACCCACGCGGCGCGCCCCGCGTCGGCCATGACGGCGGTGTCGCCCGCTGCCAGCCCCGCCAAGGGGGTGCCGAGCAGGCACGCGGCGGCGACGTGCCCGAAGTCGTGACGGAAGTGCCCGTCAGGACCGAAGGCCAGGCGGCGTACGGCCGAGTGGCTGCCGTCCGCGCCGATGAGCAGGTCGGAGCGGATCTCGGTGGCGTCGTCGAGGGTGGTCAGCACGTGGTGCGGGGTCTGGGTGACGGCCACCGGCGAGCGGCCGTACCGTACGGCGACGTCGTCGGGCAGGCAGTGGTGGAGCGCGGTCTCGACGTCGCTGCGCAGCAGCGCCAGGGGGCGGCGCGCACCGGCCGGGAGGCGCAGGCCGGGGAGCGTGCGCCCGCGTGCGTCGATCTCGAACCACCGGCCGTCCGGGCCCAGCCGGTCGCTCAGGTGGTCGGCGAGCCCGAGCCGGCGGGCCGCGCGGTAGCCGTCGCCGCGGAGGAAGACCAGGTGATCGCCCGTACGGCGGGCCGGGGCCCGCTCGACGACCGTCGCGTCCCAGCCGGCGGCGCGCAGGGCCAGGGCCGCCGCCAGGCCCGCGATACCGGCACCGGCGACGAGAGCGTGGGGACGTGCCATGGAAACGGGCATCGGCTAACGGTCCTTGAGAGGCGGCCAGGGGGACCTGTGTACCCGGCCGGATCGCGTCCATGCGCCGCGGTCCGGAAGGGGGCGCGTGTGGCGGGGCGGGAGGGCCGGCGGTGGCGCCCGTTGCTCAGCCCGCCCCCGCCGCTCAGCCCGCCCCCGCCGCTCAGTCCCCCGCCTCCGCGAGGCGGCGCAGCAGCGGCGCCGCCTCGGCGAGCAGGCGGACCTCGTGGGGCCGCAGCGAGGCGAGGCGCTTGGAGAGCACCTCGGCCTCGCCGCGCGCGAGGTCGGCGAACGCGGCCCTGCCCCGCTCGGTGGCCAGGACCCGGCTGGCCCGCCCGTCCGTGGGGTCGGGCTCGCGGCGGACCATGCCCGCCGACTCCAGCCCCAGTACGGCGGCGGTGGCGGTCGGCTGCGAGCAGGGCACCCAGGCCGCGATCTCACCGATCCTGGACGGGCCCTGCTGCCGGCTCAGCAGGGCCAGGACGGCGAGCTGCGTCGGCTGGATGCCGCCCGCCGAGGCAGCCCTGCGCAGGCTGCGGGTGAGCCGGTTCAAGGAGATCACCAGTTGCAGTGCCGCGTCGTCGCCGATTGTCATCGCTCGCCCATCGTGCCGCCCGGTCCGGGTCAGGAAAGCGTAAGGCGGGGGCGGTACATGTCCAACCACAGGGCCAGGTCCAGCGTCTTCTCGAGGCCGCGCCGGGACGCCTGGGTGATCTGCGGCGCGTCGTGGTCGGCCGCCTGCTTGAGCCAGTTGCGGTCCACGATGTCGAAGATCTGGTGCGAGGAGCGCGCGAGCAGGTCCTTGGCGTGCTGCTGGAGCGCGACCGCGTACTTGGGGTCCTGCGTCGACGGGTACGGGCTCTTGACCCTGTCGTACACGGACTTCGGCAGGACGTCGGCGGTGGCCTCGCGCAGCAGGCTCTTCTCGCGCCCGTCGAAGGACTTCAGCGCCCACGGCGTGTTGTAGACGTACTCGACCAGCCGGTGGTCGCAGAACGGCACCCGCACCTCCAGGCCGACGGCCATGCTCGCGCGGTCCTTGCGGTCGAGCAGGATGCGGACGAACCGGGTCAGGTGCAGATAGCAGACCTTGCGCATCCGGAACTCGAAGTCGCTCTCCCCCTCCAGCCGCTGTACGTCCTTGATCGCGGCCCGGTAGCCGTCCCGGACGTAGGAGTCCAGGGCGAGGGCGTCGGCGAGGCCGGGGTCGAGGATGCTGCTGTCGTCGCCGAAGTGCTCGGCCCAGCGCACCAGCCAGGGGAAGGTGTCGGCCCGGCGGGCCTCCTCGTCGAAGAACTGCTTGTAGCCGCCGAAGACCTCGTCGGCCGACTCGCCGGACAGGGCGACGGTCGACTGCTCCCGTATCGCCTTGAAGAGGAGGTAGAGGGAGGCGTCCATGTCGCCGAGGCCCATCGGTATGTCCCGCGCCCGTATGACTTTCGCGCGCACCTCGGGGTCGGCCAGGGCGTCGGAGTCCAGCACGATGTCCTGGTGCTCGGTGCCGGAGAGGCGGGCCACGTCGTGGACGTACGGCGTGTCGGGGGTGGCGCGCAGGTCGTCGGCGACGAAGTGCTCGGTCTGGCCGACGAAGTCGACGGCGAAGCTGCGTACGGTCTCGCCCTCCTCGCCCAGTTGGCGGGCGGCCAGCGCGGTCATCGCGGAGGAGTCGAGGCCGCCGGAGAGCAGGGTGCAGCGCGGTACGTCGGACACGAGCTGGCGGCGGACGATGTCGTCGAGCAGGGTGCGGACGTGGGCGACGGAGGTGTCCCGGTCGTCCTGGTGGGCGCGGGTCTGCAACGACCAGTAGACGTGCCGGCGCAGGCCGCCGCGGTCGACGGTGACCACCGTGCCCGGCTCGACCTCGTACATGCCCTCCCACACGGCGTGGCCGGGCGTCTTGACGAGGGCGAAGAGTTCGCGCATGCCGTCGAGGCCGACGGTGCGCCGGGCGAGCGGGTTGGCGAGGATCGCCTTGGGCTCGGAGCCGAACAGCACGCCGTCGGGCGTCTCGTAGTAGTAGAACGGCTTGATGCCCATCCGGTCGCGGATCATGACCAGCCGCTGGCGCTGCTCGTCCCAGACGGCGAACGCGTACATGCCGTTGAGCCGTTCGGCGACCGCCTCGCCCCACTCCAGGTAGCCGCGCAGCACGACCTCGGTGTCGGAGTCGGTGGTGAACCGGTGCCCCCTGGCGGCCAGTTCCTCGCGCAGCTCGCCGAAGTTGTACGTCTCGCCGGAGTACACGACGGCGACCGGGCTGCCGTCCGCCTTCTCGGCGGCCATCGGCTGCCGGCCGCCCGGGAGGTCGATGATCGCGAGGCGGCGGTGGCCGAGGGCCGCGGGCCCCTGCACCCACGTGCCGCGGTCGTCGGGTCCGCGGCAGGACATCGTCTCGGTCATCGCGTCCACGGTCTCCTGCTCGGAGCGCAGGTCACGGTCGAAGGAAATCCAGCCGGTGATGCCACACATGCCAAGTCCTCCTGATCCGGCCCGGGGAGGCGGTCCGCCGCGCGCCGGGGAGCCGTACGCGGGCACGGCGGTGCCCGGCGGCCCGGCACCCCCCACAGGTCAGTTGTATCGAGCACCTATGTAACGAGGGTGTTCCTCACGAGGACGCTCCGTCAACCTCGCCGTCACCGCGCCGAAACCGCCCAACCCCTCGTGCCAGGCCCGGAGATGGGCGGCCGACACGCCTCTGAGCTGCGGCTTCACGCGGCCGCGCGGGCAGCGGGGAGCCCCGCCTGATGGCACACGGCTTACGACACCGTGAACAAGGCTTTACCCGTGCACGGGGCCTGTCCGGGCCTGTCGGGGCCTGTGTCGTCTGAGGGGTGGGGCCACGCGTGGGGCTACCTGCGGAACCCGCGGAACATTCCGCTCAGCACGCCGCCCACCCGGCGCAGGAGCCCGCGGCGCCGGCGGCGTCCCGGCAGGGTGACGTCGCCGGCGGCGCGCCAGTCGGCCGCCTGCGCCACCATCGCGGTCAGGCTCCGGTAGAAGGGCGAGCGGCGGTCGGCCCCGTCCAGGTCGCACCACGTCAGCACGTGCGAGAGGACCCCGTCGTACTCGTGGTACGGGCGGGCGCGCAGGTGGTCGGTGAGCTTGGTCCGTATCGCCCGCTGCCGGTCGGCGGGCAGCCCGGACCCGGGCAGTTCCTCCAGCAGCCGCCGGACGTTGCCGACGACCAGGTCCACGAAGGCGTCGCGGCGCCGGGCGTCCAGCCGCCCCAGGCGGGCGTTCTGGAAGTCCTCCTCGCGCCCCGGTGTCTCGTCGCGCACCCGGTCGGCCTCCGCCGGCGCGAGCGCGGGCACCCGGATGTTGAGCATCTGGGAGTCGTACGCCTGGTTGACCGCGACGTGGGTGAGCTCGTGGACCAGCACGGCGAGGTGGTCGTTGCGGGACATGGCCGGCGTATGGGCGTAGGAGACGGCGTACCGCCCCTGGCCCAGGTCCCGGGTGTTGCCGCCGCCCGCGCCCGCCGTCCGTGCGAAGTCCGCGCGGTTGACGTGCCCGAGCAGCTCGCCCAGCAGCCGCTGGACGTACGGGTCGCGGGTCTCGCGCGAGTAGGCGTGCAGGAGTTGCCGGTCCTGGGCCGTCGAGTCGTCTGCCACGGTGCCCTCCGCTCGGATGTGTCCCGCGGTGCGGTCGGTGGCGCCAGTCTCCTCAGCCCGCCCGGCACGCGGAATACGTAAACCCGCCGTGCCGGGCCCCGCCCCTCCCTCCTCCCGTGCCGGTGGTCAGACGCCCGTGCTGCCGTCGATGCGCTCGCGGACGAGGTCGGCGTGGCCGCAGTGGCGGGCGTATTCGGCGATCATGTGGGTGTAGATCCAGCGCAGGGTCACCTGCCCGCCCATGAACGGGCTGGTGTCGCCGAGCGCGCGGGCGGCGCAGTTCTCCCGGGCGCGCTCCGTCTCGGCCTGCCATATGAGCCGCGCCTTCTCGTAGGTGGCCCCCTCGGCGAGCTCGAACCCGCCGTCGGCGGCCCCGCTGCCGGCGTCGGTGCCGTCGGTGAAGATCGGCGGGGCGTCCTCCTGGGCCAGGACCCGGCGGAACCAGTTCCGCTCGACCTCCGCCATGTGCTGGACGAGGCCGAGCAGGGTGATCTGCGAGGGCGCCGCCGACGCCGCGCGGAGCTGCTGCTCGGTCAGCCCGTCGCACTTCTGGGCGAGGGTGGTGCGGTAGAAGTCGAGCCAGCTCTCCAGCGAGGCCCGCTCGTCGGCGTCCAGGGGAGGCATGGCACGTTCGGGAGTGCTCATGGACGTCATCGTGGCACGGGGGTCTGACAACGCGGCCCGGAGCGTGCCGCCGCCACCCGCACCACCGGCCCCCGCACCACCGGCATCCGCACCACCGGCGCTGCTCAGCCCGGCGCGGCGACGGGCAGGAGGAGTTCCGTCCAGACGGTTTTGCCGTCGCGTGTGTGGCGGGCGCCCCAGCGCTCCGTGAGCTGGGCGACCAGGAGCAGGCCGCGGCCGCCCTCGTCCGTGCTGTGCGCGCGCCTGAGGTGCGGGGCGGTGCTGCTGGGGTCGGAGACCTCGCAGATCAGCGAACGGTCGCGGATGAGCCGCAGCGTGATCGGCGTACCGCCGTACCGGTAGGCGTTGGTGACCAGTTCGCTCACGACCAGTTCGGCGGTGAACGCCAGCTCCTCCAGGCCCCATTCGGTGAGCGTGGCCGCCGTGACCTCCCGTGCCTGTGCCGCGGCGGCCGGTTCCGCGGGCAGTTCCCACGAGGCGACGCTCTCCGAGGGCAGTGCGCGCGTACGGGCGAGGAGCAGCGCGACGTCGTCGCGCGGGTGGACGGGCAGCAGCGCGTCCACCGCCGCTTCGCACAGCTCCTCCAGAGGGCGTTGAGGCTGTTCGAGCGCTTCGCCCAGCAGCGCCAGCCCCTCGTCGATGTCCCTGCTGTGGGCCTCCAGCAGCCCGTCGGTGTACAGCGCCAGCAGGCTGCCTTCGGCGAGTTCGAGTTCCGCGGTCTCGAACGGCAGGCCGCCCAGCCCGAGCGGCGGCCCGGCGGGCAGGTCGGGCAGGCTCATTCCGCCGTCCGGGCCCACCACGGCGGGCGGCAGGTGGCCGGCGCGGGCCAGGGTGCACCGCCGGGAGACCGGGTCGTAGACCGCGTACAGGCAGGTCGCGCCGATGACCTGCGGGCTCTGCGGGCCGCCGGCGGCCGACTCCTGCTCCTCGGCCAGGCGGTTGACGAGGTCGTCCAGATGGGAGAGGACCTCGTCGGGCGCGAGGTCGAGGGCGGCCAGCGTGTGCACCGCGGTGCGCAGCCGGCCCATGGTGGCCGCGGCGTGCAGCCCGTGTCCGACGACATCGCCGACGACGAGGGCCACGCGCGCGCTGGAGACCGGGATGACGTCGAACCAGTCGCCGCCGACGCCCGCGGCGGGGTCGGCGGGCAGGTAGCGGTGGGCGGCCTCGACGGCCAGCTGCCGGGGCAGCTCCCGCGGCAGCAGGCTCTCCTGGAGGGTCAGTGCCCCGTGGTGCTCCTGGGTGTAGCGGCGGGCGTTGTCGATGCAGACGGCGGCGCGGGCGGCAAAGTCCTGGGCCAGTACGAGGTCGTCCTCCTCGAACGGCTCGGACCGTTCCGCCCGCCACAGGCTGACCAGGCCCAGCGCCTGGCCGCGGGCCGCCAGCGGCACGACGATCAGCGAGTGCGCGCCCAGGCGGAGGGCGGCCTTCGACCGCTCGGGGTCCTGGATGTGCCAGCCGGTGCTGCCCGTCAGGTCCGGTTCCAGTACCGGCTGCCGCTCGGCGAGGCACCGGGCCTGCGGCGTGCCCGCCTCGAACCGGAACGCCTCGCCGACGGGGTACATCACCTCCAGGGCGGCCGTCACGACGGACCTGACGGCCGCGCGGCACACCCCCACGGGCGTGCCCCTGGCGGGGTCCTGGCCGTGGACGACCGGCTCCAGCAGGTCCACGGAGACGGCGTCGGCGAGGTCGGGGACCGCGACCTCGGCGAGTTCCCCCGCGGTCTGGTCCACGTCCAGGGTGGTGCCGATACGGGCGCTCGCCCGGTTGAGGACGGCGAGCCGCCGCTGGGCCCGGTGCCGGTCGGTGACGTCTTCGACCAGTTGGGTGACGCCGAGCACCGTGCCGGAGCGGTCCTGCATCCGGAACGCGGACACGGACACCACCCGCTCGTGCCCCGGGTCGAGGCGGAGCCGGCACGGCTGCTCGGTGAAGATCAGCGGCTCGCCCGTCCGGAGTACCCGGCGCAGCCGCTCCTCGATGGTCGCCACGTCGGGACCGATCAGGAAGTCCTCCATGCGCAGGCCCCGGTGCGCGGCGGCGGGGCGCCGGCTGATGCCCGCGATCGCCCGGTTGATACGGAGGATGCTCAGGTCGGGCGCGTGCACGGCCAGCCCGATGGGGGAACGCCGGAACAGGCCGTCCAGGACGGAGCGGTCGATCTCCCACTGGACCACCTCGGCCGCGGGCGCTGCGGCGACGAACCACTCGCGCGCGGCGTCGCCGCGCGTGACGGCACGGACCCGGAAGCCCAGCTCGACGCGCCGCCCGTCGCGGTGCAGCAGCGGCAGGATGCCGGACCAGCCCGCGTCACGCCGGGCCGCCGCGACGGCGTCCGCCACGGCGCCCCGGTCGTCCCGGGGGACCAGGAACGCGTCCGCCCGCCGCCCGAGCACCTCCTGCGACGGGTGCCCGAGCAGGGCCTCGGCGCGCTCGCTCCAGCCCACGACCCCGCCCTGGTCGTCGAGCATCGCCGAGGCGGCGCGGTGCAGCGCGAACGGGTCTTCCGGCCGCTCGGTGAAGTCCGGCACCGGTGCGTCCATCGCTTCGCCCCTTCGACTCGCCGAGCGGGCCCCGCACCGTCGTCCCTGCGGCGACTCCTCCGGGCGACCCGAGATAGTGAATTTGAGCAGGTGTGCCCCAGTATCGTGTCGGCCCGCGCGACCCGCGCCCCGGGCCGGGGGCCCCGGGCCGCTCACTCCGCCGGGCGGAGCACACGACGGCCGGTAGTACGGCCGGTTCCCGGCCACCCGTTCAATCGCACCCGTATCGGCTTGGGGCAACGTGCACGCACTGCCCGAATTCCGGGGAAGAAACGGCGACGACGCACGTGGGGCCACAACCCGGAAGATTGTGGCCCCACGTGCGCGTCATGCTCGCCGTGATTCACTTCTTGAAAGCGTCCTTGGCCTTTTCCTTGGCCTCTCGGAGGCTGCCCTTCGTCTTGTCGCCCTGGCCTTCGGCGGCCGCCTGATCGTTGTCGGCCGCGCGGCCGGTTTCCTTCTTGATCTTACCCTTGACCTGCTCGGCCTTGGCCTTGGCCTTTTCGCTCGCGCTCATGGCGTCCTCCCCTTCGGCAGTCGTTGGTCGACATCGCGAGTGCCCGGCTGCCGGTCGCGCAAACAAGCCGCCGGAGGCACTTCGCGGGAACGACGGAAAACGTAGGTGTGTGAAAGCGAAAGCGCGGGGCACACGACGCTCCGGAGGTTGATAATCATGGTTCCCTTGCTACTCGTTCTGCTTCTCGCGCTTATCCTGTTCGGCGCCGGATTCGCCCTCAAGGCCCTATGGTGGGTGGCCGTCGTCGTACTCGTGGTCTGGCTTCTCGGCTTCGTCCTGCGCTCCGCCGGAGCGGGCGGCCGCCGAGGGCGCTGGTACCGATGGTGAGGTAGCACACCGCGCACCGGCTGCGGGCCCGCCCGGATCTTTGTGATCCGGGCGGGCCCGCAGCCGTTTTCCGGAACCGTCCGTACCCGTTTTTCCGAATCGGGATCACCGAATCGGGTAGTCGGTGCCGTAGCCGGGGCGGGCCAGGGCTCGCGCTGGGAACCGCGCGCAACCTCCAGCCCGGCCCGTCCCGGCCCGCCGGCGTCACTGTGCGTCGACGTAGTGCTGGAGCACGTCGCAGGTGTACTGGAACTCGTCCATCAACCGGGTGGCCTCCACGACGAGTACGCCGTACGGGCGGGCCGGGTCGGTCAGCGGCAGGCCGTCCTGCTCGGCCTGTTCGGTCACCCGGCGGCAGCACTCCTGCGCCTCGTCGGCGAGCCCGCAGAGCTGCCGGGCCTGCTCGTGCAGCGAGTCCTCGTCCACTTCGCCGAGGGTCCGGGTGATGCGGGAGACGGATTCGAGGAAGTCGGCGTAGCCGCGCAGGAAGCGCCGGTCCCGTTCGTCGCCGTCCTCGCGCCACTGGTCGAGGCTGCGGGTGAGCGAGGCCATCTGGTACAGCGTCCGCTCCAGCGCCTGGAGCACCGCGCCGTACCCTTCGAACCCCGTACGGCCGCGGTGGCGGCCCAGCCGGCTGCGGGGGTTGTAGTAGAGGCTCTCGCGCGCCGTCCGCAACCCGTTCTCGGCCTGGGTGATCAGCCCTCCGGTCTGCTCGGCGCGGCTGCGCCAGTGGCTGATGCGCTCCTCGTCCAGCTCGCCCTCCCGCATGGCCGGGTACATGTCGCTGACCAGGTCGCACAGTGCGCGGGCGAGGGTGTGGACGGAGTGTTCGGCGCTGCGGTAGCGCAGGGGCGGCACCACGAGCACGTTGACGAGGACGCCGATGCCGCAGCCGATGAGAACCAGCAGGACGATCTGCCCGAGGTGGGTGATCTTGCCGATGCCCGGCGGGGCCGTCACGTAGGTGGAGAAGGCGAAGAACGCCGCCGTCGCCACCTGTGAGCCCTGCGAGCCCAGGGCCGGCCACCGCCCGATGACCAGGGCCACCACCGCCACGAGCGCGAAGGTCAGCACGTCGGGGCCGGCCAGCGCGCCGAGAGCGGCCTGTACGGCCACCCCGGTCGCCACGGCGCCCACGTAGCGCAGTGACTGCAACAGCGACTGGTACACCGTCACCTGCATGATCAGCACCGCGGAGAACGGCGCGAACGCCGGCGACTGCGCGTTGAGCAGGTTGTAGGAGCACACCCAGGCGGCCGTGGCGGCGAGCGTGCTCTTGCCGATCAGCAGCAGCGTGTGGCGTTCGTGCCCCGCCGACCCCCAGGCGCGGCTCCACCACTGCCGCAACCGGGCCGCCCGGCCCTGCGCCGCGGGCGACTCCCGGCGTTGTGCCTCCGAGGGCTCACGCCGCGTCTGCCCTCTCTCCCGGGGAGCCCGCTCCCCCGTCCGTCCGGTCATGCACGCTCCGTTCCTCATCCGGTCCGCACCTGACAGCGGACCGATCGCTTTCACTCGGTACCCCGCCGGGACGACCGCACCCCAGCTCTCCCGCCGCACTGAGCCACCTGCACCACAGACGGCTCAGGCAGCCTTGCGGTACTCCTCCGCCGGCCCCTTCGACACCTCGGCGCGCACCCGGGCCAGCGCCCGGCTGAGCAGACGGGAGACGTGCATCTGCGTGATGCCCAACCGGGCGGCGATCGCGCTCTGCGTCAGGTCCTCGAAGAACCGCAGGTACAGGATGCGGCGGTCGCGCTCGGGCAGCCCGGCCAGGAACGGCTTGGCCGCCGCACGGTCCTCGACGAGCCCGAAGGCGTCTTCGGGCTCGCCCAGGACGTCCACGAGCGCGTGGCCGTCACCGCCGTCGCCACCGTGGTCGAGTGCCGCTTCCAGCGACAGCGAACGGTAGGTCCCCAGCGCCTTCAGCCCGAGGGCGGCGTCCTGCTCGGTCAGCCGGGCGTGGGCGGCGACCTGCGCCGCGGTGGGCGTGCGCCCGTCCGGGGAGGTGCTCAGTTCCTGGACCGCGGTACGGACCTTGGTACGCAGGTCCTGGATGCGGCGCGGCACGTGCACATGCCAGGTGTGGTCGCGGAAGTGCCGCTTGAGTTCCCCGGTGATGGTGGGGACGGCGAACTGCTCGAACGCCTCGGCACGGTCGGGGTCGAAGCGGTCGACGGCCTTGACCAGGCCGAGGGCGGCGACCTGCTTGAGGTCGTCGAGGTGTTCGCCGCGCTCCCGCAGCCGGTACGCCAGCCGGTGCGCCATCGGCAGCCACGCGGTGATGATCCGTTGGCGGATCTGCGCCTTGACCGGCCCGTCCTCCAACGTGGCCAGCAGCCGGAACTCGTCGCTGGTGTCGACATCGCGGGCACCGCGCCCCTGGGCGTGCGCGGTAGCGGGGGTGGCCATCGCCGGCTCTCCTTAGACGATCCGCGGACGCGTCCGCGGGCAGGCGAGGGGCCATGACCGGAAAACGGCAGCCGAACCCCTCGACGAGAAAAGGGAAGGGTGCCTACCGTTTCGAAGCACTCCCGCTCTTCTGTCCCGCCCGGCTCCCCTTACACCCGGCATTCACCACTTTCTGTTGTGGCGTGCGTCACGGTCCGTACGGGCGCGGTGCCTGCTGCGCCTCCGCCTCGCGGGTCGTCTTGGTCCACCCCGTCTGTCCGCGCAGCATGCGGAACAGGGCCCGCCAGGCGCAGAGGAACGACATGTAGTTCATGACGACGAAGGAGTGGCCCAGGAGCAGGGCGCGGGGCAGGCCGACGGTCTTGTCCCGGCGCAGGTAGGTCCAGGAGGTGGCCAGGGCGGGTGCGAAAGCCAGCAGGTACCAGGCGAGGACGTTGAGGGGAAGGCGGAGCCGGGTGCCGTTGACGGCGGCGGCCGGTCTGCCCCGCAGGACCAGGACGTCGGGGCTGCGCAGGAACCAGTACAGGCAGTACTGGAAGAGGATCGACCACGGCAGGTCGAGGACCCAGGGCACCAGCAGGTAGGCGAACATCTCCAGGGCTGCCAGGTGCCCCATGCGCGGGGCGCGCCAGATCTCGCCCATGCGCCCGATCGCGGTCATGTGGCCCTGGTACCAGCGGGTGCGCTGGCGGATGAGGCGCCGCAGGTCGCTGACGCCCTGCTGGTCGACGGAGGCGTGGGCGGTGGTGCGCAGGCGCCAGCCGCGCGCGGCGAGGCTGATGGCCAGATCCAGGTCTTCGGTCAGGGACTGGGACCAGGGGCGTTCGCCGAGGCCGTCGAGGGCGGAGAGGCGGGTGAACTGGCCGTTGCCGCCGAGGCTGACGGTCTTGGTGAGGTTGCGGCCGAACTGGGTGACGGCGGCCATCGCCCAGAACTGGTAGTCCTGGAACCAGGTCAGGAAGTTGGCGCGGCGGTTGCGTATACGGACGCCGAGTTGGACCCCGCCGACCCGCGGATCGCCGAAGAGCGGCATGACGTGGGACAGCGCCCGGTCGGAGAGGCGGCCGTCGGCGTCCATGACGCACACCACGGTCCGTCCGGGGTCCTGCCCGAGAGCCGCGACGCGCTCGCGCACCACGCGGATGGCGTGGTTGAGGGCCTCGCCCTTGCCCTGCCGGGCGTGCGGCAGCTCCCGCCGCAACACGGTCACCTCCCCCTGCTGCCCGGCCGCGCGGGCCGCCGCGCCCGCCTGCTCGGCGGCGGCACCGGTGGCGTCGTCCGAGCCGTCGTCGACGACCACGACGGTGGTGCGCGGGCCCATGAGGCCGCTGACCGTCGTGCCGATCACCGACTCCTCGTTGAGGCAGGGGACGAGGACGTAGAGGTGGTGGCGGTCGTGGCGGCCGAGGTGCGGGCGGCCGTAGGAGGTGTCGCCCTGCGCCCGTAGCCTCGCTTTCTGGCGGCGCAGTTCGAGCAGGCCGGCGCCCATGGCGAGGGCGAGGTAGCCGGCGGACAGCCCGATGACGGTGCTGCCGACGGTGTCAACGGTCTTGAGCAGGGCGTTTTTCACCAGCACGTCCCCCCTTGCGACGTCGGGCCCCGGCGGCTCTGCTGGGCACGGAGGGCGCCGGCCGGGTGCGGATCGGCGCGTCCGGGCGGCCTGGCCGGGGCAGGTGCGCGGGCACGGCCCGGCCGCCGCCCAGCCTGCGCTGGATCTCCCGCCCCAGGACGAACCCCAGCGGTACCACGGCCGCACCGATGGCGGCTGTGAGGACACCACGCCCACCGGATGTTCCGGCACGTGCCGCCGCCATGCCGCCTGCCAGCGGCCAGGTGGGTCCCAGGTACATGGAAAGGCGGCACCTCCGGGCGGCAGGACGTGAAGTGCGCAGGCCAGCGGGTGCGCAGGGCAGGCAGCGGGACGGGTGGCGGGGCGGGCCGTGACCACTGTGAACCACCGGGCGGGTGATGGCCAGACCACGCCGTAACGTTCCGGCGGTGCCCGGTGACCGGCGGCGGCGGTTTTGCGTCGATGGTCCGGGCACGGGAAATCCCCTATGCCCGTGGGCACCTGGGCTTTCTCCTTTTCTCAGCAGGCACGTTGTTCCGATCCGGCCAATCACGTGACGCGGGAACCATTGCCCGCGTTATGTCCCGACGCCTAGCGTCAGCGGACGCGAAGGGTTGCCGGACCACACCTGCATTCTCTCGCCATCACCCGCCTCAGATGTAACACGTCGCATGTTCAACGTCTGCGGGCCGCCTCGCCCCTACGCGGACTTGTCGTATACCGACGCGATGAACGGTGTCTCTATGCGCCTGACTTCTTTTCCTGCCTCCGCCACGAAAAAGGCCCGGCATTGAGCGGCCGGCAGCGCATCGTCATTGTCGTGGGCACCCGCCCGGAAGCCATCAAACTCGCCCCGGTCGTCCGGGAATTGCAGCGAACGCGCTGGGCCGCACCGGTCCTGCTCACCACCGGCCAGCACGGCCCGGTGGTCCGCAGCACCCTCGCCTGCTTCGGGCTGCGCCCCGAGGCCGAACTGGCCCCGCCCGCCGGCGCCGGCGGCACGGCCGGCACGGGGCCGGTCACCGAGCTGACGGCCGGTCTGCTCAGCGCACTCGGCGACCGGCTGCGCGCGCCCGCCGTACACGCGGTGCTCGTCCAGGGCGACACCTCGTCCGCGCTCGCCGGGGCGATGGCCGCCTTCTTCGCCAAGATCCCCGTCGTGCACGTGGAGGCGGGGCTGCGCTCCGGCGACGTGCGCAGTCCGTTTCCGGAGGAGGCCCATCGCCGGATGATCGCCGAGCTGAGCGATCTCCACCTGGCGCCCACGCGCGCCGCCCGCCGGAACCTGCTCGCCGAGGGGGTGGCGGCCGACCGGATCGTGGTGACGGGCAACACCGTGATCGACGCCGTCGTCGCCGCGAGCCGCAGCCCGCGTCCCCGCACCGTATCCGGACTCCGCGGAATCGCGGCGGATTCCGCTCCGCTGGTCGTCGTGACCGCACACCGGCGGGAGAACTGGGGTGCGCCGATCCGGCGGGTGGGCCGTGCGGTGGCGACGCTGAGCCGTCAATATCCCGACGTGACGTTCGTCGTCGCCGCGCACATGAACCCCTCGGTCCGTACCGCGATCGAGGAATCGCTGCGGGGCCTGCCCAACGTTCATTTGCCGGGGCCGATTCCGTACGACGCCTTCGCCCGCCTCCTGTCCCGGTCCGTGCTGGCCATCACCGACTCCGGCGGAATTCAGGAGGAGGCGGCGGCCTTCGGCCTGCCGATTCTGGTGACCCGGGACAACACCGAGCGGACCGAAGGGATCGATTCCGGGCTGGCCCGGCTCGTCGGCACGGACGAGACGGAGATCGTGGCGGCGGCCGAAAAGGAATTCGCCCGCGAGGGCGTGCTGGACGCCGGAAAACCGGTCCTGCCTTTTCCCCGGCCCAATCCGTACGGCGACGGACGGGCCGCCCGGCGCTGCGCGGCCGCCTGCGGCTGGCTGCTGGGGCTGGCTCCCAGGCCGTCCGACATCACTGACCAGGAGACGCGATGACCACTCCCGCCAGCGTGCCCACCGGCACGATCACCACGGTCGCCGGCACCGGCGCGGCCGGCTCCGACGGGGACGGCGGACCCGCGGTCCAGGCCGAACTCCACGGCCCGCGGATCGCCTTGGACCGGTCAGGGAACCTCTATGTCTCAGAGGTCGGCAACCACCGCGTCCGCAAGGTCGGCACCGACGGAGTCATCAGCACGATCGCGGGAACCGGCACGGCCGGTTTCGGCGGTGACGGGGGTCCCGCCACCGCCGCCCGGCTCAACCAGCCGCTGGGCATCGCGGCGGACGACACCGGGAACGTCTACGTGGCGGAGTGGAACAACTGCCGGGTGCGCAAGGTGACGCCGCAGGGTGTCATCACCACCGTGGCGGGCGGCGGGTCGGGCGGGGACGGCGGGCGCGCCGTGGACGCCTCGCTCGACTATCCCTTCGCCGTGGCCGTGGACACGGCCGGGAACCTGTATGTCACCGAGCGGTACGGCCAGCGCGTACGCAAGATCACGCCGGACGGGACCATCCACACGGTCGCCGGCTCCGGAACGGCCGGCTTCGGCGGGGACGGCGGGCCGGCCACCGCCGCCTCGCTCAACAGCCCCAAGGGGCTGGGCGTGGACAGCGCAGGCAACCTCTACATCGGCGACCAGGACAACCACCGGATACGCAAGGTCGATACGCACGGCGTCATCACCACCGTCGCGGGCAACGGGTCACCCGGCTACGTCCGGGACGGCGGCCCGGCCACCGACACGCGGCTGAACGGCGCCGAGGGCTCGGTGGTGGACGACGCCGGCAACCTCTACATCGCGGACTGCGGCAACCACCGCATCCGCAAGATCCGCACCGACGGCACCATCATCACCATCGCGGGCAACGGCACGGGCGGCTACGAGCGGGACGACGTACCCGCCGACACCACCACGCTCTACTTCCCCACCACGCTGGCGCTGGACGACGCAGGCGACCTGTACGTGGCCGACGGCGGCAACCAGCGCATCCGCAAGATCGCGGGAGCGACCCGGTACGACCCCGCCGCGCCCGCGGTCGCCGACCTCTTCGGCGAGGTCGTCAGCCCGCACACCGTCCAGCGCGGCCAGGAGTTCGACCTCGGCGCCCGGATCAAGAACCGGGGACCGTCCACCGTCGAGGGGCAGCAGGTCACGGTCGTCCTCACCCTGGCCGACGGGCTGGTCGCCGGCCCCGGTGCCACCGGGCAGCGCCTGACCCGCACCTTCCCCGGCGCCCGGATCATTCCCCAGTACGCCTCGCTGGACGGGGTGTTCCGGGTCACCGCGCCCGAGACCACACCCCCCGGTGCGTACGAATCCACCCTGGAGATCCAGTACGCGGGCGAACTCAACCTCAAGGACAACACCTTCACCCTGCCCGTCGTGGTCGTCGCGCCGGCTCCGGTGACGGACGAGACCGCGTTGGAAATCCGCCAGGAGAGCGTCCCACAGGCGGCGGCAGGACAGACCACCAAGTTCAACGTCGTCTTCAACTCGCCCACCGGCGAGCCGGTCAACCCCGGGGACATCGTCCAGCGGTTCTCCGCGCCCACCGGGTTCGCCTTCACCGGCCAGCCGTCGTACGGCTACTACAACACCATCCACGGTGTGATCGCCGGAAACCTGCCGTACGAGATCGAGGACGCCGGCCGTACCCTGGTCGTCACGGCCAACCCGCACGTCAACACCACGTCCAGCGACACCGGCCCGCTCGTCTACACGCTCGGCATCCAGGCACTGGCCGACGCCCGGCCGGGCATCCGGCGCGACGGCAGCGCCAGTGTCGGCAAGCACGCCCCCGTACAGATCTCGGCCGAGATCACCGGCGACTCCCAGGACGAGCCGGCGCTGCGCCTGGCCCAGGAGAGCGTGCCCGAGGCGAAGCCGGGCGACACCGTCTCGTTCAACGTCGAGATCCGGTCGCTGAACAACCAGCCGGTCAACCCGGGCACGCTGACCCAGCGCTTCACCGCACCCACCGGCTTCGCGTTCACCGGCGGCGCCTCGTACGGCTATTACTACGTGCAGCCCGCCGTGACCGGGAACCTCCAAACGCGCCTCGAAGACGGCGACAGGACGCTGGTCGTCACCTCCGACCCGCACCTGAACACCGGCACCACCGACCGGACCGCGCTGCTCTACACGATCGGCATCCGCGCCCTGCCCGACGCGGCACCCGGCTCGCGGCCCACCGACGGCAGCGCCGTCCTCGGGCGCCTGGCGCCCGTACCGCTCTCCGCCCACGTCCTCTGACCCACGACAGGAGCAGCAACCATGACCACCGCTTCCAGCACGGGAACCGGCCCGCAGCCCGCGGGCCTGCTCGACGGCTCGATCGCCACCGTCGCGGGCAACGGCGTGGCCGGATTCATCTCCGACGGGGGGCACGGCGCGCTGACCCGGGTCCATTACCCCCAAGGGGTGACCGTCGACAAGAACGGCAACCTGTTCATCGCCGACCGCTACAACCACCGCATCCGCAAGGTCACCCCGAACGGCACCATCACCACCATCGCCGGGGACGGCAACGCCGGATACGTCTCCGACGGCGGCCCCGCGCTCGCCACCCGGCTCCACTACCCCGCGGACGTGGCCGTGGACGACGCGGGCAACCTCTTCATCGCGGACACCAACAACCACCGCGTACGCAAGATCACCCCGAACGGCATCATCACCACCGTCGCGGGCAACGGCGAGGCCGGGTACATCTCCGACGGCGGACCCGCCATCGCCACCCGGCTCCACTACCCGCACGCGCTGACCGTCGACCGCTCGGGCAACCTCTACATCGCGGACCATCACAACCACCGCGTACGCAAGGTCACCCCCAACGGCATCATCACCACCGTCGCAGGCAACGGCGAGGCCGGGTACATCTCCGACGGCGGACCCGCGATCTCGACCCGGCTCTACCACCCCATGGGCCTGGTGGTGGACGCCGAAGGCAGCCTGTACATCGCCGACCGCTACAACCACCGCATCCGCAAGGTGACTCCCAACGGCCTGATCACCACCGTCGCGGGCAACGGCACCGCCGGGTACGTCTCCGACGGCGGACCCGCCCTCGGCACCCGGCTCCACTACCCGTGGGGCCTGGCGCTGGACGAGGCAGGGAGCCTGTACATCGGCGACGGGCACAACCACCGCATCCGCAAGGTCACCTCGGACGGCATCATCACCACCGTCGCGGGCAACGGCACCGCCGGATACGTGGACGACGGCGGGCCCGCCGCCGGCACCCGGCTCTTCTACCCCTCCAGCATCGCCCTGGACCAGGGCGGCAACCTGTACATCGCGGACTGCAACAACCACCGCGTGCGCGGCGTGACGGCCGTGGCGCAGATGACGCCGCCGCCCCCGCCTGCCGCCGACCTGTACGGCGAGGTCATCAGCCCCTACCGCGTACAGCGCGACCAGGAATTCGACCTCGGCGCGCGCATCCGCAACCGCGGCCCCAACCCGGCCGACGGGCAGTACGTCACGGTCGTACTGAACCTGGCCGACGGCCTGGTCGGCGGCCCCGGAACCAGCGGCAGGCGGCTCACCCGTACCTTCTCCGGGCAGCAGCTGCTGCCCCAACAGGGCACGTTCGACGGCGTGTTCCGGATCAGCGCACCAGCCACCACCCCGCCCGGCACGTACCTCTCCACGCTGGAGATCCAGTACGGCGGCGACCTCAACCTCAAGGACAACGCGTACACCCTGCCCGTCACGGTCGTGGTGCCCGACCCCGTGGCGGACGAGACCGCACTGACGATCTTCCAGGACACCGTCCCGCAGGTCGCGCCGGGCCAGCGCAGCACCTTCAATCTCCGGTACACCTCGCCCGCCGGACAGCCGGTCAACCCCGGCACGATCGTCCAGCGCTTCACCGCACCGACCGGGTTCGTCTTCACCGGCCAGCCCACCTACGCGTACTACGAGACCATCCACGGCGTCATCTCGGGGAACCTGAGCCACAGTGTCCTGGACGAGGGGCGGACGCTGCTCATCACCGCCAACCCGCACGTCAACACCACCACCAGCGACACCGGTTCGGTGATCTACACCATCCCGGTACAGGCCCGCGCCGACGCCGCGCCCGGACGGTACGACAACGGCTCGGCGAGCATCGGCCGGCACACCCCGGTGCAGCTCTCCGGCGTCGTCTCGGGGACCGCGCAGGACGAGACGGCGCTGCGGGTGGTGCAGGAATCGGTGCCCGCGGCAGCGCCGGGCCAGCACACCACGTTCAACCTGGAGCTGCGGTCGCTGGGCAACCAGCCGGTCAACCCCGGCACCATCGGGCAGCGCTTCACCGCACCCACCGGCTTCACCTTCACCGGAAGCGCCTCGTACGGCTACTACTTCGTGACGCCGTACGTGACCGGCAACCTGGACGGTCAGTTGGAGGACGGCGGCAAGACCCTCGTCATCTCCTCCAACCCGCACCTGAACACCGGGACCACCGACAAGACGGCACTGATCTACACCATCGGCATCCGTGCCCTGCCCAACGCGACACCCGGCGCACAGCCCAACGACGGCCAGGCCGTCATCGGCCGCCTCGCGCCCGTACCGCTGTCCGCCCGCGTGCTCTGACCACGGAAGGAGTTCCCATGACAACCACGAGCAGTCCGGGACGCGGGCCGCAGCCCGCGGGCATCGCACAAGGCTGCATCGCCACGGTGGCGGGCAACGGCACCGCCGGGTACCTCTCCGACGGCGGACCCGCGACCCTCACCCAGCTCAACTGGCCGCACGGCGTGGCCCTGGACAAGAACGGCAACCTCTACATCGCCGAGCGGGGCAACCACCGGGTCCGCAGGGTGACTCCGCAAGGCATCATCACCACCGTCGCAGGCAACGGCCAGGCCGGATACGTCTCCGACGGCGGACCCGCCACCGCCACCAAGCTCTACAGCCCCTCGGCCGTGGCGGTCGACGACGCGGGCAACCTGTACATCGCGGATCTCGACAACCACCGCATCCGCAAGGTGGACACGGCCGGCGTCATCACCACCGTCGCGGGCAACGGCACCGCCGGATATATCTCCGACGGCGGACCCGCCACCGCCACCCCGATCAACACCCCGACCGGAGTGGCGGTCGACCTCCAGGGGAACCTGTACTTCGCCGAGTGGAACAACCACCGCGTCCGCAAGGTGGACACCCGCGGCATCATCACCACCGCCGCCGGGAACGGCCAGGCCGGATACGTCTCGGACGGCGGGCCCGCCACCGCGACCAAGCTCTACCATCCCGCGGGTCTGAGGGCGGACGCCAACGGAAACCTCTACATCGCGGACAACAGTAACCACCGGGTCCGCAAGGTGGACACCCGCGGCATCATCACCACCGTCGCGGGCAACGGCACCGCTGGTTACGTCTCCGACGGCGGACCCGCCACCGCCACATCGCTCAACGGCCCCTTGGACGTGTGCCTGGACGACGCGGGCCACCTCTATATCGCGGAGAGCGACAACCACCGCATCCGCACGGTCGCTTCGGACGGCACCATCGCCACCGTGGCGGGCAACGGCACCGCCGGATACGTCGACGACGGCGGACCGGCCGCCTCCACCCGTTTGTACTACCCCCGGTCGGTCGCGCTGGACCGTGCCGGGAACCTCTACATCGCCGACGGCAGCAACCACCGCGTCCGCGGCGTCACCGCCGTCGCCACCATGACCCCGCCGCCCCCGCCCACCGCCGACCTGTACGGCGAGGTCGTCAGCTCCCCCTCCGTCCAGACCGGCCAGGAGTTCGACCTCGGTGCCCGGATCAAGAACCGCGGCCCCAACCCGGCCGACGGCCAGTACGTCACCGTCGTCCTCACCCTCGCCGACGGGCTGCGCGGCCCTGCCGGGACCACCGGCAACCGCCTGTCCCGCACGTTCCCCGGACAGCTGCTCCAGCCCCAGCAGGGCTCGCTCGACGGCGTGTTCCGCATCACCGTCCCCGGCGACACGCCCCCCGGCCAGTACACCTCCACCCTGGAGATCCAGTACGGCGGCGACCTCAACCTCAAGGACAACACCTACACGCTGCCAGTGATCGTCGTCGTCGCGCCGCCGCCCACCGACGAGCGGGCGCTGACCATCACGCAGGACACGATTCCGCAGGTGGCTCCCGGTCAGCGCACCGCGTTCAACGTCAAGTACGACTCGGCCGGCGGGCAGCCCGTCAGCCCCGGCGACATCGTCCAGCGCTTCACCGCCCCGAGCGGCTTCGTCTTCCCCGGCCAGCCCACCTACGCCTACTACAACACCGCCCAGGGCGTGATCTCGGGCAACCTGGACTACCGCATCGAGGACGGCGGCCGGGCCCTGATCATCACGGCCAACCCGCACGTCAACACCACCATCAGCGACACCGGGCCGCTGTACTACACCATCCCGATCCAGGCCCGCCCGAACGCCACGGCCGGCACCTTCCAGAACGGCTCGGCCAGCGTCGGCAGGCACACCCCCGTCCAGCTCACCGGCACCGTCACCGGTTCCGCGCAGAACGAGACCGCGCTGCGCGCCGCCCAGGAAAGCGTGCCGCAGGCCGCCCCCGGCCAGTCCACCACCTTCAACCTGGAAATCCGCTCCCTGAACGACCAGCCGGTCAACCCCGGCACCATCGAGCAGCGCTTCACCGCACCCACCGGCTTCGCGTTCACCGGCGGCGCCTCGTACGGCTACTACTACGTCCAGCCCGCCGTCACCGGAAACCTCGACACCCGCCTGGAGAATGGCGACAAGACGCTGATCATCTCCTCCAACCCGCACGTCAACACCGGAACCACGGACAAGACCGCACTGATCTACACCATCGGCATCCGCGCACTGGCCGACGCGAAGCCCGGCACGCAGTCCGACGACGGCGCCGCCGCCCTCGGCCGCCTGACGCCCGTACCGCTGAGCGCCCGCGTCGTCTGACCTCACCTCCACCGCACCCGAGGGCCCCGACCGCAGCGCGGTCGGGGCCCTCGGGCTGACGCCGGACGGACAGACCTTGCGCCACCTCCGGCACTGCCGCCTATCCTGAGTTCGTCACGCTGAGTAACCCACCAGGTGGCTGACGCGCCGCCGGGAGGCTCAGCGCGAGGACAACGCCCATATCTGCGGAATTCGCCGCCCTTCGAGCAGCCGAGGAGCCCCGCATGAAAATGCTCATCAACGTCCCCGAGACCGTGGTCGCCGACGCGTTGCGCGGTATGGCGGCGGCGCATCCCGAGTTGGTGGTGGACGTCGACAACCGGGTGATCGTGCGGCGGGACGCGCCGGTGGCCGGGAAGGTGGGGCTGGTGTCCGGCGGCGGGAGCGGGCACGAGCCGTTGCACGGCGGGTTCGTCGGGCCGGGGATGCTGGATGCCGCGTGCCCCGGGGAAATCTTCACGTCGCCCGTTCCGGACCAGATGGTGCGGGCCGCCGCAGCCGTGGACAGCGGCGAGGGTGTGCTGTTCGTGGTGAAGAACTACACCGGTGACGTGCTGAACTTCCAGATGGCCGCCGAGCTGGCGGAGGACGAGGGGGTGCGGGTCGACAGCGTGCTGGTCAACGACGACGTGGCGGTGACCGACTCGCTCTTCACCGCCGGGCGGCGCGGCACCGGCGCCACGCTCTTCGTGGAGAAGATCGCGGGCGCGGCGGCCGAGGAGGGCGCGCCGCTGGACCGGGTGGCGGCGCTGGCCCGCCGGGTCGTGGACTCCTCGCGCAGCTTCGGCGTGGCGCTGAGCCCCTGTACGACGCCCGCCAAGGGCGGCCCGACCTTCGACCTGCCCGCCGGCGAACTGGAGCTGGGGGTCGGCATCCACGGCGAGCCGGGGCGGGAGCGGCGCCCGATGATGACCGCCGGCGAGATCGCGGACTACGCGGTGGACGCGGTACTGGCGGACCTGCGCCCCAGGCAGCCGGTGCTGGCGCTGGTGAACGGCATGGGCGGGACCCCGCTGGCGGAGCTGTACGGCTTCGGTGGCGAGGTGCACCGGGTGCTCGCCGAGCGGGGGGTACCGGTCGCTCGTACGCTGGTCGGCAACTACGTCACCTCGCTCGACATGGCCGGCTGCTCGGTGACGCTGTGCCAGGCCGACGAGGAGCTGCTGCGCCTGTGGGACGCGCCGGTGCAGACGGCCGGGCTGCGGTGGGGGCGGTGAGCGGTGCGCGTCCGCCGGTCCGTGACCGCGGGCGGGAACAAGTACGAGCAAAGGAGCGGTTTGTGTCGGAAACGTCCCTGGACGCCGGGTTCTTCGTCCGCTGGCTGACGGCGGCAGCGGCCTCCGTCGAGCGGGAGGCGGACCGGCTCACCGAGCTGGATTCCGCGATCGGCGACGCCGACCACGGCAGCAACCTGCGGCGCGGCTTCGCGGCCGTCGCCGGGACGCTCGAAGGGGAGCCGCCGGGGACGCCCGGCGCCGTGCTGGCCGCGGCAGGGCGGCAGTTGATCTCCACGGTGGGCGGCGCGTCGGGTCCGCTGTACGGGACGCTGCTGCGGCGTACCGGCAAGGCGCTCGGCGACGCGGACCGGGTCACGGCCGAGGACCTGCGCGCGGCGCTGCGGGCCGGGGTGGACGGGGTGGCCCAGCTGGGCGGTTCGGCGCCCGGCGACAAGACGATGCTCGACGCGCTCGACCCCGCGGTCGAGGCCCTGGGCGGGTCGTTCCGCGCCGCCGCCGAGGCTGCCGCGCAGGGAGCGCTGGCGACCGTGCCGCTGCGGGCCCGCAAGGGCCGGGCGAGCTATCTCGGCGAACGCAGCATCGGCCACCAGGACCCGGGCGCCGCCTCGTCGGCGCTGCTGTTCGCGGCGCTGGCGGAGACGGCGGAGAAGGAGGGCGCCGAGTGAGCGGCGGCGAGGCGCTCGTGGGCATCGTGCTGGTGTCGCACAGCGGGCCGGTGGCCGAGTCGGTGGCGCGGCTGGCGGCCGGGCTCGCGGGCGGCGGCGTCCAGGCGCCGCTGGCGGCCGCGGGCGGGACCCCGGACGGCGGCCTCGGTACGAGTGCGGAGCTGATCACGGAGGCGGCGCGGAAGGTGGACCGCGGTGCGGGTGTCGCGGTCCTCGTGGACCTGGGCAGCGCCGTGCTGACCGTCAAGGCGCTGCTCGCCGAGGGCGACGAACTGCCGGAGGGCACGCGGCTGGTGGACGCGCCGTTCGTCGAGGGCGCGGTGGCCGCCGTGGTCACCGCCTCGGCCGGCGCGGATCTGGACGCGGTCGCGGCGGCGGCCGGGGAGGCGTACTCCTACCGGAAGGAGTGAGGAGCGAGGAGAGAGGGGCCGGGAGCGAGGAGCGGGGGCGCTTACCGGAGGGCGGGTAGCAGGAGGGCCGCTACCAGCACCATTCCCGCCAGCACCCAGGCCACGTAGTCGCCGATGTGCCCGGAGTGCAGGCGGCGCAGCGGCGCCGCCCAGCGGGCCGGTTCGACCGGTCCCCCCGGCCTGCGTACGGCCCACCAGGCCAGGACGCAGGCCAGGGCGGCGGACAGCAGCCCCAAGCCGGCGCCCACCATGGACCAGTGCGGTCCGGGCGTCGGCACGGGGGCGGCCGAGGGCGTGCCGAGGACGGCGGCCGCGTAACCCGCCCGGTCGGTGAAGGCGTCCGCCGCCCGGCCGGCCGCCGCGTGCAGGCCCGGTAGGAGGCCGACGGCCAGCGTGCCCGCCAGCAGGGCGACCGGTACGGCCAGCATGGTGTCGGGGATGCGGCTCAGCGGGCCCGCGGTCTCGGGCTGTTCGTCCTTGCCGCTGGTCTCGTCCGGGCAGTTCCCCTCGGGGACGGCGTCGTCGGGTCGTACGCCCAGCCCCAGGAAGACCCGTGCCCCGGCGCGCAGCACCGCTCCCCCGGTGACCGCCGAGACCAGCACGAACACGGCGGCCGGCCAGCCTCCCACCGCTTCCTCGGCGACGGCCTTGCCCAGTCCGGTGCCGAAGGGCGGCAGTCCGGCCAGGGCGAGCCCGCCCGTGGCGTAGACCACGCCGATCAGGGGGAGTTCCCGGCCGCGGGCGTACAGTTCGAGTTCGTCGACGCTGCGGAAGCGGTCGAGGAGGATGCCGGTGGCCGCGAACAGCGCGGCCTTCACACCCGCGTGCCCGAGGACGTACAGGGCCGTGCCGCCGGTGCCTTCCGGTGTCATGGCGGCGAGCCCGATCAGGAACAGGCCGGTGTGCGCGACGGTCGAGAAGGCCAGCAGCCGCTTGAGGTGGCGTTGCTGCCAGCACATGAGCGCGCCGGCGAGGGCGGTGAGCGTGCCGAGGGCCAGGAGCATCCGGTGCGCGTCGGCCGTGGGGATGCCGCCGGGACCCGCGAAGACGGTCCAGTAGACGCGGGCCGTGCCGTACACGCCGAGTTCGACCATGACGCCGGACAGCAGCATGCACACGGGGGTGGGCGCGACGGCGTGCGCGTCCGGGAGCCAGAAGTGGAAGGGCACCACCGCCGCCTTGACGAGCAGGCCGGTCAGCACGAGGACGAAGGCGGTCAGGACGAGCGCGTCCGGCCCGCCGGGGTGGGCGTCCAGGCGGCTGCCGATCTGGGCGAAGCCGAGTTCGCCGGTGCGTCCGTACAGCAGGCCGACGCCGAGCAGGGTCGCGTAGCCGCCGAGGGAGTTGACGACGCCGAAGGTGAGCGCGCCCTGCACGGCGCGCTTCTCCTCGACGCGGTAGCCGGTGAGCGCGTACGCGACGACGCCCATCAGCTCGAAGAAGACGAACGCGTTGAAGAGGTCGCCGGTGAGCGCGAAGCCGCACATGCCCGCCTGGAAGATGAGGACGAGGGCGGGGAAGGTGCCGGCCTGGCGGTGCGGCGGCTCGTCGAAGTACCGCCAGGAGTAGGCGAGTACGGCCACGACGAGCAGGGAGGTGACGGTGGCCAGGCCGGCGCCGGTCCGGTCGCCGACCAGGACGATGCCGACGCCCGCGCCGCCGTGCGGGTGCCAGCCGCCCAGCCATTCGACGGCGTGCGCGCCCGGGCTGTCCGCCGCCGGGCTGCGCAGCAGTACGGACAGGGCCAGCGCCGCCGTGCCCGCCGCGCAGCCGGTGCCCGCGATCTCGGCGGCCCGGCGCGGCATCCGGCGGCCCGCCGCCACCAGGAAGGCGGCGCCGAGCAGCGGGAGGGCCACGACGAGGGGCAGGGTGGCGGCGGGGGTCAGGGTCACGGCCGCCGAGCCGGTGACGGCGCCGGTCGCGGTCACCCGCGCAGCTCCGAGAGTTCGTCCGGGTCGACGGTCCCGTGCCGCTTGCCCACCTGGACGACGAGGGCGAGCAGCAGCGCGGTGACCGTCGCGCCCACGACCACGTCGGTGAGCGTCAGCGCCTGGACGACGGGGTCGACGACCGGGCGGGTGCCGGGATCCAGGTCGGAGAAGACCGGCGCGGTGCCGCCGTCCCGGTAGCCGATGGCGAGCAGCAGGACGTACGTGGCTGCCTGGCAGACCGCCAGGCAGCCGACAGCGTGGATGAGGTTGCGGCTGGTGGCCAGGCCGTAACAGCCGATCAGGAAGATCCAGCCGGCGACGAGATACGGCAGCACGCTCATGCCGGCTCCTTCCCGGGCGGGGTGCCGCGGCCGCGGGTGCCCCCGCCGCCGTCGGTGATCTCGACGGCCTGGTCGAGGAAGGAGGCCAGCAGGACCACGACGCCGCCGGCGACCTCCACCCCGACGGCGGCGTTGAGCAGGGGGACCGTGCCGCCGGAGGCGAGGGTGTTGAAGGTGCCGTACGGGAGGAAGTTCGCCAGGTAGGCGGTGCCCGCGAGCAGGCCGGCGGCGCCCAGCAGGAGGTAGGCGGCCTCCCCCGCCGCGTCCGCCACCGCGTACAGGCCGACCGGCCTGATGCGTTCCAGCGCCCGGTAGTCCACGGCGACGTAGAGCAGGTGCAGGGCCGTGGCGATCACCACGCCGCCCTGGAAGCCGCCGCCGGGGCTGAGCTGGCCGTGGGCGACGACGTACAGGCCGATGAGCAGGGTCACCGGGAGCGCGACGAGCGCGTACCGGCGTACGGGCGGGGAGACGCGCGCCGGTTCGGGCCGTACGCGGTGTTCGTCGCGCGTCTGGCGGAGCAGCACGACGGTGCCGAGCGCCGCGCAGAAGAGGATCGATTCCTCGCCCAGGGTGTCGAAGGCCCGCTGGTCGAAGTTGACGGCCGAGACGACGTTGGAGGTGTGCCGGGCGAGGGCGGCCTGTACGGCGCGGACGCCGTACGGATGCCGGTCGCCGCCGAACTCCGGCAGCCCCAGGCTCGCGGCGGCCAGCAGCGCGGCCAGGCCCAGGACGCCGATCGCCAGTACCCACATCCGGGTCCGCCTGCTCACTGCCGCCCCTCCCCACGCCGGCCCCGGGCCGCTTCGCTGCTGCCGCCCGCGCGGCCCCTGCGCCGTACCTTCCGTACGGCGAGCAGCAGCATCAGCGGGGTGAGCGCGGAGCCGACGGCGAGTTGGGAGAGGGCGACGTCCGGCGCCTGGAGGACGGCGAAGAGGATGGCGAGGGAGAGTCCGAGGAGCGCCAGCACGGTGGACTGCCGGACCGGGTCGCGTGCCAGTACGGCGGCGGTGGCGGCCGCCGCGACCAGCGCCAGGGACAGCACGATCAGCGCGTCACCCATGGGCAGCGCCACCCCCTTCGCGCGACAGCGCGCGCGTGGAGACGATGTTCCCTCCGACTAGTAGCACCCCGATGGCCAGGAGTTTCACCATCGCCCTGCCCGGCCCGGCCGCCACGCACAGCGGCAGCACCACCAGCGGGACGGCGACCGCGGCGAGCGGTGTCATGGCGCGTTCGAGGGCGCGTACGACACGGTCGTGCGCGGGCCGCTCGGTCAGTTCGTCGGCGAGCAGCCGGGCGTAGACGAGCGTTCCCGCGGGCCCGAGGACCGCGAGGACGAGGGCCAGGTCCACGTACGCGGGCCGCTCGTAGCCCTGGGCGAGCAGCAGCACGACCAGGCAAGCGGCCAGGGTCGCGAGGTTCTGCGCCATGACCCGCCGCCGTACGGGGCCGCCGGCCGCGCCCCACACCGTGGGCGCGAAGCCGACGAGGAGCAGAAGTGCGGCGGCGAACAGCCAGCCGTTCATCGGGGCCGCCCCTCCCCCGGGCCGGCGTGCGGCCGGCGGCCGGTGGCGGCGGCCCGGCGTGCGGCGCGGGCGGCGAAGGCGCCGAGCAGGGCGGCTGCCGCGCCGACGGCGCACTCCAGCGTGTCCAGGCTGCTGACCAGCACCAGCCACAGCCCGGCCAGCGCGGCCCACCAGACGGCCAGTTCCACGGCCGCCGCAGCGGTCGGTCTCACCACACCGGACATGTGCTCACCACCGGACATGCGCTCACCTCCGGCCTCGCGTACCCGGCCGTCAGGTTCTCATGCGACGCACCGTCACCGGACAAACCGCGCCGAACGGGCCATCCGGACGGGGCACCGCACTAACGCGCCCCGGCCGCCCCCGCCTCGGCCACCACCTCGGGATCCTCCGCCGCGGCGGCCAGCACCACGTCCAGCAGCCCGGGGAAGCGCGCCTCCAGGTCCTCGCGCCGCAGGTGCATCAGCAGGCGGCGCCCTTCGCGCCGTTGGTGCAGGACGCCGCTCTCGCGCAGCACGCGCCAGTGATGGCTGGCGGTGGACTTCGACACCTCGGGCAGGAGCTCGCCGCAGGATCGCTCGGCGCCGTGCGCGAGCCGGTGCACGATGCGCAGCCGGATCGGGTGCGCGAACGCCTCCAGGACGTCCGCGATGCGTAGTTCGGCACGGTCGGGGTGACTCAGTACAGCCATGCTCCGAGCGTACGCGGACGGACGGACACCCGGCCGCGGCCGGACCTGCCTCCGCACCGCCGGACACCCCAAGTGCTACAGTTCTAGTACATACGAACTGACGAACTGACACCCGACCCGAACCCGAACCGAACCCGACACGAAGGAGCACCACCCTCATGACGATCTACGAGGACAACTACTCCCTCGGCAAGCAGTTCCACGCCGCGCTCGCCACCGGCGACTGGGACCTGATCCGCTCGCTCCTGCACGAGGACGCGACCTGGGAGCTGCCCGGCTCGAACACGATCTCCGGTACGGCGCACGGCGCGGACGCGGTCGTCGAGCGCGCCCGGAAGATCGCCGGGTACGGCCTGAACTTCGCCCTGCTCCACATCCTGGTGAGCCCGCGCAACATGGCGCTGTCCCTGCACAACACCGCCCAGCGCGGCGACGTGGTCCTGGACGAGCACCTCTCGACGGTGTGCACCGTGCGCGACGGCCGGATCGCGGCCATCGAGACCTACCTCTCCGACGTGGACGGCATGAACGCCTTCTTCGTCTGAGGCAGGACCAGCACCGACGGGTGGTGGAGCGCCACTTCCGTGGGCACGAGCCGGGTGGCGGCCGCCGGCGGCTCGTCCGTACCGGTGTTGCGGGCGAAGCGCGGATGGGCGCCGCCGCTGACCTGGAGCCTGATGCGGTGTCCGGCCGCGAAGGTGTACGCGGTGGGGCTCGTCGTCACCGTGACGGCGGCCGGTCCCGGCCCGGCGGGCCGCAGCCGCCGCAGCCCGTCGCAGACGTTCGTCGAGCGGCCCCGCGCGTCGACGTCGCAGAGCCGGACGAAGACGTCGGCGTGACCGGTGTCCGCGCCCACCCGGAGTTCCACGCCGGCCGCTCCCAGGACGTCGACCGGCTCGGTGAGCGGCGCGGTGGTGAAGGTCAGCACGTCGTCCCTGGCCTCCAGGGACGCGTTGTCCTGGGGTCCGGCCTTTCCCGACAGCAGCGGCCCGCCGACCGAGGGCGTCGGGTCGGCCGGGTCGTAACGGAAGGCCAGCGGCGGCGCGGCCGCGGGAGCCCGGTCGCCCAGTGTGCCGTCATCGGCGAGATACCAGCGGCGGTCCGCCGCGGCCGGCGGCCAGTCGGCGAGGTCGCGCCACTCCCGGCGGCCGCCGACGTGCACCCGCACCCTCGCCTCCCGCAGCCCGGACGGGTCGCCGCACAGGTGGGCCCGCAGCCAGGCGAGGCTGTCGGCGAAGACCTCGGGCCAGCCTTCCTGCATCGCGGAGTTGTGCGTCCAGGGACCGACGAGCAGGGTGGCGTCGCAGCCGGCGCCGCGCAGTCTTTCGTACTGCCGCAGCGTCTGGTCGAGGAAGACGTCGTGCCAGCCGGTGACCAGGCTGGTCGGTACGGACAGCCGCTCGGCCGCGGCCCCGGCGTCCGCCCCGTGCCAGTGCGCGTCGGCCGCGTCGGGGTGGGCCATGGCCGCGTCCAGGAAGGGCACCCGGCCGCCCATGCCGGGCACGTACGCCTCACCGAGGGGAAGCGTGTGCGTGGCCTTCCCGAGGTGGCGTCGCAGCCGTAGCGCGGCCCGCAGGAAGTTCGCCGTGCCCCGCCCGTAGTGCAGTCGGCCCATGGCGGAGACCAGGGCGTTTTCCAGGGCGAAGGCGCCGGACGAGTGGAAGAAGCCGTGCACGTCGTGCAGGCCGACCTGGATCACCATCGCGCGCAACTCGGGCGGCGGGTCCAGGGCCAGGGCCCACTGGGCGTAGCCGAGGGCGCTGGGGCCGGTCGTCCCCAGGACGCCGGTGAACCAGGGCTGCTCGCGCAGCCACGCGACGGTGGCCTGGCCGTCGGCGGCTTCGTGCTGCCACAGCGCGTACTCCCCGCCGGAGCCGCCGGTGCCGCGGCAGCTCTGCAGGACGACGTGGAAGCCCTGCTCGGCGAGGAGTACGCCGTACATGGGCGCCCACGGGATGCCCCGGCCGTAGGGCGAGCGCACCAGGACCGTGGGGAAGTCGCCGCCGGCCAGGGGGAAGTAGTGGTCGGTCAGCAGCGGGCTGCCGTCGGCGGCGGGCACCACGAGACCGGGCTCGTACGCGGCGTCGTGGCGCTTGGGGGGCATGCCGCGCAGGGTGCGCCGCAGGGCGCGGGTGCGCAGGGGTGGCTTCTTCGCCGAGGGGTGGTACGTCGCCGTCGTCACGGTGCCTCGATTCCTGGTGCGGGACCGGCTTATTTCTCGTACTGCGTACGAGAATAGCGGATGATTGGATGGCGGCCACCAGCAGAGAGAGGTTGCCGTGACCCGTACAGGCCCGTCCGGCCGCAGCGCCGGGGTGGATCCCGAAGCGCTCTGGGCACCCGCCGAACGCCCGCGGCGCGGGCGGCCGCCGGCCCACAGCCGCGCCGCGATCACCACGGCGGCCGTCGCCCTCGCCGACGCCGAGGGGCTCGCCGCCGTCACGATGCGCGCGGTCGCCGCCCGGATCGGGGCCGGCACGATGTCCCTCTACAGCTACGTCCCCAACAAGGAGACGCTGCTGGAGCTGATGATCGACCACGTGAGCGGCGACCACCGGCTGCCGCCGGAACCCTCCGGCGACTGGCGTGCGGACCTGCGGCAGTTCGCCCACGAACAGCGCGCGATCATGCGGCGGCACCCCTGGCTGCCGGCGGCACTGCCCGCGCGGCAGACATTCGGCCCGAACACCCTCGCCGCATTGGAGTACGCGCTCGCCGCACTCGCACCCGCGGGCCTGGGCGGCCAGGCCGGGCTGGAGATCTTCAGCCTGCTCTCCAACTTCGTGGCCGGCCACGTCACGCACGAGCTCGCCCAGGAGGAGGCCGCGGGCCACAGCACCCGCGAGTTCCACGACGCACAGGCCCGCTACCTGCGGTCCGCCGCCGTCGCCGAGACGTATCCGTTGGTTGCCGGGGCCCTGACGGCACCGGACGACGCCCCGGGACACGACGCCACGTTCGGCCGCCTCCTCGACCGCATGATCAACGGGCTGACGGCGTCCGGCTGAGCAACGGGCCCCGCGAACCCGCAGTTTGGGCCGGCCGGGCCGCGGAGATTGACCGTGGGAGGCGCCATAAGGAGGCGGTCACCATGGCCCCGAAGGTCCCCACGGCCCGGCCGACCGACACGTTCGCCCTGCCGGTCGCCGGTGTCGCGTCGGCCCTGCTCGTCATCGGCCTGATGCTCGGCGGCGGACGGGCACACCCGGCGCTCTCGGCCGCCGCCTTCGCCGCCCTGGCAGCCGCGGTCGCGGCCCTGTCCCGGCCGGGCAGGGCCCTGGCCGCCGCCGTGGTGTGCTGGCTGTTCCTCGACGGGTTCCTCGTCAACCGCGGCGGCGACCTGGCGTGGCACGCGGCCGACCGCGTGGACCTGACCGTCGTACTGCTCTCGGGCCTGGCGGGCACCGCGGCCACCGCCTGCGCCCGCGCGCTCGCCCCCGGCTCGGCGGCCCGCACCGCCTGGTCCTGGCTACGCACCCGGCGCCCAAGGGACGCCGCCCGCACCCACGCCACCTGAGCCCACACCACCCGAACCCGCCGACGACCTGCGCGCGGACCGCGCCGAAACACCACCCGCGACCCAACTCCCGCGCCCCGCCGGACCTATACCCGCCACTCTTTGGCAAGTTCTATACAGGCAGCGGTAGTTGAGGTCATCAGCGTGTTGCTCTTGGTGCGCGTGCAGCTTAGAGTTACGCGAAGGCTGTTGACTGAAAGGAGTCAAGATGGCACTGATTCACGCTCCGGTGGGAAGTGGTGACGAGGGTCTCCTCATGGCGTGGTTCATTTCCTGATTCTCCTGGCGCTAATTTCGACATGGTGGCACGCATCATCAGCGCATCCCGAGAATTCAATTCGGGCAGCACAATCAGGACCGTTCCGTGGCCGGCACTGGTGCGGGGCGAAGACCTCACGGGTGACTGCTGCGGGTTCGGCTACGGACAGTTGACGGATTCCGCGACCGCTACCCCGGTCGGCTGAGCATGGCCGACCGGAAAACGAAATTCACCGGGCGCCTGGCCGACAGCGCCATGGGAGTGCGCGGGTTCCGATTCCTCTGGGCCGGGCAAGCGGTCAGCGCCGTGGGTGACCAGTTCTTCACCATCGCCGTGTCTCTCCGGGTGATCGAGGTTGGCGGTGACGCCGGCGATGTCGGGCTGGTGATCGGCGGCCGGATGCTCGCCACGGTCCTCTTCGCGCTCCTCGGCGGTGTGTGGGCAGATCGTGTGCCCCGGCGGTGGGCGATGACGGCCGCCGACGGATTCCGGCTGGCGGCCATCACCGTGGTGGTACTGGGAGCGTTCGACACGGCAACGCTCTCGCTCGCCGTGATGACCTTCCTGGTGGGCAGCGGCGAGGCGTTCTTCCGCCCCGCGTACGGCGGTCTGGTGCCCTCGCTCGTTCCCGAGGACCGCCTGCTCAGCGCCAACGTGTGGCGCAGCGGCATGGAGAGCGCCGCAGCCGTGGTGGGGCCGGCGCTCGGCGGTCTGCTGGTGGCCACTGCCGGTACCCGGGTGGCCTTCGCCGTCAACGCGGCCTCCTTCGCGGTCAGCCTGCTGTGCGTTCTCGCGGTCACCGAACCGCCGATGAAGCAGCCGGAAGCCCGCTCGTCCGTCATCCGGGAAACCCGGGAAGGGCTGTCGGCGGTGCGCCGCGTCCGCTGGGCGTCGGCCATTCTCGCCATGACCGCGGTCCAGACCATGTTCGTCGTCGCGCCTCACATGGTCCTCCTGCCGATCATCACGCAGGAAAAGTTCTCCGGGGCGTCTTCCTACGGCCTGGTGCTCGCCATGTTCAGCGTGAGCGGCCTCATCGGCACCATCGTCATCGGACGCGTCCGGCTGAAGCGCCCCGGAACGAGCGCGATGATTTTCAACGCGCTCTTCACCACCGTTCCCCTCGTCCTGCTCGCTCCCTTCTCACTGTGGTGGCTGGTGGGCGGCTACGTCATCGCCGGACTCGCGATGATGCCTTTCAACGCCCTTCTGCACACCGCACTGCAACGCCAGTTCCCCCCGGAACTTCTCGGCCGGGTCAGCTCGGTCGACTGGCTGTGCAGCCTCGCCCTGTTGCCAGTCGGCCTCGCTTGCACCGGGCCGCTGGCAGACGCGCTGGGTCGCACGACCGTACTTGCCGCCGCCGCGGTCGTACAGCTCACCACCTCGCTGCTGGTGCTGCTTGTGCCCGGGGTGCGTGATTTCCACCAGGATGAACAGCCGGTGGGCGAATACGCGGAGGTAAGCGATGGGTGATGACGCGGCTCACGCTTCCGGGACCACGGCGGAGCCCGCACGTATCGCAGACCTGATGCGCAGTGTGGACACTGCCGGGTCCATGCCTCCGCTTGCGCACATCGCATTCGACGGGCCGCCGCGGCACAGACCTGGGAGAACTCGGAGTTTCAGATCGCACTGCCGCCCCTCCCGAGCGCCGGCGTCCTTCTAAAGTGCTGCTCATGGACATGGGAGCGGCACTGATCGCGATAGTCGGGGTTGCAGGGACCCTTGGGGGCGCGTTGCTCACTCAGCGGGGTGCCGACCGGACCAAGCGGCGCGAGCTGGAACTGAGCCGCGCTATCCAGGAGGCGCGCGAGGATCGCGAGCTGCGCCGCAGGAACTACACCGACCTGCACCGAGATGCTCGGCAGTTCGCCACGGCTCTCAGCCGGCACCTCTACGTCATACGGGACCGTGCGGTCGCGGACGAGGACGTGCGGGCGCTGGAGGGAGCCAAGGACGCTCAGCGGAACGGCTGGTCCGAGGCCATCATGATCGCCCCTGGTGCGGTGCTCGCGGCGGCCCGGGAGGTGAACGGGGCATTGACCCGTGTCCATGGGCAGGTGAAGCGTCTGGAGCAGGGGAACCCGCGACCGGGCGAGACGCTGCAAACGGCCGCAGAAGCGCAGCAGGCGCTCTGGCCACTGATCCACGCCATGGGGGACGCCATGCGTCACGACCTCGGAATTCCCGGCGGGATAGAAGCCACGTTGCGAGACGCGGAGACACGTCACCCGGGGGTGCAAGACGACATGCCCGGTGCCGCCCGGACAGGCACCGGCCGGACGACTCGGGAGTAGTTGTCCGGGGTCGTCCGAGGCCGAAGCCGGGGGACGGCGGGTGGCCGTGCTCGGTGGCCGTGTCCGCGATCTGCCGCCAAGTCCCCGAGGGGGCGTCAGCTGCCGGGCGGAATCCGCCCCGGCGATAGGATGCCCCGGCGGAGCGCCCCGGTGACCGCCGCGCCCGTGTCCCGTACGGCCCCACCTGCGGAAAGGCAGTCGACCCCATGACGGCACACTTCACCGGCAGCGCGTCCTTCGAGCCGCGGGGGCCGTGGCTCGGGCCGGGGGTGGTGGTGCTGACGGGCATTCAGGCGGCCGGGAAGTCCACCGTGGCGCAGGCGCTCTCGGAGCGGCTGGCGCGGTCGGTGCACCTGCGCGGCGACACGTTCCGGCGCATGGTCGTCCGGGGCCGGGCCGAGATGACGCCGGACGCCGGCGAGGCGGCCGTCGCCCAGTTGCGCCTGCGGCACCGGCTGACCGCCGTCTGCGCCGACCAGTACGCGCAGGCGGGGTTCACCGTCGTCGCCCAGGACATCCTGCTCGGCGAGCACCTCACCGAGATGGCCGAGCACATCAGGACCCGCCCGCTGGCGGTGATCGTGCTGGCCCCGAGCCCGGCGGTGGTCGAGGCGCGGGAGGCGGGCCGGGCGAAGAGCGCCTACGGCCCCGCGTTCGGCGTGCGCGACCTCGATACGGCGCTGCGCGAGGGCACCCCGCGGATCGGGTTGTGGCTGGACACCTCGGACCAGACCGTGGACCAGACCGTGAACGAGATCCTGGCCCGCGCCTGGACCGAGGGCGCCATCGCCTGAGCGAGGGCAGCGGGCACGGGCCCCGCTCCCCCGGCAGGCCCCGCGGCCGCCGCCCTGCCGCCGTACGGGAGCGGTGTGGTCGCCGGTACGGGTGAGTGGCCGGTACCCGTTCGGCTTGGATGTCGGCGAGGCTCCTCCGACCGGGTGAAGCGTGCGCACGAGGGGTCGTGGAGGTCACTAAGGTGCCCGCCATGACCACATCCCAGGCCTCAACCGGCAACCTCCCGCTCAACCAGCTGGGCACGCTCATGATGATCGGGTGGAGCGGCGCGCACCCCGAGGACGGTCACGATGTCCCCTTCCTGCTCGCCTACTCCCTCGGAGACGGCAAGGACGGCCCCGAGGCCGGGTCGGAGGCCATGGGCAAGATGCTCGGCCAGGCCGGGCTGCTGGTCGGCGGCGAGCTCCAGGACGCGTCCCGCACCCCTTCCCTTCCGCTGACGCTGATCGTCGAGGCCGGCCGGGCGGTGCTGACGATGCCGGTCTTCAGCGCGCAGTGCCTGGTGCCGCCGGAGTGGCTGGCGGCGGCCGACTACCGCGGGCAGGTGTACGGCATGTTCGCCACCCGGCCGTGGCCCGAGGCGCGGCCCGGCGGCCCGGTCAGCGAGGACATGCTGCGGGCCTTCGCCGGCGACGAGTCCGTGATCAAGAGTTCCGCGCACTGCCTGATTCCCGTGCGCAGCCTGCAGGGCAAGTCGGCGTAGGGCGTCGCCCGCGGCCCCGCGCCGCCCCGGATGCGGAACCGGCCGGACGCGGTGACCCTGGAAGGGTGGGGGCGTCAGCGGTGAGGAGGACGACTCATGTCCGTGATGGACAAGCTCAAGCAGATGCTCAAGGGCCACGAGGACCAGGCCGGCAAGGGCATCGACAAGGCCGGCGATTTCGTCGACGACAAGAGCCAGGGCAAGTACAGCGGCCAGGTCGACACGGCCCAGGACAAGCTCAAGAGCCAGTTCGGCAGGGATCAGGGCCAGGACCAGCCGCCGCAGTCCTGATCGCGCGCCGTCCCGGGCCGGACCCCGTCCGACGGGGCCCGGCCCGGGACGTTCGCGTGCCCGGAACGTCACGTCAAGAGAAATCGCTCGACTTCACCCGTTCGAGCGATACGTGCTTGCCTGATCGATTCTCCTCTTGCGCCTCCGGCTACGGTTTTTCCGCACCCCGGTCCCCGGTGCCACCAGCCAGCAGCCGCTTTGCGGCCCGCGCATCCGGTAGGGGGCGACATGGCGGAACGCACCGTCGACGGGGCCTTGCACACGTATACGGTCGGCGACCAGTTCGTACTCGCGTTCCGAGGCGAACTCGACCTCGCTCTGGCGCTGGCACTGCAGCCCGGCATAGACGACTCCCTGCCGTCCCGCCCGGAGACCGTGGTCGTCAATCTGTGCCAGGTCGGCTTCATGGACTGCAGCGGGCTGGCCCTGCTCTGCCGCCTCCGCGAGCGGGTGACCGAGCGCGGCGGCCGGCTGGTGCTGCTGGGTCCGCGCCCGATAGTGCGCCGGCTGCTGCGCCTCGCGCCGCTCGACGAGCGGTTCGTCGTGATCGAGCGGCTGCTGCCCGCCCGCACGCTCAACTGACGCCGCGGACGGGCGCGCCTCCGGGCCGCCTCCCCGCGCCTACAGGAAGTCGACTCCCTGGGCGAGCGGCAGGGAGTCCGAGTAGTTGACCGTGGTGGTGACCCGGCGCATGTACGAACGCCAGGCGTCGGAGCCGGACTCCCGGCCGCCGCCGGTCTCCTTCTCGCCGCCGAACGCGCCGCCGATCTCCGCGCCCGAGGTGCCGATGTTGACGTTGGCGATGCCGCAGTCGGAGCCGTCGGCGGCCAGGAAGCGTTCGGCCTCCCGCTGGTCGCGGGTGAAGATGCCGGACGACAGGCCCTGGGGCACGTCGTTGTGCAGCGCGACGGCCTCGTCGAAGGTGCGGTAGGTCAGGACGTACAGGATCGGTGCGAAGGTCTCCGCGCGGACGACGGCGGTCTGCGCGGGCATCCGCACCACCGCGGGCCTGGCGTAGGCGGCGCCCGGCGCCTGTTCCGCCAGCCGCAGGTCGCCGCCGGTGAGCACGGTGCCGCCGTCCGACCTGGCGGCGTCCAGGGCCTTGGTCATGGCGGCGTGGGAGCCGGGGCCGATCAGCGGCCCGACGAGGGTCGCGTCGTCGAAGGGGTTGCCGACGGGCAGCCGCTCGTAGGCGTGCACGATCCGCTCCGTCAGCCGGTCCGCGACGTCCTCGTGGACGATCAGGCGGCGCAGGGTCGTGCAGCGCTGGCCCGCGGTACCGGCGGCGGAGAACACGATGCCCCGTACGGCGAGCTCCAGGTCGGCGGACGGCGTGACGACGACGGCGTTGTTGCCGCCGAGTTCGAGCAGGCAGCGGCCGAAGCGGGCGGCCACCCGCGGCGCCACCTCGCGGCCCATCGGCACCGAACCGGTGGCGCTGACCAGGGCGATCCGCGGGTCGTCGACGAGGAGCGCGCCCGTGTCCCGGCCGCCGAGCAGCAGCCGGTGCAGCGCGCCCGGCGCGCCCGTGTCGGCGATCGCGCGGGCGAGCAGGGCGTCGCAGGCCAGCGCGGTGAGCGGGGTCCGCTCGGAGGGCTTCCACACCACCGGGTCGCCGCAGACCAGGGCGATGGCGGTGTTCCACGACCAGACGGCGACGGGGAAGTTGAACGCGGAGAGCACCGCGGCCACGCCGAGCGGGTGCCAGGTTTCCGCGAGGCGGTGGCCCGGCCGTTCGCTGGTCATGGTGCGCCCGTAGAGCTGCCGGGACAGCCCGACGGCGAAGTCGCAGATGTCGATCATTTCGCGGACCTCGCCCAGCGCCTCGGAACGGATCTTGCCGGCCTCGATGGTGACCAGGTCGGCGAGATCGTCCTGATGGGCGGTGAGGAGTTCGCCGAGGCGCTTGACCAGCGCGCCGCGCCGGGGCGCCGGGACGGTGCGCCACTCGCGGAACGCCGCTTCGGCGGCGGTGATCGCGGCGTCGGCCGCCTCGGCGGTGGCGGCGGGCAGCCGGTACAGGACGCCGCCGGTGACGGGCGTACGGGCGGTGATGCCGACGCCCTCAGGGACGGCTGCCACGCCGCAGCGGAGCAGCCGTCGCGCGGCCCGGTCGCGGAGTTCCTCGGTGCTGGGGAGCTGGGTGCGGGTGCTCACGGGGCGGCTCCTTCGGTACGGGGCGGCGGGGAGGGGCGCGGGGCGGTCGCGCGGGACGCGAGGGCGCGGCGGGCGTCGTCCGCGCCCAGGGCCTCCAGTGCGTGCCGCAGGGCGGCGTACTGCTGGGCGGCGTAGATCTCGAAGGGGTCGTGCACGGGGCGTTCGAGGATCGCGGAGAGCCGGTGCTCGTCGTAGGGCGTGCCGGTGCGGGCGGCGTCCCGGGTGCCCTGGCCGGTGAGGTTGGAGCGGAAGATACCGGCGGCCGAGCGGGGCAGGAAGTCCTCGTAGACGATCGGGTGGGCGGTCAGCCAGCCGTGGTCCAGCAGCCCGGCGAGGTCCGCGGGCGGCCGCCGCCCGTCGCGCGGGCGCGCTGCCGCCGGGCGGAAGGTGAAGAAGGCCAGTTCCCCGGTGGCGAGCAGGCGTTCCTCTCGCGGGAAGCCGGCCTCCCACACCTCGCGGGCCACGTCCTGGCGGGCGGCCCGGCCGTCCTCGGCGAGCCGCCGGTCCGTCTCCGCGCAGAGCGCGTCGTACCGGGCGCGGCCCGCGCGGCTCAGTGCGACGCCGCGCGCCTCGACCTCGCCGAAGCGGACCCGCAGCGAGCCGGTGGTCACGCTGCCGTCCGGTTCGCGGAACCTGCGGAGCTCGTCCAGGGCGCGGAACGAGGTCTGCCGCAGCAGGACGTCGGGCCCGTCCCAGCGCGGCGGGCCCTGGATCTCGTCGATCATCGTGACGCCCCGGTCCGCCATCCGCCGGTACAGCGCGTCGATGTCCAGCACCCGCGGCGTGAGGTGGTTGACGTGGGTACGGGTCACCCCGCCGATGTCGGCGGCGACCGCGGAGACGCGGGCGAGTTCGGCGTACCAGGCGCGGTCGACCGGCTCAGGGGAGAGCTTGAAGGCGGCGACCGCCAGGGTGAGGAAGCGTTCCGCCTCCTCCGGTGCGAGGCCGTGCTCCCGCTCGGCGCGGGCGGCGAGCGGGAGCAGTTCCGGCGGGAAGAGGGTGCGGCGGGACAGGAACGCCTCCAGCCGGGCCTGGAGCCCGGCGTCGAAGAACCGGCGGTCCGCCGTGGTGAGCAGGGAGGTGAAGACGCGGAAGGGGTTGCGGGCGAGTTCGCCGGGTTCGACCGGCCGGAACGCGGTGGAGACTACCGGTACCGCGCTGCCGGTCGCGTCCCGCAGGTCGTAGAAGCCCACCGGGCGCATGCCCAGGGCGGCGAAGACCTGGGCGGCCTGGCGCAGTTCCCGCGGCGTGCCGACGCGGATGGCGCCGTGCCGCTCGGCGGTGACCCGTTCGAGGCCGCCCAGCCGCCCCGCGTCCGGGTTCCGGCGCGCCACCTCGTCGTTCACCTCGCCCGTCACGTCCAGAAGGGTGGTGTACGCGGGGACCTCGGTGCCGTACAGGGCGGAGAGCCGGCGGGCGAAGGCGGCGCGCAGCCGCCAGGTGGGGATCATGCGGACCTCCCGGTTGGTGGGCCGGTTGCCGGTGCGTCAGATGATGTGCGCTTCCGGGCGGCCGCCCCGAGGCCCGCCGCCCGCCGTGTCCCCCTTGCCCGCCCGGCCTTCGAACCGGGTGGCGGCCAGCGGCCCGACGTCGAGGAACGGCTCCCGGCCCAGGTAGAGGTCGCGGACCAACTCCCCCACCGCGGGCGCCTGGAGGAAGCCGTGGCCGGAGAAGCCGGTGGCGTACAGGAACCGGCCGGCGTCCGCCGACTCGCCGATGAGCGCGTTGTTGTCGGGCGTGGTCTCGTACAGGCCGGCCCAGCCGTGGCTGACCGGCACCGCGGCCAGGGCGGGCGCCCGCCGTGCGACGGCCGTACGGAAGGGTTCCAGCCACTCCCGGCTGAACTCCCGGCCGAAGCCCGGTTTCTGGCGCGGGTCCGACATGCCCAGCAGCAGCCCGTCCGCGCCGTCGTTGTGGAAGTAGGCGGTCGTGGCGAAGTCGAGGGTGAACGGGATACGGGGCGGCGCCGGGTGGAGCGGCCCGGTGAACGCGATCTGCCGGCGTACCGGGGTGACGGGCAGCCGTACGCCGGCCATCGCGCCGACCTCCGCCGACCAGGCGCCCGCACAGCAGATCACCGCGCCGGTGCGCACCGTGCCGTGCGGGGTGCGGACGGCGCGCACGGTGCCGCCCGACGTCTCGATCGCGGTGACGGGGCAGTGCGTACGGACGGCCGCGCCCCGCCGTACGGCCGCGCGCAGGTAGCCGGTCACCGCCGCCCCCGGCAGTGCGTAGCCGTCGGTGGGGCAGTACGCGGCGGCGAGGATGCGGTCCGGGTCGAGGTAGGGGCACAGCGCGGCGGCCTCGGCAGGACCGATGAGCCGGCTCGGCACGCCGAGCGCGTTCTGCGCCGCCACCCCCGCCGCGAACAGGCCGCGTTCGGTGGCGTCGCCGAGCAGGAAGAGGTAGCCGACGCTCGCCAGGCCGATGTCGGCGCCGGGCCGCTCGCCGAACGCCCGCCACGCCTCCAGGCTGCGCCGGCCGATCCGGATGTTGAGCGGGTCGGAGAACTGGGCGCGTACGCCGCCGATGGGCTTGCCCGAGGAGCCGGCGGCGGGCCGGTCGCGCTCCAGCAGGAGCACGCCCGCGACGCCGGCCTCGGCCAGGTGGAACGCGATGCTCGCCCCGAGCACGCCGCCGCCGACGATCACGACGGCGGCGCGTGCGGGGACGGGCGCGGAAGCCGTGCTGGGGTGCATGCGGACACCTTTCCTTCGGCGCGCCGGGCGAGCCGCGCCGGTCACCGGCGCAGGTCGTCCACGAGCGTAGGCGACGGGCGGGGGATCTCGCCGAAGTCCTCGTCGTCGCCGGCGACGGTGAGGCGGTTGATGACGCTCTCCAGGGCGGCGGGCAGGGTCGGCGCCAGGCCGCTGTGCCACTGGACGAGCAGGGCGTGCCGGGCGGCGTCGGGCAGCAAGTGCTGTGCGTCGAAGGCGGCGGGCGGCGGCGGTTCCTCGTCGGGGTCGTGCGCGGCCTGCGTGCGCCAGTAGGCGGCGTCGCGGAACTCGCCGCGCCGGCGGTGGGAGAGGTACAGGCAGTAGGCGGCGGTGCGGCTGCCGCCGCCGGCGCCGAACCGCCACCAGAAGTCGGCGGCCTCGGCGCGTCCGGTGATGTGCAGCAGACAGCCGAAGACCAGGGCCCCTTCGGGGTCGATGCGGTGGTCGTCGACCAGCCGGGCGAGGCTGTCCGCTGCCGCGGCCGCGTTGACCACCAGGGCGCAGGCCAGGTCGAGTTCGTGGGTGGCCTCGTCGTGGGCGCTCGGGTAGGCGGTGGGCGCCGGGGCGTCCGGGCGCGGCGCGGCCGGGTAGGCGGCCCCGGTGTGCGCGTCGGCGCCGGTGTCGCGGGTGAGCCGGTCGCGTGCCGCCGCGGTGTCGTAGGAGCCGTAGGAATCGGCGAGGACGTCGGCGGCTGCTGCCAGCAGGGACTCGATGGTCTCCCGGCCGGCCTGGCGGGTGTGCGGCATGGGTCACTTCCCCTTCGTGGGGCCCGGTTCGATGCCGAGTGCGGCGGCGAGCCGGCGTTTGCCGCGGCTCGCGTGGGAGCGGACGGTGGCCTCGTCGACACCGAGCAGGGCGGCTATCTGGTCGTCGGAGTACCCGACGACATGGCGCAGCACGATCACGTCGCACTGCCGTTCGGGCAGGCGTGCGATCGCCTCGTACAGGCCCAACTGGCTCTCCAGGAGGGCGAACTGCTGCTGGCACTCGCGCAGCAGGGCGCGGGTGACGACGGCGAAGGCCGCGCTCTCGGTCAGCGCGGTGGCCCGCCCGTGCCGGCAGAGCCAGTCCACGACGGACTCCTTGAGGACGGCCCAGGCGTAGGCGTCGACCGAGGACTGCTTGAGCGCGTACGGCCAGCACAGCCGTAAGCGCTGGTAGGCGGTGCCGGTGACCTCCAGAGCCGCGTCCTCGGTGCCGGTGTGCAGGTAGGAGTAGGCAAGCCATTTGCGGTAGTGCGTCTCGTGGAACGCCTCGAAGGCGACGGCCAGGCGCCGGCCGGCCTGTCGCAGCTGTTCGCCGGCCGGTGGCGGCGGGCGGTGGGTCACGGGTGCCCCTGTCCGCCGTCACGGCCGGCGCCGGGCACGCGGGCGGTGACGGGCAGCGGGAGGAGGGCGTACCGGTACGTACTCACGTGAAGTCCTCGTTCCGTTCGCCGCGGTCCGGGAGTCCGGCGGGCCCCGGCATCAGCGGGAGGGCGCGGCGGCCCTCCCTTCCAATGAACCGGAAAACCCGCCCCGTTGTGGCACCGACCGCCAAGAAATCTCGCCGTACGCGTTCATGTGATTACTTGGGGCGGCGCGGCCCGGCCCGCGTCGCCCCCGGGCGAATGACCGGGGACACGCAGGGTAGTGCTCTGGCGGCAGCCCGGCAGCCGTACAGGGGAGGCGGACCGCGATGAGCGAGCAGCACGGCGAACCGGTGGTGGACCTGCAACTGGACCGCGCCCACTCGGCCCGCATCTACGACTACCTGCTCGGCGGCAAGACCAACTTCCTCGCCGACCGCACCGCCGCCGGCAGCGTGCTCGCCGTCTTCCCCGCGGCGCTGGTCGCCGCGCGGGTCAACCGGGAGTTCATGCACCGCACCACCCGCGTCTTCGCGCGGGCGGGCCTGCGCCAGTTCCTGGACGTCGGTACCGGCATCCCCACCCCGCCCAACCTGCACGAGATCGCCCAGGACATCGCGCCGGACGCCCGTGTCGTCTACACGGACAACGACCCCATCGTGCTGGCCCACGCCGCCGCGCTGCTGCGCAGTACGCCGGAGGGCCGTACGGCCTACCTCCAGGCCGACGTCACCGACCCGGCCGCCATCGTCACCGCGCCCCGGGTCCGCGAGACCCTCGACCTCGCCCGCCCGGTCGCGCTGAGCCTCAACGCCCTCATGCACTTCGTGCCGGACGGCGGGCAGGACCGGGCGCACCGGGTCGTCGAACACCTCAAGGCGGCCCTGCCCAGCGGCAGCATGCTGGCGATGACCCATGGCACCGCCGACTTCGCCCCCGAGGCGATGGGCCGGATCCTGGAGATCTACGCCGCTGCGGGAACGTCGGTGCAATACCGTACGGAGGCCGAGTTCACCCGCTTCTTCGACGGCTGGGAGCTGCTGGAGCCCGGTGTCACCCTGTCCCACCAGTGGCGCCCCGACGACCCCGGCGACGCCACGCACGTCACGGACGCGGAGGCCGCCAGTTACGCGGCGGTCGCGCGCAAACCCTGACGGCGGGCGCCCTACGCGCCGTTGCCCTGCTGGTAGGAGAACCCGGGCGGTGGCCGCAGCCCCTGGATGCTCGGGAGGTGGAAGAGGAGTTCCGTCGTCGTCTGGGTGGTCGTGTGGAGCGCTTCCGGGATTCCCGCGGCCTCCGCGGTGGTCTGGGCCGTGGAGACGACCGAGCCCGCCAGGAGGGCCGCTGCGGCGATTTTCTTGATCATGCCCTGCACAACGAGCGTCCCGGCGCGCGGGTCACCCCGCCGCCCGCACCGGTGTGCGGAAGGCGGGGTGCGGGCGGGATGCCGGGCGACGGCCCGGCGGGCGTCCGTAGCCGTTCAGGACTCGCGGTCGCCCTTGTTCTTGAGGGAGTCCCGCATACCCTGGAGGTTGCCCTTGGCCTCGTCCGCCGCGTCCTTGGCCTTGCCCTTGGCCTGGTCGGTCCGGCCCTCGCCCTTCATCCGGTCGTTGCCGGTGACCTTGCCCGTCATCTCCTTGGCCTTGCCCTTGGCCTTGTCCATGGCGCTCTCGCCCATGACGTACTCCCTACGGTCCGCTGGTGGGACCCCCCACGCTGCCGCAGCCGGGCGGCGGGCGCATCCGGAGGCGGCTACCGGTAGCGCGCGGGGCCGGCGGCCGGCGGCCCCGCCGTTCACCCGTTCGCCCGTTCCGGATCGCAGCCCGCACGCGGGGCTCCTAGCGTCCGTACGGCGGAGCGTCTTGCCTGCGTGACCCGCGGCCGAAGGAGTTCGACATGCGCCGGCTCATCGCCGTACCGACCGCACTGCTCGCCCTCGCCGTCGCGGGGTGCGGCGGCAGCGGCCCCGACGACACCGCGGCGTCCCCCGCCGCCACCGGCTCCGCGCCGGGCGCGAGCCCCACCAAGAGCCTCACCGCAAGCCCGTCGGGGGACCCGGGAGCCACCGGCGGCCCCGGCCCGTCCGGCTCCGGCACGGCCGTCCCGGGGCAGCCGCTGGACTGCGGGGCGCTGCCGGACGCCATGGGCGAGGGCCTGACCGCACACCTGTTCTCCGGGCCCGGCGCCGGGCCGACGGCCGGCTGCGCCGAGGCGCGGAGCGTGATGGCCGAGTTCTTCCGCAAGGCCGACGCCGGCCGGCCCTCGCTGACCGTACGGGGCTGGGAGTGCCAGTACGAGAACGGGCCCACCGGCACCTGGCTGAGCAGCTGCCGCAAGGACGGCGGCCGGCAGCAGATGCACACGGAGGAGGCGGACCGCTCGGCGCCGCCGGACGGGCCGGGGCAGTCGCCGGGCGACCCCGGCGCGCCCGGGGAGCCCGGCGCCCCCGGCCTGCCGGGCGGCGAGGAGTCCCAGACCTCGATCCGCCTCCCGTGGGCACCGGTGTGAGCGGCGGCCGCCGGTACGGCGGGCGAGCGGGCGCTAAGCCCTTTCGATCCCCTCGAACCACGCCGGGCCGTCGTCCAGGGCCATCTTGATCCGGGCCACCGCGAACTCCTCCAGCTCCGGCAGGGCGTCCAGCGCGAACCAGCCCACCTCCAGCGACTCGTCGTCGTTGACGGCGGCCTCGCCGCCGACCGCGCGGCAGCGCAGCGAGACGTCCATGAACTGGCACTCGTCGCCGTTGGGGTACCGGACCCGCTGCAGCGCCTCGACGAGGATCACCCGCTCGGGCACGACGTGCACCGCGGTCTCCTCGAACACCTCGCGGACCGCGGTCTGCGCCGGCTGCTCCCCCGGCTCCGGGATTCCGCCGATGATCGACCACATACCGTTATCGGCTCTGCGGCCCAGCAGGACCCGGCCGCGGTCGTCGAAGACCACGGCGCTCACGCCCGGCAGCCACAGGAGCTGATGGCCGATGCCGGCCCTGATGTCACGGATGAAGTCGGGTGTCGCCATACCCGGCACCCTAACGACCACCGGTTAACGGGAGCGTTGCGTGCCCGCCGCGCGCAGGTGGGCGCTTACGGGCTCAGGCGCCCGCCGCGCGGCCCTTGTCCGTCCCGCACCTGCCGCGGATGCAGCGCACCGCGTTCTCCGCGTCGTCCACCGTGATCGTGAAGCTGCGGCCGTCGCCGAGCCGGAGCACCACCGCCTCGCCCCGCCTCACGACCACGGCCGTGCCCTGTTCGGGGCGCCAGCGGTAGCCCCAGCCGCCCCAGTGGCGCGGGGTGACCCGGGGCGCGAAATCCGCGCCGACGACGTGCTCCAGCGGGATCCGGCGGCGGGGCAGGCCCATGTGCCCGCACCGCACCTCCAGGCAGTCCTTGTCGACCCGGACGGCCACGTGGACGAAGGCGAGGGTGCCGAAGAGCACCAGCAGACCGGCCAGGACGCAGCCCACCACCGACATCAGCAGCGGTGCCAGTCCTGAGGTCCAGGCGCTGTCGACGGCCAGTTCGATGCCGAGCGCCATGCAGGCCGCACCGATGCCGGCCAGCAGCCACTGCACGCGGTTGGTGGCACGTCCGTGCCACACCTCGGGGACGTCAGCGGGGCCCGGGGGGTCGGGGTGACTGCCGGAGCCCCCGCCGTTGCCGTCACCGACGGGGCTGCCGTGCTTGCCGGGGGCTGCTGCCCCCTCGTGGGGGTGGTCCCTCATACGACGCAGCGTACGCGCCTTTGCCCGCCCTGGCAGCGTGTCGCGCGCCTTGGGGGGCTTCAGTGGCGGACGGGTTCGCCGGCAGCCAGGAGCCGCCCCTCGGCGTAGGCGAGCGCGGCCTCGGGGAGCCGCCCGGGGCGGCCGCTGAGAAGCACGGTGACGCTGCCGGCCGGTTCGGCCGAGGGCGCCGGGTCGGCGCCGATCCGGCGCAGGGCCTGGGCGGCGACCGCCTCGGCGGAGCCGAGCAGGACGAGCGCGGGAGCGCCCGGCTGCTGGAGGGCGGCGCGGATGCGCTCGGCGACCAGCTCGTAGTGGGTGCAGCCGAGGACGACGGTGCGGACGTCCCGCGGCGTGTGCGCGGCGGCGGCCGCGACGGCGGCGTCGATCGCGGCCTCGTCGGCGCTCTCGACGGCGTCGGCCAGGCCGGGGCAGGGCACGCCGGTGACCTCGACGCCTGAGGCGAACCGTTCGATCAGGTCCCGCTGGTACGGGCTGCCGGTGGTGGCCGGCGTGGCCCAGATGGCGACGGGCCCGCCGGTGGCGGCGGCGGGCTTGATGGCCGGGACGGTGCCGATGACCGGCAGTCCGGGCTCCAGCTCGGCGCGCAGGGCGGGCAGGGCGTGCACGGAGGCGGTGTTGCAGGCGACGATCAGGGCGTCCGGGCGGTGCGCGGCGGCGGCGCGCGCGACGGCGAGCGCGTGTGCCGCGATGTCGTGCGGCGGGCGCGGGCCCCAGGGCATGCCGTCCGGGTCGGAGGAGATGACCAGGTCCGCGTCGGGCCGCAGCCGCCGTACCGCGGCGGCCGCCGCGAGCAGGCCGGTACCGGAGTCCATGAGCGCGATCTTCACCCGGACACTTTACGCCGGGCCGCCCGGTACTTGTCATACCGGTGATCGCCGTCCGCGGCGTCCGCGGGGCCGCCGGGCGGGTTCCGGCCGCGGCGCGCGCCGGTGCGGCAGACTGCGGCCCGTGGGAGCGACGGAGTGGATCGGTGCGGGGACGCTGGCGGCCTGGGTGTGGCTGGCGCTGGGGCAGGGCTTCTTCTGGCGGACGGACGTACGGCTGCCCGCGCGCACGGACCCGGAGCGGTGGCCGCCGGTCGCCGTGGTGGTCCCTGCGCGCGACGAGGCCGCGGTGCTGCCGGAGAGCCTGCCGTCCCTGCTGGCGCAGAAGTATCCCGGCCGGGCCGAGGTGTTCCTCGTCGACGACGGCAGTACGGACGGGACGGGCGAGCTGGCCCGGGAGCTGGCGGACGGGCGGGGCGGGCTGCCGCTGACCGTCGCCCGGCCCGGCGAGCCGGAGCCGGGCTGGACGGGCAAGCTGTGGGCCGTACGGCACGGCATGGCGCTGGCCAGGGAGCGCGGCGGCGCGGAGTACCTGCTGCTGACGGACGCGGACATCGCCCACGAGCCGGACAGCCTGCGGGAGTTGGTGGCGGCGGCGCACTCGGCCGGTCTGGACCTGGTGTCGCAGATGGCGCGGCTGCGGGTGGTGACGTTCTGGGAGCGGCTGATCGTCCCGGCGTTCGTGTACTTCTTCGGGCAGCTGTATCCCTTCCGGTGGGTCAACCGGCCCCGGGCGCGTACCGCCGCCGCGGCCGGGGGCTGTGTGCTGCTGCGGTGTGCGGCGGCGGAGCGCGCGGGGGTGCCGGACAGCATCCGGCACGCGGTGATCGACGACGTGACGCTGGCGCGGGCGGTGCAGCGGACGGGCGGCCGTATCTGGCTGGGGCTGGCCGACCGGGTGGACAGCGTGCGCCCGTACGCGGGGCTGGGGCAGCTGTGGCGGATGGTCTCGCGCAGCGCGTATGCCCAACTGCTGCACAGTCCCCTGCTGCTGGCGGGGACGGTGGCCGGGCTGGCGCTGGTCTACCTGGCGCCGCCCGCCGCGCTGGCCGCCGGACTGGCGGGCGGCAGCGCGACGGCGGCAGCGCTGGGCGGGGCGGCGTGGGCCGTGATGACCGGTACGTACCTGCCGATGCTGCGCTACTACCGGCAGCCACTGTGGCTCGCGCCCCTGCTTCCGTTCACCGCGCTGCTCTACCTGCTGATGACGGTCGACTCCGCCGTCCAGCACTACCGGGGGCGCGGGGCCGCCTGGAAGGGCCGGACGTACGGGGCGCCGGGGGCGTCCTGAGGGGCGCTCACTTGCTGGCCGGGGACCAGTTCAGGCCCCAGCCGTAGGCCGCGTCGACGGTGCGCTGAGGGCTGACGCCCGGTGCGGGCACGAGGTAGCGGGCCTCGCGCTGCACGACCAGTTCGCTGCCGGTGTTGGTGATCAGGGCGAGGGCGCAGACGTTGGACGGGACGGTGCACTCGTCGAGCGAGAAGTCGACGGGGGCCCCGAACTGGGGCTGGAGCGTGACCGTGGCGTGCAGCCCCTCGAAGCTCCGGGCGCCCGCGTAGACCGTCACGAAAACGAGGATGCGCCGGATCAGGTGCTGGTGGTCGAGGTTGACCGTCAGGTTCTCGCCCGCCGCGACCGCGCCGGTGCGGTCGTCCTGGTCGAGCTGGATGTACGGCGGGGCGTGCAGCGCGCCGAAGTTGCCGCCGATGGGGTGCACGACGCCCGCGCTGCCGTCGGCGAGTTCGTACAGCGCGCACAGGTCGAGGTCCAGGTCTCCCGACTGGGGCAGCAGGGCCCCGCGGGCGCCCAGCGCCTCCATGGTCTTGCGGCCCAGCTTCTTGCCGAGGCGCTTGGCCGGGGTGCCGGACCGCCAGTTCAGGTTGACCCGGAGGGCTCCCGAGGTACCGCCCTGCTTCGTCAAGGAGACGGCCGGTGCCTCCTTCGTGAGGGTGACCTTCGACAGGCTCACGGGCGGGGCGGCGGCAGGCGCCGGCACGGGCGCGGGCGGGGCCGGAGCGGCGGCGGGCCGGGGCGGAGCGGCCGGCGGGGCCGGAGCCGCGGCAGGCGGCTCCTCCTCGACGCTGATGCCGAAGTCGGTGGCCAGCCCGGCGAGCCCGGTGTCGTACCCCTGGCCCACGGCGCGGAACTTCCAGGCGCCCTGCCTGCGGTACAGCTCCCCGAGGACGAAGGCCGTCTCGGCGGTGGCGTCCTGGCTGTCGAAGCGGGCCAGTTCGGCGCCGCTGCCCGCGTCGAGCACCCGGATGTGCAGCCCTGGTACCCGGCCGAAGGCGCCGCCGTCGGCCGAGGCCGCGAGCACCACCCTCTCGACGGCCGCCTCCAGCCGCTCCAGGTCGACGGACAGGGTGTCGGTCGTCGTGTCCCCCGCGGGCCGCTTGCCCTCGTGGCGGACGGCGCCCGAGGCGTGCACGGCCTGGTTGTAGAAGACGAAGTCCGCGTCGTCGCGGACCTTTCCGGCAGCGGTCAGCAGCAGCGCCGAGGCGTCCACGTCGGGGACGCCGGGCCCCGCGCGCCAGCCCAGCTCGATCCGTACCGACGGTGCCGGTACCGCTACGTTGCTCCCCTTGGGCATCGGCATCGTGGCGCCTCCCTCTCGCTTCGCTCGCCGGGCCGCCGCGCGGCGGCCTCCCTCCACGGTGGCAGCCTCCAACCTACTTGCCGAAAAATGTCCGGCGTTCATCTGTCGTGGACGCGTCCTTTACACGATCCCTACGGGCGATCGCGACCGATTTTGCCAAGTTCGCTCACATTGTGGACCAGAAGCTCCACACGACACGTGAAACAACCCTCTTTTCAGGCTCCCCAACCGGCACATCGTGGGCTTAACTTAAGAGGTATGACCTCCCCCCGCTCTACCTACGGCGGCGGCTACTACGCTTCGCCGTCCTTCCCGGACACCCCGATCTACGACTCCCTCGTCGCCGAACGCGGTACCCCGCAGATCGCCCCGATCCGGGTCGAGTCCCCCTATGACACGGGCTCGTCGTACTTGCCGGCTCTGCCGTCGGCACTGCCCGCGCTGCCCGCCGCCCCGTCACCGCAGTATTCCGGCCACGGCTACCCGGGGGCCGCCGCGCAGCCGGTGGCGCCGCTCCAGAGCACGCCGGCCCCGTACATCCCCCAGCAGACGGGGCCCCGCGGGCACCCCGCCCAGCAGCCGCAGCAGTACCAGCGGCCCGCCGGGAACACCGGCACGGGATACGAGTCGATGCGCCCGGCCGGGCCCGTCGCCCCGCGCCCCGCGCCCGCCCCGTACGACGATCAGTACGGCCGCCAGTACCCGCGGGGTTACTGACCCCGCGACGGAACTGCCGGGGCGGGAGAAGCCGGTGCCGCACCGCGGGGCGGCACCGGTCGCCGGGGCACCGTGGGCGCCTGGCAGGATGGGGGCGTGCAGAACCCTTTCCTCCAAGCTGTCCACCGGTACCCGGTCAAATCCGTGGCGGGGTGCGCCCCCGGCGAGGCGGTCGTGGAACCGTGGGGGCTCGCCGGGGACCGGCGCTGGATGCTGGTCGACGCCGAGCGCCGGTTCGTCACCCAGCGCGGCCGGCCGCGGCTGGCGTCGGCCGCCGCGGCGGAACTGCCGGGCGGCGCGGTCCGCCTGACGGCGCCGGGCATGGCACCGCTGACCGTCGAGGTGCCGGAGCCGGGCGCGACGGTCACGGTCGAGGTGTGGCGGGACAAGGTCGAGGCGGTGCCGGCGGCGGATGCCGCCGCCGAGTGGTTCAGCACGTATCTGGGCGTCCCGGTGGAGCTGGTGCACCTGGACGACCCTGCCGGGCGGCGGCCCGCCGACCCGGCGTACGCGAAGCCGGGCGAGACCGTGAGCTTCGCCGACGGCTTCCCCCTTCTCCTGACCGCCACCGCCTCGCTCGACGCCCTCAACTCCCTGGTCGCCCAGGGCGGCCGTGCCGAGGAGGGGCCGCTGCCGATGGACCGCTTCCGGCCGAATGTCGTCGTGGCGGGCACCGCGCCCTGGGACGAGGACGACTGGCGGCGGATACGGATCGGCGAGGTCACCTTCCGCGTGGTCAAGCCGTGCGGCCGGTGCGTGATCACCACCACCGACCAGCGGACCGGGCAGCGCGGCAAGGAGCCGCTGCGCACGCTGGCCCGCCACCGCCGCATCGGTGACCAGCTCGTCTTCGGCCAGAATCTGATCCCGGAGGGCACCGGAACGATCAGGGTCGGCGACTCCTTCGAGGTGCTCGCCCGCGCCCCGCGCTCCTGAGCCCCTCGTAGGCCCGGCGCCTGACGCCCCGTCCGGCCCGGAGCCCGGTACCGGCCACCGCGGTCCGGCGCCGCATTGCGGGCGCGTGTCCGGCTGCCTACAGTGAGCGCACGGCGATGCCGACAGCGGAAGCCGTTGGGAGTCCACGTGCCGATGCCGTCCGGGCAGGTGCCCGGAGACCATCTCATTCCCGTACAGCACATGCGTCCCGGGGATCACGCCTTTGTGAGCTACGACGATGACGAGGTGCGCTGGGAGGTCATGACCGCCTTCGTACGGCTCGGCCTGGCCCAGGGCGAGAAGGTCATCCTCTTCCCCGACCCGTGGCTCCCGGAGGCCGAGGTGCTGGCCCGGCTCGACTTCACCGGCCGCAGCACCGCCACCGCCCGCGAACGGGGGCAGTTGCTGCTGAGCAGCATGCGGGGCCTGATCCGGCCGGACCTGCGGTTCACCCCCGAGCGGCAGATCGGGCGGCTGCGCTCGGAGACGGCCCGCGCCGCCGACGAGGGGTTCACCGGCCTGCGGACCTTCATCGACATGCGGTGGGTGCCCGACCTCGACGCGGACGTACGGGTGATGATGCACCGCGAGACCCACGCGGACACGCTGTTCGACGGCCGGCCGTACAGCGAGATCTGCGCCTACGACCGCCGGTGGTTCGGGCGCGACGTGCTGCACGCCATGGACCGGGCGCACCCGCGCAGCCTCCTGGAACGGCTCGGCAGCCTGCGGACGGTGCGCGGCGGGGACGGCAGCGTGCGCTTCGTCGGCGAGGCGGACTCCGCCGCCCGCCGCGCCTTCACCACCGCGCTGGAACTGGCGCTCTCCGGCAGCACCGGCGCGCGCCGGCTCGTGGTCGATCTGACGCAGCTGCACTTCCTGTCGGTGGCCTGCGCCACCGCACTGCTCAAGCTCGCCGACCGGGCCGCCGGGCACGACCTGGTCGAGGTCCGCTGCGACCGCGTACAGGCGCGGACGCTGCTGCGGCTCGGCGCCGCGACGGTGCCGCGGCTGCGCACGACGGAGGTGGTGCGGCCGTGCTGACCCCGGAACCGGCCATGTCCGAGGACGGGCCGGCGGACACGCAGGTGGCCACGTGCCTGTTGCAGCGCCGTTTCACCGCGCGCCTGCTGCCGCAGTTGCGGCTGCTGGTGGAGGAGTGCGCCGTCCGCGAGGGCCTGGCGGAGCCGCGGCGGGGCGAGTTCGTGCTGGCCGTCGACGAGATCGCGGGCAACGCCGTGGAGCACGCGGGCGGCTCGGGGCGGCTGCTGCTGCGCCGCGTCGGTGACGAACTGGAGTGCCGTATCAGCGATTCGGGTCCCGGCTTCAGCGAGACCGTGATTCCCGAACTGCTGCCGGGGCTCGACGGAGCACACAACGGGCGCGGACTGTGGCTCGCACGCCTGGTGGCGGACCGGTTCGCGGTACGGGCGGCGAACGGCACGGGGGCGTCCGGGACCCGGGGCGCCGAGGTCACCCTGGCGATCCGGGTGCAGTGAAGCGGCCGGGGGCCGGCCACCGGCGTGCGGCCCCGTGCCGTGCGCCTCTCACAACCCGCGCAGCCACTCCTGCGCCCGGTCGCGCAGCGTCTGCTCGTCCCGCTGCTCGGCCGCGTCGTCGTGCTCGTAGTGCAGCTCGTCGACCACCGCGACCACCCCGTCGACCCGGCCCGCCAGCCGCACCGCGAGCGTCACCTCGCTGCTGCGCCCCAGCCGCCCGGACAGCGTGACCACACCCGCCCCTACGGACACGCCGACCGCGCCGGGCTTGAGACCGAGGGTGCGCACCAGGACCTCGGTGATCAGTTCCTCGCGGATCTCCTCGTCCGGGCGCAGGAAGACTTTCAGCAGGTCGCTGCGGGTCACCAGCCCGCACAACCGGCCCTCCGCGTCGACGACCGGCAACCGGTCCAGCTTCCCGGCCACCATCAGCCGGGCGGCCTCGGCGACGGTCTGGTGGGGGCCGATCGTCACCGGCGGCGAGGTCATCAGCTGGCCCGCCCGCAGGCTGCGCTGCCTGGCGCGGGCCGCGCGGGCGCTGCCGGTGAGCCGGCGGCGGTTGTACCAGCGGTTCTGCAGCATGTCCTGGGCGGCCTGGCGGAACATCAGGTCCGTCTCGGAGATCACGCCGAGGACCTTGTTGTCGGCGTCGACGACGGGCAGCCCCGTCTTGCGGTGCTTGCTCAGCAGGTTGACGACTTCCCTGAACGGCGTGCCGGAACGGGCCTTGACGACCTCGGTGTTCATGAGCCTGCCGACCAGTCGGTGATCCATCGCGGGCCTCCCTGTGCCGGGGAACAGTTTCGGCCGCGCCGGGGGCCGTTGAAGGCCGCACACCGGGCGATACGGCACGCGCCCCGCAGGTGAGGGAGCGCCACGGGGGCCCGGGACCGTACCCGGACCGGAGCGCCCGCCCACCGGTGCCGGGTTTGCGCCGCCCCCAGTGAATTTGCGCGCCGTTCGCGCCGTTCACGCATGACGCGCGCCGGACGAGGTACCTACGGACACGGAGAGGAGGCACGAAGTGGTACGAGTCATCGCGGGACTGTGGCGCTGGCGGCGCAGCCCGCTGCGCCGGACGACCGATCTCCTGGAGGCGTGGGTGGCGCTGGCCGCCGCCGTGCTGATCGCGGTGGGCGGCGCGGGTACGGCCTGGGTCGTGGGCGGCGCCGCGCACGACGCGCTGCTGCGGTCCGTCCGTGCCCAGCACCAGGAACGGCACCAGGTCTGGGCGACGGCGGAGCGCGCCGCGCAGCGCGCCCGCGTGGACCAGGGCCCCGAGACCTCCTCCGACCGGGACGCGCACCGCCGGGTGAACGCCCGCTGGACCGCGCCGGACGGCACCGCGCGCAGCGGCCTGGTCGCCGCGCCGCACGCCGTGCGGCCGGGCGACCGGTTCCGGATCTGGACCGACGACGGCGGCCTGGTCGTGCCCCGGCCGCTGGACGAGAGCAACGCCAGGGCACACGCGGCGCTGGGCGGCCTGGGCGCCGCGGCCTTGGTGGTGGCGGCCGTCGAAGGCGGCCGGCGGCTGGTGGTGCGGCGGATGCTGGCGCGCCGGTACCGGCGCTGGGACCAGGAGTGGGAGCGCGCGGGGCAGGACTGGGGGCGGGCCGGGGCGGGCAGCTGAACGGCCGGGTCGCCGAGGGCTTTCGAAGCCTCCCGGACATACAGGCTGACCATGTCATCCGGTGCCCGCCGGGCGCGCTACGGTGGAGCGGCCAGCCTCCCGGCTGGGGTTCCGGGCACGCGTACGCGGACATACACGGACGTACAACTGCCGGGCCGGTAACAGCCGCACGAGGTGGGGACAGAACAGCGCCATGGCACAGGGCTCCGTCCAGGTGACGCATTCGGGCACGTCGCGGTGGCGGCGCCGCACGGGCGAGTACAGCTCGCTGGCGGCGGCCCTGGATGCCGCGGGGGACGGCGACGTGCTGACCGTGGGCGCCGGTACGTACCGCGAGAACCTGGTGCTGGTGCGCGCGGTGACGCTGCGCGGGCCCGAGGGGGCGCGCGGATCGGTGCGGATAGCGCCCGCCGACGGCGTCGCGCTGACCGTGCGCGCCTCCGCCACCGTGCAGGACCTCCGGCTGGAAGGGCAGGACCCCACCGCGCCCGCCGTGCTGGTGGAGGACGGGGCCCCGGAGCTGGACGGGCTGCGGGTGATGACGCGTTCGGCGTCCGGCATCGAGGTGCGCGGCGGCGCCCGCCCGACCGTGCGCCGCTGCTCGGTCGACAACCCGGGCGGGGTGGGCATCAGCGTGCTGGACGGCGCGGGCGGGACCTTCGAGGAGTGCGAGGTGGTGGCCGCCGGGCAGGCCGGGGTGGCGGTGCGCGGCGGCGCGCACCCGCGGCTGGAGAACTGCCGGGTGCACCACGTCTCCGGTGCGGGCCTGTCGGTCAACGGCGAGGGCAGCGGCGTCGAGGCGTTCGGCTGCGAGCTGTACGAGATCAAGGGCGCGGGCGTGCAGATCGCCTCGCGCGCGAGCGGCCAGCTGACCGACTGCAAGGTGCACCGGACCTCCGCCGACGGCGTCACCCTGGACACCGACGCGGTGCTCACCCTCGCCGACTGCGACATCCACGACATCCCGGAGAACGCCGTGGACCTGCGGTCCAGGTCGGTGCTGACGCTGACCCGCAGCACGGTGCGCCGCTTCGGCCGCAACGGGCTGTCCGTGTGGGACCCGGGCACCCGGGTGGACGCCAACCGGTGCGAGATCCACGACAGTACGGGCGACTACCCGGCGGTGTGGGTCAGCGACGGGGCGACCGCCGTACTGGACTCGACGCGGGTGCACGACGTGCCGGACGCGCTGTTCGTGCTGGACCGGGGTTCGCGCGCCGACGTGGTGGACTCCGACCTGTCCCAGGTGCGCAACACGGCGGTGTCGGTGAGCGACGGCGCGACCGTGCAACTCGACGACTGCCGGATCCGGGAGGCGGCGACCGGCGCCTGGTTCCGCGACCACGGCAGCGGCGGCACGCTCGCCAACTGCACGATCGACGCGGCGCAGACCGGCGTGATCGTGACCAAGGGCGCCGACCCCACCGTCGAGCGCTGCACGGTCGACTCGCCGGCCGAGGCCGGCTTCTACGTCTCGGCGCAGGGCCGCGGCACGTTCGACGGCTGCCGGGTGACCGGCAGTGCCGGGTACGGCTTCCACGTCATCGACGGCTGCCGTACGACGCTGACGCGCTGCCGCACCGAGCGGTGCGCGCGCGGCGGGTACGAGTTCGCGGACGGCTCCGCCGCCCGCGGCGAGGGGTACGCGGGCGGGCCCGTCGTCGAGGACTGCACCAGCGACGAGAGCCGGGCGGCCGGCGAGCCGCTGCTGCCCGCCGCGGCGCTACGGGCGCCGGCGGCCGTCCCCGCGACCCAGCCGGCCGGGCTGCTCGGTGCCGTACCGGCGCAGAGCGCGCAGCCGGCCCCGGACGCCGCCGGGCCCGCCGCCGCGAGCCGGCCGTCCGGCGAGGTGCTCGGCGAACTGGACCGGCTGGTCGGCCTGGAGAGCGTCAAGCGCGAGGTGCGCAGCCTGATCAACATGATCGAGGTGGGGCGCCGGCGGCAGGAGGCCGGGCTCAAGGCCGCCTCCGTCCGCCGCCACCTGGTCTTCACCGGCTCCCCCGGCACCGGCAAGACCACGGTCGCCCGCCTCTACGGCGAGATCCTGGCCGCGCTGGACGTGCTGGAGCGCGGGCACCTGGTGGAGGTGTCCAGGGTGGACCTGGTCGGCGAGCACATCGGGTCGACGGCGATCCGTACGCAGGAGGCGTTCGACCGGGCGCGCGGCGGGGTGCTGTTCATCGACGAGGCGTACGCGCTCTCGCCGGAGGACTCCGGGCGGGACTTCGGGCGTGAGGCGATCGACACGCTGGTGAAGCTGATGGAGGACCACCGGGAGGCGGTGGTGGTGATCGTGGCCGGGTACACGGCCGAGATGGAGCGCTTCCTCGCCGTCAACCCCGGTGTGGCGTCCCGCTTCTCACGGACCATCACCTTCGGTGACTACACGCCGGAGGACCTGCTGCGCATCGTCGAGCAGCAGGGCGAGGAGCACGAGTACCGGCTGGCCGAGGGCGCCGGCGAGGCGCTGCTCAAGTACTTCACCGCGCTCCCCAAAGGTCCCTCGTTCGGCAACGGGCGGACCGCGCGGCAGACGTTCGAGGCGATGGTCGAGCGGCACGCGGGCCGGGTCGCCCAGCTGGCCGACCCGGACACCGACGCGCTGACGCTGCTGTACGCGGAGGACCTGCCCGACCTGCCCTGACGCGGCATCAGCAGCCCTGCCGGGGAATCTCTTTCCCGCTCGGCCGCGGCGCGCACGCGCCGAGCCGGGCGATCAGCTCGGCGCGGGCTTCCTCGAACACCGGGTCGGACTGGTAGTCGCCGTGCCCCAGGATCTGGGCGGGCAGCGGGTACTGGAGCGTCCGCCCGAAGGTGAGCGGGTCGCGCAGCGGGCCGAGGTCCACGGCCGCGCCGTCCTCGCGGGTGAGCCGCACCGGCCCGCCGATGGGGTCGGTCAGCCGCCACAGGTTGCGCCAGTCGTCCATCTCCCGGTGCAGCCCGGTCAGCGCCTCCGGGCCGAAGCAGGCGGGGAACCACCGCCCGTACAGGCGCTCCAGCGGCGACCCGTAGGTGAGCAGCGCGACCCGGCTGCGGGTGACCAGGTCCAGCTGCCAGACGGCGGCCGCCGCCAGCACGCTGCCCTGGGAGTGTCCCGAGATGACCAGGCGGCCGTCGTTGTTCTCGGTCCAGGTGGCCATCCGCCAGGTCAGGTCGGGCACGGCGCGCTCCGCGTAGCAGGGCGGCGCGAAGGGGTGCGCGGCGCGCGGCCAGAACGTGCCGACGTCCCACAGGATGCCGATGGTGCGGCGGGTGGAGCGGTCGCGGTAGGCGCGCCAGCCCATGACCGCGAGCACCAGGACCCCGGCGCCCATCAGCCACGAACCGAGGGCCTCCGCCGTCGCGGCCGCCGAGTGCACGAGCAGCGGCGCCTCCTCGGTGGCCCGGCCGGGAGCCCGGTCGGCCAGCCAGGCACCGGCCACCGCGCCGGCGCCCAGGACGAGCGTGACCAGGCAGACCGCGCCGACCAGGACGGGCGCGGAGTCGGTGAGGCCGGCGCGGGCGATGGTGCCGGCGATGCGGCGGGTGCGCTCCTCGTCGGGCCGCTCCTGCGCGTCGTAGCCCCCGGCGATGTCCGAGGTGATCCTGCGGCGTACGAGCACCACCCGGATGCCCGCCAGGACCGCGAAGACCGCCACGACCACCAGGAGCACCGGGAGCACCGACGCCTGCCAGGACAGCAGGACGGGCGGCCCCGCCATCGGGGCGTCCGTCTGGCCGGGGACCGCCCCGCGGTCCAGCCAGTCCCCCAGCCGCTGGGCCATGCCCCCGGTCAGCGCGCCGCCCAGCGCGCACGCCAGCAGGGCGACGGCGGCGCCGTGCATGCCTTTCAGCGCCGCGCGGCCGTCGCCGCGCCCGTGGCGGGCCGCGGCGTGCTGGAGGAAGCAGGCCGTGCCGAGCAGGCCGAGGACCAGCAGGCCCTGGGAGACGGCGATGCCGCCGAAGGCGCCGGTGCCCGGCAGCCGGTCGCCGCCGGCCCAGCCGGGCCGCTCCCAGGCGGTGTAGACGGCGGACAGGACGAGCGCCACGAGCGCGCCGAAGGGCAGCGCCTTGACCAGGAAGCGGTCCCGGTTCTCGTCCGGTTCCGCCTCGCAGCGGGCGGTGCGGCACACGATCCAGACGGTGAACGCCCCCAGGAGCGCGACCAGTGCGCTCAGTACGCGGCCCACGGCCGGCAGCGCTCCGCCGCCCGTCCTGATGTCGTGGTCCACGGCGCCCACGAGCAGCGCGGCGGCGATGGTCAGCACCCCGGCGGCGGTGTGCGCGGCACGCAGCCTGGCCACCACCCGGCGGCCGTACCAGAAGCCGCGGTGGGTGAGCGCGGGGCGCTGTTCGGGCGGTACGTCGCGGGAGGTGCCGGGGCGGCGCGGTGGCGGCGAGGCGGATTCGTACGCGCTCCAGGTGCGCTGCGAGAGCCACCACAGGAATCCGACGACCAGCAGCGGCACCACGGCGGCGACCACGACGCGGCGGCCGGGGCCGCTCCACGCGCCGCCCTGGTCCGGGCTGAGGAAGCCCAGCCAGGACTTGTCCGCGACGCAGGCGGCACTGCCCGCGCACTGCCAGGCCGTCAGGTCCAGCGCCACTTCGCAGACCGCGGCGGCCAGCAGGACGGTGAGGCTGAGCGCGAGGACGCGCACGAGGACGTCGTACACGCGGTGGCCCCGGTGTGCCGCGGGTGCGGCGGGGCGCATCCAGTGGGCGAGGTTGGCGACCATGAAGGGCAGCAGGACGAGCCACAGGGCGCGGGCTCCGTTGCCGGAGGTGAGGTTGCACCAGCAGTACGCCTCGCGGATCGGTTCGGCGCGGTAGTCCCCGGGGCGCTGCTCGGCGTCGGCGTCGGCGGCGCGGCGGTAGACGGCCGCGGTGTCGTCGCCGGTGACCAGGACGGTGCGCGGGTCGCCGAGCATGCGCTCGGGCGTGGTGCCGCCGACGCCGTGCACGAGGAGTTCCAGGGCGAGTTGCCCGGTGTCCTGCGGCGGCCCTTCCTGTGGCGGCCTTTCTCGCGGCGGCCCTTCCTGTGGTGTGCCCGGCCCGTCCGGTGTGGTCGGCGCGTCCGGTGCGGCCGGTTCCGTGCTGCTCGCGGTGTCCACGTGTGCTTCCCCCGATGTCCGTGCTGTGCCGGTGGGCGCCGCACGGTACCCGGCGGCGGCACCCTCTGTCATGCCATGTTCAAACGAGCGTCCGCGCCGCCGCCCGCGGCCCACCCGTACCGTCCGCCTCCCTCCTTCCCTGTTCCGCGGCCCCACACCCCACCCGGCGGGGCGGATGCGCCCGGCCGCGCGTGCGAGGATGAGGACCCAGACGGCAGCCGGGCGGAAGGGAAAAGCCGGGGTGAGCGACAACCAGAACCTCCTCGCGGAGCAGCGGCGCGCCCTGATCCTCGACGAGGTCAGACGGCGCGGGGGCGTCCGCGTGAACGAGCTGACCCGCAGGCTCAACGTGTCCGACATGACGGTCCGGCGCGACCTGGACGCGCTCGCCCGGCAGGGCATGGTGGAGAAGGTGCACGGCGGCGCCGTACCGGTCAGCGAGCCCAGCACCCACGAGCCGGGCTTCGAGGCCAAGTCGGGCCTCGAACTGAGCGCCAAGGAGGACATCGCCAAGGCCGCGGCCCGGATGGCGGCGCCCGGCGGCGCCATCGCGCTGGCCGGCGGCACGACCGCGTTCGCGCTGGCCCAGCAGCTGCTGGAGGTGCCGGACCTGACGGTCGTCACCAATTCCGTACGGGTGGCCGACGTGTTCTACAACGCGCAGCGGGCGGCGGCCGGCAGCGGCTCCGCGCCCCGCGCCGGCGCGGCCACGGTCGTCCTGACCGGCGGGGTCCGCACGCCCTCGGACACCCTGGTGGGGCCGGTGGCGGACGCCGCGATCCGCAACCTCCACTTCGACGTGCTGTTCCTGGGCGTGCACGGCATATCGGTGGAAGCCGGGCTGTCCACGCCCAACCTCGCCGAGGCGGAGACCAACCGCCACTTCGTCCGGTCCGCGCGCCGCGTCGTGGTGGTCGCCGACCACACCAAGTGGGGCACGGTGGGGCTCGGTTCCTTCGCCACGCTGGACGACGTGGACGTGCTGGTGACCGACCGCGGGCTGCCGGCGCAGGCGCGCGAGGAGATCGCGGAGCTGCCGCCGGAGCTGGTGGTGGCGGGCGAACCGGGCGACGGCGCGGACCTCTGACGCAGCGGCGGGCCGGGCTTCACACGCGGCCCGTCAGCCGGGCCAGACGCCGGTCTCCAGGAATCCGTCGATGTCCGCCGCGTACGGCGCGATGTCCAGGCCCTGGTCCTCCAGCCAGCTGTCCGAGTAGTACTTGTCCAGGTAGCGGTCGCCGGGGTCGCAGAGCAGGGTGACGACGGAGCCGGTACGGCCCTCCGCGACCATCTCCGCGACGATCTTCAGCGCGCTCCACAGGCCGGTGCCCGTCGAGCCGCCCGCCTTGCGGCCGACGGCCCGCTCCAGGGCCCGTACGGCCGCCACGCTCGCCGCGTCCGGGACCTTCATCATCCGGTCGATGGCGCCGGGCACGAAGCTGGGCTCCATGCGCGGCCTGCCGATGCCCTCGATGCGCGAGGCGGTCGCGCAGTCCGTCTCCGCGTCGCCGGTGCGCCAGCCGTCGAAGAAACAGGAGTTCTCCGGGTCGGGCACGCAGATACGGGTGTCGTACTGCATGTAGTGCACGTAGCGGGCGATGGTCGCCGAGGTGCCGCCGGTGCCGGCCGTGGCGACGATCCAGGCGGGTTCCGGGTACCGCTCCAGGCGCAGCTGCTGGTAGATCGACTCGGCGATGTTGTTGTTGCCGCGCCAGTCGGTCGCCCGTTCGGCGTAGGTGAACTGGTCCATGTAGTGCCCGCCGGACTCCGCGGCCAGCTCGGCGGAGACCGCGTACACGGTCCGCGGGTCGTCCACGAGGTGGCACCTGCCGCCGTGGAACTCGATCAGCCGGGTCTTCTCGCGGCTGGTCGTGGCCGGCATCACCGCGATGAAGGGCACGCCGATCAGGCTCGCGAAGTACGCCTCGGAGACGGCCGTGGAGCCGCTGGACGCCTCGATGACGGGCTTGCCGGGCCGGATCCAGCCGTTGCACAGCCCGTAGAGGAACAGCGAACGGGCCAGGCGGTGCTTGAGGCTGCCGGTGGGGTGGGTCGACTCGTCCTTGAGGTACAGGTCGATGCCCCACCGCTCGGGCAGCGGGAAGCGCAGCAAATGGGTGTCGGCCGTCCGGTTGGCGTCCGCCTGCACCTTGCGGACGGCCTCTTTCAGCCAGGCGCGGTAGACCGGATCGCTGCGGTCGACGTCCACGGTCGGCATCGGACCGCCGCTCCCGGGCACCCGGTCCGCGTGCTGCTGTGGTTGCTGGGCGGTGCTCATTCGACGCGCTCCCGAGGTCGGACACAGCCCGCGCGGAACGCCGGGCCGGTTTCGACTATAGCCACCCGTCACACGCTTCTCACCTGCATAAACAACCCTTTGGGCAACCCCAAGCACCGCCTGGGAGCAGGCTGGTGACGAGCTTTGGCCAAGGGGTACTGGTGCACGGGGCACGACGCAGGCAGACTGCGCACCATGAGGGCGGGTGGAGACCACACGCCCGTCGTGCGGAGGAGGTGGTCGCCATGGCGGAGCCCGAATTCAACGCCACCGGTGTACGCATCGAGCGTTGGCTTCTCAGGTCGCTGACCCGGGCGGGCCAGGTCGTGATCAAGGACGGCAGGCTGGCCCTGCTGACGAGTTACGGCACCGAGATAGACAGCGCGCCGGTCCAGGCCGTCCAGGCGCACAAACCGCTGTTCGCGGCCCGTGACCGGGCGCTGGCCACACTGAACGGGCACCGCTACGCGCTGACGCTGGGCACCCCGGACCGCTTCCTGGACGCCGTGCGCGCGGCGCGTTCCGCACGCGCTTGACAGGGTCCCGCGGGGGACGGTGCGGTTGCGGGAGCGCACTGGTGGGATGACCCTGGACTCGTATCACTGAGGGTTCACCAGCGGTGACACTGTGGTGGATGGCGGCATCGCTGGATCCGATCTTCGCCCCCGTCGTACGAGGGCGCCCGACCTCATCAGGGAGTCGCGGTCGTGATCAGGCAGCCCAGCAGACACTGCACGGTGGAGCTCCAGGCCCTTCCGGCACGGATCGGCCAGGTGCGCAGAATCGTATCGGCGCAGCTCCGTTACTGGCGTCTCGACGCCTTGATAGACCCGGCCGCGCTCGGCGTCACCGAGCTGCTGGCCAACGTGCACCAGCACGCCGCGCCCAGCAAGCAGTGCACCGTGGAACTGCTGGTCCTGCTGGACCAGCTGACGGTCTCGGTACGCGACCTGGACCCGCGCCTGCCCCGGGTGCAGGCGGCCGGCTCCCTCGACACGGAGGGCCGCGGGCTGTCACTGATCGCCGCGCTCAGCGAGAGTTGGGGGGTGCGCCCCGACGGCGGCGGCAAGGTGGTCTGGTTCACGCTGCCCGCGCTGACGCTCGCGCCCGAGGAGGCGGTACGCCGCACCTCGGCGGGACGGTCGTCGTGCACCCGGGGAGTGACGGCGCACGCACCGGCCGAACCGCCGCTGCGCACACCGGTGGAGACCCGGCCGCGGGTGCGGGGCGCCGGGGTCGGCTGACCGCGCACCGGCGGGCCGGGCACGGCGTCGGCGGGTTGCGGCCGGCGGCGTACGCCGCAGAGGCGTACGCCGCCGACCGGTGCCCCGTCGGCGCGCGCCCTCACACCGCGCCGCCCTTCGCCCCCGTACCGAACCGGTCCTCCAGGACGGAGAGCCGGCGCCAGTACTCGTCCTCGTCGATCTCCCCCGCCGCGAACCGCCGGGCCAGCAGGTCGACGGGGGACGGTCCGGCGGCGGAAGCCGGTCGCCGGGCGGCGTCGTCCGGGCCCCCGAAGCGCGCCCAAGGGCCGCGCCCGCGCCACACGGTGCGCCGCAGCAGCGCGACGGCGCCGAGCACGACGGCCGCCCAGAAGAGCGGGAAGAGCAGGAACCAGGGACCGGGGCCGCCACCGGCCCACGGGTGTGCCAGGTCGAACATGGGAGGTCAGCTCCTTTTCGGCGGGGCCGCGCGAACTCCGCGCAGGCCCGGGTGTGCTGTCCCTGCCGAGCCTGGCCCGCCGGGGCCCGCACGTCGTCGTACGGCCGGCGGGACCGCACGTACCACCAGGGAAGTACCCGGCGGCCCCGGCGGCGGCCGTGCGCACCGCCCGGACCTCTGCGCACCGCCCGGCCGCTGCGTGCCGGAAGATCCGTGGCCTTCCGGCCTCGACTTCTGTAACTACTAGTATGTACAGTACGATCATGACCACCTCCGAACGGCTCATCGAGAGCACCAGGGAACTCCTGTGGGAGCGGGGCTTCACCGGCACCAGCCCGAAGGCGATCCTCCAGCGCGCCGGCGTCGGCCAGGGCAGCATGTACCACCACTTCTCCGGCAAGTCCGACCTGGCGCTCGCCGCCATCCGCCGCACCGCGGAGAGCATGCGGGCCACCGCCGCCACCGCCCTGTCCGCCGACGGCAGCGCGTACGACCGGGTGCGCGCCTACCTGCTGCGCGAGCGTGACGTCCTGCGCGGCTGCCCGGTGGGCCGGCTGACCATGGACCCCGACGTCATCGCCGACCCCGTGCTGCGGCAGCCGGTGTTCGAGACCCTCGACTGGGTGCGCGGCCGGATCGCCGCGATTCTCCGGGAGGGGCTGGAGCGCGGCGAGTTCGACGCCGAGCTGGACCCGGAGGGGACCGCCGCCGCCGTCGTCGCGACCGTGCAGGGCGGCTACGTACTGGCGCGCGCCGCCGAGTCGCCCGCCCCCTTCGACACCGCCGTGCGCGGCGTGCTGGCCCTCCTCACGGCCCGCACCACCGGCCGGAACCACTCCGCCTGACGCACCGCCAAGCCGCCCGCCCCACCCGCCCGAAAGGCCCCACCGCTCATGGAGATCACCCGCACCCGCCCGGACAGCCAGGCCGGCCCCGCCGAACACTTCACCGGCACGGTGTGGCTGGACGAGGTCGCGGCCCCGCCCGCCCCGTCCCGGCTGCGGATGTTCAGCGTCCACTTCGCGCCCGGCGCCCGCACCGCCTGGCACCGGCACCCGCACGGCCAGGTCCTGCACATCACCGAGGGCGTCGGCCTGGTGCAGCGCAGGGGCGGCCCGGTCGAACGGGTCAAGGCCGGCGACACCGTGTGGACCGGCCCGGGCGAATGGCACTGGCACGGCGCCGCGCCCGGCGCGTTCATGACCCACCTCGCCGTGGTGGAGGCGGCCGCCGACGGCACTACCGCCGACTGGGGCTGCCTGGTCGACGACGACACCCACTCCGCGTAATCGCACCCCTATCCCACCTCACAGGAGCCCCCTTGCACGCCCTCCAATACGCCGTCACCCTGCCCGCCGACTACGACATGGGCATCATCCGCGACCGGGTACGGACCCGCGGCCACCTCCTCGACGACTTCGACGGGCTCGGGATCAAGGCGTACGGCATACGCGAACGCGGCGTCGACGGTTCGCCCGTCAATCAATATGCGCCGTTCTACCTCTGGGCCGACCCCCGGGCCATGAACCGCTTCCTGCTCGGCGACGGCTTCCGCGGCGTCATCCGCGACTTCGGCCGCCCCGAGGTACAGCACTGGATGGGCGTCCATCACGAGCGCGGACCTGCGTCCGGCACGGCTCCGCGGTCCTTCGTCCGCCGTACGGAGACCCTCTCCGAGGGGGCGGATCCGGCCACCGCCGTAGCGGAAGCCGTGGCGGAACAGCAGCGGCTCGCCCGTACGGACGGCGTGCACACCACCGCGCTGGCCGTCGACCCCCGGCACTGGGAGCTGACGCACTTCACCCTCTGGGCGGCCGACGCGCCAGAGGGCGAAGGCGACCGCTTCCAGGTGCTGCACCTGTCCGCGCCGGGCGCCGGGCGGCTGCCGACGGGAGAGCAGTGGTGAGCGGACAGCCGGAGGCAACCGTCCGTACGGTCACCGGGGACGTCTCCCCCGCCGTTCTGGGCGTCTGCGACGCGCACGACCACCTGTTCCTGCGCAGCCCGGTACTGGCCGGGCAGGAGCTGGCCGACGCCGGTGCCGCCGCGGCCGAACTGCGGGCCTTCCGGGAGGCGGGCGGCAACACGGTGATCCAGTGGACGCCGTACGGGATGGGGCGGCACGCCGGGGAACTGCCGCGCCTCGCGCGCGAGTCGGGGGTACGGATCGTGGCGGCCACGGGGCTGCACCAGGCGGTCCACTACGCGCCCGAGGTGCTGGAGCGGTTCACGGGGCACGCCGGTGGCTCCGGGGCCCTGGCGGAGCTGTTCGTGGCGGAGCTGACGACGGGGATCGAGAGCCGCGCTGGGGCCCCGGGCACCGAGGAAACCTCCGCCGCTGCCACCGGCGGTCCCGCCGGACGGCCGCGCGCCGGGATGATCAAAGTGGCCGGCGGCTTCCACGGCCTCGACGCGCACGCCCGGCACACCATGGCCGCAGCGGCCGAGGCCCATCACGCCACCGGCGCCGCCATCGGCGTCCACCTGGAGCAGGGAACCGGCGCAGCGGACGTACTCGACCTGCTGTGCGGCACGCTCGACGTGCCGCCGGAGCGGGTGATCCTCGGGCACCTCAACCGCTTTCCCGACCTCACCGTCCACCGGGAGGCCGCGGCCGCCGGGGCCTACCTGGCCTTCGACGGGCCCTCGCGGGCGCACCACGCGACGGACTGGCGGCTGCCGGACGCGCTGGCCGCGCTCGCGGACGCCGGATACGGGGACCGGCTGCTCCTCGGCGGGGACACGACGACGGCGGCGGCCCGTTCGGTGAACGGCGGGCCCGGCATGCCCTTCCTCCTGCGCCGCCTGCGCCCGCGCCTCGAACTCGCCCTGGGCGAGGAGCTGGTGCACCGCGTCCTCACGGCGAACCCGGCCCGCGCTTTCGCGGCCGCGTGGAAGCCGGTGGCGGGCGCCTGAGAGAGGGCGCGGGGTGACAATGGCCGGACAAAGCCGCCGGCCTTGGGAGGCGTCGCCATGCAGCACCTGGGCATCCTCGCGCACAGCGCCGAAGGCGCCGCGCTGTGTTTCCGGGCCTTCTGCCAGGAGGGCTCCGCCGAACTGGGCCCTTACGAGCACCCGGACGTGACGCTGGACTGCGTGAGCATGGCGCGCAGCATGCCCGCCTGGGAGGCCGGCGACCACCAGGCGATCCGGCGCACACTGTCCGGCAGCGTGGCGCGGCTCGCCCGGGCGGGCGCGGACTTCTTCGTCTGCCCGGACAACACCGCCCACCTGGCGCTCGGGCTGCCCGGCGCGGAACTGCCGCTGCCAGGGCTGCACATCGCCGAGGTGGTGGCCGAACGCGCCGCCCGTGACGGCCGCCGGCGCGTCGGCGTCCTGGGCACCGCGTACACGATGCGAGGCCCCCTCTACGAGGACGCGCTGGGCCGCCGGGGCATCGCGGCCGCGGTGCCGGCCGAGGCCGACCGCCGTACCGTGCACGAGATCATCTTTGGCGAGCTGGTGAACGGCGTGTTCACCGACGCGGCGCGCCGGGAGTACGTACGCGTCATCGAACGGCTGGCGGCGCGCGGCTGCGACGCGGTCGCCCTGGTCTGCACGGAGATCCCGCTCCTGGTCACGCCCGAGGTGTCGCCGCTGCCGGCGCTGGACTCGACACGGTTGCTGGCGCGCGCCGCGTTCGAGACCGCCGTCGGCCGGCGGACCGCGCCGGTGTGGCGCGGCGGCCCGGTCGGGCGCTGACCCGGGGCCGGGCGCGGGCCCTCAGTCGTCCAGGATCACCAGCGGGTCGTCCAGGACCGGCTGCCACGCCAGCTCCGCCGCGCCGACGAGGCTGTTGTGGTCGAGCGTGCACGGCAGAATCGGTACGCCGCCGCTGCGACCCCACAGGCTGCGGTCGGCGACCACCGCCCGCAGCCGCTCCGGGTCGGCGCCCAGGAGTTCGCGGTGCAGGCCGCCGAGGATGATGCGGTCGGGGTTGAGGATGTTGACGAGTCCGGCGATCCCGAGGCCCAGCCGGTCGATCAGCAGCTCGGCGGCGGCCCGTACGGCCGGGTCCTGGTAGTCCTCCCTGATCAGGTCGGTGGCCTGCCGGAGCAGCGAGCCCTCCGGGCCCGGCGCGCGGCCCGCCGCGCCGAGGAAGGCGAGCGGGTCCGCCTCGACGTCCAGGCAGCCGCGGCTGCCGCAGTGGCAGGGCGCGCCCTCGGGGTTGACGGTCAGGTGGCCGACCTCCAGGGCCAGGCCCGAACTGCCGCTGTGCAGGCGGCCGTCCAGGACCAGCGCGCCGCCGACGCCCCGGTGCCCGGAGGCGACGCACAGCAGGTCGCGGGCGCCGCGGCCGGCGCCGTGCCGGTGTTCGGCCAGGGCGACGAGGTTGACATCGTTGCCCGTGAAGCCGATCCCCGCGGTGACCCCGGGGATACGGGCCTCGGCGAGCGCGCGCCGGAACAGGCGGCGCACGGGGGCGCCCGTGGGCCAGGCCAGGTGCAGCGGGTTGAGCGCCTCGCCGTCGGGTTCGGCGACGGCGGACGGGATGGCGAGCGCCGCGCCGAGGCAGCGCCGCCCGGTCCGTTCGAGCATCCCGGCCCCGGAGGCCACGACTTCGGCAAGTACCCGGGCAGGGTCGGCGGGGATGGTGCCGCAGCCGCTCTCGGTGGCCACGATCCGCCCGCCGAGGCCGACCAGCGCGGTGCGGTAGCCGTCGGCGTGGATCTGCCCGGCGAGCACGACGGGGCCGTCCTCGTTGACGAACAGCCGGTGCGAGGGGCGCCCTTGGGAGCCCGCCGAGGCGGTCGGGCGGGAGTCGACGGTGATCAGGCCGAGCGCTTCCAGTTCCGCCGCCACCGCGCCCGCGGTCGCCCGGGTCACGCCGAGCTCCGAGGTGAGGACGGCGCGGGTGGGCGCGCGTCCGGTGTGTACGAGCTCCAGTGCGGGTCCGAGGGCGCTGCGGCCCCGCTCCAACCTGGTTGTCCGAGTCTGGGTCACGTGCCCATTCTGGCTTTGTACCGACGGTAAACAAAATAGGGGCGGGCCGTCCGGGCGGGCCGTCCGGGCGGGCCGGCCCGGCAGGTCACGACGGCCGCGGCGGACACGGCCTACGGCTGCGGCGGTACCGGCCGTACCGGCGGCGGCCGGTACGGGTACCGCACGGTGCCGACCGCCGCGTACGCGGGAGTCGATACCCGGACGCCGGGTACCCGGCCTGCCGCAAGGGACCGGTTGCCGACCATAATGGGTGGCTCGGTCACGGATTCGGCCGGGGCGCCCGGCCGGGAAGCCCCAGCGTGCGGGTCCCGCACGCCCGGCGCCCACCGGCCGCCCCGGCACATTGGGGGCTGCGATGGACACCACACCCCGGCTGCGCGGCCTCGCGCGGCTGATGTTCGGCAATCCGGTCTCGCTGGTCTACCTCGCCCTGGTCGTCGCGGCGGCGCTCTTCGCCCTCGTGGACATGGCTTTCGTCCGGCACGAGGACGCCTCGTTCTCCGGCGTCTGGGTCGTGCTGCTGACGGCTCCGGCGGTCTTCCCGCTGTGGCTCGCCGGTGACGCGATGTGGGCCGACTCCGGCTCCCCGCAGTGGTATTCGATCGCGGCGGTGGTCGTGGCCGCCCTGGTCAACGCGCTGCTGCTCGGGCTGGCCCACCGGGGTCTGCGGGGCCAGCCGGCCCCGCACGGCGCCGTTGTCAGTGGTCACCGGCACACTCATCGGCATGGACATCGCTGAGTTCACCGAGTCCCTGCGCCGGGACGGACAACTGCTCGCGGACGCCGCGGAGAAGGCCGGGGCACACGCCCCGGTACCGACCTGCCCGCAGTGGCGGGTGCGGGACCTGCTCATCCACATGGGGCAGGTGCACCGCTGGGCCACGGGCTTCGTCGAGCACGGCCGCCAGGAGCCGGCCCCGCTCCCCGAGGCCCCCCGCCTGCCCGACGACGCGCTCGCCGACTGGCTGCGCGACGGCTGCCGGAAGCTCGTGGAGACGCTGCGCGCGGCCCCGGCCGACCTCTCGTGCTGGACCTTCCTGCCCGCGCCCTCCCCGCCGGCCTTCTGGGCGCGGCGGCAGGCCCACGAGACGGCGGTGCACCGCGCCGACGCGGAGGCCGCGCTCGGCGCCGGCCACACCGCCGCCGACCCGGCCTTCGCCGCCGACGGCATCGACGAGTTGCTCGTCGGCATACACGCCCGGGAGCGCAGCCCGATGCGTACGGAAATGCCGAAGACGCTCCTGATACGGGCGACCGGCGCGGCCGGAGCGGCGTGGAAGGTGGCCCTCTCGGACGCTCCGCCGCGCGCCGAGCGCATACCGCTCACCGCTGCGACGGGCGGCGACGCGGCGGACTGCGTGCTGGAAGGAGCGGCCTCCGACCTGTACTTCGCCCTGTGGAACCGCCGGCCGCTGGACGGCATCACGGTCACGGGCGAGGTCTCCTTGGCCCGCCTGTGGCAGGAGCGCTCCGGCATCTGAGGCGCCGGGCGAGGGGGCGGGCGGCAGGGCGGACCACCACGAAATCCAGGGCATCACATGACAGACTGTCACCATGTCTCCGACCCGTTCCCAGGCCGAGCGCGACGCGATGACCGTCGAGATCGGTTTCGCCCTGCTGACCGGCGTGTTAGCGGCCGGTGCCGCCTTCGGCGTCGTGGTGAGCCCCCTGCTGTTCACGGACCCGGGCCGGGGCTGGACCGGCGCGCTCCTGGCGGCGGCCGGGTGCGCGGCGGGCGTCGCGTTCGTCTGGCGGGTGGTGCGGGTCCTGCGCCGCTTCACCGGGCGGCGTACGAGCTGAAGCGCGGAAACACTTCCCTTGGAGTTGCCGATGGCCGTTCGCCGTGTCGTGCCCAACGTCGAGACCGAAGCCGTGCGGGAGAGCCGGGACTTCTACGGCTTGCTGGGCTTCGAGGAAGTCATGAACCACGGCTGGATCATGACGCTCGCCTCCCCGTCCCACCCGGCGGCGCAGGTCAGCTTCATGGCCGCCGACAAGACGGCGCCGTGCACCCCCGACATGAGCGTGGAGGTGGACGACGTGGACGCGGTCTACGCGCTCGTACGGGAGAGTGGCGCGGAGATCGTGCACCCGTTGCAGGACGAGGAGTGGGGCGTGCGGCGCTTCTTCGTCCGGGACCCCGGCGGCCGGGTGGTCAACGTGCTGGGACATCGCTGACGCCGCGTCCGCGCGGGCGGACGACCCTGACGACCGTCGGCCACCGGCCACCGGCTCCGGCTCCGGCTCCGGCTCCGGCTCCGGCTACCCCAGCCACCCCGGGCGGACGAGCCCCGTCTCGTAGGCCAGCACGACCAGTTGGGCGCGGTCCCGGGCGCCCAGCTTGACCATCGTGCGGCTGACGTGGGTCTTGGCGGTCAGCGGGCTGACGACCAGGCGGCGGGCGATCTCCTCGTTGGACAGCCCGATGCCGACCAGCGCCATCACCTCCCGCTCCCGCTCGGTGAGCCCGGAGAGCGTGTCCGCGGCGGCCGGCTCCTTGGACCGGGCGGCGAACTCGGCGATCAGCCGGCGGGTGACGCCCGGCGAGAGCAGCGCGTCACCCTCGACCACGGCGCGCACCGCCCGTACCAGCTCCTCCGGTTCGGTGTCCTTGACCAGGAAGCCGGAGGCGCCGGAGCGGATCGCCTCGAAGACGTACTCGTCCAGCTCGAAGGTGGTGAGCATGACGACCTTCACCGCCGCCAGCCGGGGATCCTCGGTGATCTGGCGGGTGGCGGCGAGGCCGTCCAGCACCGGCATCCGGATGTCCATCAGGACGATGTCGGGCCGCAGTTCGCGGACGGCGATCAGCGCCTCCTCGCCGTCCGCCGCCTCGGCGACGACCTCGATGCCGGGCTGGGCGTCCAGCAGGGCCCGGAATCCGGCGCGGACCAGCAGCTGGTCGTCGGCGAGCAGTACCCGGGTCACGACTCCTCCTCGGTGGCGGTGGGGATCACCGTATCCGCAGTGCGGGCGCCGCCGGGGCGGTGCGGCGCCGGTGTGCCGGGCGGTGCCGTGGCCCTCAGGGGGATGCGGGCCCGCACCCGGAAGCCGCCGTCCGGGCGTGGCCCCGCCTCGACGGTGCCGCCGAGGGCGGCGGCCCGCTCCCGCATGCCGACCAGCCCGTTGCCGCCCCCGGACACGTCCCCGGCGCCACCGCCGGCGGTCGCGGGGCCGTCGTCGTCGACCGTGATCTCCAGCTCGCCGGGCCGGTGCGCGAGCCGGACGCGGGCGGTACGGGACCCGGAGTGCCGGACGACGTTGGTCAGCGCCTCCTGGACGATCCGGAAGGCCGCGAGGTCGGCGCCCGGGGCGAGCCCCGCCGGCCGGCCCCGCCCGGTGACCTCCACCGTCAGGCCGGCACCCGCGGCCTGCTCGCAGAGTTCGGGCAGCCGGTCCAGGCCGGGCGCCGGAGAGCGCGGCGCGTCGCCCGGCGAGCGCAGGGTGTCCAGGACCTGCCGTACTTCGCCCAGCGCTTCCTTGCTGGCGGCCTTGATGGTGGTCAGGGCCGTGCGCGCCTGCTCGGGGTCGTCGTCCAGGAGGGCGAGGCCGACGCCCGCCTGGACGTTGATGACGGAGATGCTGTGCGCGAGCACGTCGTGCAACTCGCGGGCGATCCGCAGCCGCTCCTCGTCGGCCCGCCGCCGTTCGGCGGCCGCCCGTTCCGCGCGCGCCTTCGCGAACTGCTCACGCCGTACGCGCGCCAGCTCGGAAACCGCCACCACCGCCACCACCAGGACCGTGACGAACAGCTGCTCCCCCCAGGGCGCGGGCCCGTCACCCTCGGGCGGGAGCCAGCGGTAGAGCCAGTGGCCGACCAGGAGGTGGCTGACCCACACCAGGCCGACGGCGGTCCAGGCGGCCCGGCGCCGCCCCGCGACGATGCTCGCGGAGCAGCCGAAGGCGATGGTGAGCAGGACCGGGCCGTACGGATATCCGGCGGCGAGGTAGGCGGCGGAGGTGAGCGCGGTGCCGAGGGCGACCGTGCGCGGGAAGCGGTGCCGCAGGAGCAGCAGCGCAGCGCCGGTGACCAGCAGCAGGTACGCGAGCGGGTCGAGGTCGGCGCGGGCGGACTGGCTCTTCCCGGCGAATCGCGAGCCCACGAGCACGAACACGGTGAAGCAGAGGGTCGAGATCCAGGGCAGCCGCGCGCCGGGCCGGCCGGCGGGGCGGTCGCCGTCCGCCGGCCACCACCGGCCGGGGCGCGGTCCCCGGCAGGGCCGCGCCCACGGCGGCCGTCCCTTGTCCATGCCGGCACGCTAGACCGGCACACCGTACGGTGGCGTCAGCCCGGCGCGGTGATCAGGGGTACTCCCGGGGGAGTATCCGGCGGGGGAGGTGCACCGGGGCGTCCGTTGCGGGAGGCCGCCCGGGGCCCGCCCCCGCCGTACGGCGAGCCCGGCCGCCCGCTTCCCTACTGCCGGTCCATCGCCCCCAGCGCCCGCCGCGCGACCGGGTGGGTGCGGACGATCTCGGCCAGCGTCGTCGTGCCACGGACGATCTTCGCGAAGGCGTGCCAGGCCGGGCGGAAGCCGGTGAGCGCCGCGTGGATCATGCCGGGGCGGCGGGAGAAGAGCGTGAGCATGCGGCGGCCGACGCCCATCTCCACGCCCAGTCCCGCCTTGATGGCGAAGGCGTAGTTCAGGGCCTGGCGCCGCGCGTCCACCGCGTCGTGCGCCTCCGAGACGCGCACCGCCCACTCCCCCGCGAGCCGCCCGGACCGCAGCGCGAAGGAGATGCCCTCGCGGGTCCACGGCTCCAGGAGCCCGGCGGCGTCCCCGCACACCAGGACCCGGCCGCGGGAGAGCGGCGAGTCGTCGGCGCGGCAGCGGGTCAGGTGGCCGGAGGAGATGTCCGGCTCGAAGCCCGCGAGGCCGAGCCGGCCGATGAAGTCGTCCAGGTAGCGCTTGGTCGCGGCGCCCTCGCCGCGGGCCGAGATGACGCCGACGGTGAGGGTGTCGCCCTTGGGGAAGACCCAGCCGTAGCTGCCCGGCATCGGCCCCCAGTCGACGAGCACCCGCCCCGCCCAGTCCTCGGCGACCGTCGGCGGCACCGGGATCTCGGCCTCCAGCCCCAGGTCGACCTGGTCCATCTTCACGCCGACGTGGGCGCCTATGCGGCTGGCGCTGCCGTCCGCGCCGACCACCGCGCGGGCGAGCACCACCTCGCCGTCGCCGAGCACCACGGCGACGGTCCGCCGGTCGGGCACCGCCGAGCCGTGCTGCTCGACCCGGGAGACCGTGGCGCCGGTGCGCAGCTCGGCCCCGGCGTCCTGGGCGGTCTTGACCAGCCGGGCGTCGAACTCGGGGCGGTTGATGAGCCCGAACAGCATGTTCTTGGAACGGCGGGTGCGGGTCATCCTGCCGTTGAGGGAGAACGTCACCGCGTGGACCCGGTCGCGCAGCGGCAGGTCGAAGCCGGGCGGCAACGCGTCGCGGGACGGTCCGATGATGCCGCCGCCGCATGTCTTGTAGCGGGGCAGTTCGGCTTTCTCCAGGAGCAGCACCCGGCGTCCCGTACACGCCGCGGCGTAGGCGGCCGAGGCGCCGGCGGGCCCCGCCCCCACCACCACGACGTCCCACACCTGCTGGTTCTCCTCGGCTGCGCTCTCGCTGCTCACCTGTGCTTCTGCTCCCGTTCGATGCCTTGCTGCGCGTACCGCCCGCATCCTACGGCGCGCCGTCGGGCGCTCCTCCTGTGGGAAGATCGGCCACACAATCGCCCGTACGTACGGTTGGTCCGGCGCGAAGGCCGGACGGACCCGCATGTGTACAACACGTGTACAACGCCGCGCCCACAAGGAGCGTTCCATGCCTGACAGCCCGCTCGCGCAAACCGTCGCCTCCCTGCAGCCCCGGGCCAGGGCCGAGCTGACCGAGTTGGTGGCCTTCAGGTCGGTCGCGGACCCGGCGCAGTTCCCCCGGAGCGAGTGCGAGGCCGCCGCCGAGTGGGTCGCGGGCGCGCTGCGGGCCGAGGGCTTCACGGATGTGGCGCTGCTGGACACCCCGGACGGCACCCAGTCGGTCTACGGCTACCTGCCGGGCCCGGCCGGTGCGCCGACCGTGCTGCTGTACGCGCACTACGACGTGCAGCCGCCGCTGGACGAGGCCGCCTGGATATCGCCTCCGTTCGAGCTGACCGAGCGGGACGGGCGCTGGTACGGACGCGGCGCCGCCGACTGCAAGGGCGGCCTGATCATGCACCTGACGGCACTGCGGGCGCTCAAGGAGCACGGCGGCGTCCCGGTCGGCGTCAAGATGATCGTGGAGGGCTCGGAGGAGCAGAGCACCGGCGGCCTGGAGCAGTACGCCGAGGCCCACCCCGAGCTGCTGGCCGCCGACGCCATCGTCATCGGCGACACCGGCAACTTCCGCGTCGGCCTGCCGACGGTGACCGCGACGCTGCGCGGCATGACGGCGCTGCGCGTCCAGGTGGACACCCTGGAGGGCAATCTGCACTCCGGCCAGTTCGGCGGGGCCGCCCCCGACGCGTTGGCGGCGCTGATCCGGATCCTGGACTCGCTGCGGGCCGAGGACGGCTCGACGGCGGTCGACGGGCTGGCGGCGGACGCGCGCTGGGAGGGCCTGCAGTATCCGGAGGAGGAGTTCCGCAAGGACGCCAAGGTGCTCGACGGTGTCGGCCTGACCGGCAGCGGCACGGTCGCCGACCGCCTGTGGGCCCGGCCCGCCGTCACCGTCCTCGGCATCGACTGCCCGCCGGTGGTCGGTGCCACGCCGTCCGTGCACGCCGGCGCGCGGGCGCTGGTGAGCCTGCGGGTGCCGCCGGGCACGGACGCCGCGGCGGCGACCAAGCTGCTCACCGCGCACCTGGAGAAGGCCGCCCCGTGGGGGGCGCGGGTCACGGTCGAGCAGATCGGGCAGGGCCAGCCGTTCCGTGCGGACACCAACAGCCCGGCGTACGCGTCGATGGCGTCGGCGATGCGGGAGGCGTACGACGGCACGGAGATGCAGACGTCCGGTATGGGCGGGTCGATCCCGCTGTGCAACACCCTGGCCGCCCTCTACCCGCAGGCCGAGATCCTGCTCATCGGCCTCAGCGAGCCCGACGCGCAGATCCACGCGGTCAACGAGAGCGTCTCGCCGGAGGAGCTGGAGCGCCTCTCGCTCGCCGAGGCGCTGTTCCTCCAGCAGTACGCCCGGCAGTACGAGCCCGCCGGCAGCTGATCACCGGGATGCCGGTGCCGGCCGGGGGCCTCCCGCCGCCCCCGGCCGGCACCGCCTCATCCCACAGGAACGCCCGCCTCAAGATTCAGCGGGCGTCCCTGTTCGCGTGCGCGCAAGGCCCAGCGCAGCCGGTTCCAGCGCACCGGGGGCAGCATGTCCGCCGCCTCCGCCTCGGTGGCGAACCGCCAGTCCCGCAGTTCCGGGCCCGGCAGCAGCAGGTCGCGTATCTGCTCCCCCGCCAGCCGCCCGCCGTCGAAGAGCATCCGCAGCCCGCCGAACCCGGGCGGTTTCGGCGCTTCCCAGTCCAGTACCAGCAGCCGGGGGGCGCTGTGCAGCCGGATGCCCAGTTCCTCGCTCACCTCGCGGAGCCCGGCCTGCGCCGGCGCCTCGCCCGGCTCCACGACGCCGCCGGGGAACTCCCACCCCGGCTTGTACGTCGGGTCCACCAGCAGCACCCGGTCGGCGTCGTCGAAGAGCAGCACGCCCGCGGCCAGGGTCTCCGCTGTGGGCTGCGGTGTCTGCACGATGTCGCAGGCCCCGGCCCCGGAGCGGACCGCCTCCGCGACCCGCTCGGCGGTCTCCCGTGACGTCAGCCGGGCGGTGTCGATGACGTGCGCGTCCTGCTTGAGCCAGCCGAGCGCCTCCCCGTACGCCTCCAGGTGCGCCCGGCACCGGTCCGGTGCGGCCCCGTCGGCACCGGCGCGGCCCGCGCGCTCGCGGAGGATCGTTTCCTCCGCGTGCAGCAGCACATGGCGCACGGGCACCCGGCGCGAGGCGAGGCCGCCGAATATCTCGTCCCGGTACTCCTGGCGCAGCAGCGGCATCGGCGTGATGAGCGGTCCCGGCACCTCGTCGAGCAGCGCCGCCGCCGTGTCCACCACGAGGCGGCGCCAGGACGGCAGGTCCTGGTAGCCGTCGACCTCCGCCAGCCGCGCGGCCGGCAGCAGCCGCCGCAACTCGCTGCCGACCAGCTCGGGGTCGTAGAGCGTGCTCCCGGGAAGCAGGTCCAGCAGGTGCCGGGCCGCGGTGGCCTTTCCCGCACCGAACGCGCCGTTCAGCCAGACGATCACATTGCCCCCTTGTCCCTAGACCCCAGTGAGTTGCCCGTAACACCCTGCCACGGAAACTTTGGGGGGACGGGGCTATCCCCGCGCGGCCGGAGACGTGGCCCTTTCCACCTTCGGCGCGATACCGGAAGGTTTGAAGACCCCCTTGTACGCGCTGATCGCGGCGACGGCGGCGACAAGGATGCTGGTCACCACGGACTTTCCGGCGAAGTCCCCGGCGAAGAGCGCGCTCCCGAGCCCCACCAGCACCGAGACCACCACCTGTACCGCGGTTCTGGCGGCCGGCGACCATTGCGGCTGATTGACGACGGAGATGAACAACGGCGAGGCGAATCCCACGATCAGCGCCCACATCTGAGCGTTCGTCATGACGCTCTCCTTTCCCGTGCGGGATGTAGCCGGAGCGTCGCCGCCCCTGCCGTACCCGGCAAGAGTCCGCGCACCTGTTTTCCCGCGCGTGTACGGGGCCGGGGCGCCGCGCTTCATCCCTTGTTCGCGCCCAGGGTCAGGCCCGCGATGAAGTGCCGTTGCAGGAGCAGGAAGACGACGATCGTGGGGAGGGCGACGATGACCGATCCCGCCGCGAGCAGGTTGTAGTCGGTGAAGAACTGGCCGCGCAGGTTGTTCAGGGCCGAGGTGACCGGGAGTTTGTCCCCGGTGGAGAGGAAGACCAGGCCCCAGAGGAAGTCGTTGTACATCCAGGTGAATTGCAGGGTGCCCAGCGCGGCGAGCGCGGGGCGGCACAGCGGCAGTGTCACGTGCCGGTACCGGGTCCACACGCCCGCCCCGTCGACGATCGCGGCCTCCAGGATTTCCTGCGGCAGGGTCCGCATGAAATTCGCCAGGACGAAGACGCAGAAGCCGAGCTGGAAGGCGATCTGTACGGCGAGCACGGCCCACAGCGAGTCGTACAGCGTCATCGAGTCGGACATCCAGTACGGCAGCGGCACCTTGTTGAAGAGCACGTAGAGCGGGGTGACGATGACCTGTTGGGGCAGCAGGTTCCCGGCCGTGAAGACCATCAGCAGGACCATGGAGCCGCGCAGCCGCAGCCGGGCCACGGCGAAGGCCGTGAAGGACGCCAGGAAGAGGGTGACCAGTACGCCCGGCACCGCGATCAGCAGGGAGTTCAGGAAGTACCTGGCCATGCCGGAATCGCTGAACGCCTGCCGGTAATAGTCGAGGGAAAGCCGGCTCGGCAGCGAGAAATAGCCGTCCCTGGTGGTCTCCTCGTACGGGCGCAGCGAGGCGTAGACCGCCAGCAGCAGCGGCGCGAGGAAGGCCAGGGAGACGGCGAGGAGAAAGGCGTGCACCCCGAAACGCCCCCGGCGGCGGCCCGGCGCGCCGCCCGCGGGGCGCGTGGGATGCGCGGGGTGTGCCGGGCGCGTGACCCGGTCGGCGGAAACGGTCATCGCCGCTGTTCCCCCCTCAGTTCCTGGACGAGATAGGTGATGATGAATCCGAGGGAGACCAGCAGCAGGACGACGGCGATGGCCGAGCCGAACCCGATGCGGCTCGCCTCGCCGATGATGTTGTCGGTCACCAGGACGGACAGCAGTTCCAGCCCGTTGCGGCCCTTGTTGACGGCGTAGACGATGTCGAAGGCGCGCAGCGCTTCGATGACGGTGATGACGCCGACGATGACGTTCACCGGGCGCAGTGCCGGCAGCACCACCCGGAAGAACGCCTGCCGTTCGCTCGCGCCGTCGATCGCGGCGGCCTCCTTGAGCGTCGGATCGACGGATTTCAGGCCCGCGAGATAGAGGATCATGACGTAGCCGGTGTGCCGCCAGCAGGCGGCCAGCAGGACCATCCAGATGTTGAGGTCCGGGTCGCCGAGCCAGTCGACGGGATTCTTCTCGTTGCCCAGCAGGGCGTTGAGCGCTCCCTGGTCCCGGGACAGGACGAGCTGCGCGATGAAGCCGACGACGGCGAGCGAGAGCACCACCGGCATGTAGAGCGTGGACTGGTAGAAGCGGCTGAACCGTACGCCGCGGTCGATGAGGACGGCGAGCAGCAGCCCGAAGGGCGTCGCGAGCAGTCCCAGTGCGGCCAGCCAGAGGAGGTTGTTGCGCACCGCGGGCCAGAATTGCGGGTAATCGGAGAAGAGGTTCGCGTAATTGCGGACGCCGGCCCACTCGATGTCGCCGACGCCGTCCCAGGTGGTGAAGGACAGGAGGACGGAGGCCAGCGTCGGGCCCCAGATCAGGGCGAGGTCGAGCAGGATCGGCAGGCCCAGCAGCACGCTCAGTACGGCGAGGTCGCGGCGGGTGTGGCGCCGCGGGCCCCGGTGCCCGGCGCGCCGGGCTGCGGTCTTCGGCACGGTGGTCGGCCCCCCGTCGGTCGTACGGTGCACGGTGTTCGCGGCGCCGGAGCGGGCTCTCAGTCCGCGGCGAAAATCTGTTTCTTCTGCCGTTCGATGTCGTTCACCAGGCCGTCGATGTCGTCCGGGTTGCCGATGAACTGCTGGATCGCCTGGATCAGTACGGTCGAGGCGAAGTCCGGGCGGGTGTCGCGGTCCATGAACTGCGATATCTGCCGGGCGCCGGACACCAGCAGGACGGCCTTCTTCTGGAGGGCGTCGTAGCCCTGCGTGCCGGCCCGGTTGTTGACCGCGACGTTGTTCGGGTCCCGCTTCAGGTAGATCAGTTCGGCCTGCGGCGTCGCGAGGTATTTCAGCAGGTCCTTGGCGCCGTCCTTGTTCTTCGCCTTCTTCGCCATCAGGAACCCGTCCACCGGCGCTTCGACCGCGTCCTGCCCGAAAGCCGGATCGATCTCGGGGAAGGGAAAGAAGTCCAGGTCCTCGCGGTTGGCGGGGGTGAACTGCTGGCCGGGGTGCGGCAGTCCGAGCACCGTCATGCCGGTCTTCTTCTGCTGGAGCGACTGGGCGGCCTCCTGCCAGGTCCGGCCGTTCGCCCCTTTCTGGTGGTACGGCAGCAGCCCTTTCCAGAGGTCGAACACCTGTCGCACCTGGGGGCTGGTCCAGGATTTCTCCCCCCGCATCAGCGCGATGTGGAAGTCGTAGCCGTTGGCCCGCATGTCGAGGTAGTCGAAGGTGCCCATGGCGGGCCAGCCCTCCTTGTCGCCGAAGGCGAATGGAGTGAGGCCGTCCTTCTGCATCTGCTGGGCGAGCGCCCGGTATTGATCGAAGTTCTGCGGGACCTCGTATCCCCTCGTCCTGAAAACGCTCTTCCGGTGGAAGACCGCCCACGGGTAGTAGTAGTACGGCACGAAGTACTGCTTGCCGTCCTCGCCCGTGGACTGTTTCCGCACCGCGTCGGAGAACCCGTCGAACTCCCTCCAGAGGTCGCTGATGTCGGCGAGCAGCCCCTTCCGCGCGAAGTACTGCATGCGGTATCCGGCGAACCACGTGAAGACGTCATCGGGCGTGCCCTGGAGGTAACGGTTGATGTTCTCCTGGAAGTTCTCGTGGTTGACGGTATTGACGTCCACCGTCTTCTTCGCCTTCTTCCCGTACGCCGCGAAGGCTTCGGCGTACGCCTTTTTCGGCACGGCGTCGGAGGCGTTGGACCCCACGGTGACGCCGCCGCCGGGTCCGCCGCCGCAGGCGGCGAGCAGCGCAGGCGCCGCGACCGCCCCCGCACCGGCCGCGGCGCCGCGCAACAGGGACCGCCGGGACACCGCGCGTGCCGCCCGGTGCCCGTACCCGCCTGGACCATTGCCCGCTGACTGGACCATGTCTCCCCCTCCCCAGGGGTGGAACCGAACAGAACCGAACGCGAGTGCTGGGATCTCACTCCCAACGAGGGTCTCAGTCAAGGCTTTTGGCGGGCATGGGCAGGAACGCCGACCTCCGCCTTCCAACACACTTCAACAAGCCTTACCGTAAACACTCCCGATTGACCGGTACATGACTTCACTGCACTCTCCTTCGAACGGAGGACGCGAATCATGCGCCCGCACTCCCCCCTCACCCCGCCACGCGCCCGGCGAAGAATGGCCGGCGCGCTTTCCGCGGCCCTTCTGTGTACGGCCGGACTGACGGCCGGTCCGGCCGCGGCCCGCACGGCCGAAGCCGCCGCCGGAACCGGGCCGGCCGCCGCACCGGCCCGGGGCCCGGCCGCCCCCCACGCGCCGCGGCTGCCCGACGGCCTGGCCAAGACCCCGCCCATGGGCTTCAACAACTGGAACTCCACCCACTGCCGGGCCGACTTCAACGAGGCGATGATCAAAGGGATCGCCGACCTCTTCGTCGAGAAGGGGCTCAAGGCCGCGGGCTACGAGTACGTCAACCTCGACGACTGCTGGGCCGAGCCCGAGCGCGACGCGAACGGCAAGCTCGTCCCGAACGCGGCCCGCTTCCCGAACGGCATCAAGGCCGTGGCCGACTACGTCCACTCCAAGGGCTTGAAGTTCGGCATCTACACCAGTGCCGGCACCAGGACCTGTGCGCAGGCCATGCCCGGCGCGCTGGGCCATGAGTACTCCGACGCCCGGCAGTTCGCCGACTGGGGAGTGGACTACCTCAAATACGACAACTGCAACAACCAGGGGGTGGACGCGAAGCAGCGCTACATCACCATGCGCGACGCCCTCAAGGCGACGGGCCGGCCCATCGTCTACAGCATCTGCGAGTGGGGCGAGAACAAGCCGTGGGAGTGGGCGGCGGACGTCGGGCACCTGTGGCGCACCACCGGCGACATCAGTGACGTCTGGGAAAGCATGCTGACGATCTTCAAGGCGAACGCGCCGCTGGCCCGGTACGCCGGGCCCGGCCACTGGAACGACCCGGACATGCTGGAGGTCGGCAACGGCGGCATGACGGACACCGAGTACCGCAGCCACTTCTCGCTGTGGTCGATGATGGCCGCGCCCCTGCTCATCGGCACCGACCTGCGCAAGGCGACCCCGGCGACGTACGAGATCCTCGCAAACCGCGAGGTCCTGGCGGTCGACCAGGACGCGCTCGGCAAGCAGGCCGAGGTCCTCGCGTCCGAGGGCGGCCGGTGGGTGCTGAGCAAGCCGCTGGCCGGCGGCGACCGGGCCGTGGCGCTGTTCAACGAGTCCGACCGGCCGCAGCGCATCGCCACCACGGCCAAGGACGCCGGCCTGCCGCAGGCGGGCGGCTACCGGCTGCGCGACCTGTGGAAGCACCGGGACACCCACACCGGGGGCGAGATCGCCGCGACCGTGCCGGCCCGCGGCACGCTCGTCTACCGCGTCTCCGCCGACCGGCAGTGGCCGCAGTACCCGCCGGCCGTCGAGACCGGCATCGCCCGCGACCCGGCGCCGGTCGAGATCGGCACGGAGGCCCGGCTCGGCACCCTCACCCGCAACCTGGGCCAGGCCCCCGCGCTGGACGTGAAGATCGGACTCAAGGGCCCGCAGGGCTGGCGCGTCGAGCCGGTCACGCCCACCGAGGACGCGGCGCTGCCGCCGGGCAGGACCCTGGCCACCGCGTGGAAGTTCGCGCCGGCGGCCGGGGCGAAACCCGGCGCGTACGAACTGACCCTGACCACCGACTACCGCTCGCCCCGCGGCCAGCGGGTGACCGACGCCCTGGCGGTCCCGGTGTACGCCGTCGTACCGCCGCCCGCGGGCACCTCGTACGCCAGCGACCTGACCCCGGTCACCGCCACCAACGGCTGGGGGCCGGTCGAGCGGGACATGAGCGTGGGCGGCCCCCAGGCCGGTGACGGGGTGCCGCTCCGCATCGGCGGCGTGCCGTTCGCCAAGGGGCTGGGCGCCCACGCGCCCAGCGACATCACCTACTACACGGGCGGCCGGTGCTCGGCGTTCGCCGCGCAGGTCGGCGTCGACGACGAGACGGGCGACCGGGGCTCGGTCAGCTTCGAGGTGTGGGCCGACGGGCAGCGGGTCGCCGACAGCGGCAGGCTGACCGGCACCGACCCGGCGAAGACCGTCAGCGCCTCGGTCGCCGGGGCGGGCACCGTACGGCTGGTCGTGCTCGACGGCGGTGACGGTGTCCAGTTCGACCATGCGGACTGGGCCGACGCCAGGTTCAGCTGCTGACGCCGCGGGTCAGCAGGTCGGCAGGCCGGGCACCGGGGCGTCGTTCTCGCCGCCCTTGAGGTAGACGACGCTGACGTAGACCCCGGAGTTGCCGCTGTCGTCGTCCGTCTTCGCCCACCAGACGTTGGTCCACCTGCCGGAGGTCTCGCGGCGACCCAGATTCGCCTGGCAGTAGAAGTAGTTGGTGCCCGCGTTCAAGGTGCCGGCCCGCTGGAAGGAGCCGGTGTACGAGGCGGCGGCGCGCCAGACCTGGCAGTTGGTCTTGCCGCCGCCGATGGGCGCGCAGGAGCCGGGCCTTGGAGCGCCGCCGGAGCCCCCGGTGGCGCCGCCTCCCGGGGCGGTGCCACCGGAAGGGGGGCCGCTCGCACCGCCACCGCCCGGAGCGGCACCGCCGTTACCGCCCTTGCCGGCGTCGCCGCCACCGCCGGGCCCTGGCTTGCCGGATGCGGCGCCGCGCGGCGGCTCGCCCGAGGCCGAAGGCGAAGCGCTCCGCACCCCCTCGCCCTTCCCCGCCTCCTTCTGCGTCCCCTTACCGCCGGCCTTCCCGTCCCTGTCGCCTTCCGGCGTGCCCGACGCGCCGGCCCGCGCGGACCGCTCGCCGGGGGACGCGGCGGTCGGCCGCTCCGCGACGGTACGGCCGGAGTCCCGGCCCATCAGCGCGTACGTCACCCCGCCGCCCGCCACCAGGACCGCTGCCGCGGCGGCGGCCAGCACGGCGGTGCGGCGCCCGCGCCCGGCCGGACGTGCGGCGTCCACGGGCCGTACGGCGGCCGTCTCCCGGTCGCCGAGGCCACCCGACGGCACCGGCGCCCCGGCGGGCACGGGCGGCCCCGCGGGTGCCGCCGGACCGGCGGGCGCCGCCGGTGGCGGAGGCGGCGACCCCGCCAGCACGTCCGGTGCGGTGGGCGACCACGACGGCCCGGGCGCCGCCCCCGCCGGGCCGCGCCCCTCGGCCACCGCCGTCAGCAGCGCCCGCGCCTCGGCGGCGCTGGGCCGGGCGGCCGGGTCCTTGGCCATCAGCGCGTGCAGGACGGGCGTCAGCGGCCCGGCCCGTACCGGCTCGGGCAGCGGTTCGGAGACGATCGCCGTCAGGGTCGACCAGACCGAGGTACGGCGGAACGGCGCGCCGCCGCCCTCCACGGCCGCGTACAGCGTCATGCCCAGCGACCAGATGTCCGAGGCGGGCGAGGGCGGCTGCCCCTGGGCGCGCTCCGGCGGCAGGTAGTCGAGGGAACCCACCAGCTCGCCGCTGCGGGTGAGGTGAGTGGACGCGCCGTCGTCCGGCGCCTCGATGCTGGCGATGCCGAAGTCGGTGAGCACCACCCGGCCGTCCCAGGAGCCCGCACCGCCGGGGCGGTGCTCCCAGCCCTCCAGCAGCACGTTGCCCGGCTTGACGTCCCGGTGCAGCACACCCGCCTGGTGGGCCGCGGCCAGCGCGTCCATCACCTTGGCGCCGACCGCGGCGATCTCGCGCGGGTCCATCGCGCCGTGCCGGTCGAGCGCGTCGTCCAGCGACGGCCCTTCGACCAGCTCCATGACGATGACCGGCCGCCCGTCCTCGTCGAGCACGTCGTGCACGGTGACCACGCCGGAGTGCCGGACGCGGGCCGCGGCCCGCGCCTCGCGCTGCATCCGGGTCCGCAGGTCGGCCAGCTCCGGCGCGGACGCGTCGGTGTAGGCGCGCAGCACCTTGACGGCGACCTCCCGGCCCAGCACCTCGTCCACCGCCCGGCACACGACGCCCATGCCGCCGCGCCCGATCCGGCCGGTCACCCGGTAGCGCCCGCCGAGCAGCCGCCCGGCCAGCTCCCCGCCCGCCGCGCCTCCTGCGCCGCCACCGCTGTTGCCGTTGCCTGCCACGCCGTCCGGCCCGTCCACGCCATCCACGCCGCTCGCCCCGTTCGCCCCACTCGTCCCCTGTCAGGTCGGCAACAGCCTAGAGGGCCCGGGAGCGCCCCATCCCCCCTCAGACCGTGGGCACGAAGGCATCGAGACACGACTGTTGTGCGGCGGCCGCGGCGCCCACCACCCCGGCGTCCGTGCCCATTTGGGCCGGTACGACCTCGATGTCGCGGACGAAGGAGAGCGTGGCGTAGTCGCGCAGCGCGCGGCGCAGGGGCGCGAAGAGGATCTCGCCGGCGCCTGCCACGCCGCCGCCGACGACCGCGATCTCGATCTCGACGAGCGCGGCGGTGGCCGCGATGCCGGCGGCCAGGGCCTGGGCGGCCCGCTCGAACGAGTGACGGGCCACCGGGTCCCCCGCGCGGGCCGCCGCGGCCACCGCGGCGGCGCTGGCGTCCCCGTCGGGCCCCGGCCGCCAGCCGCGTTCCAGGGCCCGGCGGGCGATGTTGGGGCCGCTGGCGATGCGTTCGACGCAGCCGCGGGCGCCGCACGGGCAGGGGTCGCCGTCGAGGTCCACGCTGATGTGACCGATGTGGCCGGCGTTGCCGGTGGGGCCCGGGTGCAGCCGGCCGTCGAGGACCAGGCCGCCGCCGACGCCGGTGGAGACCACCATGCACAGGGCGTTCGCACGGCCGCGCGCCGCGCCCTGCCAGTGTTCGGCCGCGGTCATCGCCGCGCCGTCGCCCACCAGGACGACCGGGCGCCGGCCGGTCAGCGCCCGTACCTCGGCGACGACGGGGAAGTCCCGCCAGCCGGGGATGTTGACCGGGCTGACCGTGCCGTGCCGGGCGTCCACCGGACCCGCGCTGCCGATGCCGACGGCCGCCACCCGGTCCCACTCGGGGCGCGCGGCCAGCTCCGCCACGACCTCGGCCAGGGCCCCGAGGACGGTGGCGCCGTCCTGGTCGGCGGGGGTGGGCCGGGTGGCCCTGGCGAGCAGCCTGCCGCGGTCGTCCACCAGCGCACCGGCGATCTTGGTGCCGCCGATGTCCAGTGCTGCGCTGAGGTTCGTCTGCATCGGTGTCGAATCTCCTGGTGGGCGCCTGGGCCGGGGTGCGTGGGCCCGGCAGGGGAACGCCAGTCTCATGTCATTTGACAACGTTGTCCAGAGGCTATGCTCGGTGCCGTACCGCGCACCGCCGGACGGCCCCGGCCGGTCGGCCACGCACTCCGGCCGCTCGGGCACCGCCGCCTCCATCATCCGCGTACCGGCCGGGGAACCGCCACACCCGCCCCGTCCGTCTCACCTCCCACAGCCGAACACGCCACCCGGAGCGACCGGGCCCGGCGACCCACGCCCACCGCAGCCGACAGAACGAGGACCGCGCACCGTGACCGACACCGCCCGGGGCACCTCCCGCCGCTACGGCAGCCGGCCCACGATGAAGGACGTCGCGGCCCGGGCCGGCGTCGGCCTCAAGACGGTTTCCCGGGTGGTCAACGGCGAACCCGGCGTCACGCCGGACACCGAGCGCCGCGTCCGGGACGCCATCACCGCCCTCGGCTTCCGGCGCAACGACTCGGCCCGCATCCTGCGCAAGGGCCGCACGGCCAGCATCGGCCTGGTCCTCGAAGACCTCGCCGACCCCTTCTACGGCCCGCTCAGCCGCGCCGTCGAGGAGATCGCCAGGGACCACGGCGCGCTGCTCATCAACGGGTCCAGCGCCGAGGACCCGGCGCGCGAGCAGGAGCTGGTGCTCGCCCTGTGCGCGCGGCGGGTGGACGGGCTGGTGATCATCCCGGCCGCCGACGACCACCGCTACCTGGAACCGGAGATCGCGGCCGGCGTCGCCACCGTCTTCGTGGACCGCCCGGCGGGCCGGATCGAGGCGGACGCGGTGCTGTCCGACAGCTTCGGCGGCGCGCGCGACGCGGTGGCCCACCTCATCGCGCACGGCCACCGCAGCATCGGCTTCATCGGCGACCAGCCCCGCATCCACACCGCCGTGGAGCGGCTGCGCGGCTACCGCGCCGCGATGGCCGGGGCGGGCCTGCCCGTCGACGAGGCATGGGTGTCCCTCGGGTCGACCGCCCCGGACCGCGTACGCTTCGCGGCCACCGCCATGCTGGACGGGCCGCGGCCGGTCACCGCGCTGTTCGCGGGCAACAACCGGGTCACCGTCACAGCGGTGCGGGTGCTCGCCGAACGGCCGCGCCCGGTCGCCCTCGTGGGCTTCGACGACTTCGAGCTGGCCGACCTGGTCTCCCCCGCGATCACCGTCGTCGCGCAGGACGCGGCGCGCCTCGGCCGTACCGCCGCCACGATGCTCTTCCGCCGCCTCGACGGCACCGAGGAGCCCCCGCAGCGCCAGGAGATCCCCACCCGTCTGATCCCGCGCGGCTCGGGCGAACTGCCGCCGCCCGCGGGCGGCTGACCGCCGCGCCGCGGGCGCCTGCGTCAGACGGCGGGCCGGCCCGCCAGGGCGTCGAGGTCGGCGCGGGTGAGCCCGGTCAGGCGGGCGACCTCGGCGGTGTCGACGGCGCCGCAGTCCAGGCCGCGCAGCAGGTAGCCGCTGAGGGCCTTGGCGGTCGCGGGCTCGTCCAGCACGTCGCCGCCGGCCTTGGCCACGTACGCGGCCAGCCGGGCTGCGGCCTGCTCCAGGCCCTCGCGGTAGAAGGCGTAGACGGCGGCGTAGCGGGTGGGCAGGTGGGCGGGGTGCATGTCCCAGCCCTGGTAGTACGCGCGGGCCAGCGAGCGGCGGACGAGGCCGTAGTGCAGCCGCCAGGCGTCGTGGACCCGGGTGGTCGCGCCGACCGGCAGGACGTTGGTCGAGCCGTCCGACAGGCGTACGCCGGTGCCCGCCGCGGCGACCTGCATCACGGCCTTGGCGTGGTCGGCCGCCGGGTGGTCGGGCGACTGGTGTGCGGCGCTGACGCCGCAGGAGGCGCTGTAGTCGAAGGTGCCGTAGTGCAGGGAGGTGGCGCGGCCCCCGGCGGCCTCGATCATGCGGGCGACGGTGGCGCGGCCGTCGGCGCCCAGGATGGACTGGGTGGTCTCGATCTGGATCTCGAACCCGATGCGCCCGGCCGGCAGCCCGTGCGTCTTCTCGAACGCCTCCAGCAGTCGCGCCATCGCGGTGACCTGCTCGGCGTAGGTGACCTTGGGCAGGGTCAGCACCAGGCCGTCCGGGAGGCCGCCGGCCGCTATCAGGCCGGTCAGGAAGATGTCCAGGGTGCGGATGCCGCGGTCGCGGACGGCGGCCTCCATGCACTTCATGCGGATGCCCGTGTACGGCGCGGCGGTGCCGTCCCGGTGGGCGGCGGCGACGAGGGCGGCGGCGCGGGCGGCCGCGGCGTCCTCCTCGGCGTCCGGGCGCGGGCCGTAGCCGTCCTCGAAGTCGATGCGCAGGTCCTCGACGGGCTCGCGCTCCAGCTTGGCCCGCACCCGCTCGTACACCGGCCCGGCCAGTTCGCCGGGAAGGCCCAGGACGCCGGCGAACGCCTCCGCGTCCGGGGCGTGTTCGTCGAGCGCGTCGAGGGCGGCGTCGCCCCATTCACGGAGGGTGCCGGCAGTGAACACGTCGCCGGGGACGTAGACCGTGTGGACCGGCTGCCGGGTGCCGGGGTCGCCCGGGTAGCGCCGCGCGAGGTCCGCGTCGACCTCGGCCAGAGCGGTCCCGATCTCCTCGCGTACGGTGTGCGCGAGGCTTGTCGCCACCGTCTCGTGCTGCCCCATCCGGCACCCTCCCAGTGATCGCGCCCACCTCGTGAGCGCTTGCGCCTTTTCCGCTGTACGGAATCAACAATCCGTAGAGCGAAGCTATCCGGGCCGAGATCGCAGGTCAACACCCTCCAGGCACCGGGCCGTCGGGTGCGGCCCATGGGGAGCGTTCCCCACGGCGCGCGCCGCGCGCCCGCGCGCCGGACACCCCGTTTCATCCCTTTCGGTGCTTCCTCCCCGGTACGGCGGCGGGCCCCGGCCGCCCGTGCGTAGCATCACCGGCGCGATGCGGACGGCCGGGCGGCCGGGCGGCCGCACGAGGCGCAGGGGGCCGGATGCCGGAGGACTTCGGGGACGCACTGCGGCGGCTGCGGCGGGAGAAGGAGGTCTCGCTCCGGAGCCTGGCGGAGCTGGTGCACTACAGCAAGGGCTACCTCAGCAAGATCGAGAACGGCGAGAAGCCGCCGACCGCCGACGTCGCCCGCCGCTGCGACGCGGCACTGACCGGGAACGGCGCCCTCGCCCGGCTGCTGGCCGCCCGCGTCCCCGGCGACCGCTGCCCGTACCCGGGGCTGGCCAGCTACACGGCCGAGGACGCCCCCTGGTTCTTCGGCCGCGAGCGCGCCACCGCCGCACTGGTCGGCCGCCTCGCCGAACGCGTGGACGCGGCCGAGCCGCTGATCGTCGCGGCCCCGTCCGGCGCCGGCAAGTCCTCCCTCCTCAGGGCCGGGCTGCTGCCCGCCCTGCGCTCCGGCGCCCTCCCCGGATCCCGGCACTGGCCGGCCCGCGTGCTGACGCCCGGACCGCACCCCCTCGCCGAACTCGCCGGAACGCTGGCCGGGCTGGCGGAGACCCCGCCGGACCCGGCGGCGCCGAGCGCGCGCACCACCGCCGGGGAACTGGCCGAGGCGCCCGGCCGGTTCGCGGACGCCGTCCGCGCCGCCCTCGGCCCCGGCAGGCGCCTGGTCCTCGTCGTCGACCAGTTCGAGGAGGTCTTCACCGCCTGCGAGGACTCCCGCGAGCGGCGCGCGTTCGTCACGGCGCTGTGCGCGGCCGCCCGGCACGCCCCGTGCGCGGTGGTCCTCGGCGTACGCGCCGACTTCTACGGCCAGTGCATGGACCACCCCGCCCTCGTACGGGCCCTGTCCTCCGGCGTGTTCGCGCTGCGGCCGATGTCCGTACCGGAAGTGCGCGCGGCGATCACCCGGCCGGCGCGGGAGGCGGCCCTCGAACTGGAAGCGGGCCTGGAGGAACTGCTCCTGGCGGACCTGGGCATCGGCGAGGACGACGAACCGGCCGCCGGCGCCCTGCCCCTGCTGGCCCACGCCCTGCTCGCCACCTGGCAGCAGCGCACCGGCCGCACCCTCACCGTCGCCGGCTACCGGCTGACCGGCGGCCTGCACGGCGCCGTCGCCACCACCGCCGAACGGGTGTACGCCGGACTGGACTCCGCCGAGCGGCACACGGCGCGGCAGGTGCTGCTGCGGCTCGTCCAGGTCGGCGAGATCGCGGGCGAGACGCGCCGCCGCGTGCCGCACGACCGGCTCCTGGACCATCTGCCGGAGCCGGAGAAGACCGCCGCCGTCATCGACGTCTTCGTCCGCGCCCGGCTGCTGACCCTCGACGCGGACACGGTGGAGATCGCCCACGAGGCGCTGCTGCGGGCCTGGCCGCGGCTGCGCGGCTGGATCCGCGCCGACCGGGCCGGGCTCGTCGTCCACCAGCGGCTCTCGGAGGCGGCGGGCGCATGGAAGCGGGAGGGCCGGGACGCGGCGGCGCTGTACCGGGGGACGCGGCTGGCGGTGGCCCGCGAATGGGCCGGGCAGCAGGGGGAGAGCGCCGGGCTCAGCCCGCTGGAGGCGGAGTTCCTGCACGCCTCGCAGGCGGGCGAGGAGGCCGCTGCCCGGGCCGGACGCCGCCGGGTGCGCCGCCGCCGCAGGCTCGCCGGGACCCTTGCCGTGCTGCTCGTCCTCGCCGTGTGCGCGGGGGCGCTGGCGCTCCAGCAGTGGCGCACTGCGGAGGCCGGACGCCGGGACGCGTACGCCGGTGAACTGGCCGCCCGCTCCGCCCAGGTGGCCACCGGCCAGCCCGAGGCGGCCATACTGCTCGCCGCCGAGGCGTACCGCCTGAACCCCTCCCCCGCCTCCCGCAGCGCGCTGCTCAGCACCCAGGCCAGGCCGTTCGCCGGGCGCCTGACAGGCCATCAAGGGCCGGTCAACGGAGCCGCGTTCAGCCCCGACGGGCGCGTCCTGGCCGGCGGCGGTTCGGACGGCACGGTCCGGCTGTGGGACCCCGCCACCCGCCGCCCGCTGGGCCCGGCCCTCAAGGCGGGCACGGCGCGCGTCCGCGGTGTCGCCTACAGCCCGGACGGCCGGCTGCTGGCGGCCGGTGACGCGGACGGCGTGGCCCGCCTGTGGGCCACCGGCCGCCGCGCCCCGGCCACCGTCGTACCCGGCGACGGGCCGGGCGGCGAGGTGGCCTTCGCGCTGGGCGGCTCCGGCGGGCAGGACGGCGCGAACCCCCCTGCCGGCACCGCCCGGCACGCCGTCCTCGCCGTCACCGGCCCCGGCGGCAGCGTGTGCCTGTGGGACGTGCCCCGGATGCGGCCGATCGCCCGCCTGCCGGGGCGCGGGGGCGCCGCTACCGGCAAGGTGGCGTTCAGTCCCGACGGGCGGCTGCTGGCCCGCGGGGACGGCAACGGCCGGCTGCGCGTGTGGCGGCTGCCGCCCGGCCTGACCGCGCCCGGCCCCGGCACCGCGCCCGGCATCACCACCGGCCCCGCCTCTCCCACCGTCCGCGCCGACCGCACCGGACACGGCAACGGCGCGGTGGCGGTGGCGTTCAGCCCCGACAGCACGACGCTGGCCGTCGGCGGCACGGACCGCACCGTCACGCTCTACGACACCCGCCGGATGGCCGTCACCGGCCGGCTCGGCGGCCACAACGACGACATCAACGCACTGGCGTTCAGCCCCGACGGCAACACCCTCGCGTCCGCGTCGGGCGACGGCTCCGCGCGCCTGTGGGAGGTCGCCACCCGCCGCCCCGTCGCCTCCTTCACCGGGCACAGCGACTACGTGCTCGCCGTCGCCTTCTCCCCCGACGGCCGCACCCTCGCCACCGGCAGCTTCGACCGGACGCTCGCCCTGTGGGACCCGGCCGGCGCCGCCCTGACCGCCCGGCCGGTCTCGGGCCGGTCCGCCGTCGCCTTCGCGCCCGGCGGCCGGCGCCTGGCCACCGCGGGCGCCGACGGCTCGGTGCACCGCTGGGACGTGCCCTCCCGTACGCAGCTGGGCCCGCCCCTGTGGAGCCACCGCGGCCCGGTGCGGGGACTGGCCTACAGTCGGGACGGGCGGACGTTCGCCACCGCGGGCGCCGACGGGACGGTACGGCTGTGGGACGCGGCGAGCGGTGCCCGCCGGGGCGTGCTGAAAGGCCCGCAGGGCTCGGTGTTCGCGGTCGCCTTCGCCCCGCGCGGGCGGCTGCTGGCGGGGGCGAGCGAGGACGGCACGGTACGGCTGTGGGACGTCGCCCGGCGCCGGTCCGCCGTCCTGAACGGGCACGACGACTTCGTCAACGCCGTGGCGTTCAGCCCGGACGGGCGGCTGCTGGCCAGCGCGAGCGACGACCGTACGGTACGGCTGTGGGACGTCGCCACGCACCGCCCGGTCGCCGTGCTGCGCGGGCACACGGGCGCGGTGTGGGCGGTGGCGTTCAGCCCGGACGGACGCACGCTCGCCTCGGCGGGCAACGACCGGACGGTGCGCCTGTGGGACACCCGCGGGCTGCGGGCCGCCGGCGTGCTCCGCGGCCACACGGGCTCGGTGCGCGGCATCGCCTTCCGGCCCAGCGGGCGGCAGTTGGCGACGGTCGGCTTCGACCACACCGTACGGATCTGGGACACGGCCGCCCGCGCGCCGGTCGCCACACTGACCGGGCACACCGACGCGGTGTGGGCGGTGGCCTACGCCCCGGACGGCAGGACGCTGGCGAGCACCGGCGCGGACGGCGCGGTGCGCCTGTGGGACCTGGACGCGGGCCGGGTGGCCGGACGCATCTGCCCGCTGCTGGGCAGGACCGGGCCCGCGCGCTGGCGGGAGGTGCTGCCCGACGTTCCGTACGACCCGCTCTGCGGCCGCTGACGCACGGCGGCACCAAGGGCCCGGCTGCGCTGCGGAAATAACCCATGGCGCTGCCGGCCGCGCCGGGTGACACTCTCCCGCATGACATGGACTGCACCACAGGTTGACCGCCGCACCGAGCCCTACGTGGCGGACGAACGCACGATGCTGCAAGGCTGGCTGGACCTGCACCGCGACACCCTGCTGGCCAAGTGCGCGGGCCTCACCCCGGAACAGCTCGTCCAGGCGAGCGCCGCACCGTCGAACCTGACGCTCCTCGGCCTCGTCCAGCACATGGCCGAAGTGGAGCGCGTCTGGTTCCGGCACCGGGTGGCGGGCCAGAAGGTGGCGCCGCTGCACTACACCGAGGAGCAGCCGGACGCGGACTTCGAGGTCCTGGACACCGCCACCGCCGAAACCCGGTTCGCCGAACTGCGCGCCGAGATCGCCGCCGCCGACCAGGCCGTGGCCCACCGGAGCCTGGACGACACCTTCGAGACGGCGGACGGCCGGACGATCAGCCTGCGGTGGGTGTACGTCCACATGATCGAGGAGTACGCGCGGCACAACGGCCATGCCGACCTGCTGCGCGAGCGGATCGACGGCGTCACCGGGGAGTGACGTCCTGCTCGGAACCCCTCCCCGACCAGTGCCATTCGGCAGCGGCGGGAGGGCGGAAGTCCCGTCCGCCCGGGACCATGTGCCCGCCGCCCGCCGCCTCCGCCGGGGCACGTCGAAAGGCGTCGGGAAGACGGCTTCCAGCGAAAGGGACGCGCCATGCGGCTGATCAATTACCAGGTGCTGCGGGACCTCGTACAGGAACACCAGCGGATTACCCGTGCCGGTCACGGGCCGGACGGCGGCCCGGAACCCGTACGCCTCGGCGACGTGTCCTACACCCTGGGCGTCTACACCGGCCACCGGGACCCCGCCGCCGCGCTCCGCGAGGCGCGGCGGCTGCTGCGGGCGCACGACGCCGAATACCGCAGGGCGGCCTGACGCGAGAGAAACGGCGTGTGTCCCGCCTTCTGCCGGAAACGGCGGGAGGCGGGACACACCCGTCACGGGGGCCGGGTCAGTTTTCTTCCAGCATTCCCGCACGGAGGCTCGCCAGGATGCGGGTCAAGAGCCGGGACACCTGCATCTGGGAGAGCCCGAGCGCCGTTGCGATCTGCGTCTGGGTCATTTCCTCGCCGAACCGCAGGTGCAGAATCCGCCGGTCCCGCTCCTCCAGACCCTCCAGCAGCGGTTTGAGCGCCTGCACGTTCTCCGCCTTCTCCAGGCCGGGGTCCTCGTGCCCGAGGCGTGCGGCCACCGCGCCGCCCGACGGCCGGGCCTCGTCCTCCTCCGCCGGGGCGTCCAGGGAATCGGCGGAGTACCCGTTGCACGCGTACAGCCCCTCGACGACCTCTTCCCGGTCCAGTTCCAGGTACTGGGCCAGTTCGGAAGGGGTGGGCGCGCGGTTCAGGTCGTGGGCGAGCCGCTCCCCCGCCCTGGCCAGGTCGATACGGAGTTCCTGGAGCCGGCGCGGTACGTGTACCGCCCAGCTGGTGTCCCGGAAGAACCGCTTGATCTCCCCCACGACGTACGGGATGGCGAAGGCGCTGAACCGCACGCCGCGGGCGGGCTCGAACCGGTCGATCGCCTTGATCAGCCCGACGGTGCCGACCTGGACCATGTCCTCCATGTCGGCGGCCCGGCCGCGGAACCTGCGGGCCGCGTAGTGGACCAGGGACAGGTTCATCTCGACCAGGCAGGTGCGCGTGTACTGATGCTCCGGGCCGCCTTCCGGCAAGGCGGCCAGCCGCTCGAAGAGGACCGGCGTCAGCTCGCGGGCGTCCTGGGGCGTGATCGCACGCACGTCCGCAGGCCGCGGCAGCCCGGCGGGCACGGTGCCGGGCAGGGCGTCCGCCGGCGCGTCGGTGACGGATTCGGTCTGGGGCATGGTGCGGGCCTTTCCTTCGGGATCCGGCACCCTCGGTCATGCCCGCCGGAATCCGCGGAACCCGGGGCTTACGTCCCCGCCCGAAGGCCAGTAGGCCCCGTCTCGCATACGGCCAAGGGCCCGTACGCGGTGCGTACGGGCCCTTGGCGCGTCACTCGTGCGGCACGGGCGGGCCGTGCCCGGCGGGTCAGCCCTTGCGGGTCTTGACCTCGTCGGTGAGGGCCGGGACGACCTCGAACAGGTCGCCGACCACGCCGTAGTCGACCAGGTCGAAGATCGGCGCCTCGGCGTCCTTGTTGATGGCGACGATGGTCTTCGAGGTCTGCATGCCGGCGCGGTGCTGGATCGCGCCGGAGATGCCGGCCGCGATGTACAGCTGCGGCGAGACGGACTTGCCGGTCTGGCCGACCTGGTTGGTGTGCGGGTACCAGCCGGCGTCCACCGCGGCGCGCGAGGCGCCGACGGCCGCGCCGAGCGAGTCGGCGAGCGCCTCGATGACCGGGAAGTTCTCGGCGCCGTTGACGCCGCGGCCACCGGAGACCACGATCGCGGCCTCGGTCAGGTCCGGGCGGCCGGTGGACTCGCGCGGGGTGCGCGAGACGACCTTGGTGCCCTTGGAGGCGTCGGCCACGGTCACCGCGAGCTGCTCGACCGTACCGGCGGCCGGCGCGGCCTCCGGCGCGGCGGAGTTGGGCTTGACGGTGATGACCGGGGTGCCCTTGGTGATGCGGGACTTGGTGGTGTACGAGGCCGCGAAGACGGACTGGGTGGCCACCGGGCCCTCGTCGCCGGCCTCCAGGTCGACGGCGTCGGTGATGATGCCGGAGCCGATGCGGACCGCGAGGCGGGCGCCGATCTCCTTGCCCTCCGTGGAGGACGGCAGCAGGACGGCGGCCGGGGAGACGGCCTCGTACGCGGCCTGGAGCGCGTCGACCTTCGGCGCGACCAGGTAGTCGGCGAACTCCGGCGCGTCGGCGGCCAGGACCTTCACCGCGCCGTGCTCGGCGAGCGTGGCGGCGGCGGTGTCGGCGCCGGGGCCGAGGTGGACGGCGACCGGCTCGCCGATGCGGCGGGCGAGGGCGAGCAGTTCGAGGGTGGGCTTGCGGACGGCGCCGTCCACGTGGTCGACGTAGACAAGGACTTCAGCCATGGGATTGCTCTCCTGCGGGAAAAATGAGGGCGGTTGGGCGGACGGGGGTTCCGGGGCTCAGATGAACTTCTGGCCCGCGAGGAACTCGGCGAGCTGCTTGCCGCCCTCGCCCTCGTCCTTGACGATCGTGCCCGCGGTGCGGGCCGGGCGCTCGGCCGCTTCCTCGACCTTGGTCCAGGCGCCCTCCAGGCCGACCTCGTCCGCCTCGATGTCCAGGTCCTCCAGGTCCAGGGACTCCACCGGCTTCTTCTTGGCGGCCATGATGCCCTTGAAGGAGGGGTAACGGGCCTCGCCGGACTGGTCGGTGACCGACACGACGGCCGGCAGCGACGCCTCCAGGTGCTCGGTGGCAGTGTCGCCGTCCCGGCGGCCCTTGACGACGCCGTCCTCGACGGAGACCTCGGACAGCTGGGTCACCTGCGGTACGCCCAGGCGCTCGGCGAGCAGCGCGGGGAGCACGCCCATGGTGCCGTCGGTGGAGGCCATGCCGCAGACGACCAGGTCGTAGCCGGTCTTCTCGATGGCCTTGGCGAGCACGAGGGAGGTGCCGAGCGCGTCGGTGCCGTGCAGGTCGTCGTCCTCGACGTGTACGCCCTGGTCGGCGCCCATCGACAGGGCCTTGCGCAGCGCGTCGCTCGCGTCCTCGGGGCCGACGGTCAGGACCGTGATCTCCGCGTCGTCGGCAGCTTCCTTGATCTGAAGGGCCTGCTCGACCGCGTACTCGTCGAGCTCCGAGAGCAGGCCGTCCACGTCGTCGCGGTCGACGGTCAGGTCCTCGGCGAAGTGCCGGTCGCCGGTGGCGTCGGGCACGTACTTCACACAGACAACGATCCTCAGGCTCACGCCGGCTCTCCTACCTGCTTCGAATCTTCAGAACTGCCTTGTGCTGGCAGCATAGGCGCCTGTTGGGGCGGCTTTTCGATCGGATACGTTCCCCGCGCCGACCGAAATATTACCCGCCAGTACATCCACCCCATTCCCCGGAAGCAAGGCCGTTGAACTGTGACGTTGCCAACGGATACGAGAGAGGCCGAAGTGCCGGCGGCACGGAACCGACGGCCCGCGCGAAGCGTTGGGAACGGCCGGGCCGCGCCGCCGGATACTCAGTCGCGCAGCGCGTTGAAGCGGCCCTGGTGGTAGAGGAGCGGCCGGCTCTGCCCGGCCGGGCCCGGATGCACCTCCGGGTCGCCCTCGACGACCCGGCCGAGCACGATGCGGTGGTCCCCGGCGGGCACCCGGGCCACCACCTCGCAGACCAGCCAGGCCAACACGCCGTCCAGCACCGGTACGCCGTACGGACCGGAGCGCCAGGAGGTCGGAGCGGCGAACCGGTCGGCGCCGCTCCGCGCGAAGGTGGCGGCCAGCTCCTGCTGGTGCTCGCCGAGTATGTGGACGCCGATGTGGCCGGCCTCGGAGACCGCGGGCCAGCTGGAGGCGCCGGTGCTGATGCCGAAGGAGAGCAGCGGCGGATCGGCGGCCACCGAGGTCAGGGAGGTGGCGGTGAAACCGGCGGGCCGGGTTCCGGGCGCGGTGATCACCGCGACGCCGGCGGCGTGCTGCCGGAAGACGGAGCGCAGGAGGTCGGGGGCGGCGGAGCGGGAGGTGCCGAGGCCGGTCGGTGCCGTCATGGAGTTGTCCTTCTGCCGTGGTGTGCGGGCCGGAGCGGCGCCGTTGCCGGAGCCGCTGGAGTCGTCGCTGCTCACGCGCCCGGACAGCGCGCGCCGGCGGTGCGCAGAAGGTCCACGTACACGCGTCCGCAAAGAAGGAAGCCTGACCGCATGACGTCACCCTGACGACGCGTGAGCCGGGCAGTCAAGCGGCGCCGGGTTTCTGGGAGATCAATCACGGACGGCGTCCCCCAGAGCGGCGATGACGCCGGCCTTGCGCGGCTGACCGGCCGCGCGGCGCACCACCGCGCCGTCGGCGTCGAGCACCAGGACGGTGGGCGTGCGCCGGATCGCCAGCGTCCGCACCAGGCCGAGATGCGCCTCGGCGTCGATCTCGACGTGGGCGACCCCGTCGACCATGCCCGCCACCTCGGCCAGGGTGCGCCGGGTGGCCCGGCAGGGCTGGCAGAAGGCGCTGGAGAACTGGACCAGCGTGGCCCGCCTCCCCAGTTCGGCGCCCACTTCCGCGGCGCCCAGCCGCGTCCCCACGTCCCGCCCTCGCACCGTCAGCCTCCCGTCGCGGCAGGTGCGCAGCACGGTGCGCACCGAAGTCCAGTCGTCGACGGGTGCAGCGTCCCCGGTCCTCCAATCATTCCCGGTGCGGCTCCGGAAGGGCGTACCCGGTTACGCTCCGGGACACGAGGTGTACCTTCTGCTGCGGGGGGCAACCGCACGAGGTGACCACCACGTGACGAGAATCTCCCGGCAGCGCGGGCCCGCACGGTAGCCGCCGCGGCGCTGATCGGGCACGATCTCCCGAAAGCCGCATACTTACGGCTGCGTAACTTCTTCGCCGGGAGTACCCTCCCCAGGCACAGAAAAGGGGTCCCCCGACATGGCAGAGCTCGTCTATCCGCCCGTCATCGGCGCCGCCCGCACGGTCTTCAAGGCGCTCGACCTCAAGTTCGACATCGCCGGGGCCGACCACATCCCCCGGCGCGGCGGCGCGGTCCTGGTGAGCAACCACATCGGATACCTGGACTTCGTCTTCTGCGGGCTGGCGGCCCGGCCCGCCAAGCGCCTGGTGCGCTTCATGGCCAAGGAATCGGTTTTCCGGCACAAGGTGTCCGGGCCGCTGATGCGCGCCATGAAGCACATCCCGGTGGACCGCGCGCAGGGCGTGCACGCCTACAAGCACGCGCTGAGCGCGCTGCGCGGCGGCGAGATCATCGGGGTCTTCCCGGAGGCGACGATCTCGGAGTCCTTCACGCTGAAGACCTTCAAGTCGGGCGCGGCCCGGCTGGCGCAGGAGGCCGGGGTGCCGCTGCTGCCGATGGCGCTGTGGGGCACCCAGCGCCTGTGGACCAAGGGCCACAAGCGGGACCTGGGCCGCAACCACTTCCCCATCACCATCCGGGTCGGCGAGCCGGTGGAGGCGTCGCCGGACGAGCAGGCCGAGAAGATCACCGACCGGCTGCGCTCCCGCGTACAGGACCTGCTGGAGGCGGCACAGCGCGCCTACCCCGTACGCCCCAAGGGCCCGGACGACACCTGGTGGGTACCGGCCCACCTCGGCGGCACGGCACCGGCGCCCGGCGCGACGGCCTGAGTCCGCGGGGGCTCGCGGCTCAGTCGAAGAGCCGCGGCTCCCCCACCTCGACGCGGGCGCCGGGGCAGGTCTTCTCCAGCGCCTCGGCGAGTTCGGCGGCCGCCGCGGTCAGCTCCGCGACGCTCATCGGCGCCATCCGCTCCAGCAGGAACAGCGCGTTCACCGAGGAGTCGGTCAGCCGCGTCCGCACGCCCTGGCGCCAGTTCCAGCGGCGGCAGGTCACGCCCTCGTCGTCGCACCAGACCACCTCGCCGGGCTCCGGGTGCTCGACGACCTGCTCGCCGCCGGCCGCGGTCGCGAAGGGCTCCGCGCCGGTGGCCCGCACCAGTCGCATGCCGCCCCGGATGTGGTCCAGGTCCTCGCCGCCGACCGGGATCAGGTGGGCCACGCTGATGGCGTTGTAGAGGTCGACGAGGCGGTTGATGCGGGGCAGCCCGCCGTCCGCCAGGGCGCGCTTGGCCAGGGCCTCGGCGGAGTTGCGGGTGCGGGACGGCTTGCTGCCGAAGGCGGTGTACGCGGCGCGCCAGGCGGCGATGTGCGGGTCGTCCTGCGGGGCGCGGCCGTCCAGCCGCTCCGCGAGCCGTCGGGCGGCCGCGTCCAGGAGGGCCGAACCGGCCTCGTCGCTGGGCCCGTTGGCCAGGCCGTACGCCTCGACGGCGACATAGCCGAAGCCGGGCGCCAGGGCGCGTACCTCGTCGGAGACGTGCAGGGGGAAAGTCATGGTGCGCGTGCCTCGGAATCGCGGGGGTGGATGAGTGGTGCGTGGGGCCGCCAGCATTGGAGCACAGCCGGGCATGGTTCAGCAAACAGCACCAGCCGGTTCACTGCATTGCACCATGTGCGCGTGCGGCGCACACAGCGGTGGGGGGGGGGGGGGGGCCCCGGGGGGCCCCGCCGGCGGCCCCCCCCCGCCCCCCGCCCCCCCCCGCGCCCCCCCCCCCGCCGCCCCCCCCCCCCCCCCCCCCCCCCCCCCCCCCCCCCCCCCACGGCCACGCACCCGCAAGCGGTCGGCCTACCGGCCCATCTCCTCGCGCAGCGCCGCCACCAGGCCGTCCACATCCTCTTCGGTCGTGTCGAAGGAGCACATCCAGCGGACGTCGCCCGCCGCCTCGTCCCAGAAGTAGAAGCGGTAGCGCTTCTGGAGGCGCTCGGTGACGTCGTGTGGCAGCCGGGCGAAGACCGCGTTGGCCTGGACGGGGTAGAGGATCTCCACGCCGTCGACCTCGCGGACGCCGGCGGCGAGCCGCCGGGCCATGCTGTTGGCGTGCCGGGCGTTGCGCAGCCACAGGTCGCGCGCGAGCAGCGCCTCGAACTGCACGGATATGAAGCGCATCTTCGAGGCCAGCTGCATGGACATCTTGCGTACGTGCTTCATCGCCCGCACCGCGTCCGGGTTGACGACCACCACGGCCTCGCCGAACAGCGCGCCGTTCTTCGTCCCCCCGAAGGAGAGCACGTCCACGCCGACCGCGTTCGTGAACGCCCGCATCGGCACGTCCAGCGACGCCGCCGCGTTGGCGATCCGTGCCCCGTCCAGGTGCACGAGCATGCCGCGTTCGTGGGCGTGCTCGCAGATCGCCCGCACCTCGTCGGGGGTGTAGACCGTGCCCAGCTCGGTGTTCTGGGTGATCGAGACGACCTGCGGCGTGGCGCGGTGCTCGTCGTCCCAGCCGTACGCCTGGCGGTCGATGAGCTCGGGCGTGAGCTTGCCGTCCTCGGTCGGCACGGTCAGCAGCTTCAACCCGCCGACCCGCTCCGGGGCGCCGCACTCGTCGACGTGTATGTGCGCGCTCTCGGCGCAGATCACCGCGCCCCAGCGGTCGGTCATCGCCTGGAGGGCGACGACGTTGGCGCCGGTGCCGTTGAAGACCGGGAACGCCTCGGCGGTCTGCCCGAAGTGGCTCCGGATCACCCGCTGGAGGTGCTCGGTGTACTGGTCCTCGCCGTAGGCGACCTGGTGTCCCCCGTTGGCGAGGGCGATGGCCGCCAGCACCTCCGGGTGGGCTCCGGCGTAGTTGTCGCTGGCGAAGCCGCGCACCGCCAGGTCGTGGCGCCGCTGCGCGTCGGTCCGCCGTTCGGTCACGCTTCGGGGGTCAGCCACAGACGCTGTCCATTCACTTCCCGGGCGGGCCGCTCCCAGACGCCGCTGATGGCCTGGGCCAGGTCCTTGACGTCCGTGAAGCCCGCGAACTTGGCATTCGGGCGTTCGGCGCGCATCTGGTCGTTGACGAGCGCCTTGACCACCAGGATGGCAGCCGCGGCCCTGGGCCCGTCCGCGCCCCCGGCCTTGCGGAAGGCGTCGCCGAGGGCCAGCGTCCACGCCTCGGCGGCCGCCTTGGACGCGGCGTACGCGGCGTTCCCCGCGGTCGGCTTGCTCGCGCCCGCCGCGCTGATCAGCAGGAAGCGGCCGTTCCCCGAGCGCTCCAGCGCTCCCTGGAACGCGAGCGAGGTGTGCTGGACCGTGCGGATGAGCAGCTTCTCCAGCAGGTCCCAGTCGGCGAGGTCGGTCTCGGCGAACGACGCCGAGCCGCGCCAGCCGCCGACCAGGTGCACCAGGCCGTCGATCCGGCCGAACTCCTTCTCCGTGCGGTCCGCCCAGGCCCGGGTCGCGGCCAGGTCCAGCAGGTCCACGGTGTCGCCGGTGACGGTGGCGCCGCCGTGCGCGTACCGGGCGGCGTCCACGGCCTCCGCCAGTCGCGCGGCGTCAGCGTCCGACGCCACGACGGTCGCGCCGGCCTCCGCCAGCCGCAGCAGTGCGGCCCGCCCCGCGGGGCCCGCGGCGCCGGCCACCGCGATGACCGCGCCTTCCAGTGGCCCCTGGCCGTTCGTCGCAGTACTCATGTCCCTCGTCTCCTCGTGCTCCCGCCGGCCGGGTACGCCGCCGGTGCTCACACCGTCACCGGTACGTCACGCTCGGCCGTGATGCCCTTGGTGGAGGCAATCACGCCGCGCAGTTTCTTGGCGAGGGCCTCGTAGAACATGCTGAGCGGAAATTCGTCCGGCAGGACGTCGTCGACCAGCTTGCGCGGCGGCTTGTCGAGGTCGAGGGCGTCCGGCCCCTTCGCCCAGACGGAGCCGGGGTGCGGGGCGAGGTAGGTCGAGACGAGGTCGTAGGCGGCGAACCAGTGGACCAGCTTGGGCCGGTCGATGCCGTCCCGGTACAGCTTCTCGATCTCGCCGCACAGCTGGTTGGTGACCTGCGGGGCCCGCTCCCAGTCGATGTGCAGGGTGTTGTCCGTCCAGCGTACGACGTCGTGCCGGTGCAGGTAGGCGAAGAGCAGCTGGCCGCCGAGGCCGTCGTAGTTGCGCACCCGGTCGCCGGTGACGGGGAAGCGGAACATCCGGTCGAAGATCACCGCGTACTGCACGTCGCGGGCCTGGCGGAAACCCTCCGCCTCCAGCTTGACGGCCTCCCTGAAGGCGGTCAGGTCGCAGCGCAGCTCCTCCAGGCCGTACATCCAGAACGGCTGCCGCTGCTTGATCATGAAGGGGTCGAAGGGCAGGTCGCCGTGGCTGTGGGTGCGGTCGTGGACCATGTCCCAGAGCACGAAGGCCTGCTGGCAGCGGTCCTGGTCGGCGAGCATCTCCCGGAGGTCCGCCGGCAGTTCGACGCCCAGCGTCCGGACGGCGGCCTCGCTGACCCGGCGGAAGCGGGCGGCCTCACGGTCGCAGAAGATGCCGCCCCAGGTGAAGCGCTCGGGCGCCTCGCGCACCGCGATGGTCTCCGGGAAGAGGACCGCGGAGTTGGTGTCGTACCCGGCGGTGAAGTCCTCGAAGGTGATGCCGCAGAACAGCGGGTTGTCGTAGCGGGTGCGCTCCAGCTCGGCCAGCCAGTCGGGCCAGACCATGCGCAGCACGACCGCCTCGAAGTTGCGGTCCGGGTTGCCGTTCTGCGTGTACATGGGGAAGACGACCAGGTGCTGGAGGCCGTCGGACCGCTGCCGCGCGGGCTGGAAGGCCAGCAGGGAGTCGAGGAAGTCCGGCACCGCGAAGCCGCCGTCGGCCCAGCCGCGCAGGTCCGCCACGAGGGCCCGGTGGTAGGCGGCGTCGTGCGGGAGCAGCGGCGCCAGCGCCTCGATGGCCGCGATGGCGCGCTCGACCTCGTGCCGGACGATGTCGGCGGGGGGCGCGCCCTCGGCGTCCAGGTCGACCGAGCCGTCCTTGGACTGCCATGGGCGGATGGTCTCGATGGCGTCCTTGAGCACCGGCCACGCCGGGTGCGCGACCACACGCTCTGCGGTCGCGGCGCCCCCTGGGGCATCCACAGGCGAAAGAATTTCCGTCATGACTACCCTCCGGCAGGAGATCCTGTTGTGCGGACACGGTAACCAGGAGACCTTCGCCTTCTCAAGAGCAGCAGAGGAAATTGTTCTGCTAAACCCCCATGGTCACGGATTTTTTTCCCGTCCGATGAAGCGGAGGCAGCAGTTTCTCTCACCCTGACGCACACCAGCCGCGCTTCCTCCAGCACGTACCCCGAGGCGCCCGGCCCATACGGGCGGGCCGGGCGGCACCGCGCGTGCCAGGGCCCGGATCCGGTCGAATCCCGTCCGCCCGGCGGACGGCGCGCCCCCCGCGCCACGGGCCGCGGCTGACCGGTTCCGTCCACCGGGGCCCGCCGGGAAGCCACGCCGGACCGGCTCTCCCGGCCCTTCGCGTCAGTGCGCGGAGGACTCGCCCACGTACGAGTGAGCCGATTCCTGATTCCGCGGCACCGACGGGTCCGGCCACGGGCCTGGCAAGTCCCCGTTCCGGCCACGTGAGAGGGCTGTCCGACATCGGATCCGCCACTTCGACGCCCCGTTAGGCTGTGCGCCGTTTCGAGCAGCCGTGGACCACGGTCGGCACGCATCGGTTAGCACCCCCGACAGAAACGAGGCAGCCTTGTCCTTTCTCACCATCGGACACCGCGGGTTGATGGGCGTCGAGCCGGAGAACACCCTGCGCTCGTTCGTCCGCGCCGAACGCGAGGGGCTCGACGTCATCGAGCTGGACCTGCACCTGAGCAAGGACGGCGCGCTCGTGGTGATGCACGACGCAGACGTGGACCGCACGACCGACGGCACCGGCCCGGTCGCCGACCGCACGCTGGCCGAGCTGCGCGAACTGGACGCCGGCGACGGCGAGCGCGTCCCGGTGTTCGAGGAGATCGTGGACGCGGTGCGGGCGCCGCTCCAGGCGGAGATCAAGGACGCGGCCGCCGCCCGGGTGCTCGCGGACGTGCTGCGCGCCCGCGACCTGACCGGCCGGGTCCAGGTGATCTCCTTCCACGACGAGGCGCTGGCCACCGTCGCCAGGCTGCTGCCCGGCGTACGGACCGCGCTGGTCGCCGAGGAGTACGGCACCGAGGTGGTGGACCGGGCACGGGCCGTCGGCGCCGCGATGCTCTCCCTCGACATCCGGCGGCTCACCCTGGAGCTGGCGGACCTGGCGCACAGCGCGGGCCTGGACGTCGTCGGCTGGACCGTCAACACCCACGACCAGCTCCGGCTGAGCCGCGGGCTGGGGCTGGACGGCGTGGTGACCGACTTCCCCGAGATCCGGCGGGCGGTGCGGTTCACGGCCTGAGGCGGGACCGCCCGGCCGCACCGCGGCCGGGCGCCCCCGGAGGCCGGAGCTAGTCGAGCGTCTTGACCAGCAGCTCGAACTCCAGGTCGGCACGCTGCGGGATGCCGAACCGCTCGTCGCCGTACGGGAACGGCGTCATCCGGCCGGTACGGCGGTAGCCGCGGCGCTCGTACCAGGCGATCAGGTCGGCACGCTGCCGGATGACGGTCATCCGCATCTCGGCCGCGCCCCATTCGGCGCGGGCGGTGCGCTCTGCCTCGGCCATCACGACCTTCCCGAAGCCGCCGCCCTGGAGCTTCGGCCGGACCGCGAACATCCCGAAGTACACGTGATCACCGCGGTGTTCGAGCTGGCAGCAGGCGACGGTCTCCCCCGCGATCTCGGCGAGCAGCAGCCGGCCGTCCGCGTGGCGCACGACGGCCGCGACACCCTCCGGGTCGGTGCGCTGCCCCTCCAGCAGGTCCGCCTCGGTGGTCCACCCGGCCCGGCTCGCGTCGCCCCGGTAGGCCGACTCGACCAGCTCGACGACCGCCGGGACGTCGGCCTCGGTGGCGGCTCTGAAGGTCAGCTCGGCGGTCGTCATGGGCGGGCATCCTCTCCGGTGGCGTACGGGGCGCGGCGGTACGGGCCGCGGGCGCCGTGGCGGACGGTGCGCCCGCACCGGAGGCTAACAAGACCCCCGGGCCCGCCGCCCGACGGCGTAGGGTCCGCAACATGGTTCATGTACTGAGCAGCAGGGTGCTGGTGCGGCCGTCCGACCCGGAACGGTCGCGGGAGTTCTACGGCAGCGCGCTGGGCCTGGAGGTCTACCGCGAATTCGGTACGGGCCCGGAGCGCGGCACGGTCTTCTTCCTCGGCGGCGGCTTCCTGGAGGTCTCCGGCCGCTCCCAGGAGTCCCCTACGGCCACGCTCCAACTGTGGCTCCAGGTCGCCGATGCCGCCGCCGCGCACAAGGAACTGGCCGCGCGCGGCGTGGAAGTGCTGCGTCCGCCGGTGCAGGAGCCGTGGGGCCTGATCGAGATGTGGATCGCCGACCCCGACGGCCACCGGATCGTGCTGACGGAGGTCCCCGCGGACCACCCGCTGCGCTACCGCCCCGGCATCTGAGCCCCCGGCCCGGCGGAACCCCACCGGCCCCACCGGCGCCCTCCCCGGGCATGCTCCCCTTTTGCGTCCGTGCGCTCCCGGTTCCCGGTGCACGGCGGGGGTCCGCGCGCCCTCGGCGGGGCACCATGCGGCTGTACCGGTACGGGTTCTCGGGGAGGTACACCGTGCACGGACCGGCATGGGTCGGCTGGCTGCTGGTGCTGCTGTGTGCCGGGGCGGGCGCGTACTGCCTGTCGAGCGTGCGCCGCGGTACGGCCGCGCAGCGGCGGGAGGCGCGCGGTGAGGCGCTGATGGGGCTGGGCATGGCGGCGATGGCGCTGCCCGCCTCGGCGGTGGCGCCGCCGTCCTGGTGGCCGTGGGTGTTCGCGGCCGTCTTCGGCGCGGTGGGCCTGTGGGCGCTGCGGCGGCGGCATCCGCACCACGCGGTGGGAGCGGCGGCGATGGTCTACATGTCCCTGGCGATGCCGGCCGTGGGCGGCGGGCACGCGGGGCACCACCTGGGCGCCGCGGGGCCGGGCGGGCTGCCGGTGCTCACGGGGCTGCTGCTGGCGTACTACGCCGTGTACATCGTCGCCGCCGGTGTGCGGCTCGCACCGGCGGGCGCCTGGCGCCCGGCAGGCGCCCCCGGCCCGGCCGACCGGGCGCGGGCCGCGTGGCCGGAGGTGGTGGGCGCGTGCCGGGTGACGATGGGCATCGGCATGTTCGCGATGCTGCTGACCCTCTGACCGGCGATCACGAAACGGCCGCCCCGCGAGCACCACGAGCACCACTGGCCTCGCGAAGACGACAGCCCCCACGAACACCCTTGACCACCACCCGTCACGGCAGTCGGTGGTATACGTCACTTCCAAGCGGGAACCTACCTACGCGTAGCCGCCCGCTCATAGGCTGACGTCCATGATGGTCCCGCTCGCGCTGATGATGCTCGGCGCGCTGGCTGCGGCGATGGCGCCGCGCCTGATGGCCCGCGCCGACTGGCCCGACCGCGAACCGGTGCTCGCCCTCTGGGTGTGGCAGTGCGTGGTCGCCGCCGTCCTGCTGTGCTGTGTGCTCGCGATGTCGCTCAGCGGCGCCGCCGCGTGGGAAGCCGTACGCAGCCACCTCTTCGGCCACGCGCCGCGCGTCGTCGTCGAGGCGTACGCGCTCAAGGCGTACGGCCCCTGGTCCGGCGTACTGGCCGCGGTACTGGCGTGCGGCGGCGCGTGGACGGCCGTCATGCTCACCCGCGAGGTACGCGGCGCCCGCGCCCGCCGCCGGCAGCGACGTGCCGACCTGCTGCGCCGCTCCCCGCTGCTGCCCGGCGAGGAGCGCACCGGCGACCGGCTCGTCGTACTGGAGGGCGACCGGCCCGAGGCGTGGTGGCTGCACGGCGCCGCGCCCCAACTGGTCGTCACCACCTCGGCGTTGCGTCGCTTGAAAGGCCGTCAGCTGGACGCGCTGATCGCGCACGAGCAGGGCCACGCACGGGCCCGCCACGACGTCCTCCTGCACTGCGCCTCGGCGCTCGCGGCCGGCTTCCCGCAGGTCCCGGTCTTCGCCGCGTTCCGCGACCAGGTGCACCGGCTGGTGGAACTGGCCGCCGACGACGTGGCCTCGCACCGCTTCGGGCGGCTGACGATCGCCCTGGCCCTGGTCGAACTCAACGAGGACCGCGGAGTGTTCGGCCCGTGCCCCACCCAGCGCACCCAGCTCCCGCACCGGGTGGACCGGCTGCTGGCCCCCGCACCGCGCTTCACACCCGGCCGCCGGCTGCGCATGACGGCGTTCGCGGCCCTGGTCCCGGCGGTGCCGCTGCTGGTGGCGTTCGTACCGGGGCTGAGCGCGCTGACGTACTGACGCACCGGCGCTGCACGGGACGTACTGACGCACGGATGTATGTACGGACGTACGGTCATGCCAACTTACCCACATACCGACGTACCGACATACGGGTACGGCGCGGCCGACGCCGTGCGGGCGCACGGAAGCGTTCGCTCCGGCGGCACTGGCCCCGCCCCGGCCCCCTCGGCGAGGATTCGCCCATGGCACCCAGTCCGCCCTCCTCCCCGCCCACCACCGGACCACCGAACCCGGCAGACACCCACACCGGCCGCCCGTCCCTCCCCCTCCCCTTCCTCGTCCCCCTCCTCACCCTCCCCTTCATCACCCTCCTCACCCTCGTCGCCGCCCACTGGAGCCCGCTGCTCGCCTTCGACCGGGCCATCGCGGCAACCCTGCACCGCACGGCCGTCGCAGACCCCGGCCTGACCCAGGCCAACAAGGTCTTCTCGGACTGGATCTGGGATCCGTGGACCTTCCGGGCCCTGCTGGCCGTCGTGGTCATCGCCCTGCTGCGACGCAAGCAATGGACACTCGGCTGCTGGGTCGCCGGCACCGCGGCCGCGGGCACGGCACTCCAGCAGGTGCTGAAAGCCGTCGTAGGGCGGCACCGCCCCGTGTGGCCCGACCCGGTGGACTCCGCGCAGTACGCGGCCTTCCCCTCCGGACACGCGATGACGGCGGCGGTCGCTGGCGGCCTCGCCCTGTGGCTGCTGCGCCTGTACGGCACGCGCCGGCGGTGGCTGTGGTGCGCCGCGTCCCTGACCGCCGTGTCCGTCGCGGGCGTCGGCTTCACCCGCGTCTACCTCGGGGTCCACTGGGCCACCGACGTGCTCGGCGGCTGGCTCCTGGGCGCGGCCCTCGTGGGCATCGCGGCGATCACGTACTCGCGCCGGTACGGAACCCGCCGATAGCCGTACGGCGCCCGTCGGCACGCGAGCCGCGCCCCGGCGCTCCCGGACGCGCCGCGGGCGCCCTCTTGGAAGCGGGCCGTGCGGCGGTCCAGGATGGCGGCATGACGATCAAGGGAGTGCTGTTCGACTTCTCCGGGACGCTCGCGCGGATCGAGTCGCCGGAGACCTGGTTGCGTACGGTGCTGGAGGAGACCGGAACGCGGGTGGCGGAGGAGGAGATCGTCCGCCTCGCCGCGGAACTGAGCCGCGCCGGCGCGCTGCCCGGCGGCTCCTCACCGGTGCACCTGCCATCCGAGCTGGCCGCCCTCTGGGACGTCCGCGACCGCAGCGCCGACCGGCACCGCGAGCTGTACACCGGCCTGGCCCGGCAGGTGCCGCTCCCCGACGACGCCCTGTACGACGCGCTGTACGAGCGCCACATGACGCCCGCCGCGTGGGCGCCGTACCCCGACGCCGCCGAGGTGCTCGGCGAACTGCGGCGACGCGGCCTGCGCGTCGGCGTGGTCAGCAACATCGGCTGGGACCTGCGCCCGGTGCTCCGCGCCCACGGCCTCGACCACCTCGTCGACCGGTACGTCCTGTCGTACGAGCACGGCATCCAGAAACCGGACCCGCGGCTGTTCGAAATCGCCTGCGAGGAACTGGGTTTGGACCCCGCGGACGTCCTGATGGTGGGCGACGACCGGGAGGCCGACGGCGGCGCCACCGCACTCGGCTGCACCTACCTGCCCGTAGACCACCTCCCAGTACACCAACGCCCCAACGGCCTGCGCCCCACCCTCACCTTGGCGGGCTGACCATCACGGACACGCGTACCCCACGCCCGGCGGTTCAGCGGATGCCTACTGCTTCCAGAGCCTCTCGTTGGGGGGTGGAGATGTCGGTGGGGAAGTAGATGTAGCAGATGCCGCCGGTGCCGCTGACTACCTTGCCTTCGGCGTTCTTGCGTTTGGTGCGGAGCCAGATGTTCTCGAATTCGCGGCGCTTGTAGACGCGTCGGACGGCGGCGTTGGTCGGGGAGTTGGGGTCGTTGGCGACGACGTCGCCGGTGCGGGTGAAGCCGATGACGGTCATCAGGTGGCCGGCCGTGCCGTAGCCCGCGCCGGTCAGTTCGGACGCCATGAAGGACTGGGAGGTGATGACGGGGATGCCGGCGCGGATCAGGGTCTCGGCGTCGGAGAGGGTGCGGAGCCGGGTGACGGCGCTTTCCATGTTCCGGTACGTGGCCGCGTAGGCGGTGTTGAAGGGCCAGTTGCCGCAGCCGGCGTACTGGTAGTCGTAGGTGTACCGGGCGGCGTGGCAGACCTGGGGGTCGGCGTAGGCGGGGTTGACCCAGGCCAGGTCGGCGGCGGTGGGTTTGCGGCCCCAGTACTCGATGATCATCTGGGAGGAGGTGGGGCTGCACCAGGCCTCGCCGCCGTTGTCGTACTCCGGGTACTGGCCCTTGTGGGTTTCCTGCGAGTAGCGCGGCACGGTCAGTTCACGGCCGGTGGCGGCGCCCGGCTTGGTGGCGGGCACGTCGAAGCGGTCGGGCACGTCGGACCCCATGAGGCCCAGGCGCCAGACGGTGGGGGTGAGGGTGGTGCCGGGCTTGCGGTAGAGCGTGGCCCGCAGTTCGTACGCGCTCAGCCGCAGGCCGCTCGCGGGGTTGTCGATCGCGAAGGTGTCGGTGGAGATGTTGCTCTTGCCGTCCTTCTGGCCGTCGACGGAGGTGCGGCGGATGTCGCCGTCCCCCGCGGCCCAGCGGCCCATCACGTACCAGGGCGTCGTACTGCCGTCGCTGTACGTGCCGCGCAGTTCCACGGCGATCCAGGTGCCGGCCGGCGTGTGGGCGTTCCAGGAGGCGACGGCTTCCGTCGACGGCACCTTGAGCGTACGGAGGGGGGAGGTCCAGACCGCGTACTCCCAGGTGGCGGTCGTACCGGTGTGCGGGTCCCGGTAGTCGGCCGAGCCGGCCGGGGTGCCGATGGCCACCCCTGGGCGTCCTCCGTTCACCACGCGGGTGCCGTTGGCGGCGCCCTGGTTGAAGTCGGCGGCGGTGTGCCAGGCTCGGTAGTCCACGAGACGCTTCGCCTTCGGTGCGGCGGACGGTGCGGAAGGGGAGGCGGCGTGCGCCAGCGGGGTGGCGGCGCCGGCCGCGACGGCGAGGGCGGCGGCCAGGACGGTACGCCGGGGCGTGGGTCTGCTCATGGTGGAGGTCCCCCAGTCGGATGCGATGGGATGAGCCAGGAGAGCGGTGGGGCGGGACGGGCGGGGTGGCAGGGGCGGGTACGGCCGCCCGGCGGCCGTGGCTCAACTATTGCTCCTGGACCCGCCCTTCGGCCAGCGGTTCGCCGCGCGTCGCGACAGGGATCAGCAGGATGCGGCAGCAGGGGCCGCCACCGCGGCCCCGCGTGAGGGAGAGAGGACGGGTCCGTGGATGCTGCGGAGCACGTCGACGTCGTCATCGTCGGGGCCGGCCTGTCCGGCATCGGCGCCGCCTGCCACCTGCGGCGCGCCTTTCCCGGCCGGACCTTCGCGATCCTGGAGGGGCGGGACGCCATCGGCGGGACGTGGGACCTGTTCCGCTACCCGGGCGTGCGCTCGGATTCGGACATGTACACGCTCGGGTACGCGTTCCGGCCGTGGCGGGGCCCCGAGTCCCTCGCCGGCGGTGCCGCCATCCGCGACTACATCCGCGCCACGGCGCAGGAGCACGGGGTGGACCGGGCCGTCCGCTTCGGCCACCGGGTGGTGCAGGCGTCGTGGTCGTCCGCACGGGCCCGGTGGACCGTGGAGGCCCGCACGGGCCGGGGCGGGGAGCCGCCCGACGACCGGCCGGCCGGCGCCTCGGACGTCCGCCTGACCTGCTCGTTCCTCTTCATGTGCACGGGCTACTACCGCTACGACGAGGGGTACACCCCCGATTTCCCCGGCATCGGCGACTTCGCGGGCCGGGTCGTGCACCCGCAGCACTGGCCCGCCGGCCTCGACCACACCGGCCGCCGCGTCGTGGTGATCGGCAGCGGCGCGACGGCGGTCACCCTGGTGCCGGCGCTCGCCGAACGGGCCGGGCACGTGACCATGCTCCAGCGCTCGCCGAGCTACGTGCTCTCCCTGCCGTCCCGGGACCCGGTCGCCCAGGGCCTGCTGCGGGCCCTGCCGGTGCGGGTGGCCGCCCCCGCCGTCCGCTGGAAGAACGTGCTGCTGAGCCTCGCGTTCTTCCAGTTCAGCCGCCGCGCCCCGGAAGCCGCCAAGGCGCTGCTGCGCAGGGGCGTGACCCGCCGGCTGCCGCCGGGGTACGACGTCGGCACGCACTTCACCCCGGCGTACGACCCGTGGGACCAGCGGCTGAGCCTCGTGCAGGACGGCGATCTGTTCGCGGCGCTGCGCGAGGGGCGGGCGTCGGTCGTGACCGACCGCATCGAGACCTTCACGGCGTCGGGCCTGCGGCTGGCGTCGGGCGGCCGTCTCGACGCGGACCTGGTCGTGACCGCCACGGGACTGAACCTGCTCGCCCTCGGCGGCGCCCGGCTGGTGGTCGACGGCGCGGAGACCGTCCCCGCCGACACCGTCGCCTACAAGGGCATGATGCTGTCCGGCGTGCCGAACCTGGCGTTCACCATCGGCTACGTCAACGCCTCCTGGACCCTGCGCGCCGACCTCGTCGCCCGGTACGTGTGCCGGCTGCTCCGCCACATGGACGCGCACGGCTACGACGTCTGCACACCGCGCTCCCCCGACCGTTCCCTGCCGCTGGGCCCGCTGCTCGACCTGACGTCCGGCTACGTGCGGCGCGGCCTCGGCGCCCTGCCCAAGCAGGGGCCGGCCGCGCCCTGGCGGGTGCCGCAGAACTACCCGCGCGACGCGTACCGGATGCGCCGCGGGCCCGTCGCCGACCAGGGCGTACGGTTCGGCCGGGCCGCGGGTCCCGGGGGCTGGATACGCTGATCGCGGTCCCCGGCCCCGTCAGACAGGCAGCAGCGTGAGTCAAGAACCGATCCGGCCGTTGCCGTCCCGTCCGGCGGCGCGGTCCGTGTCTCCCGTGTCCGCGCCGGCCGGCCTCGCCGACCGGTTGCGCGCGCTGCCCCCGTCCTGTGGTCCCGTGCGTCTGATCGCGGTGGACGGGCACGCCGGGTCCGGCAAGAGCACCTTCGCGCGGCACCTGGCCGCGGCGCTCGGCGGCGCCCCGGTCGTCCATCTGGACGACATCGCCACCCATGACGCGTTGTTCGCCTGGACGGACCGGTTCCGGGCCGAGGTGCTGGAACCACTGTCCCGGGGGGAGCGCGCGCGGTACCGGGTGTACGACTGGGAGCGCAGGGAGTTCACCGCGCGCCGGGAGCTGGCACCGGCGCACGCCGTCATCGTGGAGGGCGTCGGCGCGGGCCGCCGCGCCCTGCGCCCGTACCTGGCGTGCCTGCTGTGGATGGAACTGACGGCCGGTCACTCTTGGGACAGGGGACGGCTCCGGGACGGTCCGGACCTCTCCGCGTTCTGGAATGACTGGATTCCGGCGGAGCGCGCCCATTTCGCGGCGGACCCCTCGCGTCCGCACGCCGATCTGCTGGTACACGCGCTGAACGAGGGCTACGAGGTGCTGCCGGGGCCCGGTGGTGCGGGTGGTGCGCTCCGGAATCCTCACCGTACGTGACGGACCACAGCCGGTACGCAGATCGTCGCCGTGCGGGTACCGCCGACTGCCTCAACTCGGCTTGACCTGGGGGGCGTACAGGACTTACGTTCTCAATGTGCGGTTCTGACGGACCGCCCGCAGACGCGAAGCCCCCGGTTGTTCCCCCGTGATCGGGGGCTTCGTTCTGTGCCGGGCGCTCATCGCGCGCCGCACGGCACTCGCCCTCCTCACCCTATGTCACCGCATTCTTCGCGCCGCGGAGCCTCGCCTTCCCTCGTACCGCCCTCTTCGGCCTGCACCGATACCGCAGGTACGATGCGAGTCCGTGCCACCGAAGGACGCACGCGATGAGCCCGGGCGGCGAGCAATTCCCGTCCACAGCACAGCGGTTCGAACACGCTGCGGCCTGGCACTCGCCCGGCGGCACACCACGGGGGACGTTTTGTGGGGGACGTGATGGAATTCGGCACGCAGGGCACACACGCCCCGGCCGAACTCGCCTGGCTGCGCGCGGTAGACGCCTACACCGTAGGCGCGTACCCGCAGGCCGAGGAGGAGTTCCGGGCCGCGGTGCGGATGGATCCGACGATGGCCGACGGATGGCTCGGCCTGCACGCACTGCGTGCGGACACCTCGACCGCGCTGCTGCGCATGCACCGGCACCGCGACCGCTTCGGCGAACAGCGGGCCCGGCACCGGCGCACACTCAATTCCTGGTACTGGCTCGGCTGGTGGGTGCAGCCCGTGCTGGAGACCGGCCGCGACCTGCTGCTGGCGCACGCCTCGCACTGGCTCGACGGCCGCCATGTCGGCGAGCTGGACCAGGCGTTGGCCGGCTGCCCGCCGGTCGACACCGACCCGCAGGTGCGCTTTCTGCACGCCTGCCGCGCCTACCTCGTCAAGGACTGGGACCAGCTCGTACGGCACACCGAACCGCTGCTCGACGACCCGCTGCTCGGCATCGAGTCCGGGCTGTTCGGCGGCATGGCACGGGTGCGCCAGGAGATGTACGGGCAGGCCGAGCCGCTGCTGTCGGCCGCCCTGATGCGCTGCCGCAGCGAGCAGCCGCAGCGCAAGGAGCTGCGGTACTGGCTCGCCCGCGCCCACGAGGGCACCGGGCGCAGCGCGGCCGCGCTGCCGCTGTACCGCTCGGTGCACCGGGTCGACCCGGCGTTCATGGACACCTCGGCGCGGCTCGCGGCCATCGCCGAGGGCGACGGCCTGGAGGAGGGCACGGACCTGGCGGCCGTCTCCGCCGCCGGCTTCGGCCAGGAGGCGGGCGGCGACCTCGATCCGCTGTCCCCGCTCGACCCGGTGGACGGGCGGGAGCTGCTGGCCGCGACCGAGCCGGAGGGCCCGGACGGCGACCTGGCGGGCGGCTCGCCCGGGGACGCCGGGCCGGCCGTACGGGAGAAGGCCGCACCGGGCGGCCCGCGCGGGGCCGAGCAGCTGCCCGCCGGGCCGCCCGACCCGGTGCTGCTGGAGAAGGCCCTGGCCGAGCTGGAACGCATGGTCGGGCTGGAACCGGTGAAGCGTCAGGTGCGGGCGCTGTCGGCGCAGTTGCGCATGGCGCGGCTGCGGGCGGGGCAGGGCCTGCCGGTGCAGCCGCCGAAACGACACTTCGTGTTCTCGGGGCCCTCCGGCACCGGAAAGACCACCGTGGCCCGGATACTCGGCCGGGTGTTCTACGCCCTCGGGCTGCTCGGCGGCGACCACCTCGTCGAGGCGCAACGGGCGGACCTGGTCGGCGAGTTCCTCGGCCAGACCGCCGTGAAGGCGAACGAGCTGATCGACTCGGCGCTGGGCGGGGTGCTGTTCGTCGACGAGGCGTACAGCCTGTCCAACTCGGCGTACAGCAAGGGCGACGCGTACGGCGACGAGGCGCTGCAGGTGCTCCTCAAGCGCGCCGAGGACAACCGCGACCGCCTCGTCGTCATCCTCGCCGGCTACCCGGAGGGCATGGACCGCCTGCTGGCCGCCAACCCCGGTCTGTCCTCGCGCTTCACCTCGCGCGTCGACTTCCCGAGCTACCGGCCGCCCGAACTGACGGCCATCGGCGAGGTACTGGCCGCCGAGAACGGCGACCACTGGGACGAGGAGTCCTTGGAGGAGCTGCGCAGCATCAGCGCGCACGTCGTCGACCAGGGCTGGATCGACGAACTCGGCAACGGCCGCTTCCTGCGCACCCTGTACGAGAAGAGCTGCGCCTACCGTGACCTGCGGCTGTCCACCTGGTCCTGCACCCCGGCCCGGGACGACCTGGCCACCCTGCGGCTGCCCGACCTGATGCAGGCGTACGGCGAGGTCCTGTCCGGCCGCGGCCCGGCCACCGGCCCCGGCCCGGAGGCCCCGCCGCCGCTCTGACCGCACCAGCCGCACCGGCCGTACCGGGGGCGCCCGGCTCGAACGGGCGCCCCCGGCGCTAGCGCGGCGCGGCGTCGAAGCCCGCCAGCAGGGCCCGGACGGCGTGGCGGAAGCGCGCCGCGTCGTCGGTTCCGTGGCCGCCCCGGCCGGCCTCCGCGAGGAGCGGGAAGCGGCCGGTGTCCAACTGCGCGAGATACGCGGCCGAGCCGGGCGCCCCCTGCTCGTCGGCGCGCGCGGTGGCGGCCTCGACGGCGGTGTGCCCGACGGCGAACACGGTGAGCGAGTTCAGTACGTCCAGCGCCCTGCCGAGCGGGAAGCCCGCGTCGCGCAGCATCCGCAGGCCGTGTTCCACGGCGTCCAGGGTCTGCGGCGACAGGGCGGGGCGGCTCATCGCGAGCGGCAGCACGCCGGGGTGGCGCAGCAGGGTCTGCCGGAGGGAAGCGGCGTACTCCTCCAGCGCCGCCCGCCAGCGCCCGCCGTCGGCGGTGAGCGGAGCCGCCTGTTCGAACACCCGCTCCACCAGGCCGTCCAGCAACGCGTCCTTGTTCGGGACGTAGTGGTACAGCGTCATGGCCTCGACGCCGAGTTCGGCGCCGAGGCGGCGCATCGAGAGGGCGGCGAGCCCGTCGCGGTCGGCCAGCGCGAGCGCCGCGTCCAGCACCCGGGCGCGGCTGAGCCCCGCCCGCTCGCCGCGCGCCCGCTTGCGCCCCTTGGCCATCAACCCGCCATCGCCCGGTCCTCCCTGGCCGGGTCCGGTTCGCCGCGCGGGCCGGAGACCCGGTCGCCCGGCGCCCCGGCGGCCCGGCCGCCCACCTGCGCGAGCCGCGGCAGCTCCTGGCGGTGCGCCGGGTCGCGCACCTCCCCCACCAGCTTCTCCAGTACGTCCTCCAGCGCGACCAGGCCCAGTACCCGGCCGGACGCGTCGGCCACCGCGGCCAGGTGGGAGGCGGCCCGGCGCATGGCGGTCAGGGCGTCGTCCAGCGGGAGTTCGGCGCGCAGCGTCGCCATCGGGTGCCAGATGTGCTGCGGTACCGCGCGGTCGCCCTCCTCCAGATCCAGTACGTCCTTGACGTGCAGGTAGCCCATGTACGCGCCGCCGGGCGCGGACACCGGGAAGCGGGAGTAACCGGTCTTGACGGTCAGCTCCTCGACCTGGCGCGGGGTGACGGCCGGATCGACGGTGACCAGCCCGGCCGGGTCCAGGAGGACGTCGGTGACCGGCCGGCTGCCCAGTTCCAGCGCGTCGGACAGGCGCTCCTGCTCGGCGGGGGCCAGCAGGCCCGCCTGCTTGGAGTCCGCCACGAGGTCGGTGAGCTGCTGGCTGGTGAAGACCGCCTCGACCTCGTCCTTCGGCTCGACGCCGAACAGGCGCAGCACGCCGCGCGCGCACGCCCCGAGGAGGGCGGTGACCGGGCGGCACAGCCGGGCGAAGGCGACCAGGCCCGGGCTGAACCACAGCGCGGTCTTCTCCGGCGCGGCCATCGCCAGGTTCTTCGGGACCATCTCGCCGATGACCAGGTGGAGGAAGACCACCGCGGCCAGGGCTATGACGTAGCCGAGCGGGTGGACCAGCGGTTCGGGCAGGTGCGCCGCGTGGAAGAGGGGCTCCAGGAGGCGGGCGACGGTCGGTTCGGCGACCGCGCCGAGCGTCAGGGAGCAGACGGTGATGCCGAACTGGGCCGCCGCCATCATCTGCGGCAGGTTCTCCAGGCCGTGCAACACCTTGCGGGCCCGTTTGGAGCCCGCGGTGGCCAGCGGTTCGACCTGGCTGCGGCGCACCGAGACCAGTGCGAACTCCGCGCCCACGAAGAAGCCGTTGACCAGGACCAGGAAGGCGGCGAAGAGCAGTTGCAGGAAACTCACCGGGTCACCTCCGCGAGGAGCGGGGCCGGCGCCGCCGCGCTCGTGGTCCGTATGATCCGGACGCGTTCGGCGCGGTGGTGGGACACCAGCCGCACCCGCAGCCGCCAGCCGTCCAGTTCGGCGGTGTCGCCGGGGGCGGGGACCCGCCCGAGTATGTGGGCCAGCAGGCCCGCCACGGTCTCGTACGGGCCGTCGGGCGCGTCCAGGCCGATCCGCAGCAGGGTGTCCACCCGGCAGCCGCCGTCGGCGTCCCAGGCGGGCCGGCCGTCCTCGGGCGGCGCCTGGGCCAGTTCGGGCAGGTCGATCCGGTCGTGCTCGTCGCGGACCTCGCCGACCAGTTCCTCGACGATGTCCTCCAGGGTGACGACACCGGCCGTGCCGCCGTACTCGTCGACCACCACGGCGATCGGCTGTTCGCTGCGCAGCCGCTCCAGCAGCGGCTGCACCGGCAGCGTCGCGGGAACCAGCAGCGGCGGTACGGCGATCCGGGCGGCCGGGGTGCGCAGCCGCTCGTGCTCGGGCACCGCGAGGGCGTCCTTGAGGTGCACCATGCCCACGACCTCGTCGAGCCGGGTGTGGTAGACGGGGAAGCGGGACAGGCCGGTGGCGCGGGTGAGGTTGAGGACGTCCTCGGCGGTCGCGGACGCCTGGAGGGCGCTGACCCGTACCCGCGGGGTCATGACGTTCTCGGCGGTCAGCCCGCCGAGGGAGAGGGTCCGTACGAACAGGTCGGCGGTGTCCTGCTCGATCGCGCCCGCCTGTGCCGAGTGGCGGGCGAGGGAGACCAGCTCGCCGGGGGTGCGGGCGGAGGCCAGCTCGTCGGTCGGCTCCACGCCCAGGGCCCGTACGAGCCGGTTGGCGACCGTGTTCAGCAGGGAGATCACCGGGCGGAAGAAGCGGGAGAAGGCGCCCTGCGGGCCCGCGACGAAGCGGGCCACCTGGAGCGGCCTGGAGACCGCCCAGTTCTTGGGCACCAGTTCGCCGAGGACCATCTGCACGGCGGAGGCCAGCAGCATGCCGATCACGACGGCGATACCGGGTACGGCGCCGGCCGGCAGCCCGGTGCCGGCCAGCGGCCCGGACAGCAGGTGGGCGAGGGCGGGCTCGGCGAGCATGCCGACCACCAGGGAGGTGATGGTGATGCCGAGCTGGGTGCCGGAGAGCTGGAAGGAGAGTTCGCGCAGGGCGCCGACGACGGTGCGGGCGCGCCGGTCGCCTTCCTGCGCGGCCCGTTCGGCCTCGGCTTTCTCCACGGTCACCAGGCCGAATTCGGCGGCGACGAAGAAGCCGTTGGCGAGGATCAGGACGAGTGCCGCCGCGAGCAGCAGCAGACTGGCGGTCATGCCGCCGCCTCCGGGATGCGGGGGAACTCCCGTGGATGCGGGGGTTCCGGTGGAGGGGCGGCGCAGGTACTACCGGACGATCCGTCCATTGCTGGAGGGAGTCACTCCTCAGGTCGCAGTGGCCCGCTGACGGGGCGGGGCGCGGTGCGCGCCCTGGGCACCAGGGTAATCAGCAGGGCAGGGGTGCGGGCAGGGTCGGCGCCGGTGTCCCGGGGGCGGGCGCGGGTTCTCAGCGGTCCGAGTGGTCGCCGGAGCCGTGCTCCTCGGCGAGGGCGCGCAGGGTGCGGGCGTCCCGGATGGCCTGGTCGCGGGCGATGCCGGGCTGGATGCCCATCGCCGGGAGGCTGGTGCCGTCCGCGAGGTCGAGGTGGACCCACGGGTCGCCCTGGCGGAGGTTGACGCGCAGCACCTGGGCCCAGGCCAGCTCGCGCTTGGTGGTCAGGTTGACGACCGTGATGCCCTCCTGGCGGGCGACCACCTTGGGGCGGGCCAGCAGCAGGAGCACGCCGAGGACGATCAGGCCGGTGAACACGAAGCTGATCCGCTCGCCGCCGCCGAGCTTCGGCAGCAGCACGGCGATCACCGTCAGGACGGCGAGCTGGGCGATGCCGACGCCGTACAGGACGGCCCGGGTGCGGGCCGGCCGGAAGGTCACCGGGAGGGCGGGCAGGGGCGCGGATGCGGGCGCGGACACGTCGCTGGGCTCTTTCGTACGGGCCGCCGGCGCGGGCCGGGGGCGGGTGTGGCCGCCGCCCGTCGGCGGCGGCCGGATCGCCGGGTCAGAGGCGGCAGGCGTGGATGCCGGTGGTCAGGATGGCGCGGGCGCCCAGCTCGTAGAGCTCGTCCATGATGCGCTGGGCGTCCTTGGAGGGGACCATCGAGCGGACCGCGACCCAGCCCTCGTGGTGCAGCGGGGAGACGGTCGGCGACTCCAAGCCCGGGGTGAGGGCGACGGCCTTCTCGACGTGCTCCACGCGGATGTCGTAGTCCATCATCACGTAGCGCCGGGCGACCAGGACGCCCTGCATGCGCCGCAGGAACTGGCGGACCTTCGGGTCGTCCTCGGGGGCGCCCTTGCCGCGGATGACGACCGCCTCGGACTTGAGGATCGGCTCGCCGATGATCTCCAGCCCGGCGTTGCGCAGGGTGGTGCCGGTCTCCACGACGTCGGCGATGATCTCGGCGACGCCGAGCTGGATGGCCGTCTCCACGGCGCCGTCCAGGTGCACGACGGAGGCGTGCACGCCGTTGTCCGCGAGGTGCTGGGTGACCAGCCCGGAGAAGGACGTGGCGACCGTCATGCCGCCGAAGTCGGTGACCTCCTTGGCCGTGCCGGGGCGGGTGGCGTAGCGGAAGGTCGAGCCGGCGAAGCCGAGCTGCATGATCTCCTCGGCCTGCGCGCCGGAGTCGAGCAGCAGGTCGCGGCCGGTGATGCCGATGTCCAGCTTGCCGGAGCCGACGTAGACCGCGATGTCGCGCGGGCGCAGGAAGAAGAACTCGACCTCGTTCTCCGCGTCGACCAGGACCAGTTCCCTGCGGTCCTTGCGCTGGCGGTAGCCGGCCTCATGGAGCATCGCCGACGCAGGCTCGGACAGTGAACCCTTGTTCGGGACGGCGATGCGCAGCATGAGAGCGACTTCCTTTGTGCGAGAGGGGGAGAGGAGGGAGGGGGAAGGGGGGGTGCGGTCGTACGGGGGCCGGGCGACGGCTCAGAGATGGGCGTAGACGTCGTCGAGGGAGATCCCCTTGGCGACCATCATCACCTGGAGGTGGTAGAGGAGCTGGGAGATCTCCTCGGCGGCGGCCTCGTCGGACTCGTACTCCGCGGCCATCCAGACCTCGGCGGCCTCCTCGACGACCTTCTTGCCGATCGCATGCACGCCGGACCGGACCAGCTCGGCGGTGCGGGAGGTGGCGGGGTCGCCGGTGGCGGCCTTCTGCTGGAGCTCGGCGAAGAGCTCCTCGAACGTCTTCTTGGACATGATGTGCCCCACCCTACGCGGTCGCCCGGCTCCGCTCAGCGCCAGGGCTCGGCGACGGTACGCAGCGTCGCGGCGGTGGCGACGGCCGCGGTCACCGCCTCGTGGCCCTTGTCCTCGGTGGAGCCGAAGATCCCGGCCCGGTCCAGGGCCTGCTCCTCGGTGTCGCAGGTCAGCACGCCGAACCCGATGGGTACGCCGGTGTCGACGCTGACCTGCGTCAGGCCCTGGGTGACGCCCTGGCACACGTAGTCGAAGTGCGGGGTGCCGCCGCGGATGACGACGCCGAGCGCCACGATCGCGTCGTAGCCGCGGCCCGCCAGGACCTTGGCGACCACCGGCAGCTCGAAGCTGCCCGGCACGCGCAGCAGCGTCGGCTCGTCGATGCCCAGCTCGGACAGGGCGCGCAGGGCGCCGTCCACCAGGCCGTCCATCACCTTCTCGTGCCACTGGGCCGCGATGACGGCCACCCGCAGGTCGCCACAGTTCTTCACGGACAGTTCGGGTGCGCCCTTGCCGCTCACGGTTCTCCTCGTGGTGTTCGTGTACGTAACGGGTGGGACGGCCGGGGTCCGGCCGCGGTGCTACTGGTTGCCGCAGGCCGACGCGCGCTCCGCGTCGAGCCAGGGCAGGTCGTGCCCCATCCGGTCCCGCTTGGTGCGCAGGTACCGCAGGTTGTGCTCGCCCGCCTGTACGGGCATCGGCTCCCGGCCGGTGACCTTGAGGCCGTGCCGGACCAGCGCCTCGGTCTTCTCCGGGTTGTTGGTCATCAGGCGCAGCGACCGTACGCCCAGATCGGCCAGGACCTGGGCGCCGGCGCCGTAGTCGCGGGCGTCGGCGGGCAGGCCCAGCTCCAGGTTGGCGTCCAGGGTGTCGCGGCCGCGCTCCTGGAGTTCGTAGGCGCGCAGCTTGGACATCAGGCCGATGCCGCGCCCCTCGTGGCCGCGCAGGTAGATCACCACGCCGCGGCCCGCCTCCGAGATCCGCCGCAGCGACTCCTCCAGCTGGGGGCCGCAGTCGCAGCGCAGCGAGTGGAAGATGTCGCCGGTCAGGCACTCGGAGTGGACCCGTACGAGGACGTCCTCGCCGTCGCCGATCTCGCCCGCCACCAGCGCGATGTGCTCGACGCCGTCCACGGTGGAGCGGTAGCCGTACGCGGTGAACTCGCCGTGGCGGGTCGGCAGCCGGGTCTCCGCCTCGCGCCGCACGGTGGGCTCGGAGCTCAGCCGGTAGGCGATCAGGTCCTCGATGGAGATGATCGACAGGCCGTGCTTGCGGGCGAACGGGACCAGCTCGGGCAGCCGCAGCATCGTGCCGTCCTCGCCGGCGATCTCCACGATGGCGGCGGCGGGCCGCAGCCCGGCCAGCCGGGCCAGGTCCACGCCCGCCTCGGTGTGGCCGTTGCGCACCAGCACGCCGCCCTCGCGGGCGCGCAGCGGGAAGACGTGTCCCGGGCGCACGAAGTCGCCGGGGGCGGCCTCGCCGGAGGCGAGCAGACGCAGGGTGGTGGCGCGGTCGGCGGCCGAGATGCCGGTGCTGACGCCGTGTGCCGCGGTGGCGTCGACGGAGACGGTGAACGCGGTGCGCATCGACTCGGTGTTGTGCTCGACCATCTGCGGCAGGGCGAGGCGGTCCAGTTCGGCGCCCTCCATGGGGGCGCAGATCAGGCCGCGGCACTCGCTCATCATGAAGGCGAGGATTTCGGGGGTGGCCCGTTCGGCGGCGACGACGAGGTCGCCCTCGTTCTCCCGGTTCTCGTCGTCGACGACCACGACCGGGCGCCCGGCGGCGATGTCGGCGACGGCCTGCTCGACGGGGTCCAGGACCAGGACGGGTTCGCGGGCCCCGGTGTCCTCGGGGTCGTACCAGCTCTGCAGTGCGGTCATGCCGCCGCTCCTTCCAGGACGGGCTGCGGATTCGTACGGGAGCGCAGCCACCAGTCGCGCAGGCCCCACAGGACGAGGCCGAGGTAGACGACGTAGACCAGGCCGGAGAAGGCCAGGCCGCTGCTGAAGGCGAGGGGGACGCCGACGAGGTCGACGAGCAGCCAGGCGAACCAGAACTCGACCAGGCCGCGGGCCTGGGCGACCATCGCCGCCAGGGTGCCGACGAAGATGTACGCGTCGGGCCAGGGGTTCCAGGACAGCTGCGGCACGAGGGCGAACAGCGAGCCGACGGCGGCGGTGCCCACGGCGGTGCCGGCGGCGAGCAGGCCGCGCTCGCGCCAGGTGGCGAAGCGCACCGCGATGGAGCCGTCCTGCGCCTGCTGCCGGCCGCGCTGCCACTGCCGCCAGCCCCACAGCGCCACGCCGATGACCAGGAGCTGCTTGCCGACGCCGCCGCTGAGGTGGGCGTAGGCGTACGCGGAGACGAGGATCAGGCCGGACAGGAACTGGGCGGGCCAGGTCCAGATGGAGCGCCGCCAGCCGAAGGCCAGGGCGGCCAGGCCGACGGTGTTGCCGATCATGTCGGACCAGATGACGTGCTGGCCGAGGACGGCGAACGCCTCGTCGTTCAGCCGGCCGAGGACGTTCACCGCAGGCTCTCTTCCACGGCCGCGGCGGCCGCCGTCGTGCCCTGCCCCTGCCCGAGGAGCCGTTCGACGTACTTCGCGAGCACGTCGACCTCCAGGTTGACCGGGTCGCCGGGCTGTTTGGTCCCGAGGGTGGTCAGGGCGAGGGTGGTGGGGATCAGGCTGACGGTGAAGTGGTCGTCCGCCGCCTCGACGACGGTGAGGCTGACGCCGTCGACGGTGATGGAGCCCTTCTCCACGACGTAGCGGGCGAGCCCGGCGGGCAGCGAGATCCCGACGATCTCCCAGTGCTCGCCGGGGGTGCGCGCGACGATGGTGCCGGTGCCGTCCACGTGGCCCTGGACGAGGTGGCCGCCGAGGCGTCCGCCGAGGGCCATCGGGCGTTCCAGGTTGACGCGCGAGCCGGCGGTCAGGGCGCCCAGGCTGGAGCGGTGGAGCGTTTCGGCCATCACGTCGGCGGTGAACGTGCCGTCACGGGTGTCCACGACGGTCAGGCAGACGCCGTTGACGGCGATCGAGTCGCCGTGCTTGGCGTCCTCGGTCACCAGGGGGCCGCGCAGGGTGAACCGGGAGCTGTCGCCGAGGTTCTCGACGGCGGCGACCTCGCCCAGTTCTTCGACGATTCCGGTGAACACGTCAGTTCTCCTCGTTCGGGGCGTGGCGGGTCGGGGTGGCGGTGATGCGCAGGTCGGGCCCGAGCCGGGCGGTGGCGGTCACATCGAGGCGCAACGCTTCGGCGATGGTGCCGATTCCGGCGTCGCCGAGGGCGGCCGGGCCGGCGCCGAGCAGGACGGGCGCGAGGTAGCCGACGACCTTGTCGACGGCGTGCGCGGCGAGGAAGGACCCGGCCAGGGTCGGGCCGCCTTCCAGGAGCACGGAGCGCACGTCGCGCTCGTACAGGGCCTTGAGCAGGGCGGGGATGTGCAGCCCGGTGCCGCCGGCGCCGCGCGGCAGCCGGACGATCGGGGCGAGTCCTTCGAGGTGGCGGGCGTCGGCGTCCGCGGCGACCGCGATCAGGGTGGGCGCGGTGCCGTCCAGGACGCGGGCGCCGGGCTTGACGACGGCGGCGCCGGTGTCGACCACGACCCGCAGCGGCTGGCTGACCTCGGCGTCGGCCAGGCCCGCGAGCCGGGCGCCCAGGTGCGGGTCGTCCGCGCGGGCGGTGCCGGAGCCGACGATGACGGCGTCGGCCTGGGCGCGCAGCCGGTGGACGTCGGCGCGGGACTCGGCGGAGGTGATCCAGCGGCTGGTGCCGTCGGCGGCGGCGATCCGGCCGTCGAGCGTGGCGGCGTACTTCCACAGGACGAAGGGGCGGCGGCGCAGTACGGCGGTCAGCCATGCCTCGTTGCCCGCGGCGGCCTCGTCGGCGAGCAGGCCGCCCTCGACCTCGATGCCGGCTTCGGCCAGGGTGGCGGAGCCGCCGGTGGCGGTGGGGTTCGGGTCGGCGACGGCGTAGTGGACGCGGGCGATGCCGGCGTCGATGAGGGCCTGGGCACAGGGGCCGGTGCGGCCGGTGTGGTTACAGGGCTCCAGGGTGACGTACGCGGTGCCGCCGCGGGCCCGGTCCCCGGCCGCGCGCAGCGCGTTGACCTCGGCGTGCGGGCCGCCGGCCCGCTCGTGCCAGCCCTCCCCCACGACGTGTCCGCGCGCGTCCGTGACGACGCAGCCGACGACGGGATTGGGACTGGTGTGCCCGAGGCCGCGGGCGGCAAGCTCGATGGCTCGGCGCATCGCCGCGGTCTGCGCGGGGGCTGAGGTGGCCACCGGGTCCTCCTGCCTCTCAGGGCACGGACTCCGGGGCTGTCACGACGACAGGAAAAACGGGAACGGGACAACGACACACCGAGGCCGGAAAGAGAGACCGCCCCCTTGAACGCGAGGACGACCGCCGGCGGCGGCGTACCGATGCTCGCCCGCCGCGCACTGCCTCCCATCCGGACTTTAACCGTCGGTGCAGGAATTCCACCTGCTCAACCGGCCGCTGGCGGCGGACGGGTCGCGGACTATTACCGCCGGTTCGGACTTTCACCGACCCCGGAGTGCGCTGCGTATGTCATTTCAGTACGGCTTCAGTCTGCCACGTCTGATCGTCGGCCGGGCGGGCGGCGGGCTGTGGGCTGTCTCACAGAACGCGCTCGCCGTGTCACAGTCCGGGCCGCCGCCCCGTCCCAGCGGCGACTGGCCGTGCCGGACACGCGCGCACGCCTTCCCTCCCCTACTTCCGAGGACTGATCTCGATGACGACGATTCTGGTGACCGGCGGCACGGGCACGCTCGGCCGGGCCCTGATCCCCCGGCTGCTCGACGCGGGCCACGACGTACGCGCCCTCAGCCGCCGCCCGGACACCGGCGCCGGCCGGCCGCGGCCGGCCTCGTACGCGGTCGACCTGCGCGACGGCACGGGGCTGGCCGAAGCGGTGGCGGGCGTCGACACGGTCGTGCACTGCGCCTCGGCGCCGAAGGGCGACACCGAGGCGGCCGGGCGGCTCGTCGAGGCGGCGCGGGCGGCCGGGGTGCGGCACCTGGTCTACATCTCCATCGTCGGCGTGGACCGCATCCCGCTGGGCTACTACCGGACGAAGCACGAGGTGGAGGGGCTGATCGCGGAGTCCGGGCTCGGCTGGACCGTGCTGCGCACGACCCAGTTCCACGACCTGGTGCTGCGAGCGGTCAAGGCCGGGGCGCGGCTGCCGGTGCTGCCGGTGCCGACCGGGGTGCGGTTCCAGCCGGTGGACGTGGGCGAGGTCGCCGGCCGGCTGGCCGCGCTGGCGTCCGGCGCACCGGCGGGCCGGGTCGCGGACATGGGCGGCCCCGAGGTGCTCGCCGCCCGCGATCTCGTACGGGACACGCTGCGGGCCGGCGGGCGGCGGCGTCTGCTCGTACCGCTGTGGCTGCCGGGCGGGCTGTTCGGCGCGCTGCGGCGGGGCGAGAACGTGACCCCGCAGCACGCGGACGGCACGGTGCGCTACGCGGACTTCCTCGCGCGGCGGAGCGGCGGCAAGGCGGCGGCCGCGCGGTAGGCGCTCAGGCGGCGGGCCCGAACAGGTCGTGCTGCGCGGCGTCCATGGCGGCGAGCACCGCGCCGCGCAGGACGGCCCGGCCGCCGACCGTGCCCGCGCGCACCTCGGTGCGCAGCGGCGACATCCGCGCGAGGTGCGCGGCGACCCGCCCGGCCAGCGCGTCGCCGCCCGCGCGGCCCGTCTCGCCGCCGAGGACGACGCAGCCGGGGTCCAGTACGGCGCACACGGCCGCCGCGCCGATGGCGACGCGGGCGGCCAGCGCGTCGAGGAAGGGGGCGCCGGCGTCGCCCGCGCGGACGGCGGCGCGCACCAGCGCTTCGGCGGCGGGCGCGGCGTCGTCGTCCGGCCCTGCGGCGTCGGGCGCGTCCGCGCGGATGCCGTGCTCGGCGGCGAGCGCGCAGACCGCGGCGGAGCCCGCCAGCGAGTGGAAACCGCCGTCGCAGCCCGCGGCCGTGGGCAGCGCGCCGGTGCCGGGTACGGGCAGGAAGCCGATCTCGCCGGTGCCGCCCGAGGCGCCGCGGCGCAGCCGGCCGTCCAGGACGACGGCGGCGCCGGTGCCGTGGCCGAGCCAGAGCAGGACGTAGGTGTCGCGGTCCCGCGCGGCGCCGTCGCGCTGTTCCGCGATGGCGGCGAGGTTGACCTCGTTCTCCAGCAGGACCGGCGCGGCGGGCCGGTCGCCGAGCGCCGTGACCAGCGCGGCGTGCCAGGCGGGCACCCATTCGGTGCCGCCGAACCGGCCGGTGGCCGGGTCGACCAGGCCGGGGGCGCCGACCGCGACGGCGTGCGGCCGTCCGGCACCGGCCTCGCCGAGCAGCTTCTCCAGGACGGCGACGCCGTGCGCGGCCGCCCGGTCGGGGGCCGTGCCGGGGTTCACCGGGACGGTGGCCTCGGCGAGTACGCGGCCGAGCAGGTCGGCGACCGCGACGGTGGCGCCGTGGGTGCGCAGGTCCACGGCGGCGAGGTGGGCCCGGTCGGCGACGATCGCGTACAGCCGGGCGTTGGGACCGCGCCGCCGGGCGCCGGACTCGCCGACCACCGCGATCAGTCCGGCGGCCCGGAGGCGTTCGACGAGGTCGGCGACGGTGGGCCGGGACAGTCCGGTGGCCGCTTTCAGCTCGCCGGCCGTCAGCGGCCCCTCGGCCTGGAGAAGTTGCAGGGCCAGGCGGTCGTTGATGGCCCGCGCGGTGCTCGGCGAGGCGGTGCGCGGGGTGGCGTGCGCGGTGGTCGGTGCGGCGGTACGGCCGGGGGCGGCTCCGCGCGTCTCTTCCATGCCCGGATCCTTCCAGACCCCCTGGTCCGGAGGTCGCGACGGCAGCTCGGCAACTCCTCTTATTATCAGGCAGGCTTCCTGATAATTTGACGCCATGGATGGCACAGGCGTCCCCGACGCGGCTCCCCCACCTTCGCAACCACCCTCCACACCGCGCTTCGCCCCGGCCCGGCTGCGCCGCGCCCGCTGGTCCGTCGCCGTGGTCTTCCTCGTCCACGGCTCGGTGACCGGCGGCTTCGCCACCCGCGTCCCCTGGATCCAGGACCACGCGCACCTCAGCGCCGGACAGCTCGGCCTCGCCCTCGCCTTCCCCGCGATCGGCGCCTCGCTCGCCATGCCGCTGGCCGGCCGGATCAGCCACCGTCTCGGCGCCCGCGCCGCGCTGCGCCTGCTGCTCGCCCTGTGGACCCTCTCGCTCGCCCTGCCCGCCCTCTCCCCCAACCTGTACGGGCTGTGCGGCGCCCTGCTGGCGTACGGCGCCACCTCCGGCATGGCGGACGTGGCGATGAACGCGCTCGGCGTGGAGACCGAGGACCGGCTCGGCAAGCCGATCATGTCGGGCCTGCACGGCATGTGGAGCGTGGGCGCCCTGCTCGGCTCGGGGGCCGGCACCGCTGCGGCGCACGCGGCCACCGACGCCCGGCTCCACCTGGCCGTCGCCGCCGCGGTGTCGACCGTCCTGGGCGCCATCGCCTGCCAGGGCGTGCTGGACCTGCGCAGCACGCCCGACGAGCACCCGCCGCCGCGCTTCGCGCTGCCCCCGAAGTCCGCGCTGATCATCGGCGCGGTCGGGTTCTGCGCGGTCTTCGCGGAGGGCGCCAGCCTGGACTGGTCGGCGGTCTACCTGCGCGACGCGCTGGGCACCGACGCGGGCCTGGCGGCCGCCTCGACCACGGCCTTCGCGTGCACCATGGCGGTCGCCCGGCTGGCGGGCGACCGGGTGGTGGCCCGCTTCGGGCCGGTACGCACCGTGCGGGCGAGCGGGCTGCTGGCGACGGCCGGCGGCGTCCTGATCGTGGCGGCCCGGCACCCGGCCATGGCGCTGGCGGGGTTCGCGCTGATCGGGCTGGGCATCGCCGTGGTGGTGCCGCTGGCGTTCGCGGCGGCGGGGCGCAGCGGCCCGGCGCCCAGCCAGGCCATCGCGGGCGTCGCCACCATCACGTACACCTCGGGGCTGATCGCCCCGTCCGCCATCGGCTCGATCGCCCAGGCCACCTCGCTGACCGGCTCCTTCGTCCTGGTGACGGTGCTGGCCTGCGGGCTGGTCCTGGGCGCCGGGGTACTGCGGGTGCCGGGCCGCGGCACCACCGGGCGCGACTCCGTGCCGGCCGGCGGCCTGGAGCGGTCCTGAGCCGGGGCGCCCGCGAGCGGCCGGCTCAGGCGGACTGCGCCTCGGGGCGCAGCATTTCGGCCGCTATCCCGCGGGCGTGGTCGGACCAGGGGGCGGGCCGCAGCGCCTGCGGGTCGACGCGCACCAGCACGCGGTGGCCGCGCGCGTAGGTCTGCTCGCCGTCGGCGGAGCAGATCCGGAAGCCGTACGTCAGGGAGGTGCGGCCCAGCTTCTCGACCCACAGGTGGGCGGCGTAGTAGCCGGGCCGGGTGACCGGCTGCTCGTAGGAGACCTTCATCTCCTTGATGACGTTGCACATGTCGCCGGCCGCCGCCCAGTCGCCGTCGAAGCCGAAGCCGCGGCCGTGCCAGAACTCGGCCCAGGCGCGCTCGGCCAGCAGCGGGTAGCGCGAGTTGTGCAGCATGCCGAGTGCGTCGAGGTCGTCGAAGTGCACGGTGACGGGGACCAGCTGTCCGTAGGGGACGGCGGGGGCGGCCTCAAGGGCTTCGACGCTCACGGGTTGGTGCTCCTGCTTCTGTGCTGTTGACTGTTCAAGGAATGAATCCAGCCATCGTAAGCGGCTGCTTAGAATGCTCCGGCCGCGGGGGCGCGCAGCACCGTGCCGCAGGCCGTCCGCGCGCCGCGGACGGCCTTATGCCGACTTAACATGTCCCGGCCGGACCCTCGAAGCCGGCCGACCCCCTGCGACGTACGTGAAGAAGTGGAGCACTCATGGGCCTCGGTGTGCGCTGGACCGTGCACGGCGACGGGCGCACCCCCGCCCCCGGAGCCGTCGTCAGACCGGACGAACGGCTGTCCTGGCCGCGTACCGCCGGCCTCGGGGCACAGCACGTGGTGGCCATGTTCGGCGCGAGTTTCGTCGCCCCGGTCCTGATGGGACTGGACCCGAACCTCGCCATCATGATGTCGGGCGTCTCGACCGTCATCTTCCTGCTGGCGACCCGCGGCCGGGTGCCGTCCTACCTCGGCTGCTCGCTCTCCTTCGTCGGCGTCGCCGCCGTGATCCACGCGCAGGGCGGCACCAGTGCCACCGTGACCGGCGCGGTCCTCGTCGTCGGCGTCGCGCTCTTCCTGGTCGGCGTCGCCGTCCAGCGGTTCGGCGCGCGGATCATCCACGCGGCGATGCCGCCGGTGGTCACCGGCGCGGTCGTCATGCTCATCGGCTTCAACCTGGCGCCGGTGACGGCGAGCACGTACTGGCCGCAGGACCAGTGGGTGGCGCTGCTGACCATGCTCTTCACCGGGCTGGCCGTTGTCTGCCTGCGCGGTTTCTGGTCCCGGATCGCGATCTTCCTCGGGCTGGTCTTCGGGTACGGCATCTCCTGGGTCCTCGACCTGGTCTTCGGGAAGATCCACTCGGCGAACGGCGCCGGGCAGGTCACCGACCACTGGCGGCTGGACCTGTCGGCCGTCGGCAAGGCCGAGTGGATCGGCCTGCCGTCCTTCCACGCGCCCGCCTTCCAGTGGTCCGCGATCCTGGTCGCGCTGCCCGTGGTGATCGCGCTGGTCGCCGAGAACGCCGGCCACGTCAAGGCGGTCGGCGAGATGACCGGCGACCCGCTCGACGACAAGCTGGGCACCGCGATCTCCGCCGACGGCGTCGGCTCGGTGCTCTCCACCGCGCTCGGCGGCCCGCCCAACACGACGTACTCCGAGAACATCGGCGTGATGGCGGCGACCCGCGTCTACTCCACCGCGGCCTACTGGGCGGCGGCCGGTTTCGCGCTGCTCTTCGGCCTGTGCCCCAAGTTCGGCGCCGTGGTCGCCGCGATCCCCGGCGGCGTGCTGGGCGGCATCACCGTCATCCTGTACGGCATGATCGGCCTGCTCGGCGCGCAGATCTGGGTGCACAACAAGGTGGACCTGCGCAATCCGCTGAACCTGGTGCCGGTGGCCGCGGGCGTCATCATCGGCATCGGCGGCGTCAGCCTGAAGATCAGCGAGAACTTCGAGCTGGGCGGCATCGCGCTCGGCACGATCGTGGTGCTCTCCGGCTACCACGTGCTGCGCGCGCTGGCCCCCGCGCACCTGAAGGAGCAGGGGCCGCTGCTGGACGAGGGCACCAGCGCGTACGACGCGGACGCGCCGGAGAACCCGGAGCGGCCGGGAGGGCAGGAGCCGAAGGCGTGACCCGCGCGCCTCAGCCGAGCTTCTTGACCGCCTCGTAGTAGGTCCACGCGAGCGCGGTGCACGAGGTCTTCTTCGCGCCGGTGTACTTCCCGCAGACCCTCTTGAGGTCTTCGTAGAGAGCGCTGTCCAGGCGCGGCTTGTTCGTGCCGAACGTCCCGGCCTTCTTGTAGTTGCGGTAGCCGAAGTCGTGGCGCGCGCAGGAGGTCTCGAAGGGGAAACCGAACGGGTTGTCGGGCGACTTGGAGCAGTGGTCGGTGGTCCAGTCGAACCCGTACGCCGCCCACCTCGCCTGGTCGGCGCGGGCCGCGAGCCAGTTGCCGTAGCTGCTCGCGGCGGTCTGCGTCCAGCCGGCCAGTACCCGGGACCTGTCGGCGGGCGCGGCCTGAACCGGAGCGGCGCCCGCCACCAGCAAGGTCACGGCCACGGCCGGGGCGGACAGGGCGGCGGCAAGTCTTCGGGACACGCGTCAACCTCCGGTGCAGAGCGGCCCGCCGGCAGGACGGGCCGATTCGTCGGAGGCTGAAAATAGCCACTCAGGACGACCGGCGGTGGAGTTTTGGCTGAACAGTGATCGCCGGTGGGAGTACGCCCGGACAAGGGGGCGCGCCGGGAATTACCCCGATCCGGTCATCCGCCCGCCAGGCAGCTCTGCGGTGGGTGCCCGGCTGTCACGCTGTGCCCATGACGACGACTCGGCACGTCACGGCCGCTGCGGTGCCCGCTCCCGTGGCCGCGGTCCTGGCACGGCTGCGCGCACTGGACGCCACGCTCCCGCCCTCCGACGGCATCGCGGTGTTCAACCGGGTGTACCTCTCGGTCACCGAGGAGGTCGTACGGCGGCTCGGCGCGGGCGCCTTCCAGGACCCGGCGGCCGCGGGCGAGCTGGACGCGGTGTTCGCCCGGCGCTACCTCGCCGCGGTGGACGCCGCCGGCGCCGGCCTGACCGTACCGGCCTGCTGGCGCCCGGTGTTCCAACTGCGCCGCCACCCTGGGGTGCGCCCGCTGCAATTCGCGCTGGCGGGCATCAACGCGCACATCGGGCACGACCTGGCGCTGGCCGTCGTGGACACCTGCCGGGCCCTGGAGTGCGAACCGGCCGCCCTCGTGGCGGACTTCGAACGCGTCGGTGACCTCCTGGCCGGGCTGGAGGAGCGCATCCGGGAGAGCCTGATGCCGGGGCCCGACCTGCTGGACGTCGCCGACCCGCTCACCCACCTCGCCGGTTCCTGGAGCCTGGAGATGGCCAGGGACGGCGCGTGGGCGGCGGCGCGGGTGCTGTGGGGCCTGCGCGGCCTGCCCGAGACGGCGCAGGAGTTCGCCGAGCGGCTCGGTTCGGGCGTGGGCCTGGTGGGCCGCTGCCTGCTGACACCGCTGGGCTGAACCACGTATGCCGGGCCGACTTCGCCAGGCTGACTTCGCCGGGCCGAGACGTCTCCGGGTCGGCGAAGGGCCGCGTACGGCGTACCGTACGCGGCCCTCGTGCGCCCGCCCGCGCTCAGTCCTCCGGCAGCTCGACCGGCGCGATCTCGTCGTACACGTCGCCGGGGCCGGGGTTGGTCCGGTCGGTGCTGCCGCCGAAGTGCGTCATCACGCCCCACACCGCGTTCAGCGCGGTCTGCACGGCGCCCTCGGCCCAGCCCGCCGTCCAGGAGATGTCGTCGCCGGCCAGGAAGACCCCGCGCTTGTCCTCGGGCAGCCGGTCCTGCATGAAGTGGGTGAACAGCCGCCGCTGGTAGCGGTAGTGGCCGGGCAGGTTGGCCTTGAACGCTCCCATGAAGTAGGGCTCGTTCTCCCAGGAGACGGTCACCGGGTTGCCGATGATGTGCTTCCTGATGTCGACCTTCGGGTAGATCTCCGAGAGCGACTTGAGCATGACCTCCATGCGGTCGTTGGCGTTCAGCGGCAGCCACTTGAGGCTGTCGTCGCACCACGTGTAGGAGAGGCAGATGACGGCCGGCTTGTCGGGGCCGTCGTCGAGCAGGTAGGTGCCGCGGGTCATCCGGTCGGTGAGCGTCATGCTCATCACGTCCCGGCCGGTCTCCTCGTCCTTGTCCAGCCAGAACGGCCGGTCGACCGGGACGAACAGCTTGGAGGACTCCATGTAGTGGGTGCGCTCCATCGCCGTCCAGTGGTCGATGGGGAACAGCGCGTCGTCACAGGCGATCTTGGAGAGCAGCATCCAGGACTGCGCGGTGAACACGGCCGCCTCGTACGTGCGGATGTCGCCGCTCGCGTCGGTGACGGTGACGCGGTTGCCCGCCGTGCGGTCCATCCGGGTGACCGCCGGGCGCGGCGTGCCGTCGTGCAGCGAGGACAGCGAGGTGCCCGGCGCCCAGTGGACGATCTTCTGCGGCTCGCGCTCCCACAGGCGCAGCGGCAGCTGCTGGCTGCCGCCGACGATGCCGCGGTGGTGGTCGTCGGCCTCGGTGTAGACGACGCGCAGGATCTCCAGGATGGAGTTGGGGAAGTCGGTGTCCCAGCCGCCGGTGCCGAAGCCGACCTGGCCGAAGATCTCCCGGTGCCGGAAGGACTTGAAGGCGGTGGAGTCGCAGAGGTAGCCGTAGAAGGTCTGGTTGTCGAGCTTCTCCACCAGCCGCGCCCAGATCTCGCGGATCCGCGGGACGTCGCGCTCGCGGATGGCGCGGTTCATGTCGGAGAAGTCCGCGCCCTCCTCCAGGCAGGCGTTCCAGGCGTCCATGACCTGGGTGTAGACCTCGGGCAGGTCCTCGACGGTGCGCGCGTAGTGCGACTCGCCCTTGAGGTCGACGACGGTCGACGGGGTGCCGGGCGCGAGCGGGTTGGGGAACGGCTTGGTCTCCAGGCCCACCAGGTCGATGTAGTGCTGGAGGGCGGTGGAGGACGGCGGGAAGCGCATCGCGCCCATCTCCGCGGTCAGCCCCGGGTCGCAGCCCTCGAAGCCGACGGTGCGCAGCCGGCCGCCTATCTGGTCCGCCTCGTAGACGACGGGCTTGAGACCCATCTTCATCAGCTCGTAGGCGGTGATGATGCCGGACAGGCCGCCGCCGATGACGGCGACCTCCTTGCCGTGCTCGGTCGCCGGCACCTGGCCGAGGCCCGCCGGGTGGGCGAGGAAGTCGTCGTACGCGTACGGGAAGTCCGGTCCGAACATGGTGATGGGCGGCTGGGCGTCCGCGTGGTGGGCGGCGGTGGGCACGGTCATCGGTTCGGGCTCCTTGCAAGCAGGTACATGAGGGGGGTGTGGGGTGTGGGGGCGCGCGGGCAGGCGTCCGGGCGGCGCGGTGGCGCCGCTGTGGGGGTGGTTCGGGCGGTGCCGGAAGCGGTTCCGGTGCCGGGGTCAGGTGAGCGAGCCGTAGAGTCCGGGGCGCCGGTCGGCGAGGTACGGGTTGTCCTCGCGCGACCGCTTGAGGAGACCGGCGTCGACGTCGGCGAACACCAGCTCCTCGGCGCGTCCGGCGCGGGCGCGTACGGTGCCGTCGGGACCCGCCAGGCAGCTCAGGCCGACGAACTCGAACTCGCCCTCCGGGCCGACCCGGTTGACGTAGGCGATGTAGAGCTGGCTCTCGAAGGCCCGCACCGGTACGAGCGACTCGGCGACGAACTGGAAGGGGTGCAGCTGGGCGGTGGGCACCAGCAGCAGGTCGGTGCCGGCGAGCGCGTGGGCGCGGACGTTCTCGGGGAACTCCACGTCGTAGCAGATCATCAGGCCGATGCGCAGCCCGGCCAGCTCGGCCTGGACGACCGGCTCGTCGCCCGGGGTGAACCAGTCGCGCTCGAAACAGCCGAAGAGGTGGGTCTTGCGGTAGTTGGCGAGCGGCTGGCCGTCGGGGCCGATGAGCTGCGCCGAGTTGTAGACCGCCGCGCCGTCGCGCTCGGGGTAGCCGTAGAGCACCGCGATGCCGTGCTCGGCGGCTGTTCGGGCCGCCCTCCGGGCGGCCGGGCCGTCGGCGGGCTCGGCGAGCTTGTGCAGGTCCGCACCGATGGCGTAGCCGGTCAGGAACAGCTCCGGGCAGACCAGCAGCCCGGCACCGCCCGCCGCCGCCTCGCGCGCCGCGTCCCCGACGGCCCGCAGGTTGTACGCGACGTCGCCGGGCCGTCCCGAACTTTGGAGCAGGGCGGTGCGCAGCGACGACATGGGACCCCTCGGGAGACGTGCGGACGGCCGGGCGGCCGGGCGGGTGCTTGGGCTCCGCGGCGGCCCGGATCGGTCGGACGCCTAGACGGTACGGTTTGCCGATCCCCCCGGACAAGGCACCACCATTGCGTCCCTCCGGGATATTCGTTGCGTGTTGTACGGCCGGTACGGCGATTCGTTGCGCTCCGCGTTCCGGCACGTGGCGCGGGCCCTTGTCACGCGATGAACGTACGGCGGCCGCGCACTCCGGTACGCCCGCGGTCGCACGGCTCCGGCGGCGGATACGCCCATATGGCCAAGGGAGGTCACCCCCGGGTCCGATGCGGCGCGGGCGGTCGGGTCGGCATCGTATGAGGCACCCGGGAAGCCGGGGAACGCTCACGCATCCTGACGGGGGAGAGTCCGAGATGAACCGTTCTGTCCGCACCCGCAACGCCGACCGCACCCGCCCGACCGCCCGCAGACGCCGCATCCTCGCCCTCTCCGCGGCAGCCCTGCTGGCCGCGGGAGCCACGTCCTCCGCGCTCGCCGCGAGCCCGGCAGACGCCGCCCACCCGGTGCGGGCCGCCGGCGGGGCGAGCGCCGCCGGCGGGAATACCGAAGACCCGCGGCTGACCGGGTCGGCGAAGCTCCGCCGCGCCGACGGCGACGACGTCCGCTTCTCCTTCGACGCCCGCTTCCGCAAGGACCAGACGCCCTTCGACGCCCGCGGCACGTTCGCCTTCCGGCACGTGGGCGCCACGGAGAGCGGCTGGGCCAAGGGCCGTATCGACTGCCTGGTGACGGGCGGCAAGGTGGCGGTGACCAGCGGCATCGTCACCGAGACCGACATACCCGGACTCAAGGGCAAGCGCGTCGGCTTCTCCGTGCACGACCGGGGCCGCAACGACCGGCTCGGCTACAGCTGGGCCGCCACCGCGGGGCCCTGGGAAACCAAGGACCTCCCCAAGTGCGTCAGTTCGGCGCCGTTCGAGACGGTGGAGAGCGGCGGCTTCACGGTCGTCCCGTGGGAGCGGCCGGAGGGCTGACGGCGTCCGCCACCACTTCGCGCACGAGACCGCGCGACCGGACGACAAGGTGGCCGGTAGGGCCAAAACGCAAGCGGTGCCGGGCATATGATCAGCCCGCCTACGATGTGCGCATGCTCGCGTATGCCCTACCGGCTTTCTTCTTCGCCCTGTTCGTTATCGGTGTGCTGCGCGACCGGCGCCGCTTCAGCAACGCCGTGTACCTGGGCCTCACCGTCTTCTTCCTCGTGCCGGCCATGCTGCTGCAGCTCCAGCGGTCCCCGTCGGTGGCGGCGGACGTGGTGACCGTGCTGATCCTCCTGCTGCCCGCGCTGGGCACCCTCGTCCTGGGGGTCTTCCTGATCCTCAACGGCGTCACGATGCTCCGCAAGGAGGGCCGGAGCCTGGCGAACCTGCTGTCGCTGCTGGCCGGACTGGGGATCTTCGGCGTCGTCGCACTGCTGATCACCGCCGTGAGCGCCGGGTCGCGCGGCCTGCTCGTCATCGCCGGCACGACGCTGCTCGTCGTCAGCTACGTCGCCTTCCTCTTCCTGTGCTTCGTCGGCTACGCGTTCCTGTACGGGCGGCTGCGGGTGCGCCGCCACGCGGACTTCGTGGTGGTGCTGGGCTCCGGGCTGCTCGGCGGTACGCGCGTACCGCCGCTGCTCGCCAGTCGGCTGGAGCGGGGGCGCGCGGTGTACGAGCGCCAGGCGCGGCGCGGCCGCCCGCCGGTGCTGCTCGCCTCCGGCGGCCAGGGTCCCGACGAGCAGCTTCCCGAGTCCCGGGCGATGGCCGCCTACCTCGTCGAGCGCGGTTTCCCCGCGGAACACGTCCTGTGCGAGGAGAAGTCCCGGACGACGGAGGAGAACCTGGCGTTCAGCAAGCAGATCATGGAGGCGTCGGTGCCGGGCTACCGCTGCGTGATCGTGACCAACAACTACCACGTCCTGCGCGCCGCCCTCCTGGCCCGCCAGGCCGGCGTCAACGGCCAGGTGGTCGGCGCACCCACCGCCGCGTACTTCTGGCCCAGCGCCACCATCCGCGAGTTCGCCGCGGTGTTCCTCTCCTACAAGGCGGTCAACCTCGGCGTCTGCGCCCTGCTGCTCCTGTGCGGAGCGCTGGCCTGGTGGAGTCTCTGACCTGGTGGAGCGCCCGAGAGCGGCGGCCGGGCCGCGGGGGTCAGCCCGGTGATCCCGAGCTGAACCGCCGCAGGAGCGGCGAGAGGACCAGTACCGACTTCGTCCGTTCCACGAACGGCTCCCCCGCGATGCGCTCCAGCACCCGTTCGAAGTGGCGCATGTCGGAGGCGAAGACCTGGACGATGGCGTCCGCCTCACCGGTGACGGTGGAGGCGGACGCCACTTCCGGGTAGCGCGACAGGCCGCGGTGGATGGACTCGGGGGAGGTGTTGCGGCGGCAGAACAACTCGATGAACCCCTCGGTCTCCCAGCCGAGCGCCGCCGGGTCCACCCGTACGGTGAAGCCGGTGATGGCGCCCTCGGCGCGCAGCCGGTCCACCCGGCGTTTGACCGCCGGGGCGGAGAGTCCGACCTCCGCCCCGATGTCGGCGTAGGAACGCCGGGCGTCCGCTGCCAGGGCGTGGACGATGCGTTGGTCGAGTTCGTTCATCTGTCGCACTGCGGGTGGATCACTTCTCTGCGGTGGCCAATCGGGAGCGGCGCATGCCGTAGACGAAGTACACCACGAGCCCGACGACCAGCCAGACACCGAAGACGACCCAGGTGACGACTTCGAGGCTGTACATCATGTACAGGCACATCAGCAGGCCGAGCGCCGGGAAGACCGGCGACAGCGGCGTGCGGAAGCTGCGCGGCATGTCCGGGCGGGTGAACCGCAGCACGATCACCGCGATGTTGACGAGCGCGAAGGCGAAGAGGGTGCCGATGCTGGTGGCGTCGGCGAGCTGGCCGAGCGGGACGGCGGCGGCCAGGACGCCGCAGAACAGCGAGACCATCACGGTGTTGGCGCGCGGCACGCCGCTCTTCGGGTGGACCTTGGCGAACACCTTCGGAACCAGGCCGTCGCGGGACATCGCGAACAGGATGCGGGTCTGCCCGTACAGCACTGTCAGGACGACGCTGGCGATGGCGATGACGGCGCCGGCGGCCAGCAGTACGGCCCAGAAGCTCTGGCCGGTGACGTCCTTCATGATGCCGGCGAGCGCCGCCTCCGAGCCCTCGAAGTTCTTCCAGGGCTTGGCGCCCACGGCGACCGCGGCGACCAGGCAGTAGAGCGCGGTCACGATGATCAGCGACAGCATGATGGCGCGCGGCAGGTCGCGCTGCGGGTTCTTGGCCTCCTCACCGGCGGTGGACGCGGCGTCGAAGCCGATGTAGGAGAAGAAGAGGGTGGCTCCGGCGCCGCTGACGCCGGCGATGCCCAGCGGCATGAAGTTGGCGTAGTTGCCGGAGGAGATGCCCTGCACGGCGACGCCGCAGAACAGCAGCAGCGCGATGATCTTGACGGTCACCATGATGGCGTTGGCGCGGGCGCTCTCCTTGGCGCCGCCCAGCAGGAAGACCATGGCGAGCAGGACGACGATCAGCGCCGGGAGGTTGAAGACGCCGCCGTCGCCGGGCGGCGCGGACAGCGCGGCCGGGAGGGTGACGCCGATCGTGCCGGACAGCAGCTCGTTGAGGTACTCGCCCCAGCCGACGGCGACGGCCGCCACGGAGACGCCGTACTCCAGGATCAGGCACCAGCCGCAGACCCAGGCGACCAGCTCGCCGAGGGTCGCGTAGGCGTAGGAGTACGAGGAGCCGGAGACCGGGATGGAGCCGGCCAGCTCCGCGTAGGACAGCGCGGAGAACAGGGCCGTGATGCCGGCGATGACGAACGAGACGATGACGGCCGGGCCGGCCTTGGGCACCGCGTCACCGAGGACGACGAAGATGCCGGTGCCCAGTGTGGCACCGATGCTGATCATGGTCAGCTGCCACATGCCCATCGAGCGGCGGAGGGTACCGCCCTCGCCCTGGCCGCCCTCGGCCACCAGCCGCTCGACCGGCTTGCGCCGCATCAGCCGGGCGCCGAGGCCCCCGGAGGAAGAGGGGGGCCGGGGGTCGCTGCCCGCCGAGGGCGGGGCTGCGCCGTGCTCCAACACAGGGGTGGCTCCTTCATCGCTGCCGGTCAAGGTGGCGGACGACCGACAGCGGTCCCCGTGCGCGGGTACGCCGAAACAACCCACGGAAAAGAAGGGGGGACCGTTGAGCCGGCGGTCCCCGCCACTCCACGTACAGCGCATGACTGTACGGGTCGGGTGCGAGCCGCCGTAATGCAGGATCCTTGCGCAAGCGTGAATATTTGTTGCGCACCTGATCGAGGCCCGGTCGTTTGTTGCGCACAAACGACAAATCTCACCGCTTGGACGGTACCGACGGGTTCGTCCCGAACGCGAACGGCCCCGTACCGAAGCGTTTCGGTACGGGGCCGCGCAGGCGATGCCCTGACGGGCGGCGGATCAGCTCCAGCTGGCGTGCAGCGGCTTGCCCTCCGCGTAGCCCGCGGCGCTCTGCACGCCGACGACGGCCTTCTCGGCGAACTCCTCCAGGGAGGCCGCGCCCGCGTACGTGCAGGAGCTGCGGACGCCCGCGATGATCGAGTCGATCAGGTCCTCGACGCCCGGGCGCGCCGGGTCGACGAACATCCGCGAGGTGGAGATGCCCTCCTCGAACAGGCCCTTGCGCGCCCGGTCGTACGCGGATTCCTCACTCGTACGGTTGCGGACCGCACGCGCCGAGGCCATGCCGAAGCTCTCCTTGTACGGACGGCCGTCGGCGGTGTGCTGGAGGTCGCCGGGCGACTCGTACGTACCGGCGAACCAGGAGCCGATCATGACGTTGGACGCGCCGGCGGCCAGCGCCATCGCCACGTCGCGCGGGTGGCGCACGCCGCCGTCGGCCCAGACGTGCTTGCCGAACTTCTTCGCCTCGGCGGCGCACTCCAGGACGGCGGAGAACTGCGGGCGGCCCACGCCGGTCATCATGCGGGTGGTGCACATCGCGCCCGGGCCCACGCCGACCTTGATGATGTCGGCACCGGCCTCGATCAGGTCGCGCACGCCCGCGGCGGCGACGATGTTGCCGGCCACGATCGGGACCTGGGGGTCCAGCGCCCGCACGGCCTTGACCGCGCTGATCATCGACTCCTGGTGGCCGTGCGCGGTGTCCACCACGAGGGTGTCCACACCGGCCGCGAGCAGCGCCTTGGCCTTGCCGGCCACGTCGCCGTTGATGCCCACGGCGGCGGCGATGCGCAGCTTGCCTTCGGCGTCCGTGGCGGGCTTGTACAGGGTCGCGCGGAGCGCGCCCTTGCGGGTCAGGATGCCGGCCAGCATGCCGTCCGCGTCGACCGCAGGGGCCAGCTTGCGGTTGGCCGCGTCGAGCTGGTTGAACGCCTCGCGCGGGTCGATGTCCGCGTCCAGGACCAGGAGGTCCTTGGACATGACCTCGGAGACCTGGGTGAAGCGGTCCACGCCGGCCAGGTCGTGCTCGGTGACGATGCCGACGGGGCGGCCGCCCTCGACGACGATTCCGGCGCCGTGCGCCCGCTTGGGCAGCAGCGACAGGGCGTCGGCGACCGTGGAGACCGGGGACAGCACGATCGGCGTGTCCAGCACCAGGTGGCGGCGCTTGACCCAGCCGACGACGTCGGTGACGACCTCGATCGGGATGTCCTGCGGGATGACGACCAGGCCGCCGCGGCGGGCGACCGTCTCGGCCATCCGGCGGCCGGCGATCGCGGTCATGTTGGCGACCACCAGGGGGATGGTCGTGCCGGTGCCGTCCGGCGAGGACAGGTCCACGCCCTGACGGGAGCCCACCGCGGAGCGGCCGGGCACCATGAACACGTCGTCGTACGTCAGGTCGTACGGCGGCTTGGCATCGTTCAGAAACTTCATACTGGCTCTCTCACCTGCGAATTCACTGCTCGGGCGGGTGGGGAGTCAGCTCCGAACCGGCACCGGTCAGGATGCGGCTCCTAGGACATCATCCCTGATGAGTGCGGTCCGGGGCGAACCGGTGTTCCCCGGGCCCCGCCGCACCGCCCCCGGCGGAGGGCTCTCACCGTCCGCAACACGGTGACTCTGCGTAGCCATCCTGGCCGGTCTTCGATGGCCCGGACGGCCGGATACCTGCGGTTCCACGCCGATCCGACCATATGACCGCCCGAGAGGTTCTCGCTGGCCAACGGGTGGGTAGAACCGTGTACAGGCCGTCTCGGGTGTCGATCCGCGGCGGCCGCCGGGCCACCGGGAGTCCGGGCGAGCACTTCGCAGTTCAATACGTACAGTAACCGCGTCGCGCGGGGAGCCCGGCCGTCCGGGCGCCGCCGCCTCGACCGTGGGGGAAGGGGAGGACATGCGCGGAGTCCGACAGGGTGCCCTGCTGCTGCTCACGGCCGTGGCGTCGGCCGCCATCGCCGCCTGCGACCTGGCCCTGGGGCCCGGCGTCAGCCTGGCCGGGCTGCTGCTGATCGGTCCGCTGGTGGCCGCGACGAGACTCGAAGGAGCCTGTACGGCGGCGGTCTCCTTCACCGCCCTGTTCCTCGGCCTGGCCGTCGCCTGGCACGAGCGGACGCTGGGCCGCACCGACCAGCTGCTGACCCTGACCGTGCTCGCCGCCGCCGCGGCCTACGCGACCTGGGCCTCCGACCGGCAGGCCGTCCTGGACAGCCAGCTCGCCGGAGTCGCCGCCACCGCCCAGCGCGCCATCCTGCGGCCGACCTCCTTCCGGGTCAGCGGCGCCTCGGTCTGCGCCCGCTACCGCTCAGCGGCGCCGCGCGCCGTCATCGGCGGCGACCTGTACGCCTTCGCCGACACCCCCAGCGGGCTGCGGGTGCTGATCGGCGACGTACGCGGCAAGGGCCTGGAGGCGGTCCGCCTGTCCGCCGCCGCGATAGGGCACTTCCGCGACTGCGCCTACACCCGCGCCAACCTCGCCGAGGTGGTCGAGGAGACCGACCGGCGGCTGATCGACGACCTCGGCCCCGAGGACTTCATCACCGCCGTGATCGCCGAGATCTCCCCCGGCCGCCTCCGGCTGGCCAACTGCGGCCACCACCCGCCGCTGCACCTGCCCGTCGCGGGCCCGCCCGTCCTGCTCACCCCCGCCGAGCCGACCACGCCCATCGGGCTGCACCCGGTGCCGCGCGTACAGGAAGTGGAGCTGGTTCCCGGGGACCGGCTGCTGCTCTACACCGACGGCCTCGCCGAGGCCCGCGACCCCGACGGCACGATGCTCGACCTGGCCGGCCTGCTGCCGGCCTGCTCGATGCCGGACCTGAACGACGCGATCGAGACGGTGCTGGCGACGATGTGCCGGCACACCCACGGCGCCCAGGACGACGACGTGGCCCTGGTCCTCGTCGAGCTGGAGCCCAGCCTGCCCCGGCAGTACCGCAGCCACGCGCCGCCCACCGCCGTCCGCACCCGCGCCGAGCACCCCGGCCGCGGCCACGACCAGGCATGTCGCCCTTCCCGTTCCGCCGCGGTATCCGATTGACTCGTGGGTGTGCTGCGACTGTCGGTTGTCCTCGTCCCCGCCCTGATCGGCGCCGCCCTGGCGGTGCTCGCCCTGCTCGTCTCGCCCTGGTGGTGGGCGGCCGCCGGCCCCGTGCTGGCGCTCGCCGCCCTGGGCGTGCACGACGCCTTCCAGCGCCGGCACTCGGTGCTGCGCAACTATCCGCTGATCGGCCGGCTGCGCTATCTCCTGGAGAGCGTGCGGCCCGAGATGCAGCAGTACTTCGTCGAGCGCAACTACGACGGCCGCCCCTACGACCGCGACGTACGCAACATCGTCTACGAGCGTGCCAAGGGCACCGAGGACGAGGCGCCGTTCGGCAGCGAGCGGGACATGTACGGCGGCGGGTACGAGTTCCTGGTCCCGTCCATGGCGCCGAAGCCGGTGCCGGACGAGCCGCCGGCCGTGCGCATCGGCGGCCCCGACTGCACCCGGCCGTACGACATGGCGCTGCTCAACGTCTCGGCGATGAGCTTCGGCTCGCTCTCGGGCAACGCGATCCTGGCCCTCAACCGCGGCGCAGCGCTGGGCGGTTTCGCGCAGGACACCGGCGAGGGCGGGCTGTCGGAGTACCACTTGCGGCACGGCGGCGACCTCGTGTGGGAGATCGGCACCGGCTACTTCGGCTGCCGCACCCGCGACGGGGACTTCGACGCGCGCGAGTTCGCCGACAAGGCCGCGCACGACCAGGTCAAGTGCGTGTCACTGAAGCTGTCGCAGGGCGCCAAGCCGGGCCTGGGCGGCGTGCTGCCCGGCGGGAAGGTCAACGCCGAGATCGCCCGGGTGCGCGAGGTGCCGGAGGGCGAGACGGTCGTCTCGCCGCCGTACCACCGGGCGTTCGGCACGCCGCGCGAACTGGTCGGCTTCCTGGCCCGGATGCGCGAGCTGGCGGACGGCAAACCGGTGGGGTTCAAGCTGTGCGTCGGCTCCCGGCAGCAGTTCCTTGCGGTGTGCAAGGCGATGCGGGCCGAGGGCGTCACCCCGGACTTCATCATCGTGGACGGCGCGGAGGGCGGCACCGGCGCGGCGCCGCTGGAGTTCGCCGACCATCTGGGCAGCCCGCTGACCGAGGGTCTGATCACGGTGCACAACGCGCTGGTGGGCAGCGGCCTGCGGGACCGTATCAAGATCGGCGCGAGCGGGAAGGTCGCCGCCGGCAGCGACATCGTCAAGCGCATCGCGCAGGGCGCGGACTACACCAACGCGGCCCGCGCGATGATGTTCGCGGTCGGCTGCATCCAGGCGCAGCGCTGCCACACCAACCGCTGCCCGGTCGGCGTCACGACGCAGGACCCGCGGCGCACCCGCGCGCTGGTCGTCGGCGACAAGTCGGAGCGCGTGCACCGCTATCAGCGGGCGACGGTCCGCAGCGCCCTGCAGATCATGGCGGCGATGGGCGTGCGGGAGCCGGGCGAGCTGCGCCCGCACATGCTGCGCAGCCGTGTCGGGCCCGACACGGTCAGGTCGTACGCCGAGCTGTACAGCTGGCTGGAGCCCGGGCAGCTGCTCGACGGGCCGCCCGAGGACTGGGCGGCGGACTGGGCGGCGGCGGACCCGGACCGGTTCACGGTGTGACGTCCGGGCCGCCGGTGCCGGCGCCGGTGCTGCCGTGCCGGGGCCTGTCCCGGCGGGCCGGGGCGGGCCCCACCAGCTCCCCCAGCACGTCGGTCATGGTGACGAAGCCGAGCACCACGCCCTGCTCGTCGCCGACGGCGGCCAGTTGCGTCCCGCTCGCCCGCATCGTGGTCAGCGTGTCGTCCAGCGGCGTGTCGCAGCGGACCCTGGGCACCGGGCGCAGCGCGTCGCGGGGGAACGGCCGGTCGCGGTCGATGACGCCGAGAGTGTCCTTGACGTGCAGGTAGCCCAGCACCGTACCGTTCGGCCCGGTGACCGGCAGCCGGGAGAAGCCGGCGGCGGTCGCGGCGCGTTCGAGCTGGTCGGGGGTGACGTCCCGGTCGACGGTGACCATCTTCGGCAGCGGCACGAGGAGCTTGCCGACGGGCCGCTGCCCGAGCTCCAGCGCGTCCCGCAGCCGCTCGCCGCCGGTGTCGGAGAGCAGCCCGGCGTGCCGGGACTCCTGGACGATGCGGGCGAGTTCCTCGTCCGTGAAGGCGGCGGCGACCTCGTTTTTGGGCTCGGTCCTGGCGAGCCGCAGCAGGGCGTTGGCGAGCGCGTTGATGCTGACGACGACGGGGCGCAGCGCGCGGGTGAGGGCCACCAGCGGCGGCCCCAGCAGCAGTGCGGTGCGTTCGGGGGCGGCCAGGGCGATGTTCTTGGGCACCATCTCGCCGACGAGCATGTGCAGGTACGTGGCGAGGGTCAGCGCGAGCACGAACGCGATCGGGTGGACGAGTCCGTGCGGCACGTGCACCGCGCCGAAGACCGGCTCCGCGAGGTGCGCGATGGCGGGTTCGGCCATCGCGCCGAGCAGCAACGAGGAGGCGGTGACGCCCAGTTGGGCGGTGGCGAGCACCTCGGAGAGGTGTTCCAGGCCCCACAGTACCCGGGCGGCCCGGCGGTCCCCTGCCCTGGCACGCGGGTCGATCTGGCTGCGCCGCACGGAGATCATCGCGAATTCGCCGCCGACGAAGAAGGCGTTGCTCAGCAGGGTCAGCGCGGCGACCGCCAGTCGGAGTGCGGTCACGGCCGCCCCCTCCCGCCGTCGCCCGACCGGGCTCCCGTCGCCGGCGAGCCGTCCGGCGCGGTCACCCGCACCCGCTCCGCCCGGTGCCGCCGCACTTTCAGCACGGTCAGCGCCCAGCCCTCCACCGGCACCTCGTCGCCGTTCTCCGGAATCCGGCCCAGCCGGGTCGCGAGCAGTCCGGCGAGCGTCTCGTACGGCCCTTCGGGCACCTCCAGGCCGATCCCGGCCAGCCCGTCCAGGCGCACCCCGCCGTCCGCCTCCCAGCTCCGCGCCCCGGTCCGCAGCAGGTCCGGGCCCTCCTCCGGGTCGTGCTCGTCCCGTACGTCGCCGACGATCTCCTCGACGATGTCCTCCAGGGTGACGATGCCGGCCGTACCGCCGTACTCGTCGACCACCACGGCCATCGTGCGGACCGTGCGCAGCCGGTCCAGCAGCCGGTCGACGGGCAGCGTCTCCGGTACGAGCACGGGCTCGGCCGCCAGCTCGGCGACGCCGGTGGCGGCCCGCTCGTCCGGGGCGAGGGCGAGCACGTCCCTGATGTGGACGGTGCCGACGACCTCGTCCAGGCTGCCGCGGTAGACGGGGAAGCGGGAGAGCCCGGTGGCCAGGGTCAGCGTGGCCGCGTCGGCGGCCGTGGCGCGCGTCTCCAGGGCCCGTACGGCGACCCGCGGCGTCATGACGTTCTGCGCGGTCAGCTCGCCCAGGTGCAGGGTCCGTACGAAGAGTTCCGCCGAGTCGGCCGGCAGCGCGCCTTCCTGTGCCGAATACCGGGCCAGCGACACCAGTTCGGCCGGGCTGCGAGAGGAGGCCAGTTCCTCGGCCGGCTCCAGGCCGAGGCGCCGCACCAGCCGGTTGGCGGAGTGGTTCAGATGGCGGATGAACGGCGCGAAGGCGGCGCTGAAGGCCCGCTGCGGGCCCGCCACCACGCGGGCCACCGCCAGCGGCCGGGAAATCGCCCAGTTCTTGGGCACCAGTTCGCCGACGACCATCAGCACCACCGTGGACACGCCGACGCCCAGTGCCGACGCGACGCCGGGGGCCACCGTCCGCGGCAGCCCGGCCGCCGCCAGCGGGCCGCGCAGCAGCGCCGCGAGCGAGGGTTCGGCCAGCATGCCGATGACCAGCGAGGTCACGGTGATGCCCAGTTGGGCCCCGGACAGCTGGAACGCGAGCGCGCGCACGGCGCTCAGCACACTGTCGGCACCGCGCTCCCCCGCCTCCGCGGCCCGCTCCACCTCGCTGCGCTCGACCGTCGTCAGCGAGAACTCCGCGGCCACGAACACGGCACAGGCCAGCGTGAGCGCCAACGCCACCAACAGGAGCAGTACCTCGGCCACCGCCTCACCTCCCGCCGCACCTCGGTGCCCGGCGGCGGGCAGGTGAAACATCCCGCCGGCCTGTCCGGTCCTGGGCACGGGCCCGGCTCACGCCAGGGCCGGGCCGCGCCGCGCCCTCCCCCACGCGTGCACCGCCCAGGCGCCCGCGGCACCCACCGCGTACCAGAACAGGTCCGGCGCGTTGAAGGTCGTCCCGAGCACCAGACGGGCCACCACGCTGTGCCGGGAAAGCTTCGCCGGTACGTCGCTGAGCTGCGCGAACTCCACCGCCCAGCTGATCGCCAGCGCACTCACGGCCGCGGTCGCCGGGCGGACGCGGGGCGCGGCCAGCACCACCAGCGTCTGTACGAGCACGGTGTACAGCGCGTCGCCCGCGTACTTGGCGACGTCGCCGCCGAGCCCCGCGCGGGCGGCGCCGGCCCGGATGCCCAGCCCCGCGGCGACCGTCAGGACGGCCGCCCCGCACGCCGCCAGGCGCGTCCCCGTCGTGCCCGGCCGCTCCCCCTTCGTCACCCCGCCGCGTCCCCTGCCTCCGGCGACCGGCCGCTCGCCAGCACGACCACCAGCCCGGTGTCCGTGTCGCGCCAGAACGCCACCGCGTCCGCGACGATCTCCTCCACGGTGCCCCAGTCGTCCGGCGCGGCCGCCGCGTACCCCTGCCAGCCGCTCACGACCAGCACCCGGCCGCGGTCCGGCGGGCACCACGACAGGTCGGTCAGGCAGTCCGCGAGCGCGTCCCAGTTGCGTCCGAACCAGTCGGGCAGCCGCAGCGCCCGCGCGCAGCGGTCCATGAAACCCGCCTTGTCCGCGACCCCCCGGAGGTCGAGCAGCGCGCCGTGCCAGCCGGCCGCGCGCGCCGCGTCCAGGGCTTCGTCCACGGGCCGGTCGGGCGGCCAGGGCACCACCCCCGGGGGTGTACTGCCGTCGAGCACCGCCGCGAGCGGCCGGGGCACGGGAGCCGTCATCGGAGCACCGCCTTGAAGGTCCGGTAGTGGTCTTCGGTGTAGTACGTCTCGTGGCGGTCACCGGTGACGATGCGCCGCGCGCCGCGGTCCTTCGAACCCGGGGTGCGCACCGTGTACTCGTGGTAGTAGCCGCGCTGCTGCTTGGGCAGCTGCCGCTCGTGGTTGCCGAAGACCGTGCCGTCCTTCGGGTAAGGGAACGGGCCGTGCGCGTCGATCAGGCGCAGCGTGTCGCGGGCCTGCTCGGGCAGCTTCCCGGCCGGTACGGTCGCCATGCCGGCGGCCCAGCCCGGCGCGGTGGCGCCCGCCGACGGCGCCCCGCTCGTGGGCTTCGCGCCCCCCTTGCCGCCACCGCCTCCGGAACAGCCGGACACCAACAGCAGAAGGCAGGCCACCAGCGCAGCGAGTACGCCGGCGGCCGCGCGCGGAGCGGAGCGGATCACCATGCGCCGATGCTGTCACAGCGCCGCACGGGGTGCGCGCCCGCACCCCGTACAAGATCACTTCCCTGGCGGGCCGGTGCCTCAGGCGCCGTCGGGGTCCGCCCGCTCCAGCGCGGGACGCGGGCCGGGACCGGTCTCCAGCAGCAGGTGGTCGGCGGCGGCCGTGTCCGTCACCAGGCTGGTCACCAGCCCGGAGCGCAGCACCGCGCCGATCGCCGCCGCCTTCTGTCGGCCGCCCGCGATGGCCACGACCTCGGGGATGCGCCGCAGCCGGTCCGCCTCGACCGTGATGCACCGCTCGCCCAGGTCCCGCCCGATGCGGCGGCCCTCGGCGTCGAAGAGGTGCGCGGACATCTCGGCGGCGGCCCCCAGCGAGGCGTAGTGCTCCCGCTCCTGCTCCGAGAGCATGTCGTAGACGGTGGAGATGCCCGGCGCCCAGGACCCGATGGAGACACAGGCGACGGTGACCTTGTCGAAGTACTCGAACGCGCGGGCGATGCCGGTCTGGCCGCGCAGCGCGGCGGCGGTCGCCGAGTCGGGCAGCAGCATCGGCGCGTAGATGGGGTGCGCCTCGCCGCCGGCGACGTCGGCCGCCCTGCGCACCGCCTCGACCGAGCCGCGGTCCGCGGTGCCCGCGTCGTACACGCCGGTCAGCTGCACGACCGTGCACGGCGGGAGCCGGTGCAGCGCGGCCGCCATGTGGATGGTCGACCGGCCCCAGGCCAGCCCGAGCACGTCGCCCTCGGTGACCAGTTCGCCGAGCAGGTCGGCCGCGACCTCGCCGAGGTTCTCCGGGTCCGGCGCGTCGTCGGCGGCGTCGGCGGGCGACTCCACGACGACCGCGTGGCGCAGGCCGTAGCGGGCCCGCAGCGCGTCGGACCGTTCGGCGTCCAGCTCGGCGGGGACCCGGATCTCGATCCGCACGAGGTCACGCTCCAGCGCCGTCTCCAGCACCCGGGCGACCTTGAAGCGGCTGACGCCGAACTCCTCGGCGATCTGGATCTTGGACTTCCCCTCCAGATAGAAGCGGCGGGCCATGGCCGCGGCCTGCACCAGCTCGGCGGGGCCCATTGCGGACTGCGGGCGGCTGGCAACCACGAGATTCTCCCCTTGTGCGCACCTGATCGAGTCTTTGCTCATCCTTGCAGAAACCCGAGGTGGTCGGGGACCATCACCGCTCCCGCCGTCGTGAACGCTCGGTTGCGGCAACGCCAAGAAACACCGGCGGGCGGGGATCCGTGCGCGCGGTCCCGGCCCGCCCCGTGCGGCGCCCGGCACCCGCGGTCGCTTCCCGCGGGCGCCCCGGCATCAGTGGGCGCAGCCCCGGCCCGCCCCGGCCGTCGCGGACTCGGCCTGCGCGCGCAGCTCGCGCACCGCCTTGGCCGGGTCGTCCGCGCCGTACACCGCCGAGCCCGCCACGAACACGTCCGCGCCGGCCTCCGCGCACCGCTCGATCGTGGCCGCCGAGACGCCGCCGTCCACCTGGAGCCACATCTCCAGGCCGTGCTTGGAGATCAGCTCCCGGGTGCGGCGGATCTTCGGCAGCATGATGTCCAGGAACGCCTGGCCGCCGAAGCCCGGCTCCACGGTCATGATCAGCAGCATGTCCAGCTCGGGCAGCAGGTCCTCGTACGGCTCGACCGGCGTGGCCGGCTTGAGCGCCATCGACGCCCGCGCGCCCTTGGCCCTGATCTCCCGGGCCAGGCGTACGGGCGCGGCCGCCGCCTCCGCGTGGAAGGTCACCGACCCGGCTCCCGCCTCGATGTACTGCGGCGCCCAGCGGTCCGGGTCCTCGATCATCAGGTGCAGGTCGAGCGGGGTGTCCGTCGCCTTGCTCAGCGCCTCGACGACCGGGGCGCCCAGCGTCAGGTTCGGCACGAAGTGGTTGTCCATCACGTCGACGTGCAGCCAGTCGGCGCCCTCGACGGCCTTCGCCTCCTCGGCGAGCCGGGCGAAGTCTGCGGACAGGATGCTGGGGTTGATCAAGGCCATGCCTCCAGTATGTCCTGCCCGGCCCCGCACGCCGAAGCGGGTGGGGCGGGGCGCGGGTCAGGGGCGGGGGTCAGGGCCGGGGGCGGGGCGGGGCCGCGCCACCGGCCAGCCGCCGGGCCGCGGCCACGAGGGCGTCCCGCTGCTCCCGGCTCGCGGGAACGTCACCGCGGCCCTCGTCCCACAGTTCCCCCAGGACGTCCCCGAAGGGCGCGAACACTTCCGGGCGCGGACCCTCCAGCTCGCACGCCGCCCGGTCCAGGATCAGCCGGGCACCGTCCACCGCGTCCAGGTTCCCGCGCACGATCCGGCCGGCCCACCACCGGGCCATCGTCCAGCGGGCCGCCGCGACGCTCTCCGGAGTCAGCGGGACCAGTCCCAGTTCCTCCAGCACGCTGTCGAACAGCTCGTCCACCGCGTCGAGTTCGTTGCGCCCGAGGCCGGCCAGGCGCCCGAGGGAAGGGGAGTCGACGCCCGCGAGCAGGGCGTCCAGCACCGCCCTGACGCACTCGGCCCTGGTCCCGTACCACCCGGCGAACCCGTCTTCCCCGAAGCTCCGGTCGGCCGCCAGGCACCGGAGCGCCCCGAGGGCGACGTCCGCCGTCACCGGCGGCCCGCCGCCCGGCGCTCCCGCACCCGGCGGAGCCGCCACCACGCCCCGCTCCCTACGCCGTGCGCCGCAGCAGCGCCAGGTACATCGCGTCCGTGCCGTGCAGGTGCGGCCACAGCTGTACGTCCGGGCCGTCGCCGAGTGCGGGGACGCCCTCCATCAGAGGCCGGGCGTCGATCCACTCCGCCGTCACGTCAGCGCCGGCCCGGCCCTTGAGGACGTCGTCCACGACGGCGCGCGTCTCGGCCGGGTGCGGCGAGCAGGTCGCGTAGCCGACGACGCCGCCGACGCGTACCGACAGCAGCGCCTGGCGCAGCAGCTCCCGCTGGAGCGGCGCGAAGCCGTCCAGGTCCTCCGGGCGGCGGCGCCAGCGCGCTTCGGGGCGGCGGCGCAGCGCGCCCAGCCCGGTGCACGGCACGTCCATCAGCACGCGGTCGAAGGAGCCGGGCCGCCAGGGCGGGCGGGTGCCGTCGGCGGCGATGACCTCGTACGGGCCCGGGTTGCCCGCCAGCGACCGTGCCACCAGACGCGCGCGGTGCGGCTGCTTCTCGGAGGCGAGCAGCCGGGCCCCGCGCTGCGCCGCGAGCGCGCCCAGCAGCGCGGCCTTGCCGCCCGGACCGGCGCAGCCGTCCAGCCAGGTGCGGTCGGTGCCCTCGACGGGGGCGTTGGCCAGGGCGATCGCGACGAGCTGGCTGCCCTCGTCCTGCACACCGGCGCGGCCCTCGCGCACCGCGTCCAGGGCGCCGGGCTCGCCGCCCTCGGCGAGCCGTACCGCGTACGGGGACCAGCGGCCCGGCAGGGCGCTCTCCTCCCCCACGGCCTCGATCAGTTCGCCGGTGGTGGACCGTCCCGGCCGGGCCACGAGCGTCACCTCGGGCCGCTCGTTGTCGGCCTCCAGCAGGTCCTCTATGCCGGCGCGCCCGCCGCCGAGCGCGTCCCAGAGCGAGGAGACGATCCACCGCGGGTGCGCGTGCACGATGCCGAGGTGCTCCTCGGGGTCGTCGTCGTACTCCGGCGCGACCCGCTCCAGCCACCCGTCCAGGTCGTCCGCGGCGACCTTGCGCAGCACCGCGTTGACGAACTTGGCGCGCCCGTCACCCAGGACCACACGGGCCAGCTCCACGCTCGCGCTCACGGCGGCGTGCGTCGGGATGCGGGTGCCGAGCAGCTGGTGCGCGCCGAGCGTCAGCACGTCCAGCACCGGCGGGTCGACCTCCCGCAGCGGCCGGTCCACGCACCGCGCGATGATCGCGTCGTACGTGCCCTGCCGCCGCAGCGTGCCGTACACCAGCTCGGTGGCCAGCGCCGCGTCCCGCCCGTCGAAGTCGCCGTTCTCCCGCGCCTTGCGCAGCAGCGGCGGCAGCACCAGGTTCGCGTACGCGTCCCGTTCGTCGACGGCCCGCAGCGCCTCGAAGGCGAGTATCCGCACCGGGTCCTTCTGGGGGCGGCGGTAGGGCTTGCTGGGACGACGCGACTGACCACTCACGAGAAATGTGCTCCGCAGTACGAGATGGGATTCGCCCCCAAGCGTACGTGGGAGGGCGGCGGCGCGGCGGGCCGGGCCGGGACGGCAGTGCCGCCCCGGCGCCCGCCGCCCGTCCTCAGTCCCCCAGCCGCTCCCCGTCGGCGATCCGCACGCCGCGCGCCCAGTCCGCGCCGCGCATCGGCTTCTTGCCCTGCGGCTGCACCCACAGCAGTTCCACCGCGTGGCTGCCCGTGCCCGCGTACACCGCCTTCTTGGTGACGGCGAGTTCGCCGGGGGCCAGGTCCGTACGGTCCCGGACCAGCCCGACCGTCATCAGCTTCAGCCGCTCGCCCCGGAAGAGGGTCCAGGCGCCGGGCGCGGGCGCGCACCCGCGCACGACCCGGTCCACGCGCAGCGCGGGCGCGGCCCAGTCCACCTTGGCGTCCTCGACCTCGATCTTCGGCGCGAGGGTGACGCCCTCGGCCGGCTGCGGCACCGGCTGCAGGGTGCCGTCCTCGATGCCGTCCATCGTGGCGGCCAGCAGTCCCGCGCCGGCGAGGGCCAGCCGGGTCAGCAGGTCGCCGCTGGTGTCGGCCGGCCGTACCTCCTCCGTGACCACCCCGAACACGGGCCCGGAGTCCAGCCCCTGTTCGATGAGGAACGTGGAGGCGCCGGTCACCTCGTCGCCGGCCAGCACCGCGTGCTGCACGGGGGCCGCGCCGCGCCACGCGGGCAGCAGCGAGAAGTGCAGGTTGACCCAGCCGCGCGCGGGGATCTCCAGGGCCGCCTTCGGCAGCAGCGCGCCGTAGGCCACCACCGGGCAGCAGTCCGGCGCGATCTCCCGCAGCCGGGCGAGGAAGTCCTCGTCGCGCGGCTTGGCGGGCTTGAGCACCTCGATGCCGGCCTCCTCGGCCCGCTCGGCGACCGGGCTGGCGACCAGCCTGCGGCCGCGCCCGGCGGGGGCGTCCGGCCGGGTGACGACCGCGACGACCTCGTGCCGGTCCGAGGCGATCAGGGCATCCAGGGCGGGTACGGCGACCTCGGGGGTGCCGGCGAAGACGAGCCTCATGGGTGGCGTACTACCTCTCACACGCTGCGGAACGGCGCACCAGTCTATGGGCCACACCTTCGGGGGGCGTGCGAACAGACGCGCGCCCCGCGTTGAAGCCCGTACGCCCCCATACCGTGACCAGAGCCGCTGCTGTCGCGTTGGTCAAGCAGCATTGACCGACCCGGGCCGCCCTCGCGGCCCGCTCGTTTTCACCTGCTTGTCACGTTCCTATGCACATCCAACGCCGGTTCGAGAGGCTTGTTCATGGCCGACCACGCAACCCACGACGCCCAGGCGCGCGCCAGCCTGCACCTACTGGTACGGGACATCGAGCGGGTCCGCCGACAGGTGGACGCCCTGCGTACCCTGACCGCTCAGCTCGGCAACGTCTACCGGCCGCGGCGCACCGGCCCGTCGGCCGGCTTCGTCGTCTACGGGCGCGCCCCCGCACCGACCGTCCGTCTCGCCCAGGAGCTGCGCGACAGCGTCGAGACCCTCGTGACGGCCGCGGTGGACTTCGACCGTTCGCTGGGCTTCTCCTGGGACGCGGTGGGTTCCGCCCTGGGCGTCACCAAGCAGGCCGTGCACCGCCGCTACGGCGCCCGCCGCACCGCCGCCCAGCCCGGCGCCGACACCGGCGAGGCGGTCCGTACGCCGGAGCCGTCCGCCGCCCGGAGCATGGCCGTGCCCCCCGGCCTGCCGAGCGCGCCGGCCGTCCCCGCCGCGCGTAGCCTCCCGGGCCAGTCCACCGTCCCCTCCAGGGAAGAGGCCCGCCCCGGCGCCTTCCCCGGCCCCCGCAACGGCTGACCGGCAGCCGGCCGACGGCCGGCCACGACCGACCGCACGCCGCATACCGCCCCGGCCCTTCCCCGGGGCGGCAGGCCGGCGCCACTACCGCGGCATCCCCCTCACCCCAGGTCGGGCGGGTCGATCCGCACCCGGACTGCGTCCCCCTCCCGCTTCACCAACCGCGCCGCCTGAGCCGTCCTGAGGGCAGCCGCCAGCTCCGCGCCCTGGCCGGGCCGTACCCGTACCAGCGCCCTGTCCCACGCCTCGCCGGGCGGCGGATCCCCCGGGCGGCGCGGCCGCCCGGCATCGGGCACCGGCACCTGTACGGGACCCAGCACCTGCGCCCCCTCCGGAAGCGCGGCCGCCGCCAGCAGCTCCGCGACATCCTCCGGACGGCCGGTCACCGACGCCATCCGGGACACCGGCGGGAAGCCCAGCTCGGCCCGCTCCGCAAGCTCCCGCACCGCGTGCCCGACCGGGTCCCAGCGCACCAGCGCCTGCACCGGGCGCAGCGTCGCCTCCGCGATGACCGCGACCGTGCCGCCCTCGGCGTGGCCCCGCACCAACGACGCGGCCTCCAACCAGCGCCGCAACGCCTCCTCCCCGGCCCGCAGGTCGGGGCGGCTCAGCAGCGCCCAGCCGTCCAGCAGCAACGCGGCGGCGTAACCGCCCTCGGCGACCGGCTCCGCCCCCGGCGTACTCACCACCAGGGACGGAACTCCGGGCACCGTGTCCAGCACATGATCACGCCCCGACGTACGCACCGGCACGGCCGGAAACGCCCGCCCCAACTCCTCCGCCGTCCGCCGCGCCCCCACGATCTGCGCCCGCAGCCGCACGCCCCCGCACTCCCCGCAGCGCCAGTCGCCCTCCTCGCGCCCGCACCAGCCGCATCGCAGCTCACCCGCGTCCCGCGCCTCCAAGGGCCCCGCGCACGCCCGGCACCGCGCGGGCTCCCGGCACCGCTCACACGCCAGCCGCGGCACATACCCCCGCCGGGGCACCTGCACCAGCACCGGCCCGTGCTTGAGCCCCTCGCGCACCACCTGCCACGCCAGCGTCGGCAGCCGCGCCGCCCGCGCGGCCGCGTCCCGCGCCTCGTCGGCGTCACCGACCGTACGCACCAGGGGCGCCGCGGCCCGCACCTGCTCCCGCTCGGCCGTCAGCGGGCGCGCCCAGCCCGTCTCCACCAGCTGCGCCGCCTCGACCGTGCAGCTCAGCCCGCCCAGCAGAAAACCGGCCTGCTCGTTCACCGCCCGCTGCAACAGCACTTCCCGCGCATGCGGCTGCGGCGCGTGCGGATCACTGTGACTACCGTCCCCGTCATCCCAGATAGCCACCAGCCCCAGATCCCTCACCGGCGCGAACATCGCCGCCCGCGTCCCGATCACCGCCCGCACCGCGCCCCGGCTGACCGCCAGCCACCGCCGGTAACGCTCCTCGGGCCCGGCGTCGGCACTCAGCACCACATGCCGCCCCTCACCGACGAGCTCCCGCAGCGCCGCGTCCACCCGCGCCGCAGCCCGCCCGTCCGGCAGCACGGCCAAGGCCCCGCGCCCGGACGCCAGCGCGGCAGCCACCGCCCGCGCCAGCTCCTGCGGCCAGTACGGCCCCGGCAGCGCCGTCCACACGGCCCGCGGCGCGTCCCCCCGCCCCAACGCCTCCAAGAACCCCGGCCCCGCCGGATACCGCCCCCAACTCCCCGGTTCCGGCATCGCGTTGGGCGGCAGCGGAGCCCCGCTCCCCTGCCCCTCCACCTTCGCCCGCCGCGGCGGCACCGCCAGCTGCACCACGTCCGCCAGCGTCCCCGCATACCGGTCGGCAACGGCCCGGCACAGCCCCAGCAACTCCGGCGACAACACCGGCTCGGGCGACAACACCTGCGCGATCGGCGCGAGCACCCCCCGGAACTCGCTCTCCGCCACCCGCTCCACCACGAACCCGTTGACCAGCTTCCCCCCTTCCCGCCGGCCCCCCTTCTCCCCGGCCCCGAACCGCACCCGCACCCGCACCCCGGGCTGCGCCTCCGCGTCCATCGCGGCCGGCACCGCGTAGTCGAAATACCGGTCGAGATGCACCAGCCCCTTGTCCACCAGCACCCGCGCCACTGGCAGCCGCTCCGCCAGCTCGGCCCCCCGCCACGTCCGCGGCTTCGCCCGCGCCGCCTTCGTCCCCCGCACCGCCTCCCGAATCAACGCAAGCTGCTCCGGCCCCGCACCCTGCCCCTCGTCTTCCCTGCTCACAGCACCAGTCTTAGCAGACCGGACTGACAGACCCGCCGCCACCGATGCTGCCCCCTGCCGTCTCGACAGCCGCCACCGCATCCGATTCGCTCCCAGGTGGAAACGGGAAACGGTCCCGTTCGCCTTGTTCCTCCGCGCCGCCTGCCGCACGCTGACACGCAACGCCCGCCGGCTGCCCGGACGAACAGTTACGGAGGATGCAGTGCTTCCGCAGCAGCCCTGTGCGTTCGGACAAGAACTCCACAGACGCCGCCTGGCAGCGAACCTCTCGCTCGACCGGTTGGGCCGACGGGTCCACTACAGCAAAGGGCAGCTGAGCAAGGTGGAACGGGGACTCAAGCCCCCGACCCCGCAGCTCGCCCGGCTCTGCGACGAAGAACTTGGTGCACGAGGGGCACTGGCCGGCCTGGTGCCGGCGCCCGCACCGGTAAAGGGCATTCCGCCGACGAGTCACGAAGGTGAGGTGTGGTTGATGCACTTGGACAAGGACGGATCCGGATCGTTCCAGCCGGTGGGCCGCCGGCGCGTAATCAGCGCCGGAGCGGCCTCGGTCCTGGGGATCGGGGTGGGCGGCATGAACGTCACCACCGGTACCGGGGCCACGACGCTGGTCGACGCTTCACGGGCGCTGTTCGGCCAGTACCGGCGGCTCGGACAGGTGTCGGGTCCCGGCGCGTTATTACCGCAGCTGATCTCCCAGACCCACAGCCTGCAACAACTGGCCGCCCGCAGCGGCACCCGCACCCGTCAGGCACTTCTGGTACTCGCGTCCCGGTTCGCCGAGTACACGGGCTGGATGGCCCAGGAATCGGGGAACGACGACGCCGCACTGTGGTGGACCGACCGCGCCGTGGAACTCGCGGAGGCGGGCAACGACGACAGCCTGGCCGCGTACGCACTGGCCCGCCGTTCGCTCATCAGCCTCTTCCGAGGAGACACGGACGGCGCCGTCGACCTGGCCACCCACGCGCTCGACAGCCACGCCCCGCCACGGATCAAGGGCCTGGCCGCACAGAAACTGGCCCAGTGCCAAGCCGTCAAGGGCGACTACGACGCCTGCATGCGCAGCCTCGACCGGTCCCGGAACCTCCTCGCACTCGAACGCCGCGACCCGCACGAACCCGTCATCGGCGCCTCCCACCTGCCCGACGTGGTGGCGATGTTCACCGGCTGGTGCCTCTACGAACTGGGCCGGCCGCGGCAGGCCGCGGAAATCCTCGGCAGGGAGACCGCGCGGCTGCCCGGTCACGCACTGCGCACCCGCTCCCGCTACGAACTCCGGCGCGCCCTCGCGCACGCCGCCGCTGGCGAGATCGAACTCGCCTGTGACGTGACCCGAGACCTGCTCCCCACCATCAGCCTCGTCCAGTCCGCGACGATCACCGCCGACCTGCGACGGCTGGCCCGCACCTTGGGGCGCCACCCCCGCAACGCGTCCGTACGGGAACTCAGCCCGGAGCTCTCCACGACGCTGGCCTCGGCCCCCCGGTAGGAACCGCCCGCCGCCCCGCGGCCGGCCACACGTCATCCCGGCTCATCCACCTGCAACTCAGGAAGGTCACTCAGCCATGCCCGAAATCTTCATCAACTACCGCACCGGCGACGGCAAGGACACCGCACAACGGCTCAAGGAGGCGCTGTCCGCCCGCTTCGGGAAGGACAGCACCTTCCTCGCCGGGGCATCGATCCCTCTCGGCGCGCGCTACGAACGTGACATCGTCAACGCCGTCCGGCGAAGCTGCGTCCTCCTCGCTCTCATAGGCGAACGCTGGCTGGACGCCCCCGACCGGCAACGTCCGGACCGGCGGGCGCTGGACAACGAGGACGACTGGGTACGCCGTGAGATCGAGGAGGCGCTCACCTGCGGGGTCCTGGTCGTGCCGCTGCTGCTGGGCCGGCGTGTGGAACAACTCGACCCGAAGTCGCTGCCGTCCTCTCTCGCCGAGCTCGCCGAGTGCCAGTACGAGCGGCTGTGGCTGCGGGACGGCGGTGAAAGGGAGATCGCGCGGCTCGGTGACCGGCTCGTCGCGCAGGTACCCGAGCTGGCGCCGCTGGACACGGCAGCGCCGTCCACGGAACGCGCTCGCCAAGAAGCGCCCCACGAGCCCGTCCCGTCGGTGCGCAACGAGGGGCAGCGTGGCGGCATCGGAAACCTGCGCGGCACCGTCGGCACCTTCGTCAACGAGTCCAACGCGCCGATGCACACGGGGTCCGGCGACCAGGTCGGGGCCGGCGGAACAAAGATCAACGGCGATGGGACGACGCAGGTTTCCGGCGACTACGCCCACGTGCCGATCAGCCACCAATTCGGTTCGTCTCCCCGCCGCCGGGACGGCGAGCGATGACCGAGCGCGTCGCAGGCCATTTCGGCTCCTACGTCCACCAGGCACACGCCCCGCTGAGCACCGGGGAAGGCCCCCAGTACAACTTCTACGTTCACGAAGCCGTTTCACGCCTGGCCACAAGGGTGCGGACGTCCCTCGCCATCGCGGAGGACGACCGCCGCTGGCTCTACCAACGATTCGTCTACCCGTCTGGTTTCCGCCGGGCGCGGAGCCTGTTGCACGACCACGGCACCGTCCTGATCGCCGGGCAGCCCGGCAGCGGCCGGCGGGCCGCCGCGCTGATACTGCTGCACGAACTCTCCGAGGGCGCGGGCAACTTCCACGAGCTTCCCGACACCCAGGACGACACCACGGACCGGGCTCTCGACACCGCGCTGATCGGCGAGCACGACCGGATGCTGCTGGATCTGTCGAACAGCGACGCCGAGCGTTACAACGCCGTACAGGCCGAGCTCTCCGACTTCCGGTCCGTGGTCGCGACCCGCTCGGCACGGCTCGTCGTCGTCCTGCCCCAACAATTCGACCACCTGCAACGCCAGGACCTGCACTGGCTCACGGCCGAGATCGAACGCCCGGATGGCGGCAGGCTGCTGATGCGGTACCTCCGCCGGGACGGCATCCGCCCGGACCCCGCCGACCTCGCCACCCCGCAGCTGACCCAGTACACGGCAGACGCCACGATGGAGGACCTCGCCAAACTCGCCGGCCAGATCCGCCGCGCCCGGGACGCGGACGGCGCGGCCGGCGATTTCCGCCGCTGGTGCGACCGGGCGATGGCCGAGCGGGCCGACAGCCGCAAGCCCCGGGTGGCCGACTTCATGGCGCAGCTCACCGGCCGCCAACGCGCCCTCGCCCTCTCCCTGGCGATGTTCCACGGGCGTGACCCCGCCGTCGTGCTGCGGGCTGCCAACGCCCTGCAGGACATCCTCGGCCATCCCGGTGACGACCGCCCCCGCCTCGACCACACCGACCTCGCGGCCGAGTTCAAGGCCGTCGAAGCCGGTACGGGCAAGGACGGCGGTGTCCGGTTCCGCGTCCTGGGGTACGACGCGGCGATCCGCGCCCATTTCTGGACGTACTTCTCGGACCTTCGCCGGCAGTTCCGTGACTGGGTGCGGGACTGTGTCACCTGGCACGATCTGCCCCAGGAGACCCGGAAGGAGCTGATCGGCTGGTTCGCGGAACAGTGTCTGGCCAGTGGGCGCCCCCAGGATCTGTGGTGGCTGGCCGAGCAGTGGGCCGGGCGCCACGCCGGACGGCTGCTCGCCGACATCTCCCAAGCGCTGACGGAGGGCCTGAATCACGACGGCTTCGGCCGCGCGTTCCGCCAGCGGATCTACGAGTGGTCTCTCGTGGCGGGCCTGCCCAGGGATCTGCGCCAAGCGCTCGTCGTGGTCTGTTCCCGGGTCATGGCCGTGCGGCACCCGGACCAGGCGTTGGTACGGCTGCATCACCTGGCGCGGGCGTCCGGCTCCGGCGACGACCAGGCGTTCGAAGCGCTGCTCGGCCTCGCGCGCAAGGGCGGCCGGCTCTTCCGGATGCTGCTGGGCCGGCTGCAACCGGAACGGTGGCCGACCGACGCGGCGCTCCTGCTGGCCATGGCGGCGGTGGCGGTCCGCACCCGCGGTCTGTTCCGCAGTGCGGCGGTCCGGGAGCGGTTGGCCGCCGGCTGGGCCGCCGTGCTGCGTCATCGCCCGTACGAGGAGTGGCGCGAGCCTCTGGCGGACTGGCTGACGGCGGCGCTGGCCACCGGGCCGCACCTGGAGTCACTGCTCGATGTCGTGGTGGACGCCGCCGCCCGGGCTCCTGGCGTCCTCGCCCGCCTGCACACCGTCGCCCGCGACTGGGTTCCGGCCGTGCCCGCCGAGGTGGCGGAGCGCCGGGCGCTGTTCGCGGCGCTCGAGTGCCGGATCGACGCCGCGCACGGTATCGAGCCGCCCGTTCCCAGCCTGTGACCCGCTTCCGGAGATCGTCATGAGTTCTGGCCACAAGACCGCCACGGTCTTCCTCACCGTCATCTGCGCTCTGCTCCTGGTCATCGCCGGGCTGAGCCTGCAGTGGCCCGTCTGGGCCTGGCCCGCGTCGGCGGCCGTCCTGGTCGCCGGCTCGGCCGCGGCCTTCTGGTCCGGTTCCCGGCGCCGGCCCTCCGGGCCGTGGGAGTATCCCGCTCACCCGGATCTCCCGGTCCCGCCCGTCGAGCGCTGGGAGAGGACCGTGGCGGGGGTGGCGCTTCCCAGTTCCGTGCCGGACTACGACTTCCTGTTCTCCGCCACGATCCGCTGGCGTCCGCTCGGCGCCGCGGTGGACGCCCCTCGGGTGAACGCGGGCGGGCTGGCGGTCGACGCCGTCCTGGCCCGGGCGCGGGCCGTCACCGCGCGGCAGAATCCGCACCACAGCACGTTGGCCCAGCACCAGCTGGACGGGGCACTGGGCACCATGGAGCCCGATGTGACGGACCGGGTCGAGGCGATGGCCGAGAACGTCACGCTCCAGCTGTCCGACGCGGACCGGGAACGTCTCACCAAGCTCTCGACGGTCCGCAAGGACGAGGACGTCTGGGAGCACGAACGCAACTACGAACGCAGCAAGCGCACGTATCTGGGCAACGAGGTACTGAAGGACACCGGCAGTGCCGTGGTCTGGTGGATGGCCAAGCACGACGACCGGATCGAGAAGACCGTGGACCTCATAGGTCCGTTGGCGCAGCTGTCCTCTGCCGCCAACAACCAGGAGGTGCCGGAGCTGTTCCGGCACCTGGTCGCACGCCCCGGCGCGCCCGGAGAGCCGGTGAACGGAGAGTCGGTGAACGGCGCCACCGCACCGCACGGCGCGTACTTCTCGTCGTTCGCCGCCCCGGACGGGCAGCCGTTCCGGGACGGTGACGGTGAGCGGGAACCGGAGGAGCCGGATGTCCCCACGGCGCTGGGGTCGTTCATGGATGACGCCGGGCTGGCCGGTGACGCGTACGTACGGGCTCTGTTCGCCCGCCGGATCGCGGACTGCCTGGCCGCCGAGGGGTGCGAGGAAGCGGCGTCGGCCATCCGCCGGCGGTTCGACTCCCCCGGGTCCGCCGAAGACGAATCCGCCGGAGACTCCGACGAGGAGGCGCCGGGCGAAGCAGGCGGAGCTGGTTACGGGACGTCTGAGGAGGGGTGACGCTCCCGGAGCGGAGGTGAGGTGGACGCGCTCGCGCGTCGTGCACGCAAAAGCCCCGGCCCCGGCCCGCCGAAGCGGACCGGGGCCGGGGCCTTCAAGCACAACGCAGGACTACAGCCCCACAACCTTCCGCAGTGCCTCCACGCGGTCCGTGCGCTCCCAGGTGAAGTCGTCCAGCTCGCGGCCGAAGTGGCCGTAGGCGGCGGTCTGGGAGTAGATGGGGCGCAGGAGGTCGAGGTCGCGGATGATGGCGGCCGGGCGGAGGTCGAAGACCTCGGCGATGGCGGTTTCGATCTTGTCGACGTCGACCGTGGCGGTGCCGAAGGTCTCGACGAACAGGCCCACCGGCTCGGCCTTGCCGATGGCGTAGGCGACCTGGACCTCGCAGCGGGCGGCCAGCCCGGCCGCTACGACGTTCTTGGCGACCCAGCGCATGGCGTAGGCGGCGGAGCGGTCGACCTTGGACGGGTCCTTGCCGGAGAAGGCGCCGCCGCCGTGGCGGGCCATGCCGCCGTAGGTGTCGATGATGATCTTGCGGCCGGTCAGGCCGGCGTCGCCCATCGGGCCGCCGATCTCGAAGCGGCCGGTGGGGTTGACCAGCAGGCGGTAGCCGTCGGTGTCCAGCTTGATGCCGTCCTCGACGAGCTGGTTGAGGACGTGCTCGACGACGAACTCGCGGATGTCGGGGGCGAGGAGCGAGTCGAGGTCGATGTCCGAGGCGTGCTGGGAGGAGACGACGACCGTGTCGAGGCGGACGGCCTTGTGGCCGTCGTACTCGATGGTGACCTGGGTCTTGCCGTCGGGGCGCAGGTAGGGGATGGTCCCGTTCTTGCGGACCTCGGACAGGCGCTTGGACAGGCGGTGCGCGAGGTTGATCGGGAGCGGCATCAGCTCCGGGGTCTCGTCGCAGGCGTAGCCGAACATCAGGCCCTGGTCGCCGGCGCCCTGCTTGTCCAGCTCGTCCTCGTCGCCCTCGACGCGCTTCTCGTAAGCGGTGTCGACACCCTGGGCGATGTCCGGGGACTGCGCGCCGATGGAGACGGAGACGCCGCAGGAGGCGCCGTCGAAGCCCTTCTTGGACGAGTCGTAGCCGATCTCCAGGACCTTGTTGCGCACGAGGTTGGGGATGTCGGCGTACGCCTTCGTCGTCACCTCGCCGGCCACGTGGACCAGGCCGGTGGTGATCAACGTCTCGACGGCGACCCGGGAGGTCGGGTCCTCCTTGAGGAGGGCGTCGAGGATGGTGTCGCTGATCTGGTCAGCGATCTTGTCGGGGTGACCCTCGGTCACGGACTCCGAGGTGAACAGACGGCGGGACACATCGCTCCCTGGGGTTGCAGCGGCTGCTGGCTGATCATGGTCGGAAAGGCCGAGAGCTGCGCTCGGCGCGATCCGGGGCCAGTTTATCGGTCATGAGAGGCGTTCGGGCACGCAGTCTCGATTTATGGACCCCTCGTGACCTGGGACACCTCGCCGGAGAGGGGAACGCCCCGGTCCGCTGCGGGCCCGGGCGGGGCGTCCTGATCAGGGGGAGAGAGGGGCGGACGGGGTCAGGGGGCGGGGTGGGGAGCCGCCAGGCGGGGCGCCACCAGGTCCCACACCGTGTCCGAAAGACCTTCCTTCGGTCCGTACGGTACGGGGGTCTCGGCGCCGTCGGCGGCCAGGATCACCGCTTCGTTCTCGGCCGCCCCGAAAGCCTTGTGATCGCCCACTTCGTTGACCACGAGCAGGTCGCAGCCCTTGCGGGCCAGCTTGGCGCGGCCGTTAGCGAGGACGTCGTCGGTTTCGGCGGCGAAACCGACGATCACCTGGCCGGGCCGGGGGCGGTTGGCCGAGATTTCCGCCAGGATGTCCGGGTTGCGGACCAGGGCCACCGGCTCGGGCTCCTGGCCGTCCTTCTTCTTGATCTTCCCGGTGGCGTACACGGCGGGGCGGAAATCGGCCACGGCGGCCGCCATGACCACCGCGTCGGCGTCCGCCGCCGCCCGCACCACGGCCTCGCGCAGCTGGCGGGCCGTACCGATGTGGACCACGTCCACCCCGGCCGGGTCGGGCAGCTCGCTGTTGCCGGCGACGAGCGTGACGCGGGCGCCGCGGGCCACCGCGGTGCGGGCGAGCGCGTACCCCTGCTTGCCGGAGGAGCGGTTGCCCAGGAAGCGGACCGGGTCCAGGGGCTCGCGGGTGCCGCCGGCGCTGATCACGACGTGCCGCCCGGCCAGGTCCCGGGCGAGCCCCTGCGGGCCGCGGGCCAGTACGCGGCGGCACGTCTCGAAGATCTCGGCGGGGTCGGGGAAGCGGCCCTTTCCGGTGTCCACGCCGGTCAGGCGGCCGACGGCGGGCTCGATGACCACGGCGCCGCGGCGGCGCAGGGTGGCGACGTTCTCCTGGGTGGCCGGGTGCTCCCACATCTCGGTGTGCATCGCCGGGGCGAGGACCACGGGACAGCGCGCGGTGAGGAGGGTGTTGGTGAGCAGGTCGTCCGCCAGGCCGTGGGCGGCCTTGGCCAGCATGTCGGCCGTACAGGGGGCCACCACGACCAGGTCGGCGGTCTGGCCGATGCGGACGTGCGGGACCTCATGGACCGATTCCCACACCTCGGTGGAGGCCGGGTTGCCGGAGAGCGCCGCCCAGGTGGCCTCGCCGACGAAGTGCAGGGACGCCGCGGTCGGCACGACCCGGACGTCGTGCCCCGACTCGGTGAGCCGCCGCAGCAGCTCGCACGCCTTGTAGGCGGCGATGCCGCCGCTGACGCCGAGGACGACCCTGGGCCGCCCGGCGGGCTCCGACTGTGCCGGCTTGTCCATCGCGTTCTCTCCCCACGCCGTGGGTTCCGTCCCGTGCGGGTGCGGACCCGGTTGGTTGCCTACCCCATGACACACCAAGGGCCCGGCAGCGGCGCTGCCGGGCCCTTGGTGAAGGCGCCGTGGCGGGGTCCTCGGGACTCCGTACCACTCGACGCCGTACTGCTTACTGAGCCGGGCCCTCGACGGCCTCGGAGGTCAGCAGGCCCGCGTTGATCTCGCGAAGCGCGATGGAGAGGGGCTTCTCGTGGACGTGGGTGTCGACCAGCGGGCCGACGTACTCCAGCAGGCCCTCGCCGAGCTGCGAGTAGTACGCGTTGATCTGGCGCGCGCGCTTGGCGGCGTAGATCACGAGGCTGTACTTCGAGTCGGTGGCCTCGAGAAGCTCATCAATCGGCGGGTTGATGATGCCCTCGGGCGCGGTGATGGAAGAGGACACTCTCTGCCTTCCGAAGGGGGTGAAAACCGGTGTAAAGATCAAAGAACCTTCATCAAGGCTAGCAGCTCACGGCTGACCGCCTCGACGGAGGTGTTGACCAGGGTCACGTCGAACTCGGTCTCGGCGGCCAGCTCGACCTTGGCGGCCGCCAGACGGCGCTCGATGACCTCGGGCGCCTCGGTGCCCCGGCCGGTGAGCCGGCGCACCAGCTCTTCCCAGCTCGGCGGAGCCAGGAAGACCAGCTGGGCGTCCTTCATGGACTCGCGGACCTGCCGGGCGCCCTGGAGGTCGATCTCCAGGAGGACCGGCTCGCCCGCCTCCAGGCGGTCCTGGACCGCCCTGCGCGGGGTGCCGTAGCGGTTGCCCGCGAACTCGGCCCACTCCAGCAGTTCGCCGTTGGCGACGAGCTTGTCGAATTCCTCGTCGTCCACGAAGAAGTACTGGACGCCGTGCCGCTCCCCGGGGCGCGGCTTGCGCGTGGTGGCCGACACCGAGAGCCAGACCTCGGGGTGGACCTTGCGCATATGGGCGACGACCGTGCTCTTGCCGACCCCCGAGGGGCCGGAGAGCACGGTCAGCCGCGGACGGGCGTCCGGGGATACGGGGGACGTGCCCCGGGGTGTTACAGCCATGTGGCGATTATTCCAGTTCCCCGGCGGTGCCAGAAAACTCAGCCGGCCTTGCTGCCGAACTCTCGCTCCAGGGCGGCGATCTGGTTGGTGCCGAGACCGCGCACCCGGCGGCTCTCGGAGATCCCCAGCCGCTCCATGATCTGCTTGGCGCGGACCTTGCCCACGCCGGGCATGGACTCCAGGAGAGCGGAGACCTTCATCTTGCCGATGACGTCGTTCTCCTGGCCCTGCTTGATGACGTCGTGAAGGGAAGCGCCGGAGTTTTTGAGCCGATTCTTGACCTCGGCGCGCTCCCGGCGAGCCGCGGCGGCCTTTTCGAGCGCGGCTGCGCGCTGTTCAGGGGTAAGGGGCGGAAGAGCCACGCCTACGTCACCTCGGATGTAGAACTGTCGGATACGGACCGGTGTGGAACCTAGTCGCCCCGCATCTGCGGAGCAACGAGCAACGCGCTTACGTGCACTGCTCTCGTCGGAGACTAGCGGCCAAGGCGCTCGGAGTCAGCGAGAACAGACGAAAAGTCCTGGTCAGACTCTGCTGACCGGGACATAACGGGACTAAAGTCCCTGCCGTTCGACCGCTGTCCGCACCTCTTCGGCACTTTGCAGGGCCGCCTCGCGAAGTGCGGCGACGTCCGGACCGTGCCGCAGCACCCCCCGGCTGACGCTCGGCACGACGTTGCGGACCGCGTCCCCGAAGACCGCGGGGAGGTCCGCCGGGGTCGCTCCCTGGGCACCGATACCGGGCGCGAGCAGCGGCCCGCCGACGGCCAGGTCGTACGCGGACAGGTCGCCGAGCGTCGCGCCGACGACGGCCCCGTACGAGCCCAGCTCACCGCGGGCGGCGGCCTCGGCGTTCGCTGCCTTCAGGTGGCCGAGCACGGTCGCGGCGACGGTACGGCCGTCGGCCCGTACCGCGTGCTGGACCTCCTGCCCTTCCGGGTTCGAGGTCAGCGCGAGGGCGAACAGGCCGCAGCCGTTCTCCCCGGCCAGGTCGACGGCCGGGGCGAGCGACCCGAAGCCCAGGTACGGGCTGACCGTGACCGCGTCCGAGAACAGCGGCGAGGCCGGGTCCAGGTAGGTGGCGGCGTAGGCGGCCATGGTGGAACCGATGTCGCCGCGCTTGGCGTCCATCAGGACCAGGGCACCGGCCTGCCGGGCCGCCGCGACGGTCTCCTCCAGGACGGCGATGCCGCGCGAGCCGAACCGCTCGAAGAAGGCGGACTGCGGCTTGAGGACGGCGACGCGGTCGGCCAGCGCCTCGACGACGGTGCGCGAGAAGGCCGCCAGGCCCTGTACGTCGTCGCTCAGGCCCCAGTCGGCCAGCAGCGAGGCGTGCGGGTCGATGCCGACGCAGAGCGGGCCGCGCTCGTCCATGGCGGCCCGCAGGCGGGCGCCGAAGGGTACGGGGCTCACGAAGAGGTCACCTTCCTGTGCTCGGCGCCGACGGCGTCGGCGAGGGTGGCGTACGGGCTGTTGCGCAGGCGGGCGGCGAGGCCCTTGTGGATGGCGCGGGCGTAGAACGGGCCCTCGTAGATGAAGGCGCTGTAGCCCTGTACGAGGGTGGCGCCGGCGAGGATGCGCTGCCAGGCGTCCTCGGCGGTCTCGACGCCGCCGACACCGATCAGGGTGACGCGGTCGCCGACGCGGGCGTACAGGCGGCGCAGCACCTCCAGGGAGCGCGCCTTGACGGGGGCGCCGGACAGGCCGCCGGTCTCCCGGACCAGGGCCGGTTCTGAGGCCAGGCCGAGGCTCTCGCGGGCGATGGTGGTGTTGGTGGCGATGATGCCGTCCAGGCCCAGCTCCACGGCGAGGTCGGCGACCGCGTCCACGTCCTCGTCGGCCAGGTCCGGAGCGATCTTGACCAGCAGCGGGACGCGCCGCCCGGTGACGGTGCGGTCGGCCGCCTCGCGGACCGCGCTGAGCAGCGGGCGCAGGTGGTCGACGGCCTGGAGGTTGCGCAGGCCCGGGGTGTTCGGCGAGGAGACGTTGACGACCAGGTAGTCGGCGTGTCCGGCGAGGCGCTCCGTGGAGGTCACGTAGTCGGCGATCGCCTCGTCCTCGGGGACGACCTTGGTCTTGCCGATGTTGACGCCCAGCGTCGTGCGGAAGACCGGGTTGCGGGCCGCCAGACGGGCCGCCACGGCTGCCGAACCGTCGTTGTTGAAGCCCATCCGGTTGATGAGCGCGCGGTCCGGCACGAGGCGGAACAGGCGCTTCTTGGGGTTGCCCGGCTGCGGCTCGGCGGTGACCGTGCCGATCTCGACGTGGTCGAAGCCGAGCATGGCCATGCCGTCGATCGCGACGGCGTTCTTGTCGAAGCCGGCGGCCAGCCCGAAGGGGCCGTGCATCCGGCGGCCCAGGGCCTCGGTGCGCAGCTCCTTGTAGCGGGGGGCCAGGACGGCCGCGGCGAAGGTGCGCAGCACCGGGACGCGCGCGGCCAGCCGGATCCAGCGGAAGGCCAGGTGGTGGGCCTTCTCGGGGTCCATGCGGCGGAAGATCAGGTTGAAGAAGAGGGAGTACACGGGCGGGCGGGCCTTCCGCAGTTCGAAGGGGCGGGGGTCGGGGCTCGTGAAGAGGGGGACACCGCGGCGGTGTCCCCCTCCTGGTGGCCCTACTCCTCGCGGGCCGCGGTCAGCTGTCGCGCGTGTTCCTGGAGGGAGCGCACGCCCACGTCGCCGCGGGACAGGGCCTCGATGCCCTGGACGGCGGCGGCCAGCGCCTGGACCGTGGTCAGGCAGGGCACGGCGCGGGCGACGGCCGCGGTGCGGATGTCGTAGCCGTCGAGGCGGCCGCCGGTGCCGTACGGCGTGTTGACGATGAGGTCGACCTCGCCGTCGTGGATGAGCTGGACGATGGTCTTCTCGCCGTTGGGGCCCTCGCCCTCGCTCTTCTTGCGCACGACGGTGGCGTTGATGCCGTTGCGGCGCAGCACCTCGGCGGTGCCGGAGGTGGCGAGCAGCTCGAAGCCGTGCGCGACCAGCTCGCGCGCCGGGAAGATCATCGCCCGCTTGTCGCGGTTGGCGACGGAGACGAACGCCCGGCCCTTGGTGGGCAGCGCGCCGTACGCGCCGGCCTGCGACTTGGCGTACGCCGTGCCGAAGACCGAGTCGATGCCCATGACCTCGCCGGTGGAGCGCATCTCCGGGCCCAGCACGGTGTCCACGCCCTGCCCGGTGACGTCGCGGAAGCGCGACCAGGGCAGGACGGCCTCCTTGACGGAGATCGGCGAGTCCAGCGGCAGCGTGCCGCCGTCGCCGCTCCTGGGCAGCATGCCCTCGGCGCGCAGCTCGGCGATGGTGGCGCCCAGCGAGATGCGGGCGGCGGCCTTGGCCAGCGGTACCGCGGTCGCCTTCGAGGTGAAGGGGACCGTACGGGAGGCGCGCGGGTTGGCCTCCAGGACGTAGAGGATGTCGCCGGCCATCGCGAACTGGATGTTGATCAGGCCGCGGACGCCGACGCCCTTGGCGATGGCCTCGGTGGAGGCGCGCAGCCGCTTGATGTCGTAGCCGCCGAGCGTGATGGGCGGCAGGGCGCAGGCGGAGTCGCCGGAGTGGATGCCGGCTTCCTCGATGTGCTCCATGACGCCGCCGAGGTAGAGCTCGGTGCCGTCGTAGAGGGCGTCCACGTCGATCTCGATGGCGTCGTCCAGGAACCGGTCGATCAGGACCGGGTGCTGGTCGATGAGCCCGGCGTGCCGCTCCAGGTAGGCGCCGAGCGACGGCTCGTCGTAGACGATCTCCATGCCGCGGCCGCCCAGGACGTAGGAGGGCCGCACCATGACCGGGTAGCCGATCTCGGCGGCGATGCCCTTGGCCTGGTCGAAGGAGTAGGCGGTGCCGTACTTCGGCGCGGGCAGCCCGGCCTCGGTCAGCACCCGGCCGAACGCGCCGCGCTCCTCGGCCAGGTCGATGGCCTCCGGCGAGGTGCCGACGATCGGTACGCCGTTGTCCTTGAGCGCCTGCGCCAAGCCCAGCGGGGTCTGGCCGCCGAGCTGGACGACGACGCCGGCGACGGGGCCGGCCTGCTGCTCGGCGTGCACGATCTCCAAGACGTCCTCCAGGGTGAGCGGCTCGAAGTAGAGCCGGTCGGAGGTGTCGTAGTCGGTGGAGACGGTCTCCGGGTTGCAGTTGACCATGACGGTCTCGTAGCCCGCGTCGGACAGCGCGAAGGAGGCGTGGACGCAGGAGTAGTCGAACTCGATGCCCTGGCCGATGCGGTTCGGGCCGGAGCCCAGGATGATCACGGCGGGCTTCTCGCGCGGCGCGACCTCGCTCTCCTCGTCGTAGGACGAGTAGAAGTACGGGGTCTTCGCGGCGAACTCGGCGGCGCAGGTGTCCACCGTCTTGTAGACCGGGCGGACGCCGAGCGCGTGCCGGACCTCGCGGACGACGTCCTCGGTCAGGCCGCGGATCGCGGCGATCTGGGCGTCGGAGAAGCCGTGCCGCTTGGCGTACGCCAGGACCTCGGGGCCGAGCTGGTCGGCGGCCGCGATCTCGTCGGCGGTCTCGCGGAGCAGGAAGAGCTGGTCGACGAACCACGGGTCGATCTTCGTGGCGTCGAAGACCTCCTCGGGGGTGGCGCCGGCCCGGATGGCCTGCATGACGGTGTTGATCCGGCCGTCGGTCGGCATCTCGGCCTTGACCAGCAGCTCGGCCTTGTCGCCGGGGTCGCCGGTGAAGACGAACGGGCCGTCCTTCTTCTCCAGCGAGCGCAGCGCCTTGTTGAGCGCCTCGGTGAAGTTGCGGCCGATGGCCATGGCCTCGCCGACCGACTTCATGGTGGTGGTCAGCCGGGCGTCCGCCGCCGGGAACTTCTCGAACGCGAAGCGCGGCACCTTGACGACGACGTAGTCGAGCGTGGGCTCGAAGGACGCCGGAGTCTGCTCGGTGATGTCGTTGGGGATCTCGTCGAGCGTGTAGCCGACGGCCAGCCGGGCGGCGATCTTCGCGATCGGGAAGCCGGTGGCCTTGGAGGCGAGCGCCGAGGAGCGCGAGACGCGCGGGTTCATCTCGATGACGATGACCCGGCCGTCGACGGGGTTGACGGCGAACTGGATGTTGCAGCCGCCGGTGTCCACGCCGACCTCGCGGATCACGGCGATGCCGATGTCGCGCAGGGTCTGGTACTCGCGGTCGGTGAGCGTCATCGCCGGGGCGACGGTGATGGAGTCGCCGGTGTGCACGCCCATCGGGTCGAAGTTCTCGATGGAGCAGACGACCACGACGTTGTCGTTCTTGTCGCGCATCAGCTCCAGCTCGTACTCCTTCCAGCCGAGGATGGACTCCTCCAGGAGCACCTCGGTGGTCGGCGACAGGGCCAGGCCCTGGCCGGCGATGCGGCGCAGCTCCTCCTCGTCGTGGGCGAAGCCGGAGCCGGCGCCGCCCATGGTGAAGGAGGGGCGCACGACGACCGGGTAGCCGCCCAGCTCCTCGACGCCGTTCAGGACGTCGTCCATGGTGTGGCAGATGTAGGAGCGCGCGGACTCGCCGTGGCCGATCTTGCGGCGGACGGCCTCCACGACCTCCTTGAACAGGTCGCGGTCCTCGCCCTTGTTGATCGCCTCGACGTTGGCGCCGATCAGCTCGACGCCGTACTGCTCCAGGGTGCCGGACTCGTGCAGCGAGATCGCGGTGTTCAGCGCGGTCTGGCCGCCCAGGGTGGGCAGCAGCGCGTCCGGGCGCTCCTTGGCGATGATCTTCTCGACGAATTCCGGGGTGATCGGCTCGACGTAGGTGGCGTCGGCGATCTCCGGGTCGGTCATGATCGTGGCCGGGTTGGAGTTGACCAGGATGACCCGCAGGCCCTCGGCCTTGAGGACCCGGCACGCCTGCGTACCGGAGTAGTCGAACTCGGCTGCCTGGCCGATGACGATCGGGCCGGAGCCGATGACCAGGACGGACTGGATATCGGTGCGCTTAGGCACGCTGGCCCTCCATGAGCTGGACGAAGCGGTCGAACAGGTACGCCGCGTCGTGCGGACCCGCGGCGGCCTCGGGGTGGTACTGGACGCTGAAAGCCGGCCGGTCGAGGAGCTGGAGCCCCTCCACCACGTTGTCGTTGAGGCAGACGTGGGAGACCTCGGCGCGGCCGTAGGGGGTCTCGGAGACCTTGTCGAGCGGCGCGTCGACGGCGAAGCCGTGGTTGTGCGCGGTGACCTCGACCTTGCCGGTCGTGCGGTCCTGCACCGGCTGGTTGATGCCGCGGTGCCCGTACTTGAGCTTGTACGTGCCGAAGCCCAGCGCGCGGCCGAGGATCTGGTTGCCGAAGCAGATGCCGAACAGCGGCGTGCCGCGCTCCAGCACCGCCTGCATGACGGAGACCGGGTGGTCGGCGGTGGCCGGGTCGCCGGGCCCGTTGGAGAAGAACACGCCGTCGGGGTTGACGGCGTACACGTCCTCGGCGGTGGCGGTGGCGGGCAGCACGTGCACCTCGATGCCGCGCTCGGCCATGCGGTACGGGGTCATGCCCTTGATGCCCAGGTCGACGGCGGCGACGGTGAAGCGCTTGGTGCCCTGCGCGGGCACGACGTACGCCTCCTTGGTGGCGACCTCCGCGGACAGGTCGGCGCCCTTCATCTGCGGGGCCGACTGCACCTTGGCCAGCAGCGACGCCTCGTCGGCGAGGCCGGTGCCGGCCGGGCCGTCGAGCGCCGGGCCGGAGAAGATGCCGACCCGCATCGCGCCGCGCTCGCGCAGGTGGCGGGTGAGGGCGCGGGTGTCGACGCCGCTGATGCCGACGACGCCCTGGGCGGCCAGCTCGTCGTCGAGGGTGCGGGCCGAGCGCCAGTTGGACGGGGTGCGGGCGGGGTCGCGTACGACGAAGCCGGACACCCAGATGCGGGCGGACTCCGGGTCCTCGTCGTTGACGCCCGTGTTGCCGATGTGCGGGGCGGTCATGACGACGACCTGGCGGTGGTACGAGGGGTCGGTCAGGGTCTCCTGGTAGCCGGTCATGCCGGTGGAGAACACCGCCTCGCCGAAGGTCTCCCCCACGGCCCCGTAGGCGCGGCCGCGGAAGCTGCGGCCGTCCTCCAGGACGAGTATGGCGGGAGACGCCGCCCTCCTCTTCGAGGCGTTCCCCTGGATGGAGGTCGTCATCGTGCGCCTTCCGTTTCGGTGGTCTTGCTGTTCTTGCTGGTCAGTTCGGTGAGGGCGGCGACCCACGCGGAGTGCTCGGCGGCCTGGTCGGAGCGGAAACCGGAGTCGATCTCCTTGTCCCCGTGCGCCCAGGTGACCACCAGCAGGCCACCCTCGGGCAGGACCTTGCCGGCGATGCCCTTGTCCAGGCGGGCGCCGCGCAGCGCGGCGGCCGGGACGAAGAAGTCCTGCGCGCCGGGCCGTACGACGTCCAGGCCGGCGTCCGTGAGGGTCAGCTCCGCGCGGCTGCGGGTGCCCAGGCCGCGCGCGACGACGCGGTCCAGCCACTGCCCGGCGGTGGTGGAGCCGTGGTAGCGGCCGGTCATCGTCAGCCGCGGCTCGCCGGCGTCCGCGGGGGCGGCGGGCAGCTCGGGCAGGTCGCCCTGGAGGGTGCCGCGCCATTTCCAGCCCTCGCGCATCAGCCAGTAGAGGAGCGCGACGAACAGGAGCAGCCCGACGACCCAGCCGATGCGGGCCGCCCAGTCGGTGACCTCGGCGGACTTCTGTTCCGCTGCCAGTTGGATGAGTGAAGATGTCACGCGAGTTTCCCGTCCACGACCGTTGCCCGGCCCCGCAGGAAGGTGTGGGTGACGCGCCCCGGCAGCTCACGGCCCTCGTAGGGCGTGTTGCGGCTGCGGGAGGCGAAGCCCGCGGGGTCCACGGGTCCACGGTATGCCGGATCGAGCAGCGTGAGGTTGGCGGGCTCGCCAGGCGAGACGGGACGGCCGTGGCCCTTGAGACGGCCGATCTCGGCGGGGCGGAAGGACATCCGGTCGGCCACGCCGGCCCAGTCCAGCAGGCCGCTGTCGACCATCGTGTGCTGGACGACGGACAGCGCCGTCTCCAGGCCGACCATGCCCATGGCGGCCGCGCCCCACTCGCAGTCCTTGTCCTCGTGCGGGTGCGGTGCGTGGTCGGTGGCGACGCAGTCGATGGTGCCGTCGGCCAGCGCCTCGCGCAGCGCGAGCACGTCGGCCTCGGTGCGCAGCGGCGGGTTCACCTTGTAGACGGGGTTGTAGGACCGTACGAGTTCGTCGGTGAGCAGCAGGTGGTGCGGGGTGACCTCGGCGGTGACGTTCCAGCCCTTGGACTTGGCCCAGCGGACGATCTCGACGGACCCGGCGGTGGACAGGTGGCAGATGTGCACCCGCGAACCGACGTGCGCGGCGAGCAGCACGTCCCGGGCGATGATCGACTCCTCGGCCACCGCGGGCCAGCCGCCGAGGCCCAGTTCGGCGGAGACGACGCCCTCGTTCATCTGGGCGCCCTCGGTCAGCCGGGGCTCCTGGGCGTGCTGGGCGACGACGCCGTCGAACGCCTTCACGTACTCCAGCGCGCGGCGCATGATCACCGCGTCGTCCACGCACTTGCCGTCGTCGGAGAAGACCCGCACGCCGGCGGCGGACTCGTGCATCGCGCCCAGCTCGGCGAGCTTCTTGCCCTCCAGGCCCACGGTGACGGCGCCGATGGGCTGCACGTCGCAGTAGCCGGACTCCTTGCCCAGGCGCCAGACCTGCTCGACGACGCCCGCGGTGTCGGCGACGGGGAAGGTGTTGGCCATGGCGTGTACGGCGGTGAACCCGCCGACGGCGGCGGCCTTGGTGCCGGTCAGGACCGTCTCGGAGTCCTCGCGGCCGGGCTCGCGCAGGTGGGTGTGGAGGTCGACCAGGCCGGGCAGCAGGATCTGGCCCGCGGCCTCGACGACGGTGGCGTCCTCGGTGCCGGCCAGATCGTTGCCGACGGCGGCGATCACGCCATCGGTGATCAGGACGTCCTGCGGCTCGCCGCCCAGGACCTGCGCCCCGCGAATCAGCGTCTTGCTCATGATTACTTGCTCTCCTCGGTGCGGGTGCCGGTGGGGGCGGTGGTGGTGACGGCGGGTTCGTTGCCGCCCAGCAGCAGGTACAGGACGGCCATCCGGATGCTGACACCGTTGGCCACCTGCTCGACGGCGGTGCAGCGCGGCGAGTCGGCGACCTCGGCGGTGATCTCCATGCCGCGGTTCATCGGGCCGGGGTGCATCACGATGGCGTGGCCGGGCATCCGGCCCATCCGGTCGCCGTCGAGGCCGTAACGCCGGGCGTACTCCCGCTCGGTGGGGAAGAAGGCGGCGTTCATCCGCTCGCGCTGGACGCGCAGCATCATCACCGCGTCCGACTTGGTCAGCACCGCGTCCAGGTCGTAGCTGACCTCGCAGGGCCACCGCTCGACGCCGATCGGCACCAGCGTGGGCGGCGCGACCAGCGTCACCTCGGCGCCCAGCGTGGTCAGCAGGTGGACGTTGGAGCGTGCCACCCGGCTGTGCAGGATGTCGCCGACGATGGTGATGTGGCGGCCCGAGAGGTCCTGGCCCGCGCCGCCGGTCAGGTGCCGGCGCATGGTGAAGGCGTCCAGCAGCGCCTGGGTGGGGTGCTCGTGGGTGCCGTCGCCGGCGTTGACGACCGAGCCGCCGATCCAGCCGGAGGTCGCGAGGCGGTGCGGGGCGCCGGAGTCGCCGTGCCGGATGACGACGGCGTCCGCGCCCATCGCCTCCAGGGTCAGCGCGGTGTCCTTGAGGGACTCGCCCTTGGAGACGGACGAGCCCTTCGCGGAGAAGTTGATGACGTCAGCCGAGAGTCGCTTGGCGGCGGCCTCGAAGGAGATGCGGGTGCGCGTGGAGTCCTCGAAGAAGAGGTTGACGACGGTGCGCCCGCGCAGCGTGGGGAGTTTCTTGATCGGCCGGTCCGCTACCCGGGCCATCTCCTCGGCGGTGTCGAGGATCAGGACGGCGTCGTCGCGGGTGAGGTCGGCGGCCGAGATGAGGTGACGCTTCATCCGGTTTTCTCCGTGAGTGATGGAGGTGTACGGGTATGTCCGTCGAGCAGGCATGGCTACGGGCCCGGCCGAACCGGGTCCGTCCGCGGAGTGCTACTGCTCGCCGGCCGGGGCGGTCCGCTTGACGCCGAGCAGCACGGCGTCCCGGCCGTCCTCCTCGGTGAGCTGGACCTTGACCGTCTCCCGCAGCGACGTGGGGAGGTTCTTGCCTACGTAGTCGGCACGGATCGGCAGTTCGCGGTGGCCGCGGTCGACGAGGACCGCGAGCTGCACGGCGCGCGGCCGGCCGATGTCGTTCAGGGCGTCGAGGGCGGCGCGGATCGTACGGCCGGAGAAGAGCACGTCGTCGACGAGGAGGACCACCCGGCCCTCGATGCCGTCGCCGGGGATGTCGGTGCGCGCGAGGGCGCGCGCCGGGCCCAGGCGCAGGTCGTCGCGGTACATGGTGATGTCCAGCGAGCCGACCGGGACGGCGCGTCCGGTGATCTCCTGGAGTTTGGCGGCCAGCCGGCGGGCGAGAAAGACCCCGCGGGTGGGAATGCCGAGGAGCACCACGTCGTCGGCGCCCTTGGCGCGTTCGACGATTTCGTGGGCGATGCGGGTCAGCATGCGCGTGATGTCCGGGCCTTCGAGGACCGGGCGCGCAGCATTGGAGCTGTGGGCGTCCATACGAAACGGACCTCCTTCTCCGCCTCACGGGACGGACTTTAAAGGACGTCGGAATTACGCCCTCCACGGTACCAGGACCAGGGAGGGGGCCCGACAACACCCCTTCGGTGCCACCGTGTGACTCATTCGGCTTGACGAAGCCAAATTACGCTGCGTAACCTCACAGTGAGTTACCAGTCTCGTCCGGGGAGCTTTATGTCCAGCGAATACGCCAAACAGCTCGGGGCCAAGCTCCGCGCCATCCGCACCCAGCAGGGCCTCTCTCTCCACGGCGTCGAGGAGAAGTCCCAGGGCCGCTGGAAGGCCGTGGTGGTGGGTTCGTACGAGCGCGGCGACCGTGCCGTGACCGTGCAGCGCCTGGCCGAGCTGGCCGACTTCTACGGCGTGCCGGTGCAGGAGCTGCTGCCGGGCACGACGCCGGGCGGCGCGGCCGAGCCGCCGCCGAAGCTGGTGCTGGACCTGGAGCGCCTGGCGCACGTCCCCGCCGAGAAGGCCGGGCCGCTGCAGCGTTACGCCGCCACGATCCAGAGCCAGCGCGGTGACTACAACGGCAAGGTCCTCTCGATCCGGCAGGACGACCTGCGCACCCTCGCGGTGATCTACGACCAGTCGCCCTCCGTGCTGACCGAGCAGCTGATCAGCTGGGGTGTGCTGGACGCCGACGCGCGCCGCGCGGTGCAGCACGAGGACATCTGACGCACGGGCGTCACCTGCAGAAACGTACCGCCGCTCCGGGGCCGCCCCGGAGCGGCGGTTTTCATGTCCGCTCCCCGGCGCCGCAGGGCCCCACAGGCCCTCTCGCGGCCTCCCACCGGCCTCCCGGCCCCCCCTGCCCCGCGCATGCGAACGGGCCCGGAGCGCGGTGTGCGCTCCGGGCCCGTTCGCGGGATCCACCGCCGCCTCAGCGCGTCTCGCGCCGCAGGCCCGGCTTCAGTTCTTTCAGACGGGCGAGCAGCCCGTTGACGAAGGCCGGGGAGTCGTCCGTGGAGAACTCTTTGGCCAGCTGCACCGCCTCGTCGATCGCCACCGCGTCCGGAGTCTCGTCCACCCAGATCAGTTCGTACGCGCCGAGCCGCAGGACGTTGCGGTCCACTGTCGGCATCCGGTCCAGCGTCCAGTCGACGGCATAGGTGCCGAGCAGCTCGTCGATGCGCTCGACGTACTCCGCGTACCCCTCGACCAGTTGCAGGGTGTACTCGTTGACCGGCGGCTGCCGGGGGTCGGTCCGGGCGTGCCGCATCCAGTCCGCGAGCACGGACTGCACGTCGGCACCGCGCTGGTCGGCCTCGAAGAGGATCTGGAAGGCGCGCTTGCGGGCCTTGTTGCGGGCGGCCACGGTTAGCTGTTCACCCGGCCGAGGTACTCGCCGGAGCGGGTGTCGACCTTGATCTTCTCGCCGGTCGTGATGAAGAGCGGCACCTGGATCTGGTAGCCGGTCTCCAGCGTGGCGGGCTTGGTGCCACCGGTGGAGCGGTCGCCCTGGACGCCGGGCTCGGTCTCCTTGATGGTCAGCTCGACGGCGGCCGGCAGCTCGACGTAGAGCACCGAGCCGTCGTGCTGGGCCACGACCGCCTCGAAGCCTTCGAGCAGGTAGTTGGCGGCGTCACCGACGGTCTTGCGGTCGATGTGCAGCTGGTCGTAGGTGTCCATGTCCATGAAGACGAAGTAGTCGCCGTCCATGTACGAGAACTGCATGCCGCGCTTGTCGACGTTGGCCGTCTCGACCTTCACACCGGCGTTGAAGGTCTTGTCCACCACCTTGCCGGACAGCACGTTCTTGAGCTTGGTGCGGACGAAAGCGGGGCCCTTGCCGGGCTTGACGTGCTGGAACTCGACGACGGACCAGAGCTGGCCGCCTTCGAGCTTGAGCACCAGGCCGTTCTTGAGGTCGTTCGTGGAAGCCACGGTTGCGGAATCTCCTGGACTGCGGGTGGTGGGACCCCGGGGACGCACGCGCCGAACCGGGTCCGGCTCAGAGCGCGAGCAGCTCCTTGGTCGTGATCGTGAGTAGCTCGGGCCCGCCGTCCGCCTCGGGGCGGACGACGAGTGTGTCGTCGATGCGGACGCCGCCGCGGCCCGGGATGTGAACCCCCGGATCGACGGTGACCGGCACGCAAGCGTCCAGTTTACCCATGGCCGCAGGTGACAGCCGAGGGTCCTCGTCGATTTCGAGTCCGACACCGTGTCCGGTGCTCGCCCCGAGCCGCTCGCCGTGCCCCGCGCCGACCAGCACCTGGCGCGCCGCGCGGTCCACCTCGCGGCACTCCACACCGGGCGCCAGCGTCTCCCGTCCGGCCCGCTGGGCTGCGAAGACGAGGTCGTACAGCTCGATCTGCCAGTCCGCAGGCGTGGTGCCGATGACGAACGTACGGCCGATCTCGCAGCGGTAACCCCGGTAGTTCGCACCGAGATTGACGGACAGGAAGTCCCCCTCCTCGACGCGCCGGTCGGTGGGCAGATGTCCGGGGCGGCCGGCGTTCGGCCCGGCGGCGACCGAGGTGGGAAAGGCGGGGCCGTCCGCGCCGTGGTCCACCAGGCGGCGCTCCAGCTCCAGGGAGAGATGCCGCTCGGTGCGGCCCACCAGAATCGATTCCAGCAGCTCGCCGAGGGCCTGGTCGGTGATCTCGGCGGCGATCCGCAGGCAGGCGATCTCCTCGTCGTCCTTGACGACCCGCTGCGCCTCGACGGCGCGGGCCAGGTCGGCGAGCCGCAGCCGCGGGGCGACCTGGGCCAGCGCGCGGTGCCGGGCGACCGTCAGGTGGTGCTCCTCGACGGCGAGCGAACCGGCCCCGGCCCGTACGGCCTCGTCGGCGGCGGCGACGGCCGGGTCGCCGTCCCCGGCCGACAGCTCGGACACCCGCAGCTCCTCGGCGGGCCGGCCCTCCGCGGGATCTCCGCTCAGCGGTCCCCCGGTCAGCAGGAGGTCGCCGGCCGGGCCCAGCAGCAGCGCCGCCCCCGGCGGCGCGCAACCCGTGAGATAGCGGACGTTGGCGGGACGCGAGATCAGCGCCGCGGCGCTTCCGGCGGCGGCGCAGCGGTCGCGCAGCCGCGTACGCCGGGCCGAGTACAACTCGCTCATGCACCGAGCGTACGGGCCACGAGCGCACCCGGCCGGTCGGGCAGGTCCGCCCGGGCGACCGCGGGAGGCCGGTGACCGGGGGGCGCGGGAGGGCGGCCGGGGGGCTGCGGGAGGCTGGTGGCCGGGGCTGGGGGCGCTGGTGGCCTGGGCCCGCCCATGGGTGGCCGGGGAGGGGGCGCACGAGGCCGGGCGGGGGTCGCGCGCTGGTGGCCGGGGGACCGTGGGAGTTCCTGGCCGAGGGGGGCCGTGGGAGTTCCTGGCCGAGGACGGCGCGAGTTCCTGGCGGGGGGGCCGGGCGAGTTCCTGGCCGGGCGGGCGCGCGGGTGGCCGGGCGGGCGGGAGGCGGGCCTACGGGGGCGAATCGAACGCGATCGTCCCCCCGGCGGGGGGATACCCGGAGGGGGCGCCGGGAACCGCGGCAAGCGGCACCTCTCGGGCTCCGAACCGGGTGGCGGGCCGGGCGCCGAACCGGGCGGCGGACCGAGCGCCGACCCGGGAGCCGAACCGGAAGCCTGGCCAGGCGGCGGACCTGACGCCGGAGCGGGCGCCGGAACTGACGTGACCTGACGTCGGACCCGACGTCGGACCTGACGTCGGACCTGACGTCGGCGCCCCTACCAGCTGGGTGGGCTCGCGATGCTGCGGGCGACCACGTCGTCCAGGATGCCGGCCGTGGTGGGCACGTCCTGCGCGGAGTTGTCGATGATGGGCAGGCCGGAGCCGTACCAGCCCGCCATCCGGCCGTGGATGCGGGCGACCTCCTCGTCGGAGAGGCGGCGGTTGCCCGTGCGGCGGGCGTTGCGCTCCAGGACGATCTCCAGGCCCGGCAGCAGCACCACCGGCAGCAGCCCGGGGCCCACGTGGCGCTTCCAGCCGCCGAGGCCGATGACCGGGCGGTCGGGGAAGACCGCGTCGTCCAGGATGCAGGAGATGCCGTTGGCGAGGAAGTTGCGGGCCGCGAAGCCGCAGGTGCGGCGGGCGAGGCGGTACTGCGCCTCGGAGTGGTCGTTCCAGCCCGACTGCGGGTCGGCGAAGCCGGACCGTACCCATTCGCGGACGTCGTCGAGGCTGATGTGCGCGGTGGGCACCCGGCGGGTGTCGGCCCAGTGCCGGGCGACGCTGGTCTTGCCGGCCCCGGCCGGGCCGATGAGCAGCACCGCGACGGCGGCGTGCGCGGCGTCCTGCGCGGAGGTGCCGGCGGGTGGGCTGGGCAGTGCCACGGGGGCGCCGGGCGGGAGCTGGACGTGTCCGGTGGCCTCGGCGGGGGGCGGCGCGGTGGGCGCGCCGTGCGGCGGCGCGGGCCAGCCCGGCGCGGGCGGGGCGGCGGGCGGCTGGTGCGGCGGTATGGGGTGGCCGGGGCCCGGGGTCCAGCTCATCGCGGCTGCCGGCCCCGGCACCTGTCCGTGCGGCGGTGGCAGCGGAGCCCCCACTGCGTGCTGCATCCGGTGGCTCTCCGTCTCGTGCGGTCGGTCTGGTGGCTCGCGCCCGGCGCGCGGTACGGGCGGGGCGTGCGTCCGTACGGTGCTCGCGGGTGCGGCGTGCCGGGTGTCCGGCCCGGGTGGGCCGGCGGCGTTGTCCGCCGAACGGTACCCGCAGAAGGTGGCGGCAGTCTCCCGGGCCCGGGCGGCAGGCCGCCCCGGCCGTCGGCGGTACGACGGCCGGGGGTGGCGGGGAGCGCGGGGGTCAGCCGGTGGGTTCGGCCGCGAGCGCGCGCAGCGCGAGTTCGTAGGAGCCGATGCCGAAGCCGGCGATCGTGCCGCTGGCGACCGCCGCGATCACCGAGGTGTGGCGGAACTCCTCGCGGGCGTACGGGTTGGAGATGTGCACCTCGACGAGGGGGGCGGTCCGCTGGGCGGCGGCGTCCCGCATGGCGTACGAGTAGTGCGTGAACGCGCCGGGGTTGATGACCACCGGGATCGATCCGTCCGCCGCCTCGTGCAGCCAGCGCACCATCTCGCCCTCGTCGTTGGTCTCCCGGACCTCCGCCTCGAAGCCCAGCTCCTTGCCGAGCGCGGTGCAGCGTTCGACCAGTCCGGCGTAGGACGTGGCGCCGTACACGTCGGGCTCGCGGGAGCCCAGGCGGCCGAGGTTGGGCCCGTTGAGGACCAGGACGCGCCTCACGCGGCGATCTCCGCGTGCGCGGCGAGCAGCATGGCCGGGTCAGGGCCCTCCAGGACGGTGGGCTTGGCCAGGCCGTCCAGGACGATGAAGCGCAGCCGGTCGCCGCGCGTCTTCTTGTCCACCTTCATGGTCTCCAGCAGCTTGGGCCACTGGTCGCCCCGGTAGGTGAGCGGCAAGCCGAGGGCGCCCAGTACGGCGCGGTGCCGGTCGGCGGTCGCGTCGTCCAGCCGGCCGGCGATCCGGCCGAGTTCGGCGGCGAAGACCATGCCGACGGAGACCGCGGCGCCGTGCCGCCAGTTGTAGCGCTCGTTCTTCTCGATGGCGTGCGCCAGGGTGTGCCCGTAGTTGAGGATCTCGCGCAGCCCGGACTCCTTGAGGTCGGCGGAGACGACCTCGGCCTTGACCCGGATGGCGCGCTCTATCAGCTCGGCGGTGTGCGGCCCGTCGGGGCGCTTGGCGCCCTCGGGGTCGGACTCGATCAGGTCCAGGATCGCCGGGTCGGCGATGAAGCCCGCCTTGACGACCTCGGCGAGCCCGGAGACGTAGTCGTGGACCGGGAGGGAGTCCAGCGCGGCCAGGTCGCACAGCACGCCGGCCGGCGGGTGGAAGGCGCCGACGAGGTTCTTGCCCTCGGCGGTGTTGATGCCGGTCTTGCCGCCGACGGCGGCGTCCACCATGCCGAGCACGGTGGTCGGCACGGCGATCCAGCGCACCCCGCGCAGCCAGGTCGCGGCCACGAAGCCCGCGACGTCGGTGGTGGCGCCGCCGCCGACGCCGACGATCACGTCGGTGCGGGTGAAGCCGGTCTGGCCGAGCGCCTTCCAGCAGTACGCGGCGACCTCGGCGGTCTTGGCCTCCTCGGCGTTGGGCAGCTGGACGGCGATGGCCTCGTACCCCTGGCCCGCCAGGTCCTCGCGCAGCGCCTCGCCGGTCGTGGCCAGCGCTTCGGGGTGCAGCACGGCGACGCGCTGGGCCTTCTTGCCGATCAGGCCCGCCAGCTCGCCCAGCAGCTGCCGGCCGACCAGGACCTCGTACGGGTCGGTGCCCGCGGTGCCGCCGACCTGGATGCGGGTGGCCTGCTCCGTCACGGGTGTTCCTCTCTCCCGGGCGCGCCGGGAGCCGCGGCGTCCGCCGCCGGCGTCCCGGCCTCCGGTGGTGTGTGTAGCTGCAATTCGTCCAGTACGGCTTCGGCGACCTCTTCGGGCGTCCGGCCGTCCGTGCCGACCACGGCGCGCGCGACCTCCGTGTACAGCGGGCGGCGCGCCTCCATCAGCTCGCGCCACCGCTGCCGGGGGTTGACGGCGAGCAGCGGGCGGGGCGCGTCGAGGCCCACCCGCCGTACGGCGTCGGCCAGCTGCACGTCCAGGAAGACGACGGGCAGGCCGGCCAGCAGGGCACGGGTGCCCTCGTCCATGATCGCGCCGCCGCCGAGCGAGAGCACCCCGGGGTGGCTCTCGACCGCGGCGCGCACGGCCCGGCGCTCCAGCTCGCGGAAGTGCGGCTCGCCCTGGTCGATGAAGATCTCCGGGATGGGCTTGCCCGCGACCGCCTCGATGTCCGCGTCGGTGTCGCGGTACCCGGCGCCGAGCCGCTCGGCCAGCAGGGCCCCCACGGTGGACTTCCCCGCGCCCGGGGGACCCACCAGCACCACGAGCGGCGGCGTCACCTGATCGCCAGGCCGTCGAGGAAGGACCGCACGTTGCGGCGGGTCTCCGGCACGCTGTCGCCGCCGAACTTCTCCGCCACCGCGTCCGCCAGCACCAGCGCGACCATCGCCTCGGCGACGATGCCGGCCGCGGGGACCGCGCACACGTCGGAGCGCTGGTGGTGCGCCTGCGTCGCCTCGCCGGTGGCGACGTCGACGGTGGCCAGGGCGCGCGGGACGGTCGCGATGGGCTTCATCGCGGCCCGTACGCGCAGCAGCTCACCGGTGGACAGGCCGCCCTCGGTGCCGCCGGAGCGGCCGGTGGTGCGGCGGATTCCCTCGTCGGTGGAGACGATCTCGTCGTGCGCCTTGGAGCCGGGCACGCGAGCCAGGTCGAAGCCGTCGCCGACCTCCACGCCCTTGATGGCCTGGATGCCCATGAGGGCGCCGGCCAGCCGCGCGTCCAGCCGCCGGTCCCAGTGGACGTGCGAGCCGAGGCCGACGGGCACGCCGTACGCCAGTACCTCGACGACGCCGCCGAGGGTGTCGCCGTCCTTGTGGGCCTGGTCGATCTCGGCGACCATCGCCGCGCTCGCCTCGGGGTCCAGGCAGCGCACCGGGTCGGCGTCCAGCCGCTCCACGTCCGAGGGCTTGGGGACCACGCCGTACGGGGCCTTCGCTGCGGCCAGCTCGACCACGTGCGAGACGATCTCGATGCCGGCCGTCTCCTTGAGGTAGGAGCGGGCGACCGTGCCGAGTGCGACGCGGGCCGCGGTCTCGCGGGCGGAGGCGCGCTCCAGGATCGGGCGGGCCTCGTCGAACCCGTACTTCTGCATGCCGGCGAGGTCGGCGTGGCCGGGGCGGGGCCGGGTCAGCGGGGCGTTACGGGCCAGTTCGGCCAGCTCCGCCGCGTCGACGGGGTCGGCCGCCATGACCTTCTCCCACTTAGGCCACTCGGTGTTGCCGACCATGATCGCGACGGGCGAGCCGAGGGTGCGTCCGTGCCGGACGCCGCCGAGGAAGGTGACCTCGTCGCGCTCGAACTTCATGCGGGCACCGCGGCCATAGCCGAGCCGGCGACGGGCCAGGGCGTCCGCCACCATGTCCGTGGTGATCGGGACGCCGGCCGGGAGGCCCTCCAGCGTCGCCACGAGTGCGGGGCCGTGCGACTCCCCCGCCGTCAGCCAGCGCAACCTGCTCAACGATGCTCCTCATGTCCTGCTTCTGCGCGAACAGTCTTCCCCTGATCCTCCCACGTCCGCCGCCCCGGCCCGTCTCCCGTCCAGGGACCGGACCGGGGCCGGCGGCGGGCACAACGCGCAGGTCACCTGCGGGCGAGCGCCGTCTCGCCCGCCGCGCGCATCGCCGCCAGCGGCGCGGGCGACCGCCCCGTCATCTGCTCCACCTGGAGGACGGCCTGGTGGACGAGGAGGTCCAGGCCGCCCACGACCGCGCCGCCGCGTGCGCTCCACGCCGCGGCCAGTTCGGTCGGCCACGGCTCGTACAGCACGTCGAAGAGGGTGCCGGGCCGCTCGGGCACGGCGCCGGCCAGGGCGTCGGTGGTGCCGGCCGGGGTGGTCGCGATCACCAGGGGCGTGTCGAAGGCGGCGGCCGCCAGGGACCAGTCGGCGGTGCGGACGTCCACGTCCAGCCGCTCGCCCCAGCCGCGCATCTCCGCTGCCCGCGCCTCGCTGCGCACGTAGGCGGTCACCTCGCCGGTGCAGATCCGGGAGAGGGCGGCGAGCGCGGAGGAGGCGGTGGCGCCGGCGCCCAGGATCGCGGCCTGTCCGACCTGCTGGACACCGCGTTCGCGCAGCGCGGCCAGCATGCCCGGGATGTCGGTGTTGTCGCCGGTGCGCCGCCCGTCCTCGGTGAAGACGACGGTGTTGACGGCCTCGACGGAGGCGGCGGTGTCGCTGACCGAGTCCAGCAGCGGGAGCACCGCCCGCTTGAGCGGCATGGTCAGCGAGAGCCCCGCCCAGCTGCCGTCCAGCTCCGCCAGGAAGCCGGGCAGCGCCGCCTCGTCGATCTCGTGGCGGCCGTACTCCCAGTCGGCCAGGCCCAGTTCGGCGTAGGCGGCCCGGTGCAGGACCGGGGAGAGGGAATGGGCGATGGGCGACCCCAGGACCGCCGCTCGGTGGCGGCCCTCGACTGCACTGGACATGGTGCTCCTCAGCTCGGACCCGCGAAACGATAGACGAACCGCGCGGGACGGCCGAGGCGCGCCCCCCGCCGGCGCGCGGCGGGGAGGCGGGGGCCGGCTCCTGCTACTTGTGCTTGCGCTTGTTGAACTCCGCGACCAGCTTCTCGTGGTCCTTGAGGTTGGTCGTGAAGTCGGTCTTCTTCCCGTCGATCGAGATGAAGAAGAGCCACTTGGCGCTGTCGTCGGGGTCGATCGACGCCTTCAACGCGTCCTCGCCGGGGTTGCCGATCGGGCCGGGCGGCAGGCCCTTGTAGAAGTAGGTGTTGTACGGGTCGTCGAAGCTGCGGATCTCGCGCGTACTGATGTCGATCTTGCTCTGGTTCTTCAGGTAGTTGTACGTCGAGTCGAATTCGAGCTTCTGGTTCGTGACCGTGTTGCTCGGCGCGAGCCGGTTGTAGACGACCGCCGCCATCTTCCTGAAATCGTCGTGCGTGATGCCCTCGGCCTGGGTGAGGCTGGCGACGGTGATCAGGTCCAGCGGCGACTTGAGGTTCAGCTTCCGCGCGTTCTCCTCCAGGTCGTACTTGGCGTACTCCCGGTTGGCCCTGGCCACCATTTCCTTGAGGACGTCCGCCGGCTTCGCCTTGCCGCTGACGCTGTACGTCGAGGGGTAGAGGAAGCCCTCCAGCGGGTCCTTGATCTTCGGGTTGCCGTTCGCCCAGGACGGCAGGCCCAGGTTCTTCGCCTCGGCCGCGGCGACGTCCTTGGTCGTACCGGGCTTCAGGTGGAGCTTGGTGTCGATCAGTTCGTAGACCTTGCCGTTGCGCAGGCCCTCGCTGACCGTGAGGCCGTTGCGGCTCTTGGGGTCCAGCATGAGCTTGACCGCGGACGCCGCCGACATCTGCTTGCGCAGCGAGTAGGCGCCGGGCTGGAGGCGCTTGCCCTGGTCGTTCTCGTTCGCCGCCTCGGTGAAGGCGTCGGCGCTCTTGACCACGCCCTCGCGCTTGAGGATCAGGCCCATCTGCAGGACGGTGCTGCCCGACGGGATCTGGACCTGTACGTCCCCGCTGCCCTCGCCGTCGAAGTCGGGCGCCGGGCCGAAGTGGCTCTTCCAGAAGTCGTAGCCGAAGTAGGCGACCCCGCCACCGCCGACGACGAAGACACCGGCGACGATCAGGCACGCCATACGGCTGCGCTTCTTGCTCTTCTTGCCGCGGCGCTCCCGGCTGGCCCGGCGTTCGTCTCCGGGGTCCGTGTCGGCGTCGTCGTAGTCGTCGCCGTCCCGGTCGTCCTTGAAGAAGGAGTGCGCCGGCTCCCGTACCTGCTCGTCGTGCTCGGGGGCCGGGTCGGCCCGGAAGTCGTCGCCGGGCGGGGACGGGTGCGGAGGCTGCCGCAGCTGCTCGGGACGTACGGCGTCGAACTGCGCGGTCTGGGCGACCTGGTCGCCCTGCTCGCCGTGTCCCTGCCCGCCGTGACCCTGTCCGCCGTGACCCTGCTCGCCGTGCTGCCCTGCCTGCTGCTGACGCAGGTGCTGCGGCTGCGGCGGCGGGTACGCGTCCTGCGTGCCGTAGTAGTCGGGGCTCTGGCCGCTGTACGGATCGACCGGCGGGTGCTGCTGCCCGTAGGGGTCGTACTGGCCGCCGCCCTGGGAAGCGTCCCAGGCGCCGTTGTACTGCTGCTGCGGCGGGTACGGGGCGGACAGCTCGTCCCACTGCGGCTGCTGCTGCCCGTGCTGCGGCTGCTGCTGCCCGTAGGACGCCTGGTGACCGCCCTGCTGCTGCCCCCCGTAGGGGGCCTGCTGCTGCGGGCCGCCGTACCGGCCGTCGTGCTGCCCCCCGTAGGAACCTTGCTGAGGCTGTTGCGGCGGGCCTCCGTAGCGACCCTGGTCTCCGTAGAGAGGGTCCTCGGGATGCCACGGTTCGGAGCCGTAGCCCCGGCCATACTCAGTCATCGATCCCCTAGAGCCGCGAGGCGGTGCGCTCCTGGGTGGCAGCGCGCTGACTGTACCGTCCGCCTCTTATTGCACGCGCGGCTGTTCGATCCGCCGCCACGTCGCGCGGAACGTTACCGTACCGCGATCAGATGACCACTTCGACGCTCTCGCCCGGAGGTTCCCCAGACACCCGTTCGGTCTCCAGCGCGCTCTGCAAAATGACCACCGCAGCCGCCTGATCCACGACAGAACGGCCCTTCTTGCTCCGGACTCCGGAGGCGCGCAGCCCCTGCGTGGCTGTGACGGTTGTCATGCGCTCATCGACCAGGCGCACCCCCACCGGAGCGATCCCGCGCGCCATCTCCTGCGCGAAGGCCCGCACCTTGGCCGCGGCCGGCCCCTCTCCCCCGTTCAGGGAGCGGGGCAGGCCGACGACGACCTCGATGGGCTCGTACTCCTCGACGATCGCCCGCAGGCGCCGGTGCGCCGCCGGGACGTCCCGGCCCGGCACCGTCTCCACGGGGGTCGCGAGGACCCCGTCGGGGTCGCACGAGGCGACCCCGATCCGGGCGTCACCGACGTCGATGGCGAGGCGCCTGCCGCGCCGCATCTCACTCACGCGCTCAGGCCGCCTCGGCCACGAGGCGCTCGACGGCCTCGACGGCCTCGGGCACCGCGGCGGCGTTCTGGCCGCCGCCCTGGGCCACGTCCGGCTTGCCGCCACCGCCGCCGCCGAGGGTCTTGGCGGCGGTACGGACGAGGTCACCGGCCTTGATGCCGCGCTCGCGGGCGGCCTCGTTGGTGGCGATGACGGTCAGCGGGCGGCCGTTGGCCACCGTGAACAGGGCCACCACGACCGGGCGGTCGCCCGCGATGCGGCCGCGCACGTCCAGCACCAGCTTGCGCAGGTCGTCGGCGGAGGTGCCGTCGGCGACCTGGGCGGCGGCCAGCGCGACGCCCCGTACGTCCTTGGCGCCCTGGGCCAGTCCGGCGGCGGCCTGGAGGACCTTCTCCGCGCGGTAGCGCTCGATCTCCTTCTCGGCGTCCTTGAGCTTGGCCAGCACGCCGGAGATCTTCTCGGGCAGCTCCTCGGGCCGGCCCTTGACCAGCTCGGTCAGCTGCGAGACGACGGTGTGCTCGCGGGCCAGGAAGTTGTACGCGTCCACGCCGACCAGGGCCTCCACGCGGCGCACGCCGGAGCCGATGGAGGACTCGCCGAGCAGCTTGACCAGGCCCAGCTGGGCGGTGTTGGCCACGTGGGTGCCGCCGCACAGCTCCTTGGAGAAGTCGCCGATGGTCACCACGCGGACCCGGTCGCCGTACTTCTCGCCGAACTCGGCGATGGCGCCCTGCTTCTTGGCGTCCTCCATGCTCATGACCTCGGCCTGGACGTCCAGCTCGCGGGAGAGCACCTCGTTGATCCGCTGCTCGACGTCGGTCAGGACCGTGCCGGGCACGGCGGTCGGCGAGCCGAAGTCGAAGCGGAAGCGGCCCGGGGAGTTCTCCGAACCGGCCTGGGCGGCGGTGGGGCCGAGCGCGTCGCGCAGCGCCTGGTGGGTGAGGTGGGTGGCGCTGTGGGCGCGGGCGATGGCCCGGCGGCGCTTGACGTCGATGACGGCGTACGCGGCCGAGCCGACGACGACCTCGCCGACCTGGACGACGCCCTTGTGCACCGTGACGCCGGGCACCGGGCGCTGCACGTCGCGGACCTCGACGACGGCGCCCGACTCCAGCCGGATGCGGCCGGTGTCGGCGAGCTGGCCGCCGCCCTCGGCGTAGAACGGGGTGCGGTCCAGGACGACCTCGACCTCGTCGCCCTCGTGGGCGGCGGGGGCGGCCACGCCGTTGGCCAGCAGGCCCACGACGGTGGACTCGCCCTCGGTGGTCTCGTAGCCGGTGAAGACCGTGGCGCCGGACCGGTCGGCGACCTCGCGGTAGGCGGACAGGTCGGCGTGGCCGTGCTTCTTGGCCTGGGCGTCGGCCTTGGCGCGCTCCCGCTGCTCCTTCATCAGCCGGCGGAAGCCGTTCTCGTCCACCGAAAGGCCCTGTTCGGCGGCCATTTCGAGGGTGAGGTCGATGGGGAAGCCCCAGGTGTCGTGGAGCAGGAACGCCTTGTCGCCGGGGAGCACCGTGCCGCCGGCGGCCTTGGTCTCGGTGACGGCGGTGTCCAGGATGTTGGTGCCGGCCTTGAGCGTCTTGAGGAAGGCGGCCTCCTCGGCGAGGGCCACCGTCTCGATGCGCCTGCGGTCCTCCAGCAGCTCCGGGTACTGCTGGCCCATCGTCTTGATGACGACGTCCAGCAGGTCGGCGACGACCGGGCCGGTGGCGCCGAGCAGGCGCATGTTGCGGATGGCGCGGCGCATGATGCGGCGGAGCACGTAACCGCGGCCTTCGTTGCCGGGGGTGACGCCGTCGCCGATGAGCATGGTGGACGTACGCATGTGGTCGGCGACCACGCGCAGCGACACGTCGCTGTCCTCGCCGGCGCCGTAGCGCACGCCGGTCAGCTCGCCGGCCTTGTCGATGACCACGCGCAGGGTGTCGGTCTCGTACATGTTGCGGACGCCCTGGAGGATCATCGCCAGGCGTTCCAGGCCGAGGCCGGTGTCGATGTTCTTGCTCGGCAGGTCGCCGAGGATCTCGAAGTCCTCCTTGCCGGTGCCCGCGCCGCGCTCGTACTGCATGAAGACCAGGTTCCAGATCTCCACGTACCGCTCGTCGTTGACGGCCGGGCCGCCCTCGACCCCGAACTCCGGGCCGCGGTCGTAGTTGATCTCGGAGCAGGGGCCGCACGGGCCCGGCACGCCCATGGACCAGTAGTTCTCCGACTTGCCCAGGCGCTGGATGCGCTCCTTGGGCACCCCGACGACCTCGTGCCAGATGCGCTCGGCCTCGTCGTCGTCCAGGTAGACGGTGATCCAGAGCTTCTCCGGGTCCAGGCCGTAGCCGCCGTCCGCCTGCGAGCTGGTCAGCAGCTCCCAGGCGTACGTGATGGCGCCTTCCTTGAAGTAGTCGCCGAAGGAGAAGTTGCCGCACATCTGGAAGAACGTGCCGTGCCGGGTGGTCTTGCCGACCTCTTCGATGTCCGGCGTGCGCACGCACTTCTGGACGCTGGTGGCGCGCGCGAAGGGCGGCTTGACCTCGCCGAGGAAGTACGGCTTGAAGGGCACCATGCCCGCGGGGACCAGCAGCAGCGTCGGGTCGTCCGCGATGAGCGACGCCGACGGCACGACGGTGTGCCCGCGCTCCTCGAAGAAGCGCAACCAGCGGCGGCGGATTTCAGCCGACTCCATCAGTGGTCCTCATTTCCGGTCGGTCCGGTCGGTCCGGGGGTTCTCGTTCGGTGCTGCGTGATGCGGTACTGCGTCGTTTCGAGTGCGGCACGGGGGCCGGCGGGCGGCAGCTCGCGGGCGTCGCCCTGGTCCGTCAGGCCCAGCGCTTCGTGCAGCTGCCCCTCACGGTCCGCCATTCCCGTGCGTACGTCCAATGCAAATTGGCGCAGCCGGTGTCCGGTCTCGACGGCCTTGTCCGCTGCCTGCGCCGCGAGGCTGTCGGGCTGCAGCTTGCGGAGCTTGCGGTTGACCTTGGTGGTGGCCCAGACCCCGGCGGCGGCGCCGGTGGTGAACCAGAATGCGCGGCGGAACATCGCGGCGATCAGTCCTTGGAGCGACGGTTGCGGCGCCCGCCTCGGCGGGCTGCGGGCAGGGTACGGCCGACGACGGTGCGCTTCGGCTCGGGCGGCGCGCCCTTCTTGCCGATCGCGCGGCGTACGCCGTAGCCGAACGCCGCGACCTTGACCAGCGGTCCGCCGAACGCGGAGGAGACGGTCGAGGAGAGCGCGGAGGCGTTGGCGGTGACCTCCTGGACGTCGGAGGCGATCGCGTCGACGCGGGCGAGCTGGGTGTGCGCGGAGCGGACGGTAGCGGACGCGTCGGCCAGGAGCGGTACGGCCTGTTCGGACACCTCGGAGACCATCTTGGTCGTCGCCCTGAGCGTCTGCGCGAGCCTCACCAGCACGAGGGCGAGGAAGGACACGAGGATCGCCCAGAAGACGGCCACGAGGATCCCGGCCACCTCTCCACCGGACACGTTGGCACCACTCTCCGACTGACTTGGTCTGGTTCTCGTCCTGCTCGAACGGCAGGTCCTGAGCCTATCGCGCCACGGCTGCCCGCCCGCACCGCATCCGGCGTGCGGCGCCCGGGTCCGCGCCGCGTGATTGTACGGTCCGCACAGCTGCGAGTACGCTCCGTGTTCCATGCGACGCTTCACGCGCCCTGGCCCCGTGTCCCGCTCCTCCGCCACGCGCCCGCGGGCGCCGGGCAACCTGCCGGCCGAGCTCAACCGGTTCGTCGGCAGGGACGGCGAACTGGCCGCGCTGGCCGGTCATCTCCGGTCCGCCCGGCTGGTGACGCTCACCGGGGTCGGCGGGGTCGGCAAGAGCAGGCTGGCCGCGCGCGCGGCCGCGATCTTGCAGGATCGCTTCTGCGACGGGGCGTGGCTGGTCGAACTGTCCACGCTGCACCACGGCCACCTGCTCGACCACGCGGTCGCCGAAGCACTGGACCTCGCCGACCACACGGGCCGCCCGCCGCGCGCCGCGCTCGCCGCCCACCTCGCGGGACGCGAACTGCTGCTCGTCCTGGACGGCCACGAGCACCTGGCCGAGGAGTGCGCCGCGCTCGTCGCCGACCTGCTGCGGCGCGCCCCCGGCCTGCGGGTGCTGGCGGCGGGCCGGCGGCCGCTCGGCCTGCCCGGCGAACAGAACGTGCCGCTGCCGCCGATGCACGACCGGGACGCGGCCGGCCTCTTCCTCGACCGGGCCGCGGCCGTCGTCCCCGGCTTCACCGCGGAGAGCGTCGACCAAGCCGCCGTCGCCGAGCTGTGCCGACGGCTGGACGGCATCCCGCTCGCGCTGGAGCTGGCGGCCGGACGGCTGCGCGCCCTGTCCGTCGAGCAGGTGCTGCACCGGCTCGACGACCGCTTCCGGCTGCTGACCGGCGGCGCCCACAGCCCGGTGCCGCGCCACCAGACCCTCCGTACGACCATCGGCTGGAGCCACGAGCTGTGCACGCCCGCCGAACGGCTGCTGTGGGCGCGGCTGTCGGTCTTCGCCGGGCAGTTCGACCTGGACGCGGCGGAGTACGTCTGCTCGGGACACGACCTGCCGGCGGACGAACTGCTCGACGTCGTCACCGCGTTGGTGGCCCAGTCGGTGGTGGTGCGCGAGGAGACCCCGGCGGGCCTGCGCTACCGGATGCTGGACACCGTGCGGGACTACGGAGCGGGCTGGCTGGAGGCACTGGACGACGCCGAGCGGCTGCGCCGGCGGCACCGCGACTGGTACGTGGGGCTGGCCACCTGGTGCGAGCTGGACTGGTTCAGCCCTCGGCAGGCCGAGGTCGCCGCCCGTATCGAGTGCGAACTGCCCAACCTGCGGGTCGCGCTGGAACACAGCCTCGACAGCTGCGGCGACGCCCATCTGGGCCAGTACCTGGCGGGGACGCTGTGGTTCTACTGGGCCGGCTGCGGCCGCCTCTCGGAAGGGCGGCACTGGCTCGACCGGTCGCTGGAGCTGGACGGCGAGCACGACGACGCCCGGCTCAAGGCGCTGTGGGTCGCCGGGTACGTGGCGGTCCTCCAGGGCGACGCGGTCGGCGCGGTGAGCTCGCTCCGGGAGTGCCGCGAGGAAGCGGAGCGCACGGGCAACGCCACCGCGGCCGCGTACGCCCTGCACCGCACCGGCTGCCTCGCACTGGTCCGCGACGACATGCCGCGCGCCGAGGCGCTGCTGCGGGACGCGCTCGCCCGCTACCGGGAGATCGGCGAACTCAACAGCAACGTGCTGATGGGGCAGGTCGAGCTGGCGATGGCGGTGGCGTTCCAGGGCGATCTCGCGCAGGCGGTACAGCTGTGCGAGGACGTGCGGCGGGTCTGCGACGACCACGGCGAGCGGTGGACCCTGGCGTACGCGCTGTTCGTGCTGGCCTATGCGGCCTGGAGCCGCGGCGAGACGGTGCGGGCCCGGTCCCTGCTGGAGGAGTGCCTGGTCATCGACCACGCCTTCCACGACCTGCTGGGCGCGGTGCTGGCCATCGAACTGCTGGCGCTGGTCACGCTCGGCCAGGGGGACGCGGCGGAAGCCGCGCTGCTCCAGGGCGCGGCCGGGCGTATCTGGCCCTCGGTGGGGCTGCCGCTGTTCGGCTCGCGCCACTACAACCAGCCGCACCGGCTGTGCGAGGAGCAGGCGCGGGCGCTGCTGGGGGCCGAGCGGTACGAGCGGTGCCTGCGGGCGGGTGCCGGGCTGGACCTGGACGCGGCGGTCGCCCGCGTCCTCGACGGCGGCGCGGAGGGCCGGCCGGACGCGGCGGACGTGCCCGGTCCGCGCGGTACGGCGCCGGGGCAGGCCCCGGAATGCAGCGAACCCGCCGCCTCCCCCACCGCGGACGGCGGGGAGACGACGGGCTGAGCACGCGGCGGTCTGCGCGCGCCGGGCGCGCGCGGACGGATCCGTGCGGTGACTGCGCCTTGCTTAGCGGGCGTAGTACTCGACGACGAGCTGCTCGTCGCAGATCACCGGGATCTCCTTGCGCTGCGGGTCACGGTCCAGGCGGAACGCCAGGGCCTTGAGGTTGACCTGCAGGTAGCGGGGGGTCTCGCCGTCGGGGGCGTAGCCACCCTCACGCGCGACCTGGAAGGGGTGCTTCTCGCGGCTGCGCTCGCGGACCATCACGACGTCGTCGGGACGGACGCGGAAGGACGGCTTGTCGACCTTGCGGTCGTTCACCGAGATGTGGCCGTGGACGACCATCTGACGGGCCTGGTAGATCGTCCGGGCGATGCCCGAACGCAGGACGAGCGCGTCCAGACGGCGCTCAAGCTCGATGATCAGGGCCTCGCCCGTCTTGCCTTCGACCTTCCGAGCGCGGTCGTAGGCACGCGCCATCTGGCGCTCGCTGATGTCGTACTGCGCGCGCAGACGCTGCTTCTCCAGCAGACGGACCTTGTAGTCACTGTTCTGCTTGCGGCCACGGCCGTGCTCGCCGGGCGGGTAGGGACGGGCCTCGAAGTACTTGACGGCCTTCGGCGTCAGGGCGATGCCGAGAGCGCGCGACTTCTTGACCTTGGGACGCGACTGGTTCACGTGGAACGGACCTCCGTGTAGGTTAGGTTAGGCTTACCTTACTTCGAGGAGAACGCATGTTTCGACCTGGGATCCCCCTGCCCGGTGCTGGTCAGAGCACCGGGACGGGTCAGCCGCGTCCCGTGGAAGACGCCCAGCAGCCAGCCGCCGCCGAGCGCGTACGTACCCTCGTCGAGTCCAATGGTATGGCCTCGCTGAGCATCCCCGGAATCGAGGACCCCGACGACGCCGGACTCTCGTCCCCAGTATGCCGTACGGTCACCAGTGCTGGTGACGTGCTCCTGCTCGTCCCCGGGGACTCCGCGGCCGCCAGGGCCGCCGCACACGCCCAGGACGACGATCTCACCGCCGTGATGGAGATCACCGACGTGGCACCCGTCTCGGTCCCCCACCGCATCCGCGGCCGGGCCTGGGTGGCCGGCTGGCTCACCCCCGTACGCAACGCGGACCGCGCCCACGCCGCGATGCTGCTCGCCGAGCGGCACCCGGTCGGCGAGCTGCTCGGCATCGGCGAGGCACTGCAGCCGGACCCGCAGCCCGGCATGTTCGGGCGGCCCGCCTGGATGATGCTGCGCATGGAGGTCGGCGAGGCGGCCGTGGACGACCTGTGGGGCGCGCAGGCCGTCGAGCCGGAGGAGTTCGCCGCGGCCGAGCCCGACCCGCTCGCGGCCCACGAGACGGAACTGCTCCAGCACCTGCACTCGGCCCACAGCGAACAGGTCCGCGGCCTGTGCACGCTGCTCGGCGACCGCTCGCAGCGCGTGTGCGACTTCCGCGACCGGGCCGTACCGGTGGCCCTGGACCGCTTCGGCCTGCGGGTGCGCTTCACCGACGCCGAGCGCCGCTCCTTCGACGCCCGCTTCGACTTCCCCGAACCCGTACGCGACGTCGCCGAACTCCGGCGCGCGATGCACACCCTCTTCGACGCGGCGGCGTCCGGGTAGCGCGCCGCCGCGCCACACCGCCGAGCGCCGGGCCGGCGGCGGCGGGTCAGCCGCGGTCGCCGGCCTCCCGCGCCACCCGCTCCAGGCGCTCGCGGTACTCCTGCCACCACGACCGGTCGCCCGGCGCCATGTTGTCGTTGCCGTCGCGCATCCCGGCGGACCCGTCGACCAGCTCCCGGACGATGTCGGCGTGACCGGCGTGCCGGTGGGTCTCGGCGATCACGTGCACCAGGATCTGGTGCAAGGTCACCTCGCGCCGTTCCTCGGGCCACCACCGGACGCTGCCCACCGCGTCGAGGTCCAGCGCCGCGATCGCGTCGTCGGTGTGCCGCCACGCCCGCCGGTACAGCGCGACGATCTCTTCGCGTGACTCGTCGGCGGTGGCCCACAGGTCCGCGTTGGGTTCGGCGGCGGCGTCGTCGACGGGCAGCGACTCGCCGTGCGGCCGCCCGAAGGTGTCACCGAAGTAGCCGAACTCCACTCCGGCGACGTGCTTGACCAGGCCCAGCAGGTTGGTGCCTGTCGGTGTCAGCGGACGGCGTACGTCGTACTCGCTCAGCCCGTCGAGCTTCCACAGCAGGGCTTCGCGGGCGGCTTGCAGATAGCGCTGGAGGTCGGCCTTCGGCTTCGTTTCGATCTTCGGCTTCGTTTCGATCATGCCGGGAGTTTTGCACCGGCCGCGGCGTGCCGAAAGCGCTTTACGCGGGCTCTCCGCCCCGCGGCCGCTCACGACTCCGCTGCTCACGACTCGGCCGCTTACGACTCCTCGCCGCGCAAGCGGCCCCGCACCCGCTCCGTCACGTCCGCGTACCGCGCCTCGGCGCCGTACCTCGTCGGCTCGTAATACCGCTTGCCGTGCACCTCGTCCGGCGCGTACTGCTGGGCCGCGATGCCGCCCGGCAGGTCGTGCGGGTACTGGTAGCCCTTGCCGTGGCCCAGCTTCTCGGCGCCCTTGTAGTGGCTGTCGCGCAGGTGCGCCGGCACCGGGCCCGCCAGCCCGGCCCGTACGTCGGCGAGCGCGGTGTCGATGGCCAGGTAGGCCGCGTTCGACTTGGGGGCCAGGGCGAGCGCGATGGTGGCCTGGCTCAGCGTGATCCGGGCCTCCGGGAAGCCGATCAGCGCGACGGCCTGGGCCGCGGCCACCGCGGTCTGCAGGGCCGACGGGTCGGCCAGTCCGATGTCCTCGCTCGCCGAGATCATCAGTCGGCGGGCGATGAACCGGGGGTCCTCCCCCGCCTCGATCATCCGCGCCAGGTAGTGCAGCGCCGCGTCCACGTCCGAGCCGCGGATGGACTTGATCAGGGCGCTGGCGACGTCGTAGTGCTGGTCGCCGGCCCGGTCGTACTTGACCGCGGCCCGGTCGACGGACTCCTCCAGCGTCTGGAGGGTGAGCTCCTTCTCGCCCTTGGAGATCGCCGACCCGGCGCCGGCCTCCAGGGCCGTGAGCGCGCGGCGCGCGTCGCCGCCCGCGATGCGCAGCAGGTGCGCCTCGGTGTCCGCGGGCAGGGTGACCGCGCCGGCCAGCCCCCGCGCGTCCGTCAGCGCGCGCTTGAGCAGGCCGCGCAGGTCGTCGTCGGTGAGCGGTTCGAGCGTCAGCAGGAGCGAGCGGGAGAGCAGGGGGGAGATCACCGAGAAGTAGGGGTTCTCGGTCGTGGCGGCGATCAGCGTCACCCAGCGGTTCTCGACGGCGGGCAGCAGGGAGTCCTGCTGGGCCTTGCTGAAACGGTGGATCTCGTCGAGGAAGAGGACGGTCTCCTTGCCGTAGCCACCGGAGGCGCGGCGGGCGCCGTCGATGACGGCCCGCACCTCCTTGACGCCGGCCGTGATCGCCGAGAGCTCCACGAAGCGCTTGTTGGTGGCCTGGCTGACCACGTAGGCGAGCGTCGTCTTGCCGATGCCGGGCGGGCCCCACAGGAAGACGGACGACGGGCCCGCAGGCCCGCCGCTGCCCTCGCCGACCAGGCGGCGCAGCGGCGATCCGGGCTTGAGCAGATGCTGCTGGCCGACCACCTCGTCGAGGGTGCGCGGACGCATCCGTACGGCGAGGGGCGACCCCGTGGGGTCTTTCTCCTGGCGGTCTTCGGCAGCGGCGGTGAACAGGTCGGGCTCCACGCTCGAAAGCCTATGTCACCCCACTGACAACGCCGCCGGGACGGGCCTCAGAGCAGCGAGCTCCAGTACGACCACCACTTGGTGAGGATCAGCAGCGCGATCACGCCGTACCAGAGCACCGGCACGACCCAGTGGAACTCCAGCACGGCCTTGCGCAGCCCCTCCGGCGCCGGGATGACGCCGTGCTTGAGGTTGTGCACGGTGGTGTACCAGAACATCAGGATCGTGACGCACCAGGTCAGCGTGCACCACAGGCACAGCGAGTTGATGACGTACAGGGACTGGGACATCAGCCACATGCAGAAGACGGCGCCGGCGAGGGTGCCGATGTTCAGGCCGATCCAGTACCAGGCGCGGTAGCGGGCGCCCGCGAGCAGCCCGACGCCGATGCCGATGACCACGCCGAACGCGATGAGGCCGGCGACCGGGTTGGGGAAGCCGAAGACCTCGGCCTGCCAGCTCTGCATGACGTTGCCGCAGGAGACGATCGGGCTCAGGCTGCAGGCCGGCTTGAAGTTGGGGTCCTTCAGCAGCTCGATCTTGTCCATGGTGATCACCCAGGACGCGAGGAGGCCCAGCGCACTGGTGATCACCAGCAGCCAGGCCAGGCCGCGTCCCGAGCCGGACGGGCCGCCGCGGCGGTCCGTGTGATCGTCGCCGGTGGACACGTCGTCAAGCGCTGTCGTCGTCATATCGCCGTTCCGTCGGTGCCTTGGGGAGTGAGCGGACGGCGCGTTCCAACCGGCGCGCGCCGGGCCCTCATTCTGCCCCAACCGGACACGCGCCGACTGTTCGATGTGGATAAAGGCCCCCTTCCGAGCCACCGCGCGCCGCGGCGGCGGGCGGCCGGAAGGGGGCCTTCACTACCTGACGTCGGGCGCCCCGTAAAGGGGCCCGCGGGTCAGCCGAGCCTGCGGCGGACCTCTTCGACGACCGCGTCGAGCGCGACCGGCGCCTGCTCGCCGCTCTCCAGGTCCTTGAGCTGCACGACGCCTTCGGCCAGATCGCGTTCACCGGCGACGACCGCGAGGCGGGCGCCGGAGCGGTTGGCGGACTTCATCGCGTTCTTCAAGCCCTTGCCGCCGAACGCGAAGTCGGTGGCGACGCCGGCCCGGCGCAGCTCGGTGACGGTGGCGAACAGCGTCCGGCGGGCCTCCTCGCCGAGCGGTACGGCGAACACGGCCGTGCTGGCGGGCAGTTCCAGCTCGACGCCCTCCGCCTCCAGCGCCAGGACCGTGCGGTCCACGCCGAGCGCCCAGCCGACCGAGGGCAGCGCGGGGCCGCCGATCATCTCGGACAGGCCGTCGTAGCGCCCGCCGCCGCCGACAGCGGACTGCGAGCCGAGGCCGTCGTGGACGAACTCGAAGGTGGTGCGGGTGTAGTAGTCCAGGCCGCGCACCAGCTTCGGGTCGTCCTCGTAGGCGACGCCCGCCGCGGTCAGCAGCTCGCGCACCTGCTCGTGGTACGCCTTGCACGCCTCGCACAGGTGGTCGCGCAGCAGCGGCGCGCCCACCAGCTGCTTCTGCACGTCGGGGCGCTTGTCGTCGAGCACCCGCAGCGGGTTGATCTCGGCGCGGCGGCGGGTGTCCTCGTCCAGGTCGAGCCCGTACAGGAACTCCTGGAGGGCCGCCCGGTAGACGGGACGGCACTCCTTGTCGCCGAGCGAGTTGAGCAGGATGCGGAAGTTCCGCAGGCCCAGCGAGCGGTAGGCGTCGTCGGCCAGGATGATCAGCTCGGCGTCCAGCGCCGGGTCCTCCGCGCCGATGGCCTCGGCTCCGACCTGCGAGAAGTGGCGGTAGCGGCCCTTCTGCGGACGCTCGTAGCGGTAGTACGAGCCGGAGTACCAGAGCTTGACGGGCAGGTTGCCGGCCTTGTGGAGGTTGGCCTCCAGGGCGGCGCGCAGCACGGAGGCGGTGCCTTCGGGGCGCAGCGCGAGCTGGTCGCCGCCCTTGGTCTCGAAGGCGTACATCTCCTTGGTCACGATGTCGGTGGACTCGCCGACGCCGCGCGCGAACAGCTCGACGTTCTCGAAGCCGGGGGTCTCGACGTAGCCGTAGCCGGAGCGCTTGAGGGGTCCGGAGATCGCGTCGCGGACCGCCAGGTAGGTGGCGGACTGCGGGGGGATCAGGTCGTAGGTGCCCTTGGGGGCCTTGAAGGTGCTCACGGAAGTTCTCGTCACATTCCTCGTCGCGGAGCCGGGCTGTGCGGTGCGCCGTCTCCGAGGCCGGCGGCCACCTCCCGCAGGAACGGGTTGGTGGCGCGCTCGCGGCCGATGGTGGTCTGGGGGCCGTGGCCGGACAGTACGACGGTCTCGTCCTGGAGGGGCAGGCACACCCGCTCCAGCGACCGCAGTATCTCGGCGTGGTCGCCGCCCGGCAGGTCGGTACGTCCGATGGAGCCGGCGAACAGCAGGTCGCCCGAGAAGAAGACCGGCGGAATGTCAGCCTGCTCGGGCATCCGGAAGGTCACCGACCCCTTGGTATGGCCCGGTGCGTGCGCGACGGAGAACTCCATCCCGGCCAGCTCCAGCGTCGCGCCGTCGCCCAGCTCCTTGACGTCGTCCGGCTCCCCCACGGTCAGCTCGCCCATGAGCTGCTGCCCGATGGAGGCGCCGAGGGCCTTCTCCGGGTCGCTCATCATGTAGCGGTCCTCGGGGTGGATCCAGGCGGGCACGTCGTGCGCGCCGCACACCGGGACGACCGAGGCGACGTGGTCGATGTGGCCGTGGGTGAGGACGACGGCGACGGGCTTGAGCCGGTGCTTCTTCAGCGCTTCCTCGACGCCCTGCGCGGCCCGGTGCCCCGGGTCGATGATCACGCACTCCTCGCCCGCGGCGGGGGCGACCAGGTAACAGTTGGTCCCCCAGGCCCCGGCGGGGAACCCGGCAATGAGCACGTTCGTCCTTAACGTTCGATGCGGCGGACAGACCACCGGAGGCGGTCCGGCGTATTTCGGCAGTTCCAGAGCCTACCGGCGGGACTCCCACGCGGGCGAACCCGTATACGGTACGGCCCACGGCCCACCTCAGCGCACCCCCTAGGAGAAGACCGGTGGTCAGCAGCGATCAGCGGCGGCGGCAGCTCGCCCGCGAGAAGTACGAGCGCCAGCGGCAGCGGCGGGAGGCGGCCCGGCGCAAGACCAAGCGCCGCAACGTGATCGTCGCGTCCGCGCTGGCCGTCGCCCTGGCGGCGGGCGCGGCCGCGTACGCCTCGGTCGGGCTGGCGGGCGGCGGCGACACCGCGGACGGCGCGGCGGCCTCGCCGAGCAAGGCAGCCGACCCCTGCGGCAAGCCGGCCCCGGGCGCGCCGTCCAAGGCGCGCTGGGACAAGGAGCCGGCGATGTCGGTCGACACCTCGGCGTCGTACACGATGAAGCTGGAGACGACCTGCGGCGACATCGGCCTCAAGCTCGACGCCGCGAAGGCGCCGCACACCGTCAACTCCTTCGCCTTCCTGGCGGGCAAGGAGTTCTTCGACCACAGCAAGTGCCACCGGCTGGTCGACCAGGGCCTGTACGTGCTCCAGTGCGGCGACCCGACCGGCACCGGCGCGGGCACCCCCGGCTACACGATCCCCGACGAGAACCTCAAGGACCCCAGGCTCAAGGGCAACGTCTACCCGGCGGGCACGGTCGCGATGGCCAACCGCTACGACGGCAAGAGCGACAAGACCCGCAACAGCGGCGGGAGCCAGTTCTTCCTGGTGTACCAGGACAGCGAGCTGCCGCCGAACTACACGCCCTTCGGGACGGTCACGGAGGGCATGGACGTACTGAAGAAGATCGCCGCGGCGGGTTCGACCTACGACCCGTCGACCAGGAACACCGCCCCGAACGCGACGGTCGTCATCGACCGGGCGACGGTGCGCAAGACCTGACTCCGCGCGCCCCCGGGCACGCCGGAGGCGCCGCCGCGGTGTGCGAACCGCGAAATTTCGGTCGCGCTGGATGCGGACAGCCGACCCGCCGGTCGCCTAGATTGGCGTTGTGTAGGGTGCCTGCTCCGACGGCTGCCACCCGCACCCGCAAGACACCCGTCGGACCGGCCGGGGCGCTGCCCCGCCGGACAGAAACTGTGGACGATGCCGGGGGGCGACTCGCTCCGGTCGGCATCATGTGGAGGAGGCGCTGTGAGCAGCGACCCATGGGGCCGCGTCGACGAGACGGGGACCGTGTACGTGCGTACATCCGACGGCGAGCAGGTCGTCGGTTCGTGGCAGGCGGGAACTCCCGAAGAGGCCCTCGCCTACTTCGAGCGCAAGTATGAGGGCCTGGTCGTCGAGATCGGCCTCCTCGAACGGCGGGTCAAGACCACCGACCTGTCGGCCAAGGACGCGACGGCCGCGATCGACCATCTGCGGCAGCAGGTGGACGAGCACCACGCGGTGGGCGACCTGGAAGCGCTGCGCAAGCGGCTGGACCAGCTCGTCGGCGAGGTGGAGGCGCGCCGCGAGGAGCGCAAGGCCCAGAAGGCGCGGCAGAGCGACGAGGCCCGGCAGGCCAAGGAGAAGCTGGTCGCCGAGGCCGAGGAGCTGGCGGCCAGCGAGCAGTGGCGGGCGGCCGGCGAGCGGCTGCGCGCGCTGGTGGACACCTGGAAGGGCCTGCCGCGCCTGGACCGCAAGGCGGACGACGAGCTGTGGCACCGCTTCTCGCACGCCCGCTCGGCGTTCTCCAAGCGGCGCAAGGCGCACTTCGCCTCGCTGGACGCCCAGCGCGAGGAGGCACGCAAGACCAAGGAGCGCCTGGTCACCGAGGCCGAGGCGCTGTCCGGCTCGACGGACTGGGGGCCCACCGCGGCCCGCTACCGCGAGCTGATGGCGGACTGGAAGGCGGCGGGCCGCGCCCAGCGCGAGCACGAGGACGACCTGTGGAACCGCTTCCGCGGCGCCCAGGACGTCTTCTTCCAGGCGCGCGGCGAGGTGTTCGCGGAGCGCGACGCCGAGCAGCGGGAGAACCTGACGCGCAAGGAGGAGCTGGTCGCCGAGGCCGAGAAGCTGCTGCCCGTCTCGGATTTGAAGGCGGCGCGGGCCGCGTTCCGTTCGATCAACGAGCGGTGGGAGGCCATCGGGCACGTGCCGCGGGACGCCCGCCCGAAGATCGAGGGCCGGATGCACGCGGTCGAGCGCGCCATCCAGGAGTCCGAGGAAGCCGAGTGGCGGCGCACGAACCCGGAGGCGCGGGCGCGCGCGGCGGGTCTGACCGGGCAGCTCCAGGACGCGGTCGACAAGCTGCAGAAGCAGATCGACGCGGCGCGGGCGGCCGGTAACGACGCCAAGGCCGATAAGCTCGCGCGCGAGCTGGAGGGCCGGCAGGCGCTGCTGGACCAGGCGCTCAAGGGCCTGGAGGAGTTCGGCGGCTGACAACCTGCCGCACCACAAGGGCCCCGGTACGGACGTCCGTACCGGGGCCCTTGTGCATGGTCGTTACGGCCGGCGCGCCGACGTCACCCGGTACACGTCGTAGACGCCCTCCACGCTCCGTACGGCCTTCAAGACGTGCCCGAGGTGCTTCGGGTCGCCCATCTCGAAGGTGAAGCGCGAGGTGGCCACCCGGTCGCGGGAGGTCTGGACGGCCGCGGACAGGATGTTGACGTGCTGGTCGGACAGGATGCGGGTGACGTCCGACAGCAGCCGGGACCGGTCCAGCGCCTCGACCTGGATGGCGACCAGGAAGACCGAGGACTGGGTGGGCGCCCACTCGACGTCGAGGATGCGCTCCGGCTGCTTGGACAGCGAGTCGACGTTGACGCAGTCGGCGCGGTGCACCGAGACGCCGTTGCCGCGGGTGACGAAGCCGATGATCGGGTCGCCCGGCACCGGCGTACAACAGCGGGCCAGCTTCACCCACACGTCCTCGACGCCCTTGACCACCACGCCGGGGTCGGCGCTGGAGCGCCGCTTGGAGCGCGGCCTGATCGGTGTGGACTCGGCGATGTCCTCGGTCGCCTCGTCCTGCCCGCCGAGCGCCTGGACCAGCTTCTGCACGACGCTCTGCGCGGTGACGTGGCCCTCGCCGATGGCGGCGTACAGGGACGAGATGTCCGGGTAGCGCATCTCGTGCGCGAGGGTGACCAGCGAGTCACCGGTCAGGATGCGCTGGATCGGCAGGTTCTGTTTGCGCATCGCGCGGGCGATGGCGTCCTTGCCCTGCTCGATGGCCTCGTCGCGGCGCTCCTTGGAGAACCAGGCGCGGATCTTGTTGCGGGCGCGCGGCGACTTGACGAAGCCGAGCCAGTCCCGTGACGGGCTGGCGCCGGGTGCCTTGGAGGTGAAGACCTCCACGAGGTCGCCGTTGTCCAGGGTCGATTCGAGCGGTACGAGCCGCCCGTTGACGCGGGCGCCTATGGTCCGGTGGCCGACCTCCGTGTGGACCGCGTAGGCGAAGTCCACGGGGGTGGCGCCGGCCGGCAGCGCTATCACGTCGCCCTTCGGCGTGAAGACGAAGACCTCGTTGCGGGACAGGTCGAAGCGGAGCGACTCCAGGAACTCGCCCGGGTCCTCGGTCTCCTTCTGCCAGTCCAGCAGCTGGCGCAGCCACGCCATGTCGTTGACCGCGTCGTCCTTGTTCTTCGGCACGTCGGTACGCACCTTGGACGCGCCGGCGACGGCCTCCTGCTTGTACTTCCAGTGCGCGGCGATGCCGTACTCGGCCCTGCGGTGCATGTCGAACGTGCGGATCTGGAGTTCGACGGGCTTGCCGCTGGGGCCGATGACCGTCGTGTGCAGCGACTGGTACATGTTGAACTTGGGCATCGCGATGTAGTCCTTGAACCGGCCGGGGACCGGATTCCATCGCGCGTGCACGGTGCCGAGGGCGGCGTAGCAGTCCCGGACCGTGTCGACAAGTACACGAATCCCCACCAGGTCGTAGATCTCCGCGAAGTCCCGGCCGCGGACGATCATCTTCTGGTAGACGCTGTAGTAGTGCTTGGGCCGCCCGGTGACGGTGGCCTTGATGCGGGCAGCGCGCAGGTCGGCCTGGACCTCGTCGGTCACTATGGCCAGGTACTCGTCCCGCTTGGGGGCGCGCTCGGCGACGAGCCGCACGATCTCGTCGTACATCTTGGGGTAGAGGATCGCGAAGGCGAGGTCCTCCAGCTCCCACTTGATGGTGTTCATGCCCAGGCGGTGCGCCAGCGGAGCGTAGATCTCCAGCGTCTCGCGGGCCTTCTTCTCCTGCTTCTCCCGCTTCAGGTAGCGCATCGTGCGCATGTTGTGCAGGCGGTCGGCGAGCTTGATGACCAGGACGCGCGGGTCCTTGGCCATCGCCACGACCATCTTGCGCACGGTCTCGGCCTGCGCGGCCTCGCCGAACTTGACCTTGTCCAGCTTGGTGACGCCGTCGACGAGCAGGGCGACCTGGTCGCCGAAGTCGCGGCGCAGGGTGTCCAGGCCGTACTCGGTGTCCTCGACGGTGTCGTGCAGCAGGCCCGCCATGAGGGTGGCCGGGTCCATGCCCAGCTCGGCGAGGATGGTGGTGACCGCGAGCGGGTGGGTGATGTACGGGTCGCCGCTCTTGCGCTTCTGGCCGCGGTGCCAGCGCTCGGCGACCTGGTAGGCGCGCTCGACCTGCCGGAGCGTGGCGGTCTCGATCTTCGGGTCGTTGCTGCGCACGATCCGCAGCAGCGGTTCCAGGACCGGGTTGTACGGGCTCTGCCGCTGCACGCCCAGGCGGGCCAGGCGGGCCCGTACCCGGTTCGAGGAGCCGGTGCGGCCGGTGTAGACGGGCGGCGTGGGCTTGGCGGCCGGTACGGGGGAGGCGGCGGGCCGGACGGCGGGCGGCTGGGACTTCGCGACGCCCGCGCCCTCGCTCTTGCCGGGCGCACCCGAGGCAGCCGCGTCCGCGGGGCCGGGCCGGTCCGGATGGGCGGACTGCGACGCCCCCGGGCGGAGTCCGGGAGAAAGCGGCTGGGCCTCGTCTGGCAAGAGCACTCCTCAAAGGGGGGTCCGGACCACAAGACCACGAACGGGTCGGGCTGCCATGGTATCGACCTCGGCGCCGCGGCTCTTCCGCGGCCGAACGGTCCGTACATGACAGCAAAAGGGCACCCGGGTTTGTTCCGGATGCCCTTTTACTCGCTTTTTGCGGAATATCGATTGTACGGACGCGGTACGGACGCCCTGCGGACGGCCCTCCCGCGCCCGCTCAGACCGTGATCAGAGCCTCCAGCGGAGCGCCCTTCAAGTCCGCCTCCAGCCGCTCCCGGCCGGCCAGGAAACCCAGCTCCAGCAGGACCGCGACACCCACGACCTCGGCCCCGGCGCGGCGGACGAGCTGTACCGACGCGTCGGCCGTGCCGCCGGTGGCCAGCACGTCGTCGATCACCAGCACCCGGTCGCCGGGCTCGAAGGCGTCGGCGTGCACCTCGACCTCGGCCGTGCCGTACTCCAGGTCGTACGCCTGGCGGAGCGTCGTGCCGGGCAGCTTGCCCGCCTTGCGTACGGGCACGAACCCGGCACCGGCCCGTACGGCCACCGGAGCGGCCAGGATGAACCCGCGCGCCTCCAGGCCCACGACCTTGTCCACGCCGTACCGCTCGCACATACCGGCGAACGCGTCGGTCAGCGCGCCGAAGGCGGCCGGGTCGGCCAGCAGCGGCGTGATGTCCTTGAAGACCACACCGGGCTTCGGGTAGTCCGGCACGTCCGCGATCCGGCCGAGCAGCAGCTCCCGCAGGCCGTCGGGGGCGCTCATCGGCGCTTGCCCGACGGACGGCCCCGGCCGCGGTCACGCGAGGCGGGCTGGCTGCGCCGACCGGCCGCGGAACTGCCGGCCGGTGCCGCGTCCTCCGCGTCCTGCGGCTCCGCCTCGCCCACGGCGTCCTGCACGGCGGTGTCCCCCTGCTCCTGCGACTCGCCCTTGGCGGCGGCCGAGGCGCGCTTGGCGCGCACCCGCTTGGCCAGCGCCTTCATCGCCGGGTCGCGCTCCTTGAGGTCGGCGACCAGCGGCGTCGCGATGAAGATCGAGGAGTAGGCACCGGCGGCGAGGCCGACGAACAGGGCGAGCGAGATGTCGTTGAGCATCCCGGCGCCGAGCACCCCACCGCCGACGAAGAGCAGCCCGGCGACCGGCAGCAGCGCCACGACCGTGGTGTTGATGGACCGCACCAGGGTCGAGTTGATGCTGCGGTTGGCCATCTCGCTGAACGTGAAGCGGGTCTGCTTCCCGATGTCCTTGGACATCTCCTTCAAGCTGTCGAAGACCACGACGGTGTCGTAGAGGGAGTAACCGAGAATCGTCAGCAGACCGATGACGGTGCCCGGGGTGACCTCGAAGCCGACCAGCGCGTACACACCGACCGTGATCGTCAGGTCGTGGATGAGCGCGATCAGGGCGGCCAGCGCCATTCTCCACTCGAAGGCGATGGCCAGGTAGATCACCACCAGGACCATGAAGACGCCCAGGCCCAGCCAGGCCTTGTTGGCGATCTCCTCACCCCAGCTGGGGCCGACGAGCTGGGTGTTGATGTCCTTGACCGGGACGTTCAGGTCCTTGGCCAGGGCCTCCTGCACCGGCAGCGACTGCTGGGTGTCCAGCTCGCTGATCTGGATGCGCAGGCCGCCGTTGCCGAGCTTCTGCACCGTGGCCTGGTGGCCCTCGGCCGCGGCCTCGGCCCGGTGCTCCGCCTCCGTGGCGGAGACGGACGTCTTCGGCGTGGTGAAGACCGCGCCGCCGGAGAACTCGATGCCCATGTTCAGGCCGCGCACCGCCAGGCCGACGATGGCCGTGATGGTGATCAGGACCGAGATGCCGTACCAGATCTTCCGCTTGCCGATGAAGTCGTAACCGACCTCACCGCGGTAGAGCCTGGCGCCGATGTTGCCGAGCTTCGACATCTCACGCCTCCTTCGTCTCGGTGGGGGCGGTGGTACGGCGGCGGCGCAGCGGCGGCTTGGCGCCCAGGCGCTTGGGGTCCAGGCCGGACCAGGGGTGGCCGTTGGCGAAGAACTTGCGCCGGGCCAGCATCGTCATCAGCGGCTTGGTGAAGAAGAAGACCACCACGACGTCGAGGAGGGTGGTCAGGCCCAGCGTGAACGCGAAGCCCTTGACCTTGCCGACGGTGACGATGAACAGCACGAACGCGGCCAGGAAGGACACGAAGTCGGAGACCAGGATCGTGCGCCGGGCCCGCGGCCAGCCGCGTTCGACGGCCGGGCGCAGCGTGCGGCCCTCGCGGATCTCGTCCCTGATGCGTTCGAAGTACACGATGAAGGAGTCGGCCGTGATACCGATGGCGACGATGGCGCCGCAGACGGCGGGCAGGTTCAGCGCGAAGCCGATGGCCGGGCCCAGCAACGTCATGATCGTGTACGTGAGGACCGCGGAGACCGCGAGGCTCGCCAGCGCGACCAGCGCCAGGCCCCGGTAGTACGCGACCAGGTAGACGATGACCAGCGCGAGGCCGATGGCGCCCGCGATCAGGCCCGCCTGGAGCTGCTCGCCGCCGAGCGCCGCGGTGACGGTGGTCTCGTCGGCGATCTTGAAGGAGAGCGGCAGGGCGCCGTAGGACAGCATGTTCGCCAGGTCCTCGGCGGTCTGCTGGGTGAAGCCGCCGGAGATGGTGGCGCTGCCGCCGTTGAGCTGCTGGCTGACCCGCGGGTCGGAGACGACCGCGCCGTCCAGCACGATGGCGAACTGGTTCTGCGGCTGGGTCTTGGTGGCCAGCTTGCCGGTGATGTCGGCGAACTTCTTGCCGCCGGCGCCGGTGAAGTCCATCTGGACGATCCAGCCCTGGCCCTGCTGGCTGTCGAAGACCGCGGAGGCGTCCTTGACGTCGGTGCCCTCGACGGCGACCGGGCCCAGCACGTACTTCTGCGAACCGTCGTCCTTGCAGGCCACGACCGGCTCGCTCGGCTTGACGCCGGCGGCCTTCTCGCCGGCCTCGGCGCGCGACTGCTTGGTGGAGCAGTCCAGGTCGGCGAGCTGCTTCTGCAGCGCGGCCGGGATCTCGTCGGCGCTCGCGGAGGGCTGCGGCGACGGGCTGCCGCTCGGCGAGGGCGAGGTGCTGCCGGAGGCCGTCGGCGTGTCGGCCGGGCCCTTCTTGAGGGCGCTGGTCACGGCGCGGCCCTGGGTGGTGGAGCTCGCGGACGGCTTCGTGGAGGGCTTGTCGTCCTTCTTGCCGTCGTCACCCTTCTTGCCGTCGCCGCCCTTGCTGCTGCTCGCGGAGGGGCTGGGGCTCGGGGTCGTCGACGGCGTCTTGGTGCCGGCGGTGGTGGTCAGCACCGGCCGGAAGCCGAGCTGAGCGGTGGTACCGACCTGCTGGCGGGCCTGCTTCGCGTCCGTCCCCTTGGGGATGTTGACGACGATGTGGTTGGTGCCCTGGGTCTGGACCTCGGCCTCGGACACACCGAGGCCGTTGACCCGCCGCTCCATGATGCCCGCGGCGGTGTTCATGTTGGTCTCGTTGATCGCGTTGGGCTTGCCGGGCTGGTTGCGGGCCTCCAGCGTGAAGCTGGTGCCGCCCGCGAGGTCGATGCCCAGCCGGGGCGTCGACGTGCCGGAGATGAACATCCCTCCGACCAGCGCCACCATGGCGATCAAGATCAGGACCAGGGTACGCCCCGGCCTTCCCTGGCCCCCAGGAGACCTGCGGCCCTTTTTCGGTGCTGCCACCTTCTCGTATCTCCCTGTCCAACCACCCGGCCTGGTGCTGCCGAGCGGCCACGAAGTGTAGTGGGGACGTGCCCCCGCCGGAGCCTAGACCGTCCCGGAACCGCGGTGCACCGTCTGGGAGGTGCTCCGCGGTTCCGTCGGGGGGCGGCTACTTCGCGTCGGCGCCGCCGTCCTTCTTGTCGGCCTTGACGTCCTTGTCGGCCTGCGCGGCGCTCGCGGCGTCGTCGTCCTTGGCGTCCTCGGCGTCCTTGACGTCGGCCGCGGTGGCGCCGGCGTCGGCCTTGCCGAGGTCGGTCTTCGGCGACTTCTCCAGGTTCGCGGGCTGGTCGGCCTGCTCGGCCGGGGCGGCGTCCGCGGTCAGCGAGGAGGCGTCGTCCGGAACGACCGCGCCGTCCTTCGCCTCGGCACCGTCGAGGATGCGGTTGTACTCCTCGTCCTGGAGGACCGCGCCGACCGCGTTCTTGGCGTAGAGGGCGTGCACGCCGGGGGCGACCTCAAGGAGAACGGTCTCGTCGTGGATCTCCTTGACGGTGGCGTACATGCCCCCAATCGTCCGGATGCCGGTGCCGGGCTGCATCTCGTTGCGCATCTGCTGCGCCGCCTGCTGCTTCTTCTTCGCAGACCGGGTCATCAGGAACATGGCCCCGATGAGGACGATGAAGGGGAGGAGAGTCACGATACTCACGGGACGGAAATCCTTCGCACGACCGCAACTCGGCGGTCTGATATACGGGGGTGGGAATGCCGGACCATACGGTCGGCATCGGCGGAGTCTAAGCGAGTCCGCACCGGTGGAACAACGCCCAGCATGGCACCGCAGTTCCTGACCCGGCGAGTCCCCGCGCCGTCACGCCCCGAAGAGCCCCTGCTGTCCGCCGCCCGGGGCCTGCGGCCGGGGCGGTGTGAGGCCCAGGTGGGCCCACGCCGCCGGGGTGGCGATCCGGCCGCGGGGCGTACGGGCCAGCAGCCCTTCCCGTACGAGGAACGGCTCGGCCACCTCCTCCACCGTCTCGCGCTCCTCCCCCACGGCCACCGCCAGCGTGGACAGGCCCACCGGGCCGCCGCCGAACAGCTTGAGCAGCGCGGTGAGCACCGCGCGGTCGAGGCGGTCCAGACCGCGGCCGTCGACCTCGTAGACGTCCAGGGCCTGCGAGGCGATCTCACGGGTGATCACGCCGTCGGCCTTGACCTGCGCGTAGTCGCGGACGCGGCGCAGCAGCCGGTTGGCGATGCGCGGGGTGCCGCGGGAGCGTCCGGCGATCTCCGCGGCGCCGTCGGCTTCTATGTGCACGTCGAGCAGCCCGGCGGAGCGGTGGATGACGCGTTCCAGTTCGCCCGGAGCGTAGAACTCCATGTGGCCGGTGAAGCCGAAGCGGTCGCGCAGCGGCGGCGGCAGCAGGCCGGCCCGGGTGGTGGCGCCGACCAGGGTGAAGGGCGGCAGCTCCAGGGGGATGGCGGTGGCGCCGGGGCCCTTGCCGACGATGACGTCGACGCGGAAGTCCTCCATGGCCATGTAGAGCATTTCCTCGGCGGGCCGGGACATCCGGTGGATCTCGTCGAGGAAGAGCACCTCGCCCTCCTGGAGGGAGGACAGGATCGCCGCCAGGTCGCCGGCGTGCTGGATGGCGGGGCCCGAGGTGATGCGGATCGGGGCGCCCATCTCGGCGGCGATGATCATGGAGAGGGTGGTCTTGCCCAGGCCGGGAGCGCCGGAGAGCAGGACGTGGTCGGCCGTGGCGCCGCGGGCGCGGGCCGCGCGCAGCACCAGGTCGAGCTGCTCGCGCACCCGCTCCTGGCCCACGAACTCCTCCAGGTCCTTGGGCCGCAGCGCGGCCTCGACCGCGGTGTCCTCGCCGTCCGCGTCGGGCCCGACCAGCCGGTCGGCCGTGCCGCCCGGCCGGTCGCCCGCGGTCTCGGTGGGCTCGTCCCAGTTCACTGCGTCCTGCCTCACGTGGTCGTATCGGCGCTACCGGCCGACGTCGCGTCGTGCTTCTTACGGGGGTGGCCGACGGCGCCGGCCCGGGCTCGCACCGGGCTCACCGGGCCCGGTTCAGCGTCTGCAGGGCGGCCTTGAGCAGCTGCGACACCTGCGGCGCGCCGCCCTCGGCGACGGCCGCCTCGGCCTGCGGCGCGACCGCGGACACCGCCTCGTCGGCCTCCCGGGTCGCGTACCCGAGGCCGATCAGCGCGGCGTGCAGCTGGTCGCCCCACCCGGCCGTCACGGCACTGCCGACGCCCGCGCCGCCCGTGCCGACGGGCGCCCCGAGCCGGTCCTTCAGCTCCAGCAGGAGCTTCTGGGCGCCCTTCTTGCCGATGCCGGGCACGGCCGTGAGCGTCTTCTCGTCGCCGTTGGCAACGGCGAGGCGCAGCGTGTCCGGGGAGTGCACCGCGAGCATGGCCTGCGCCAGCCGCGGCCCCACCCCGCTGGCGGTTTGCAGCAGCTCGAACGTCTGCCGCTCGTCGTCGTCGGCGAAGCCGTACAGGGTCAGCGAATCCTCCCGTACGACGAGGGAGGTGGCCAGCTTGGCCTGCTGGCCGACGCGCAGCCCGGACAGGGTGCCCGGGGTGCACTGCACGGCCATGCCGACACCGCCGACCTCCACGACGGCGGTGTCCGGTGCCAGGGCCGCGACCGGGCCGGAGACGAAGGCGATCATCGGGTGGTGCCCTTCTGGGGTGCCCCGGGCCGCGGCCCGGGTGCCGTTGCGGGAGTACGTCGGACGGGGGCGGGGCGGGCGCGGGCGGCCGCCGAGGCTTGCTGGAGGCGGTTGGCGGCGTGCGCCTGCTGGAGCCGGTTGACCGCGGGGGCGCGCCAGATGTGGCAGATGGCCAGTGCCAGCGCGTCCGCCGCGTCGGCCGGCTTGGGCGGGGCGTCCAGCCTGAGCAGGCGGGTGACCATCGCGCCGACCTGCGCCTTGTCCGCGCGGCCCGAACCGGTCACGGCGGCCTTGACCTCGCTGGGGGTGTGCAGCGCCACGGGCAGGCCGCGGCGCGCCGCGCACAGCATGGCGACCGCGCTGGCCTGCGCGGTGCCCATGACCGTACGGACGTTGTGCTGGCTGAAGACCCGCTCGACGGCGACGCAGTCGGGCCGCTGCTCGTCGAGCCACTGCTCGATGCCGCGCTCGATGAGCACCAGGCGGTGCGCGACGTCCGCGTCGGCGGGCGTCCGCACGACGCCGACGGCGGCCATCGTCAGCGGGCGGCCCGCGACGCCGTCGACCACGCCGACACCGCAGCGCGTCAGCCCCGGGTCCACCCCCAGCACCTTCATCGGCCGCTCCCCACTTCTCCCCTTGGCCCACTGCCGTGTCCGGGGCTCGAACCCCTGACCAGCACAGTATCGGCCGCCACTGACAACGCAGGACGGGCCGGCGGGGTGTGTCCCCGCCGGCCCGTCCGCTGCCGGAACAGTCGACCGTCCGTCAGGCGTCGACCTTGGCCATGACCTCGTCGGACACGTCGAAGTTGGCGAAGACGTTCTGCACGTCGTCGCTGTCCTCCAGCGCGTCGACCAGCTTGAAGATCTTGCGCGCGCCCTCTTCGTCCAGCTCGACCTGCATGGTCGGCACGAAGTTGGTGTCGGCCGAGTCGTAGTCGATGCCCTCCTTCTGGAGAGCGGTGCGGACCGCGACCAGGTCGGTGGCCTCGCTGAGCACCTCGAAGGACTCACCGAGGTCGTTGACCTCCTCGGCACCCGCGTCCAGGACCGCGCCGAGCACGTCGTCCTCGGACAGCTCGCCCTTGGGGACGATCACCACGCCCTTGCGGTTGAACAGGTACGAGACCGAACCCGGGTCGGCCATCGAACCGCCGTTGCGGGTCATGGCGACGCGGACGTCGGAGGCGGCGCGGTTGCGGTTGTCGGTGAGGCACTCGATGAGCACCGCGACACCGTTGGGGCCGTAACCCTCGTACATGATCGTCTCGTAGTCGGCGCCGCCGGCCTCCAGGCCCGCGCCGCGCTTGACCGCGGAGTCGATGTTCTTGTTCGGCACCGAGCTCTTCTTCGCCTTCTGGATGGCGTCGAAGAGGGTCGGGTTGCCCTCGACGTCGGCGCCGCCGGTGCGGGCCGCGACCTCGATGTTCTTGATCAGCTTCGCGAAGAGCTTGCCGCGCTTGGCGTCGATCACGGCCTTCTTGTGCTTCGTCGTAGCCCATTTAGAGTGGCCGGACATCCGCCTGTCTCCTTCGCGTAACCAGATTGAGAAACGAACGCCACAGATCCTACCGGGACGGGATCGGGCCGCCGCACACACGGCGGCCGACCCGCGGCGGGCCCTAAGCGCCGCGCACCATGCCGACGAAGTACGCGTGCACCCGGTGGTCGCCGGTGAGTTCCGGATGGAAGGACGTGGCGAGGACGTTACCTTGCCGGACGGCCACCGTGTGCCCGTCGTACGTCGCCAGTATCTCGGCGGCGGCGCCCGTCGACTCGACCCAGGGCGCCCGGATGAAGACGCCCTGCACCGGCCCGCCCCCGATCCCCGCGACCTCCACCGCCGCCTCGAAGGACTCGTTCTGCCGCCCGAAGGCGTTACGGCGCACGATCATGTCGATGCCGCCCAGCGTCTCCTGGTCGGCGCGCCCGTCCAGCAGCTTGTCGGCCAGCATGATCATGCCGGCGCAGGTGCCGTAGACCGGCTTGCCCGAGCGCACGAAGGCGCGCAGCGGCTCCAGCATGCCGAAGACGACCGCCAGCTTCGACATGGTCGTCGACTCGCCGCCCGGTATGACCAGGCCGTCCAAATCGTCCAGTTCCTCGGGCCGGCGAACCGGCCTGGCCAGGGCGTCCGCCGTGGCCAGCGCCGTCAGGTGCTCGCGCACATCGCCCTGGAGGGCCAGCACGCCGATGGTGGGGGTACTCATCCGTCCGTCGTTCTCCCGCTCGCCGTCTTCGCGCCCTCGGCGCCCGTCCGCCCGCTCACCAGCCGCGGTTGGCGTACCGCTCCGCCTCGGGGAGGGTGTCGCAGTTGATGCCGACCATGGCCTCGCCCAGGTTGCGGGAGACGTCGGCGACGACCTTCGGGTCGTCGTAGAAGGTGGTGGCCTTCACGATGGCGGCGGCGCGCTTCGCCGGGTCGCCCGACTTGAAGATGCCGGAGCCGACGAAGACGCCCTCGGCACCGAGCTGGCGCATCAGCGCGGCGTCGGCCGGAGTGGCCACGCCACCCGCGGAGAACAGCACGACCGGCAGCTTGCCCAGCTCGGCGACCTCCTTGACCAGCTCGTACGGGGCGCGCAGCTCCTTCGCGGCGGCGAACAGCTCGTTGTTGTCACAGCCGCGCAGCTTCGCGATCTCGCCCTTGATCTGACGCAGGTGCCGCACCGCCTCGACGACGTTGCCGGTACCGGCCTCGCCCTTGGAACGGATCATGGCCGCGCCCTCGGCGATCCGGCGCAGGGCCTCGCCCAGGTTGGTGGCGCCGCACACGAAGGGCGTGGTGAAGGCCCACTTGTCGGAGTGGTTGACCTCGTCGGCCGGGGTGAGCACCTCGGACTCGTCGATGTAGTCGACACCGAGCGACTGGAGCACCTGGGCCTCGACGAAGTGGCCGATCCGGGACTTGGCCATCACCGGGATGGAGACCGCGTCGATGATGCCGTCGATCATGTCCGGGTCGGACATACGGGCCACGCCGCCGTCCTTGCGGATGTCCGCGGGGACCCGCTCCAGGGCCATCACCGCCACCGCGCCGGCGTCCTCGGCGATCTTCGCTTCCTCCGGCGTGACGACGTCCATGATCACGCCGCCCTTGAGCTGCTCGGCCATGCCGCGCTTGACCCTGGCGGTGCCGGTCTCGGGGTTCCCGGCGGTGGTGGCAGACGTGGCGTTGGGCGTGCTGAACACGGTATGACCTCACTAAGTGCAGGCGGATGGACTCCGCCGCCCACACAACCGTTCGCACCGGTCCGCTGAAAAGGGCCAATCACAAGGCGGTGGCTCGTGGGGCGCGGCCGGCCGCGCCCGGCCCCGGCCCGGCCGCGGGTCTACGGGTGCGCTCAGTGCCCGGCCGCGCGGTCGCCGAGGACGGCCGGAGGCTCGTCGTCCATCTCGAAGGCCATCGGGAACGGCGCGTGACCCGCGAGACGGAACCAGCGCACCACCCGGTGACGGCGGACGGCGCGGGCCGCCCGTACGGAGTCGTTGTGGAAACGCCGCGCCATCGGGACGCGCCGCACCGCCGCCGTCAGCTCCGCGGCCGTCTGCTCCCCGCCCGGCGCCTCCCGTACGGCTTCGAGCTGCCCCACGTCGTCGAAGACCGCCCGCAGCGCCTGGCTCAGGCCGCTCTCGGCGACCTCCCGCTGCTCCTCCGCCGCCTGGCGCGCCTCGTGCGCCGCCTCGTACAGGACGATCGAGGCGGCGGGGTCGAGCACGCCCGACGTCCCCAGTTCCTGGGCCACCGAGGCCCGGCGCAAAAGCTGCGCGTCCAGCGCCGCGCGGGCCGCGTCGATGCGGGCGTGCAGACGGTCCAGGCGCCCCGCGGTCCAGCTCAGGTAGACGCCGATGAGGACGAGGGCGGCGGCGATCCAGATGAAAGTGGTCACGCGGGGTCACGTTACCGGCTTGGCGCCGGGTGCCGTTCGCGCCTTCTGGTGCGCCTGGTTGGGGGTGCGCGTCTTGCGCGACAGGCCCGGTGGGTAGGGGGTCGGGGCCACTCCGGGGTCACTCCTCGGCACCGTTAACGCATCGTGTCCTGATTTCGGCAACCTGTGCCGCCCGGCTGTCCTGCGGGGAGACCCCGGAGCGGCCCCGACCCCCGGCTGTAGGGCGGCTATCCCGCCGTGGGGGCTAGGCAAGCCCCCCCGCCAGGCGTCTTTTTCCCCCCACCGGCCGGGAGTCGCTGAACTCACCTGAGGGGACGCGTAGGGGGCCATCCCCGCAGGACAGCCGGGCGGCACAGGCTACCGATTTCGGCAACGTGGAGTTAACGGTGCCGTGGGGGCACCCCCGGCCGAAGGCTGGGGGAGAGTTGGCCCCCTGCGCGGCCCCGCCCCCGAGCGCGCAGCGCGAGGCAGGCCAACCCCGTCCGGGGTGAACCCGCCGAAAACCGCGCGCGTAGCGCGCATCAGTCGCGCGCCAACCCCCACCGCGCCCGCAACCCCGTCCGCTCGTCGGTGGCGACCATGGCCGCCCCGTCGGTGACGGTTTCGTAGACGGCCAGGATGTCCGCGCCGACCGTGGACCAGTCGAAGCGGCGGACGTGGCGGCTGCCGCGTTCCCGTAGCTCCGCGAGACGCGCGGGGTCGCCGAGCAGCCGGACGGCCGCGGCGGCGAGCGCGTCCGCGTCCTCGTTGGCGAACAGTTCTCCCGCCTCGCCCTGGTCCAGTACCTGCGCGAACGCGTCGAGGTCGCTGGCCAGCACGGGTGCCCCCGCCGACATCGCCTCGACGAGGATGATGCCGAACGACTCGCCGCCGGTGTTGGGGGCGACGTAGAGGTCAACGCTGCGCAGCAGCCTGGCCTTGTCCTCGTCGCTGACCATGCCGAGGAACTCCACCCGGGAGCGCAGTGCGGCGGGCAGTTCCGCGACGGCTTCCTCTTCGTCGCCGCGGCCGGCGACCAGCAGCCGGGCGTCGGGGACGGCGGCGAGGATCTGGGGCAGGGCGCGCATCAGGACGGGCAGGCCCTTGCGGGGTTCGTCGATGCGGCCGATGAAGCCGATCGTGTGGCCCTGCCATTCGTCCTTGGGCGCGGCGTCGGCGAAGAAGTCGACGTCGACGCCGTTGGGGATGACGACCGCGTCGCCGCCGAGGTGTTCGACCAGGGTGCGCCGGGCGTATTCGCTCACCGCGATCCGCGCGCTGATTTTTTCCAGCGCGGGCTGCAGGATCGGATACGCGGCGATCATGAATCGGGAGCGCGGGTTGGAGGTGTGGAAGGTGGCCACGATCGGGCCCTGCGCGGCCCAGCAGGCGAGCAGGCCGACCGACGGTGTGCCGGGTTCGTGGATGTGGATGACGTCGAAGGCGCCGTCGTGCAGCCAGCGGCGGACGCGGGCCGCGGACAGGAAGCCGAAGTTGAGCCGGGCAACCGAACCGTTGTACGGCACGGGTACGGCACGTCCGGCGGAGACGACGTACGGCGGCAGTGGTGTCTCGTCGTCCGCCGGGGCGAGTACGGACACCTCGTGGCCGAGCCGGATGAGGTGTTCGGCCAGGTCCCGGATGTGGAACTGGACGCCGCCCGGGACGTCCCAGGAGTACGGGCAGACGATCCCGATCCTCAAGGCTGCTCCGTTCGCGGGGCGCCGGCGCGGGGCGCGGCGGTGCTCGGGGCGGGGTCGCGCGGCTCCAGGTCACCGAGCCACAGGCGTTGCAGCATGTGCCAGTCCTCCGGGTGGTCGGCGATGCCGGAGGCGAAGGCGTCGGCCAGTTCCTGCGTCATCGTGGCGGCCTTCTCGGCGCGGGTGCCGGTCTGCGGCACCTCGATCTCCGGGTGTACCCGTCCGCGCATGACGGGGCTCTCGTCGTACCACAGGGTGACCGGCAGGAGCATCGCGCCGGTCTGTACCGCGAGCATCGCCGGTCCGGCCGGCATCTTCGCTGCCTCGCCGAAGAACTTCACTTCGATGCCGGAGGCGGACAGGTCCCGGTCGGCGACCAGGCAGACCAGGCCGCCGGCGCGCAGCCGCCGGGCGAGGGTGCCGAAGGCGGCGCCGCCGGTGTGCGGCAGTACCTCCATGCCGAGGCCTTCGCGGTAGGCGACGAACCGGTCGTAGAGCGTCTCGGGCTTGAGGCGTTCGGCGACGGTGGTGAAGGGCACGCCCAGTTTGGTGGTGACCCAGGCGCCCGCGAGGTCGTAGTTGCCCATGTGCGGCAGGGCGAGGATCACGCCGCGGCCGCTTTTGAGGCCGTCTTCCAGGTGGTGGACGTCGGCCGGCGCGAAGCCGCCCTTTATGCGCTCCTTGCTCCAGGCGGGGAGCCGGAAGGACTCCATCCAGTAGCGCAGGTAGGAGCGCATTCCGGCGCGGGAGAGCTGGGCCAGGCGCTGCGGTGTGGCGTCCGGTACGACGCGCGCGAGGTTGGCCTCCAGGCGCAGGACGCCCTTGCCGCGCCGTTTCCAGACCGCGTCGGCGATCCGCCGGCCGAGGGCCTTGGCGGCCGGCTCGGGCAGTTTTTTCACCGCGCTCCAGCCCAGGGCGTATGCCCCGTCGGTGAGCTTTTCGCGGTCGATGGTCGTGCGAGTGACGCGCTTCACGCGCTGTTCCCCCCTTGAGCGATGGCGTCGGCCTCGGCGGACTCCCGGCGTACGGTCACCACGCGCTGGGCGAGGGTGACCGCGCTGCCGACGGCGACCACCCACAGGGCGATCGGCAGCAGGTACTGGACGCCGGGGACGCCGAACGCGTGCAGTCCCGCGAGGCCGGCGGCGACCAGCGTGATGACGAGCCGCTCGGCCCGCTCCACCAGTCCGTTGACGTTCACCGGCAGCCCGATGCTCTCGCCGCGGGCCTTGGTGTACGAGACCACCTGCCCGCTGGCCAGGCAGAAGATCGCCACCGCGCAGAGCCACAGGCTGTCGCCGGCTCCCGCGTACCAGAGCGCCAGCCCGCCGAAGATCGCGGAGTCCGCGACCCGGTCGAGCGTGGAGTCCAGGAAGGCCCCCCAGCGGCTGGACCGGCCCAGCTGCCGCGCCATGTTGCCGTCCACCAGGTCCGAGAACACGAACAGGGTGATGACGATCGTGCCCCAGAAGAACTCGCCGAGCGGGAAGAAGACCAGGGCACCCGCCACCACACCCCCCGTGCCGACGAGGGTGACCGCGTCCGGGCTGACGCCGAGACGGATGAGCAGGGCGGCGAATGGCGTGAGGACACGCGTGAAGAAAGCACGCGCGTACGTGTTCAGCATGGCCTTCCCGGAGGTCGATACGGGCCGCGCGGTCAATGGGGCCACCGGCTGGCCCATCGTAGCCAGGCGGCACCCGCGTACCGCGAACGCACCACGGCCCGGAGCACGACCCGTGACCGGCCAAGACGTCGCCGTCGCAGCCGTCACGGGGCCGCGGCCGGTGCGCCGCCGCGCCCGGCGGGATCCCTGATCGCCCCTTGTGCGATGTATGGACGCGCCATGACCAGGGTGGAAAGCTCGAAACACCGCAAAGTGTCGACCGGGAGGCGAGACACATGGGCGAGAAGTCGAGGACACATCCAGGAGCCGCCGGCAGGGCAGCGTCGGCCGACCAGCCCACGTCCCTGAGGAATGTGGTGCTGGTCGGCCACAGTGGCGCGGGGAAGACGACGCTGGTGGAGGCGCTCGCGCTGGCGACCGGCGCGGTCAACCGGGCGGGCCGGGTCGAGGACGGCGGCTGCCTGTCGGACTACGACGAGATCGAACACCGGCAGCAGAGGTCGGTGCAGCTGTCCCTGGTCCCCGTCGACTGGTGCGGCATCAAGATCAACGTATTGGACACACCCGGCTACGCCGACTTCGTCGGGGAGCTGAGGGCCGGTCTGCGGGCAGCGGACGCGGCCCTCTTCGTCGTCTCGGCGGCGGACGGCGTGGACGGCGCGACCCGCATGGTCTGGGACGAGTGCGCCGCGGTCGGCATGCCCCGCGCGCTGGTCGTCACGCACCTGGAGGCGGCCCGCGCCGACTTCGACCAGATGACCCGGCTGTGCGGCAGCGCCCTGGGTGGCGACGACCCCGACGCCGTACTCCCCCTGTACCTGCCGCTGTACGGCGCGGCGGGCGCCGACGGGCACGCGCCGGTGCACGGGCTGATCGGCCTGCTCACCCAGCGGGTCTTCGACTACTCCTCCGGCGAACGCGTCGAGCGCGCGCCGGAAGCCGGCGAGCTGCCGCTGATCGAGGAGGCCCGCAACCGGCTCATCGAGGGCATCATCGCCGAGAGCGAGGACGAGTCCCTCATGGACCGCTACCTCGCCGGCGAGGACATCGACGTGAAAACGCTCATCGGTGACCTGGAGACGGCGGTCGCGCGCGGCACCTTCCACCCCGTGCTCGCCGCCGCGCCCGCCGCCGAGGGCGCCCGGCAGGGCCTGGGCACCGTGGAGCTGCTGGACCTGATCGCCCGCGGCTTCCCCACCCCCGCCGAGCGCGAGGCCCCCGCGGTCACCACCCCTGACGGCAAGCCCCGCCCCCCGCTGACCTGCGACCCGGCGGGCCCGCTGGTCGCCGAGGTGGTCAAGACCTCCTCCGACCCGTACGTGGGCCGGCTCTCGCTGGTACGGGTCTTCTCCGGCACCCTGCGCCCGGACGAGATCGTGCACGTTTCCGGGCACGGCCTGACGGACCGCGGCCACGAGGACCACGACGTGGACGAGCGGATCGGCGCGCTGTCCGCCCCGTTCGGCAAGGTGCAGCGCTCGCTGTCCCAGGCCATCGCCGGCGACCTGGCCTGTGTGGCGAAGCTGACCCGCGCCGAGACCGGCGACACCCTCTCCGACCGGGACGCGCCGCTCCTGATGGAGCCCTGGACGATGCCGGACCCGCTGCTGCCGGTCGCCATCCAGGCGCACAGCAAGGCCGACGAGGACAAGCTCTCCCAGGGCCTGTCCCGCCTCGTCGCCGAGGACCCGACGATGCGCCTGGAGCACAACCAGGACACCCACCAGGTCGTGCTGTGGTGCCTGGGCGAGGCCCATGTGGACGTGGGGCTGGAACGGCTGCGCTCCCGCTACGGCGTGCAGGTCGACACCGTGCCGTACAAGGTCTCGCTGCGGGAGACCTTCGGCGGCAAGGCGGCCGGCCGGGGGCGGCACGTGAAGCAGTCCGGCGGCCACGGCCAGTACGCGATCTGCGAGATCGAGGTGGAGCCGCTGCCCGGCGGCAGCGGCATCGAGTTCGTGGACAAGGTCGTGGGCGGGGCGGTGCCCCGGCAGTTCATCCCGTCCGTCGAGAAGGGCGTACGGGCCCAGGCGGCCCGCGGCGTGGCCGCCGGGTATCCGCTGGTCGACGTCCGGGTCACGCTGCTGGACGGCAAGGCCCACTCGGTGGACTCCTCCGACGCCGCGTTCCAGACGGCGGGGGCGCTCGCGCTGCGCGAGGCCGCCGTCGACGCCCGTATCCACCTCCTGGAGCCGGTCGCCGAGGTGACCGTACTGGTTCCGGACGACTTCGTCGGCGCGGTCATGAGCGACCTGTCGGGGCGGCGCGGCCGGGTGGTGGGCACCGAGCAGGCGGGCCACGGCCGCACCCTGGTACGGGCCGAGGTGCCGGAGATCGAGATCGGCCGGTACGCCGTCGACCTGCGCTCCCTCTCGCACGGCACCGGCCGGTTCCACCGCGCCTACGCACGGCACGAACCGATGCCGCCGCAGCTCGCCGCGAAGATCCGCGAACAGGAGGAGAACGGTTCCTGAGCTGGCGCCTGCCGCCGGCCGCCCACCTCGGCACTCCCGGGGCGGGCGCCGGCGGTAGGCTGTGATCGCAGCTCAGAAGGTGTGCGACCGACGGTAGTTGGGAAGAAGGCCGCAGCAGCGGATGTGTGCGGCGATGGGGGCGGCAGTGGCAGCAGACGGCTTCGACTTCAGTCCCGGGGCGCAGGTCCCGCTGTCCGGTGGCGCCGGGCAGACCGCGGCCACCCAGGCGCTGGCCTCGGCGGCGTACCGCGACAACCCCCTCGCGGAGATCGCCAAGGCCGACTCCGCCACCGCCAAGTCGACGATCAAACCACCCAAACTCTCCCTGTTCGAACCGAATCTGGGCGAGGCGTTCTCCCGCGCACTGCAACTGCGGATGCTCGGCGGTGCCCGCGGCGCGCTCATCCAGTCCTTCGGCATCGAACCGCAGACGGTCGTCGAGCACTGCCTGGCCGCCAGCCGCATCCGCAAGATCCGGGACGTCAAACTGACCGTCCTCATGCTGGTGTTCGGGCTGCTGTTCCTGCCCGGCGTGCTGCTGTGGCTGGGCGCCTTCCAGCTCAAGAAGCTGCTGTCCAGAGCCAAGGGCACCGGCACCTCGGCGCTGGGCGTGGCGCTGCTGCTCGCCGTCGCCGCCATCGCCGTGCTGTTCCTGGTCAAACTGCCGTTCACCGGCTTCTGGTCGGTGTACCTGCGTGCCATGGTCGTCGTCCCGGTGATCGGCTGGTGGTGGGCGAAGCGGATCAGCGAGACCACCGCCAAGGACCTGCGGGACGCCTGGAAGGGCCTGCTCGAAGGCGGCGGCGTGGGCGCCAAGATCCCGGAGGCGGTCCCCCGCGACCCGAACGAGACCGCCGCCGAGCAGATGCGCCAGAGCCTGGCCAAGCTCACCGCCGAGCAGAACAGCAACGTCGCCTTCTACGCCGGGCCCAACGGCATACTCGGCATGGGCACCCGCTGGGGCAGCTGGCAGATGGCCGAGGAGCTGCGGCCCGCCGAAGAGGGCGGCGAGATCAACCCCTTCCGCAGCTACGACGTCATCCGCGTCATCCACGACCGGCTGCGCCTGCTGGAGCGCAGCCCCCTGCACACGGGCGGCTTCAAGCAGCCCCCTTCCGTACGCCACTGGATCGTGGTGCCGGTCGGCGAGAAGGCCGGCTCGGTCTCCCGCCCCGAGGGCACGGACGTGGAAGCCTTCCAGGTCCGCGGCCACGAGATAGAGCGGATCTGCAACGAGCAGCAGTTCGGCGCCGGCAGCCGGCACTATCTCGGCGTCCAGTTCGTGCTGTGGGACGGGCAGCTGGTGATAACCCTGCTGATCACCGTCACCGTGCTGCACGAGACGCTGCGCGTGGAGGTCACCGGACACGCCCTCGGCCCGGTGAACCCGCTGTTCACCTCCAAGCCCGCGCCGAAGTCCAAGAGCGTCTCCAAGACGGTCAAGTTCTGGGAGACGAAGTCCGTGAGCCTGCCGCTCGTCGACGCGAGCGAGGTGGTGCGGCTCGCCGCCCGCGCCCCGCTGACGTGGTTCCCCGGCTTCCTGGAGTTCCTCGGCGGGAAGCTGACCCTGCCCGAGCCGTTCGGCCTGCGGCACGCCTGGGCCGACAAGCCCTGGCGGCACCGTTTCATGGCCGACGACGCGCTGCGCGCCGCGACGCCGGTGCTGCGCGTGGTGCACGCCGCCGCCCTGAGCGTGCTCAAGGAGAACGGGGTGGACACCGCGCGCTTCGACAGCCGTTCGCTGGTGCTCAGCGGCATGGTGCAGAGCGCGGAGCCGCGCAAGGCGGACGAGTACAACGCGTAGCCGCCGGACGGCGCGGGCCGGGGGTCTTCCGGGTCCGCGCCGCCGCGCCGTTGTGCCGCTGTGCCGCTGTGCCGTCTACCGGAAGATCCCCGTGTGCCCCAGTGAGTAGCGCCCCGGCTGCGGGTAGACCGCCAGGCCGTGCGGGCCCTCACCCACCGGGATCTTCGCGAGGGTCTTCCCGGTACGCGTGTCCAGCGCGTAGACCTCGGAGTTGTAGCGGCCGGACAGCCACAGCACCTTGCCGTCGGCGGAGACCCCGCCCATGTCGGGACTGCCGCCCCCGGGGATGTGCCACTTGTCCACCAGCTTGCCGCTCTTGAAGTCGAGCAGGGACACTGAACCCTCGCCCCGGTTGGAGATGTACATCGTCTTGGAGTCGCGGCTGACGTAGAGCCCGTGGGCCCCCTTGCCGGTCGGCATCAGCCGGGGCTTCTCGAACGTGTCGCCGTTCAGCACCCACATGCCGTCGGCCATCATGTCCGCGATGTACCAGGTCTTCCCGTCGGGTGACATCTTCACGTCCTGCGGCATCGCTCCCCTGAACGGCAGTTTCTGCTGCCCGACGACTTTCATTTTCGCGGTGTCGACCTTCAGCAGCTCGGCCGAGAACTCGCAGGAGACGATGAAGTACCTGCCGTCCGCCGAGAAGTCCGCGTGGTTGACGCCCGCGCAGGTCACCGGCACGGTCTTGCGCACCTCCATGGTCTTGGGGTCGCGGAAGACCAGCTCCTTGTCCATCGAGGCCATCACGACCGCGTACTTGCCGTCGGGCGTGAAGTAGAGGTTGTACGGGTCGTGCACGTCGACCGGCTTGCCCGGCCTGCCGTTCGCCGGGTTGATCGGGGTCAGGTCGTGACCGCGGTTGTTGTTCACCCACAGCGTCTTCATGTCCCAGGACGGGACGACGTGCTGCGGCTGCACCCCCACCGGGATGGTCTCGACGACCTTGTACGTCTTCGGGTCGATGACGCTGACCGTGTCGGAGCCGGTGTTCGGCACGTACACGCGCGAGGGGAAGTCCTTGACGTGCGGCGCGAGCTTGTCGGGGCGGTCCGCCGCGTACACGTCGTGCTCGTCCAGCACCGGCGGCATGCCCGGCAGTCCCGGCTTGGCGGCCTTCGCGGGCGAGGCCGGGGGCGAGGACGCCCCGGCGCCGCCGTCGGCGGCCTTCTTCCCGCCGCCACCGCAGCCCGCCGCCACCAGGGCGCAGGCGACGGCCAGCACCGCGGCCCGCCGGCCGGGGCGGGCGCGCTTCGAATCTTGCATACGGGTCCGGTCAGCCATCAGGTCACAAGCTCCGTTGTCGTCACCGCGCGCAGTCCGCGCCGGTGCAGGCCGTCGAGGATCGGGGGCAGCGCGGCAACGGTGCCGGGGTGCCCGAGGTGCAGACTCACGATGGATCCCGCGCGGGCCCCGTCCAGCACGGTGCGCTGGACCGCGGGGGCGCCCGGATCGTCCGCGTCGAGGGAGTCGACGTCGTAGGAGAGGACGTGCGGATAGCCGGCTCTGCGGGCCAGCCGGGTCACCAGCTCGGTGGCGTACTGCGTACGGGAGGGGCGGAACCAGCTGCCGATCGTGCCGGTCAGCTTCCGCAGCCGCTCGGCGCACCCGCTGATCTCGGCGTACGCCTCTTCGGCAGGCAGTGCGCAGATGTCGAGGTGGCGCAGGGTGTGGTTGCCCAGTTCGTGGCCGCCGTCGAGGATGCGGCGGGCCAGCTGCGGCTGCTCGTCGAGCCAGCTGCCGACGGCCAGCACGGTCACCCTGGCCCCGGCCCGCTCGGCCTCGCCGAGCAGCGCGGTGGCCGTTCCGGCGTCGCCCTGGCCGTGGAAGGTGAGGGCGACGGCGGTGCCGCGCCGCGGGCCGTGCTGGATCTGTACGGGCAGGCCGGGCGCGCGGGTGGGCGGGCGGGCGGCGCGGGCGGCGCCCGAGGCGGCGGGGCCGCCCGGCGGCGGGCCGGTCCCGCCCGGCCGCGGGGAGCCGGAGGCCCGTACGGAGGCGGTGTCCGTACGGGCTGTCCCGCACCCCGACGCGAGCGCGCCGGCGGCCGCGGCCGAGGCGGCGGCGCGCAGCACGGAGCGGCGATGCAGACAAGTCACCTCACCATTAGAGGGCAACCCGTCCGATTTTCGCCGATTTATCCGATTTACCGAAGGGTGTGTCTCGGCCGCCCCCCGGCACGGCCACTACTGCGGCCAGGCGTCCGCCAGCATCTTCCGGGTGTCGGCGAGCAGCTGCGGAAGCACCTTCGTCTGCCCCACCACCGGCATGAAGTTGGTGTCGCCACCCCACCGCGGCACCACGTGCTGATGCAGGTGGGCGGCGATGCCGGCGCCCGCGGTCGAGCCCTGGTTCATGCCGATGTTGAAGCCGTGCGCGCCGGAGGCGGCCCGCAGCGTGGCCATCGCCCGCTTGGTGAACTCGGCCAGCTCGGCGGTCTCCGGACCGTCCAGCTCGGTGTAGTCGGCGACGTGCCGGAACGGCACGACCATCAGATGGCCACCGTTGTACGGATAGAGGTTGAGCACCGCGTACACGTGCTCGCCGCGGGCGATCACCAGCCCGTCCTCATCCGACTTGGCCGGAATCGTGCAGAAGGGGCAGCCGTCCTCGGCGCCCGGTCCGGACGGTTTGTTCTCCCCCTGGATGTACGCCATCCGGTGGGGCGTCCACAGTCGCTGGAAGGCGTCCTGTGTCCCGACTCCGATCTGCTGCTCCGGCTCACTCGTCATGCGGGCCAGCATATTCCCCGGCCTGGGCCGGAATGCGGCGAGGGGCGGTCCAGGACCGGGACCGCCCCTCGCCTCGCCCCGCGCGTGCGGGGCCCGTCTCACACCTGGATGCGGCGCTCCACCGCGTCCAGGATCTCGGCGATCGCCTGTGCCTTCGGGATGCCGTTCTTCTGCGACCCGTCGCGGTAGCGGAAGGACACCGCGCCGTTGGCCACGTCCTCGTCACCCGCGATGATCATGTACGGGACCTTGCTGCGCTGCGCGTTGCGGATCTTCTTCTGCATCCGGTCCGAGGAAGCGTCCACGTCGATCCGCAGCCCCCGCTCCTTCGCCTCGGCGGCGAACTCCTGGAGGTACGGGACGTGGTCGTCGCCGATCGGGATGCCGGTCGCCTGCACGGGGGCCAGCCACACCGGGAACGCGCCCGCGTAGTGCTCCAGCAGCACCGCGAAGAAGCGCTCGATGGAGCCGAACAGCGCGCGGTGGATCATGACGGGCTGCTGCTTGGAGCCGTCGGCCGCGGTGTACTCCAGGCCGAAGCGCTTGGGCTGCTGGAAGTCGACCTGGATGGTCGACATCTGCCAGGACCGGCCGATGGCGTCCCGCGCCTGCACGGAGATCTTGGGACCGTAGTAGGCGGCGCCGCCCGGGTCGGGGACCAGCGGCAGGCCCTGCTTCTCGGCCGCCTGGCGCAGCGCCTCGGTGGCCTCCTCCCACTCCGCGTCCTCGCCGATGAACTTGTCCGACTCGGGGTCGCGGGTGGACAGCTCCAGCTCGAAGTCGTCCAGGCCGTAGTCGCGCAGCAGGTCCAGCACGAAGGTCAGCAGCGAGTCCAGCTCGTCCGCCATCTGCTCCTTGGTGCAGTAGATGTGCGAGTCGTCCTGGGTGAAGCCGCGGGCCCGGGTCATGCCGTGCACCACGCCGGACTTCTCGTAGCGGTAGACCGTGCCGAACTCGAAGAGGCGCAGCGGCAGTTCGCGGTACGAGCGGCCGCGCGCCTTGAAGATCAGGTTGTGCATGGGGCAGTTCATCGCCTTGAGGCGGTAGTTCTGCCCGTCGAACTCCAGCGGCGGGAACATCGCGTCGGCGTAGTTCGGCAGGTGCCCCGAGGTCTCGAAGAGACCTTCCTTCGAAATGTGCGGGGTGTTGACGAACTCGTAGTCCGCGGCCTCGTGGCGGCGCCGCGAGTAGTTCTCCATCTCCCGGCGGATGATGCCGCCCTTGGGGTGGAAGACGGCGAGGCCGGAGCCCAGCTCCTCCGGGATGGAGAACAGGTCCAGCTCGGCGCCCAGCTTGCGGTGGTCGCGCTTCTCGGCCTCGGCGAGGAACTCCAGGTACGCCTTGAGCTCGTCCTTGGTCGGCCACGCGGTGCCGTAGATGCGCTGGAGCTGCTTGTTCTTCTCGCTGCCGCGCCAGTAGGCGGCGGCCGAGCGCATCAGCTTGAAGGCGGGGATGACGCGGGTGGTCGGCAGGTGGGGGCCGCGGCACAGGTCCTTCCACGTCAGCTCGCCGCTCTTGGCGTCGAGGTTGTCGTAGATGGTCAGCTCGCCGGCGCCGACCTCGGCGGACGCGCCCTCGGCGGCCTCGGCGGCGGAGCCCTTGAGGCCGATCAGCTCCAGCTTGTACGGCTCGCCGGCCAGCTCGGCGCGGGCGTCGTCGTCGCTCACCGGGCGCCGGGAGAACTTCTGCCCGCGCTTCTGGATCTCCTGCATCTTCTTCTCGATGCGCTTGAGGTCCTCGGGGGTGAACGGGGTCTCGACGTCGAAGTCGTAGTAGAAGCCGTCCTTGATGGGCGGGCCGATGCCGAGCTTGGCCTCCGGGAACAGCTCCTGGACGGCCTGCGCCATCACGTGCGCGGTGGAGTGGCGCAGGATGTCCAGGCCGTCCTGGCTGGTGATCTCGACGGGCTCGACCTCGTCGCCCTCGGCGAGCTCGTACGCCAGGTCCTTGAGCTGCCCGGCGACGCGGGCCGCGACGACGGAGCGCTCGCCCTGGAAGAGGTCGGCGGCCGTAGTGCCCGTGGTCACCACACGTTCTTCCCGCTCGGAATCGCGTTGGATGGCCACACGGACGTCTGACACCGGTCTCTCCTGACTCATGTCTCCTGCGCGTCAGCGATTGCTGCGCAGCCGAATCGTACCGAGCCACCGGTCTTCCTCGCGAAACGGTCGGCGCGGCCGCTCCCCCGGTCCGGCCGCTCCCCCGCCCCCGTGCCCGTCACTCCCCCGGCAGCGGCCCCCCGCACGCCTCCTCGAAGAAGTCCAGGTTTTCCTGGAGCGACTTCAGCAGCCGGTCCCGTTCGGCCTCGTCGACCTGGACGGGGGTGACGTCCGACGCGCCGGTGATGCGGCGGAAGCCGCCCCGGCTCTCCAGCCGGCCGCTGACCCGGATCGGCAGGCCGACCAGGTGGGCGTGTCCGGCGATGCGGTAGTCCTCCTCGTCGAGCGCGACCCGTACCTGTACGACGTCGGCCCCGGCCAGCACCCGCAGCCGGACCGCGCCGGGGCCGCCGGGCCGCTCGCGCCGCATCCGGACCACCGCGCCGGTCACCCGTACCGGCAGCGACGGCTCGCCGCGTACGTAGCGCTGGGCGGCCTGCTGGAGCGCCGGCAGGTCGCCGGGCGAGAACTCGACCGGTTCGGGGCGGGCGGCGAAGCCGGGCGGCGGGCCGGCCCCCGGCGACCACTCGACCGAGATCCGTACTCCCTCCGCCTCCCGGACCAGCGAGATCAGCGCCTCCGCCAGTTCGTGGCAGACGCCCAGTTCCACGGCCGCGTCGAACGCCTCCATGCCGCCGGTCGCCCGCTGGTAGTCGGTGGCGTCGCGGGTGGCGTGCAGCGCGCGCTGGAGCCCGGCGACGGCCGCGCGGCCCGCCGACACCGGGACGTACGCGGTCAGCCGCCGCCCGGCGGGCGCGGGCCCGACCAGCACGTCCGCCATGAACGCCTCGGCCTTGCGCTTGTGTCGCGCCCCGTAGAAGCCCGCCCGGCAGTACGTGCCGAGCGCGCCCGCCATCAGCATCGACCGCGCCGCCGTACGCAGCTGTTCCTGCGCCACCCACGGTGTGCCGCCCGGTCCGCCGTCCGGGACCTCGCGTTCCCAGCGCACCTCGTCGCTGGGCACCGCGAGCCCCGCCAGCACCTCGCGGGCGGACGGCGCGGCACTGTGCGCGAGGGCGGCCAGTGCCTCCGCGAGCAGGTCGGTGCTGTCCGGGAACGTCCTGGTCTGCGGTACGAGCAGGCTGGTGCCCCCCGCGGCGCCGCCTGGCGGTGTCCAGCGCGCGTAGTGTCCGGCGGCGCCGCCCCTGCGCCGCCAGCCGTGCCGCGCCAGCAGGGCGCCGAGCACCGCGGGGTCGAGCTGCGCGGGGTCCGGCAGCCTGAATTCGTACTCGTCGGTCGGCCGGTGCATCACGGTCTCCCTCCCGCCCCGACCCGCGTCATGATCTCGCGGAGCGCGCGGTCGTCGAAGATCCGCGTGGTCGGGATCCGCACGTTGGTCCGGTTCCTGCCGGTCACCTCATGGCCGGCCAGGTTGATCCAGTAACAGCTGTGGCGCAGTTCGAGGCGGTCGTGGTCCGCCCGCAGCCAGTCCTCGGGGGTACGCGGCACCAGCATCACGACCAGGATCTTGTGCACCGCGACGGGCGTACGCGCCAGCTTTCTCAGGTGGTCGTTGTCCAGGGTGAAGGGGAAGCTCGGCCCCGGCGGCCTGGGGGCGACCTGGTACGTGCATTTCAACTGCACCTTGATGGTCACTTCGTCGTCGACGGCATGGCCGGGCGCGCCGTGGCTGACGTGCCAGTCGATGCCGTTGTCGGGGAAGGGCTGGGCCAGCGAGCAGCCCGATGCGGCGGCCACCGCGTGAAGATAGCCCACCTGGAGCGTTTCCATACAGGCCGTGGTGGCAAGCGCGCCACGCGGCGGAGCGGTCCGCCCGGGCACCAGTCCTCCCGGTTCGGGCTGCGCGAGCGTCATCGCTCAAGTGCCTTCCGGGACGCGTCGTTCGAGGGGGCCGCACGCGAGGTGACGGCCCGTCGAAGTGTTCTTGTCCGCGTCAAGTGGTCAACAAACCAGGACGGTTCGACAACCGGAAGCCTCGGGTATCACCTGGTCGGGTGGCCGAACCGGCCCACCCGCCGCACGAGCGCGAGGAGTTGTGAAGATGCCGTGCTGGTACGACGGTCCGCTGGCTTCCTTCGACACCGAGACCACCGGGATCGACGTGGAGCGAGATCGCATCGTGTCCGCCGCCCTGGTCGTCCAGGAAACTCCGCGCAGCGTCCCCCGCATCACCCGCTGGCTGGTCAACCCGGGGGTGCCCGTCCCCGAGGCGGCCACCGCCGTGCACGGGCTGACCGACGGGCACCTGGCCCTGCACGGCCGCTGGCCGTCGCCCGTCATGGAGGAGATAGCCCGCGCGCTGACCGACCAGTCGCTCGCCGGGCGGCCGCTGATCGTCATGAACGCGCCATTCGACCTGACGCTGCTGGACCGCGAGTTGCGCCGGCACCGCGCCGCCTCGCTCCCGCACTACCTCGGCGCCCACCCGCTGTCCGTGCTGGACCCGCGCGTGCTGGACAAGCACCTGGACCGCTACCGCAAGGGGCGCCGGACGCTCACGGACCTGTGCGCGGAGTACGGGGTCGAGCTGACCGGGGCCCACGAGGCGGCCGCCGACGCGCTCGCCGCGCTCCAGGTCGTACGGGCGCTGGGGCAGCGGTACGCGGAACGGCTCCAGTCGCTCAGTCCGGCGCAGCTGCACACCCGGCAGGCGGTGTGGCACGCGGCGCAGGCGCGCGGCCTGGAGGCGTGGTTCGCGCGCAACGGCACGGAGGAGGCGGTGGACCCGCACTGGCCGATGCGGCCGGAGCTGCCGGCGGCCGCCTGACCGCGCGCAGTGCGTACCAACGCCGAGGGCCGGGCCGCCTGTTGGCGGCCCGGCCCTCGGTCCCGGTGGGCGATACTGGGTTCGAACCAGTGACCTCTTCGGTGTGAACGAAGCGCTCTCCCACTGAGCTAATCGCCCGGGTTTCGTTCCCGCGGTTTCCCCCGCGAACGATCTGAACAATACAGGCCGCGGCGCCTTTCCATCAAATTCCTTGCCGCCGCATTCCCGCCCCGGCCGCGTGGTGCCCTTTAGGAGATCACCCGTGGGCCAGCCAAGAGGCCAGCCCGCGTCGCCCGGCGCGCATCATCAGCGTGTGATTGACGACGAAGAGCGGCCGTCCCGGCAGCGCGAACCGGCGCATGGACGGCTTGCGCACCACCACCTCCTGCTCGAAGACGGCACGCGTTCCGCCGCCGGACGCACCGACCGTCCAGCGCACGAAGCCCTCCAGGTCGCCACGCACCACGAACTCCAGCACGCCTGCGTCGGGGACGCGCCGCGTGCCGGTCGCGGTGACCGTGAGGACGTACGGGAGCAGCGACCTGAAACGCGCGGTGCCGGTGTACTCGTCCACGCGGACCACCTGGCGCACCTGGGGCCACCAGTGCGGGTACGCCTCGGCGTCCGCCAGGGCGGCGAAGACCGCCGCCGGCGGCGCGGGCAGCCGCCATTCGCTCCGGAAGCGGTAGCGGTGCAGGGTGTGCGACCAGCCGGGCATGGACCGATTGTGCCGCTCCGGCGGCGCCGGGGGCAGGGAAACGACGACGGCCCGGAGGTCTGGGACCTCCGGGCCGTCGTCCGGTGTGGGCGATACTGGGTTCGAACCAGTGACCTCTTCGGTGTGAACGAAGCGCTCTCCCGCTGAGCTAATCGCCCGGGCGCAGAGAGAACATTACCGCACGTCGGAGGGGTCTCACGACCACCCGCGGGGCCGGTCAGCCGGGCGCCGGTCACGCATCGGCGTTCCACGGCAGCACGAAGCCGAACTTCCACAGGTAGACGGCGAGCCCGGCCACGATGATCACCGCGCCGATGCTCGTCAGGATGATGTTGCGCCGCCGCACCTTCGGGTCCAGCGCCTTCTGCGCCGCCTCGGTGACCTTGCGCTTGGTCCAGCGCAGCACCAGCTGCGCCCAGACGAACTCGGTCGCCCAGATCGCCATGCCGGCGAAGATCACCAGCCAGCCGGGGCCCGGCAGCGGCAGCATGATGATGCCGCCCACGACCACCGCGAGACCGACGATGAAGATGCCGACCTGCCAGCTCAGGTGCAGGGGCCGGGAACGCTTGATGAAATGCGGCGCCCGCGAGCCGAGTCGCTGTTCCACCTTCGCAGTCTCTCCCGCGCCGTCCTGTTCCGCAGCCGGAGCCGCCGCCGCGGCGGCTATGCCGACTCCCCCGTTACTCTCCGTATTCATGGGGAGAAACCTACCCGAGGGAAGCCGGTCACCGGAATGGCCGCCAGGGAGGATCCACAGCTCCGCCGTAAGAGGTACCGGAAGTCACCCAAAACCCTCAGAGGGGTTTACAACGGCACCGTAGGTGGCATGTCGATTTCGCCGACGTGCGAATCCCCGAGCGCACACTGAGCGAAAGGCCCTGGCGCTTATGAACACCACGGTCAGCTGCGAGCTGCACCTGCGCCTCGTTGTGTCGAGCGAGTCGTCACTGCCTGTACCCGCGGGCCTGCGGTATGACACGGCCGATCCGTATGCCGTGCACGCGACCTTCCACACCGGAGCCGAGGAAACGGTCGAGTGGGTCTTCGCCCGCGATCTCCTCGCCGAGGGCCTGCACCGGCCCACGGGCACCGGAGACGTCCGCGTTTGGCCGTCCCGGAGCCACGGACAGGGCGTTGTCTGCATCGCCCTGAGCTCCCCGGAGGGCGAGGCTCTCCTGGAGGCCCCCGCGCGGGCCCTGGAGTCGTTCCTCAAGAGGACCGACGCGGCGGTTCCACCAGGCACGGAACACCGGCACTTCGATCTCGACACGGAGCTCTCCCACATCCTCGCGGAGAACTGAAAGGCGGCGCAGCAGCCCATCGCAGCCATCCACCGCACCGAACCGCTCACACCTGCACCGTCCGACTCGGGGCGACGGGACAGGACCGACAAGTTCATACGGCACGAGCCGGCGTCGTCGCCGCGGACCCACCGCGGAGACGGCGCCGAGGCTTGTTGGACGCGCTAGAGTCGGCGACCATTCGGCAAGGACACCGGGGCGGCGCCGCCGACCCCGCCCGGCCAGGGAGCGAACCCGTGATGATCACCCACGACACCCGGTGCGCGCTCGACGCGGTCGTCGACCTCCTGAACACCGCTCCGGAGGGCGACGCCCCGGGAGCCACCGACAGCCTCACCGACCTGTCGGCGCTCCGGGCGTTCGTCGCGCGCAACGCGGTCAGCGACGTGGGCACGCTCGGCGACCGCGATCTGGCGGCCGTGCGGGCCGTGCGGTCGCGGTTCGCCGGGGTCTTCGCCGCGCCGGACGACCGTACGGCGGCCGAGCGGCTCAACGACCTGGTCGCGGCGGCCGGCACCACGCCGCAGCTGACCGACCACGACGGCTACGACTGGCACGTGCACTACTTCGCGCCGGGCGCCTCGGTGGCCGAGCACCTGGCGGCGGACGGCGGGATGGCGCTGGCGTTCCTGGTCGTCGCCGGGGAGCGGGAGCGGCTGCGGCACTGCGAGGCCCCGGACTGCCGCTTCGCGTTCGTGGACCTGTCGCGCAACCGTTCGCGCCGCTACTGCGACAGCCGTACGTGCGGCAACCGGCTGCACGTCGCGGCGTACCGGGCGCGCCGCCGCGAGGCCGCGCGCTGACTGTGCGATCCGGCCGTCCCGCACCGTCCGGCCTCCTCACAGGAAGAGCAGGTCGTGGAGGGCGCCGATGAGCAGAAGGACGGCGATGACGGTGAGGAAGAGCATCAGGGGCGGCTGCGACAACGCGAAAAGACAGCCACGCGGTTCGGGGGCCGGGGGGTCCGCCGGTGTGACGGCGGGGTCCCGGGGCAGGGCGCACTCGTCGTTCATCTCGCGCCGATAATGGCGCACGTGATCACGCGGGAATGGCCGAATCACCCCTCAGCGACGGGAGTTCACCAGATCCCGTGCACTTGCGTGATCGCTACGGTGTCCGAGACATCACCCTCACGAGCCACGCGGACGACCGGGTCCCGTACTCGGTCCCCTGCTCGGATCCCGTGCTCAGATCCCGTGCTTCTTCAAGATGGCCTCGATGTCGGAGAAGTCCTCCTGCGGGGCGCTCGCCTTCGGCTTCGCCCTGGCGGCGGGCTGCCCGGTCGCGGCGCCCGCGCCCAGCGAAGGGGCCGAGGCCGCGGGTGCCACCGCAGCGGGCTGCCGCCGGGCCGCGGCGCGCCGCTCCTTGCGGCTGCCGCCCGCCTTGACCGCGTGCCGCTCGGCCACCCTGCCGATCATGAACAGCACGGCGGAGAGGGCCAGCACGCCGAAGCCCGCCCACACCATGGGTTTGAAGACCAGGCCGGCGATCCAGTCGACGACGCCGGTCATCACCAGCCCGACGGGCACCAGGGAGAACGCCGCGATCCGCGTCGCGGCGAGGAAGCGCCTGCGGTAGGCCGTCAGCGCGGCGATACCCAGGCCCGCCGCCGACACCGCGGCGCAGACGGTCGAGGTCAGCAGCATCCGGTCCTCCAGCCGATGGTCGTGGCGCACCGCACGCCGGGCCGCCGCGCGATGCCGTCCTGTCCTGCTCTTCTTCCATCCTGCACCGTTCACGGGCGCCGCGGCCACGATCCGGGGCGGCCTCAGGGACATCTCGGGGTAGGGCTCCTCCGCAGGTCCCGGTTCGGGGCGGCGGCCGTCTGCTGGGAGACTGGGCCCATGAACGACGCCACGACCTCCGGTTCCGCGCGCCCCGTCGTCCTCGACGTGTGGTGCGAGCTGCAGTGCCCGGACTGCACCACCGCGCTGGACGACCTGCGGGCCCTGCGCGAGCGCTACGGGGACCGGCTGGACATCCGCCTCCGCCACTTCCCGCTGGCCAAGCACAAGCACGCCTACGCCGCGGCCCAGGCATTCGAGGAGGCCGCGGAGCAGGGCAAGGGCTGGCCGTACGCCGAAGCCGTCCTGGCCCGTACGGAGGAACTGGGCGTCCGCGGCGAGCAGTTCCTGCTCGCGGTGGCCGGCGAACTGGGCCTGGACGCCGAGGAGATGGACACCGCGCTCATCGACGGCCGGCATCTGCTGACCGTGGACGCGGACCAGGCCGAGGGCAAGGCGATCGGTGTGACGGGCACGCCCACCTACCTGATCGGCGGGGAGTTGCTGGACGGCGGCAAGAGCCAGGACGGCCTGCGCGAGCGCGTCGCGGAGATCGCCGACCGGCTGCTGGCGGAACAGGTCTGAGCCGTCCCGGGCGGGCGTGCTGCCGTCCGGTCAGAGCAGGGGCTTCTGCAGGGAGTGGTCGGCCGGCCGGTAGCCCAGCGAGTCGTACAGGCCGCAGGCCGGCACGTTGTCCGTGAAGACGTTGAGGCCCAGTACGGTGCGGCCGGCGGCGAGGCTCTCGCGCTCGGCGACGAGCATGAGCGTGCGCCCGTGGCCACGGCCGCGGTGCTCCGGCGCCACCCGGACAGCCAGGACGTAGCCGCCGGGCCGGCCGAAGGCGTCCGCCACGGTCCAGACGGTGCCCACGTCGGTGCCCTCGTAGGCCAGTACGCGCACCGACCGGCCGGCACTGGCCGCGCCGTCGGGCAGCAGCCTCCGGTGCTCCTCGTCCGCGGCCCGCTCCGCCCGCTCGCGCGGCATTCCGTGGCCCGTCTTCACCTCGACGTACTCGGCGTGCGCGGCGGCCAGCCAGGCCGGGAACTCCGCCGCGCCGAGCGGCCGGTCCACGCTGCCCTCGGGGAGCGCGGGCGGCGTGGTGAGTTCCTTGCGCATCCGGCGGCTGTACTCCGTGTAGCCGAGGGCGGCGGCGAGCCGCAGCGCGGGCCCGGCGCCGGCCGGCACGTCCAGTTCGATGCGCCGGCAGCCCCAGCCGCGCAGCACCTCCTCGGCGGCGAGGGCGGCGACCGTGCCGCGGCCGCGGTGCCGGTCCCGCTCGTCGATGCGCAGGTCGGCGATGCGGCCGGCGGACGGGCCCAGCCGGGCGTCCGTGGCCAGGCTTATCCGGCCCACCGGGCGGCTGTTGACGCAGACTTCGTACGTACGGGCCCGGCCGCCGTCGGCGCGTCGCTCTTCGGGTCCGGCGGGGCGCAGCGTAGTGGTCACGCTGGCTTTCTACCCGGTTTCCCGGGCGTCCGTCATCAGTGCGGGTCGAAGTCCGCGGCGGCGCGCTCCGCGAAGACGCGCATCGCCTCGGCGGTCAACGGGCCCGGCGCGTCACCCAGTTGCCGCCCGTCGACGCGGGTGACGGCCTGTACGTCGCGCAGCGTCGAAGTCAGGAAGACCTCCTCGGCGCGCTCCAGAACGTCCAGCGGCAGGTCGGTCTCCTTGGCGCCGGCCCACTCGACGGCCAGGGCGCGGGTGATGCCCGCCAGGCAGCCGGAGGACAGCGGCGGGGTGTGCAGCTCGCCGTCCAGGACGACGAAGACGTTGGAGCCGGTGCCCTCGCACAGCTGGCCGACGGTGTTGCCGAAGAGCGCCTCGGTGGCGCCCTGCTCGCGGGCGCGGGCGAGCGCGATGACGTTCTCCCCGTAGGAGGTGCTCTTCAGGCCCGCCAGCGCGCCGCGCTCGTTGCGGGTCCAGGGGACGGTGACGACCGCGGTGGTGTCGGGGTAGCGCGGGGACTCGCTGAGGGCGACGACCAGGGTGGGGGCCGCCTCGCCGCGGTCCGAGCCGAGCGGCGAGAGGCCGCCGGTGTAGGTGATGCGCAGCCGGCCGAGCGGCGCCGGGTTGGCGTCCAGGACGGCCGCACAGGCGCGCCGCACCTCGTCGAGGTCGGGCGCGGGCAGGCCCAGGCCGCGGGCGGAGGAGGTGAGCCGCTCCAGGTGGCGGGTGAGGGCGAAGGCGCGCCCGTCGACGGTCCGCAGCGTCTCGAAGACGCCGTCGCCGACCGTCAGGCCGTGGTCGAGGACCGAGACCCGGGCGCCGTCGGCGTCGCGCAGCTCTCCGTCGAGCCAGATCTTCATGGTCGTGTCCCTCCGCTCGGCTCGTGCAGGCCCGACGCTACCGCGAGCAGTCTGCGGGCCTTCAGCTCGGTCTCGTCCCACTCTCCCTCGGGGTCCGAGCCCCAGGTGATGCCGGCTCCGGCGCCGAAGCGCAGCACCGGGCCCTCGGGGGCCGTGCGGTCGATCCAGAAGGTGCGGATGCCGACGGCCAGCTCGCCGGTGCCGCGGTCGGCGTCCACCCAGCCGATGCCGCCGCAGTAGGGGCCGCGGGGCGCGGTCTCCAGTTCCTCGATGATGCGCTGCGACGCGAGCTTCGGCGCCCCGGTGATGGAGCCGGCCGGGAAGGTGGCGCCGAAGAGGTCCGCCCAGGCCGTCTTCTCGTGCTCGTCCGCCAGTTCGCCGCGCACGGTGGAGACGAGGTGGACCAGGCCGGGGTGCGCCTCGACCGCGCAGAGGGCGGGGACGGTGACCGAGCCGGTGCGGCAGACCCGGCCCAGGTCGTTGCGGACCAGGTCCACGATCATCACGTTCTCCGCCCGGTCCTTGTCCCGCAGGTCCTCCGGGATGCGGCCGGTGCCCTTGATCGGCCCCGACTCGACCGTGCGCCCGTGCCGGCGCAGGTACAGCTCGGGGGAGGCCGTCGCGACCTCGGTACCGTGCGCCGGGAGCCGGACCGTGCCCGCGTACGGGGCCGGGTTGCCGCGGGCCAGGACGGCGGAGAGCGCGTCCACGTCGGCGCGTGCGGGATCCGGCAGCGGCGCGCTCAGAATGCGGCAGAGGTTCACCTGGTAGACCTCGCCGGTGGCTATGTACGCGCGTATGCGCCGTACGCCCGCCGTGTAGGCGCCGCGGTCGAGGGAACTGCGCCAGTCCCCGGGGGCCGGGCCCCGCCAGCGGGCGGGGTCCGGCGGGGGCACCGCCCCGGCGTCCCGCACGTCCCCGAAGCGCGCGCAGATGAGACCGCCCTCGTAGTCGGCGACGACGGCCCACCACCCGGCCGAGTCCAGGGCCTCCGGATCACGGGTGACGTCGCGCAGGTCAGTGGCTATACGGCCGCCGAGACGGGCCAGAGGGGGGAGGTCGTTCACGCCATCGAGTCTATGGCTGGGGCCCGGCGGCCGCCCCGGCCGAGCGAGCAGCGCAGCACGCTGCACAAACGCGTTTTTGTACTGGCCCGGGAATCCGCTAGAGTTCAACACGTCGCCGGGACGCGGAAGCGAAACGGAGACGGGGTTCCTCCCCGGACCTGGTCCGGAAAGGCACCTGCGGACGTAGCTCAGTTGGTAGAGCACCACCTTGCCAAGGTGGATGTCGCGAGTTCGAGTCTCGTCGTCCGCTCGAAGTGGGGGATCTTCCCGACCCCCGCACTCCTGGTGGAGTGGCCGAGAGGCGAGGCAACGGCCTGCAAAGCCGTCTACACGGGTTCAAATCCCGTCTCCACCTCCAAGGACGATTAGCTCAGCGGGAGAGCGCTTCCCTGACACGGAAGAGGTCACTGGTTCAATCCCAGTATCGTCCACTGGTCCGCAAGGACCGTTCCTCCGCCTTCGGGCAGAGGGAAACCCCGCGCGATTAGCTCAGCGGGAGAGCGCTTCCCTGACACGGAAGAGGTCACTGGTTCAATCCCAGTATCGCGCACGCAGCACCCCGCGGCCCCTGGCCGCGGTCCCGAGGACGATTAGCTCAGCGGGAGAGCGCTTCCCTGACACGGAAGAGGTCACTGGTTCAATCCCAGTATCGTCCACACCGCAGACCGAGGGCCGGAGCGATGTGCTCCGGCCCTCGGTCGTTGGCGTACGCGGGCGGCCCTGACAGGCCGATGGCCGGGCATCTCCCCAGATGCCCGGCCACTCTGCCGTCCGCCGCACCCCCGTCCCCACGGGGTTGTCGGCCGGAAGTCCCCCGCCCCGGGCCGCTCTCCCGGGACCGGGGCGCCTCAGCGCCCCAGCATTCCGGCCACGGACGACGCCTGTGTCATGACGGCATCCCAGCCGCCGAATACGACGGCCAGCAGGGCCGCCAGCGGCAGCACCATGGCCACCGCGACGAGCGGATGGCGCTTCCCCGAGGGCTGCCCGCCGAACGCCGAGGCGGCTTGGCGCCCTTGCGTACGGACGGCCGTGCGCCCGAAGATGTCTGCCATCGCCCCGCTCCTGTCGTGTCTGGGGCGGCGGGCGTCTGACCTCGGGGGACGAGTGCTTCCACCCGCCGCTTGCACACAAGACTAGGCACCCGGCGGGCCCGGGGCGTCATGCCGTCGTACCCCTTTTCCGGCCTCCGGGAGGATGACGGTACGCCGCCGCGCGTACTCCCCTGGGTGGAGACGAGCCCTCAGGACCCGGGGACATCCCGGAGGGGTCGCTCCGCGGCCTCGGACTCCTCGGCCCGGGGCACGGGGTGTTCGACCAGGGCGAGGACCCGGTTGGCCATGAAGCGGGCCGTGCGGACCACCGAACCGCTCCGGGTGACTTCGCTCACTTCCACCACTCCCCTACGCACCGCCGTCTCCACCCTGCGGCCCGCCCTGCTCGCCACCACTTCGTACGCCCTGGTCGTGTCCCCGGCGTCCACGACGATCTCGACCCGGTCACCCTTCACCGTGTCAATCCCCCTTCCGCGACGGATCATTGGGACCACGCACGGGAGGCCGGGCCGCGCCGCGCCCGGCTCGCCCCCGCAACCTCAGGGTCCCACCCGGTACTGACAATCCGGTGGCCGACGCATGCGCGGCCTATCAGCACAGCGAGCCGTCAATCCGTAAGCTGTGCCACGTCAGACGGGACCGGGCAGCGGGGATGGACATGGCGATGATGCGGCTCCGGCGCGAGGACCCGCGTGTCGTCGGTTCGTACCGGCTCCACCGGCGGCTCGGCGCGGGCGGGATGGGTGTGGTCTACCTCGGCTCCGACAAGCGCGGGCAGCGGGTGGCCTTGAAGGTCATCCGCCCCGACCTCGCCGAGGACCAGGAGTTCCGCTCGCGGTTCGCGCGCGAGGTGTCGGCCGCGCGGCGTATCCGCGGCGGCTGTACGGCGCGGCTGGTGGCCGCCGACCTGGACGCGGACCGGCCCTGGTTCGCCACGCAGTACGTCCCCGGGCCCTCCCTGCACGACAAGGTCAACGACGAGGGGCCGCTCTACCCGGCGCAGGTCGCCTCGATCGGCGCCGCGCTGTCCGAGGGCCTGCTCGCGGTGCACGACGCGGGCGTGGTGCACCGCGACCTGAAACCGTCCAACATCCTGCTCTCCCCCAAGGGCCCGCGGATCATCGACTTCGGCATCGCGTGGGCCACCGGCGCGAGCACGCTCACGCACGTCGGCACCGCGGTCGGCTCGCCCGGCTTCCTCGCGCCGGAGCAGGTGCGCGGCGCTGCCGTGACCCCGGCGACGGACATCTTCGCGCTCGGCGCGACGCTCGCGTACGCCTGCACGGCGGACTCCCCGTTCGGGCAGGGCAGTTCGGAGGTCATGCTCTACCGCGTCGTGCACGAGGAAGCGCACCTGGCGGGGGTGCCGGACGCGCTGGCGCCGCTGCTCGCCTCCTGCCTGGCGAAGGACCCGGCGGACCGGCCGAGCACGCTGTCGCTGTCGCTACGGCTCAAGGAGATCGCGGCTCGCGAGGCGCAGGGCCTGTCGCTGTCCGGCGGCCCCGCGGACGGGGCGCCCGGCACGGGCCGGCTGTCCGGCGGCCCCGGGCGCGGGCGGCCGGGGCGCGGCCCGGCGGCGGAGCGGGGCCCGGTGTCCGAGCGCGGCGCGTCGGCCGAGCGCGGCCCGGCGTCCGAGCGGAGCACACCGGCCCGGCCCAGGCCCGTACGGCCGCAGGCGGACCGCCCGACGGGCAAGCGTGCGGAGGAGTACGCGCGGCAGCGGACGGAGCGGCGGGCGGCCAACACGCCGACGCCGCGTCCGCAGGCGCAGCGCGGGGGCGCGGCCCGTGGGCCCGCGCCGGCCAGGACCCAGGCGGCGCCGGGGGCCTCGGGGGCTCCCGGGGAGGCCGTGCCGAAGTCCCGGGGCGGCAGGCGGCCGTCGGGCCGTCCCGCCGTGCCGGGAGCGCGCACGGGGCGAAACGGTTCGCGGCCGGCGCAGGGGCCCCGTACGTCGCCCGGCGGGCGCCGGCCGGGCCCCGACCGGCGGCTGCTGCGGCAGCGGATCATCGTGTTCATCACGGTGACGCTGCTGGTCGCGCTGGGTATCGCGGCGGCGCAGGGCTGCCAGGGGCCCGCCAGGTCGTCGGGGTCCGAGCGGTCGGTGTACACGTCGTCGTCCGTGACGGAGGCGCCACCGGGGGCCGGGCGTACCTGAGTGACGTCCGCATTGCGGTGTCCTTGATCGCCGGCAGGTGCTAACGTCCCGCCGTGTCCAAGACCGAGATCGACGCGATAACCACCGAGTTCTTCGGTGCCTTCGACAACCGTGGCGGCCGGGCCGCCGATGTGGCCAGGATCCGCAAGCTGGTCCTGCCTACCGGCGTGATCGTCAGCACGGGAGAGAAGTTCACGGCCTACACCGTGGAGGAGTTCATCGAGCCCCGCCTGCGGTTGCTGACCGAAGGCCGGCTGGTCGAGTTCTCCGAGTGGGAGACCTCCGAACGCACCGAGATCGCGGGCGACATCGCGTCCCGGTTCGGCACGTACCGCAAGTCCGGGGTCATGGACGGCCGGCCGTTCGAAGGCAGCGGGACCAAGACCTTCCAGTTCGTCCGCACCCCGGAGGGCTGGCGGATCGCCGCCTTCGCCTGGTTCGACCAGCCCTGACTCACCCGGCGGCCGGGCCGGTGTCCCCCCGTCCCGCCGTCACGGCGTAGAACGCCACCGCGGCCGCCGCGCCCACGTTGAGGGAGTCGACGTCGTGGGCCATGGGGATGCGGACCCGGGTATCGGCGGCCGCCAGGGCCCGCGCCGACAGGCCGTCGCCCTCGGCGCCGAGCATCAGGGCGGCGCGGTCCAGACGGTGGGGTGCCACCTCGTCGATGGGGGTGGCTCCGGCGTCCGGGGTGAGGGCCAGCAGGGGGAAGCCGGCGTCGCGGACCGTCTCCAGGTCGCGGGGCCAGTTCTCCAGGCGGGCGTACGGGACGGCGAAGACCGCGCCCATGGACACCTTGACCGAGCGGCGGTAGAGGGGGTCGGCGCAGTCCGGGGAGAGCAGGACGGCGTCCATGCCGAGAGCGGCCGCACTGCGGAAGATGGCGCCGATGTTGGTGTGGTCGTTGACCGCTTCCATGACCGCGATACGGCGGGTGCCGGGACGCGCGAGGAGTTCGGCGGCCGTCGGCAGCGGCTTGCGGGCCATGGACGCCAGGGCGCCGCGGTGGACGTGATAGCCCGTCACGCGCTCGGCGAGGGCGGGGCTCACCACGTACACCGGTGCCGGGGCCGCGTCGATGACGTCGCGCATGACGTCGACCCACTTGGCGGACAGCAGCATCGAGCGCATCGCGTATCCGGCCTGCCCGGCGCGCCGGATGACCTTCTCGCCCTCCGCGATGAACAGACCCTCGGCGGGCTCGCGGCGGCGCCGCAGCTCCACGTCGGTCAGGCCCGTGTAGTCGCTCAGGCGGGGGTCGTCCGGATCGTCGACGGTGATGATGTCAGCCACGGGGTGGGTGCCTTGTCGGTGGTGGTTCGGCGGGGTCAGGGGGTGGGGTGCACGGCTACGACGTCGCCGATGACGATGACGGCGGGCGGGCGGATGCCTTCGGCCCGTACCGTCTCGCCGAGGGTGGCGAGGGTGGCGTCCACGCGGCGCTGCGCCGCGGTGGTGCCTTCCTGGACGACGGCCACGGGGGTCTCGGCGCCGCGCCCGTGCGCGATGAGCGTGGCGGCGATGTTGCCGCTGTTCTCGACGCCCATCAGGACGACGAGGGTGCCGCGCAGGCGGGCGAGCGCCGACCAGTCGACGGTGGAGCGCTCGTCGTCGGGGGCGACATGGCCGCTGACGACGGTGAACTCCTGGGCGACCCCGCGGTGGGTGACGGGGATGCCGGCGGCGGAGGGCACGCTGATGGAGCTGGAGATGCCGGGGACGACGGTGCAGGGGATGCCCGCCTCGGCGAGAGCCTGGAGCTCCTCCATGCCGCGCCCGAAGACGTACGGGTCGCCGCCCTTGAGGCGGACCACGGCCTTCCCGGCGCGGGCGTGCTCGATCAGCGCGTTGTTGATGGCTTCCTGGGCCATGAACCGGCCGTACGGGATCTTCGCGGCATCGATGACCTCGACGTGCGGCGGCAGTTCGGCGAGCAGGTCGCGGGGGCCGAGCCGGTCGGCGATGACCACGTCGGCCTCGGCGAGCAGCCGGCGGCCGCGCACGGTGATCAGATCGGGGTCGCCGGGACCGCCGCCGACCAGGGCGACGCCGGTGGCGCGGGCGCGGTGGTGCGGGGCGGCGAGGGTGCCGTCGCGCAGGCCCTCGACGATGGCGTCCCGCACGGCGGCGGAGCGGCGCGGGTCGCGGCCGGTGAGGACCGCGACGGTGACGCCCTCGCTGCGGCCGGTGGCCGGTGTCCAGGCGGTGGCGGCCTCGGCGTCGTCGGAGCGTACGCACCACACCCGGCGGTCCTCGGCCTCCTGGGAGGCGGCGGCGTTGGCTTCGGGGTCGTCGGTGGAGATCAGCGCGTACCAGGCGTCGGCGAGGTCCCCGGACTCGTACCGGCGGCGCTCCCAGCGGATCTCGCCGGTGTCGGCCATCGCCTCGACGGACGGCTTGGCGGACGGCGAGATCAGCAGGACGTCGGCGCCGGCGGCGACCAGGGAGGGCAGGCGGCGCTGGGCGACCTGGCCGCCGCCGAGGACGACCACGCGGCGGCCGGACAGGCGCAGTCCGACGGGGTAGGCGGCGTGTTCGGCGTGCTCGGCCATGGCGGTACGGCTCCTTGTGCGGGTGGCGCGGGGCGCTGGTGGTGCGGGCAGCGCTCGCGGGCGGGGGAACGGGGACGCGTTCGCCGCTGCGGCGCTGGAGCGGCTGGTGGGGCGGGGCGGTTGCCGCCCCGGGGGCCTCGGGCCTGGTGAGAGGGTACGGGCCCGGCCCACAGCCTATGTGGCTGCGGGCCGGGGGTCATGCTCAGGGCCGGTGGCCGTGCGGTCAGCTCTTCTCCGTGACTCCGGCGGAGTCGAAGGTGGCGACCTCGTGCATGGCGCGGGCGGCGCTCTGCACGACGGGCAGCGCCAGCAGGGCGCCGGTGCCCTCGCCGAGCCGCAGGTCGAGGTCGACCAGCGGGCGCAGCCCGAGCTTGTTGAGCGCGGCGACGTGGCCGGGCTCGGCGCTGCGGTGGCCCGCGATGCAGGCCGCCAGCGCCTCGGGGGCGATGGCGCGGGCCACCAGGGCGGCGGCTCCGGCGCTGACGCCGTCCAGGATGACCGGCGTACGCAGCGAGGCGCCGCCGAGGATCAGGCCGGCCATCGCCGCGTGCTCCAGGCCGCCGACCGCGGCGAGGACGCCGATGGGGTCGCCGGGATCGGGGCGGTGCAGCTCCAGGGCACGGCGGACGACGTCGACCTTGCGGGCGTGCGTCTCGTCGTTGATGCCGGTGCCGCGGCCGGTGACCTCGACAGGGTCGGCGTCGGTGTAGACGGAGATCAGGGCGGCAGAGGTGGTGGTGTTGGCGATGCCCATCTCGCCGGTGATCAGCGCCTTGTTGCCGGCGGCCACCAGGTCGCGGGCGGTCTCGATGCCCACCTCGATGGCGCGCAGCACCTCGTCGTGGCTCATCGCGGGGCCGACGGTGAAGTCGGCGGTGCCCGGCCGGATCTTGCGCGGCAGCAGGCCGGGGGTGGCCGGCAGGTCGGCGGCCACGCCGACGTCCACGACGCAGACCTCGGCGCCCACCTGGTTGGCGAAGGCGTTGCAGACCGCGCCGCCGCCCAGGAAGTTGGCGACCATCTGCGCGGTGACCTCCTGCGGCCAGGGGGTGACGCCCTGGGCGTGCACGCCGTGGTCGCCCGCGAAGACGGCGACGGCGGCCGGCTCCGGGATCGGCGGCGGGCACTTGCGGGACAGGCCGCACAGCTGCGCGGAGATGATCTCCAGCATGCCGAGGGCGCCCGCGGGCTTCGTCATCCGCTTCTGGCGCTCCCACGCCTCGCCGAGCGCCTTGGCGTCCAGCGGGCGGATGCCCTGGAGCGTCTCCTGGAGGAGGTTGGCGGGCGCTTCGCCGGGCAGGGCGCGGCGGCCGTACGTCTCCTCGTGGACCACCCAGGACAGCGGGCGGCGCTTGGCCCAGCCCGCCTGCATCAGCTCGGGCTCGTCGGGGAACTCGTCGACGTACCCGACGCAGAGGTACGCGACGACCTCCAGGTGGTCGGGCAGGCCCAGTTCGCGGACCATCTCGCGCTCGTCGAAGAAGCTGACCCAGCCGACGCCCAGGCCCTCGGCGCGGGCCGCCAGCCACAGGTTCTCCACCGCGAGCGCGGAGCTGTAGGGGGCCATCTGCGGCTGGGTGTGGCGGCCGAGGGTGTGCCGGCCGCCGCGGGTCGAGTCGGCGGTGACCACGATGTTCACCGGCGTTTCGAGGATGGCCTCGATCTTCAGCTCGCGGAACTGCTTGGCGCGGGCCTTGGGCAGCGACTTCGCGTACGCGTCGCGCTGCGCCGTGGCCAGCTGGTGCATCCGCTCCCGGGTCTCCTGCGAGCGGATGACGACGAAGTCCCAGGGCTGGGAGTGGCCGACGCTGGGGGCGGTGTGGGCCGCCTCCAGGACGCGCAGCAGCACCTCGTTGGGGATGGGGTCGGGGCGGAAGCCGTTGCGGATGTCGCGGCGCTCGCGCATCACGCGGTGCACGGCGGCGCGCTCGGACTCGTCGTAGCCGGTGGCCGGCGGGGCGACGGGCGCTTCCGGTACGCCGGCGGGCGCTTCCTCGGCCACGGCCGCACCTTCGGCGGCGGGGTCCTGGGCGTCGGCCGCCGGGGCCGCGGCCTCGGGCGCCGGGGCGGCCCCGGGCTTCGAGGCGGGCTCTGCGGCGGCTTCCTGCGCGTCCGGTACGTCGCCGAGCTGGACGAGTTCGGCGACGTCCTGCGGGTGCGCGGGCTGCTCCGCGTCGGCGGCGGGGGCTTCGGCGGCGGGAGCTTCGGCCACCGGGGCGGCCGGAGCAGCCTCGGCGGCCGGCTGCGCCACCGCTTCCTGTTCCTGGGGCGCCTCGGCCGCCTGGACCTCGTCGGGCCCGGCGGCGGGCTGCTCCACCGCGGGGGCGGCCTCGGCGGCCGGAGCGGGCTCGGGCGCCACGGCGGGCTGCGCCGCCTCGGGGGCCGCCGCTTCCGGGGCCTCCTGCGTCTGCGGTACGTCGGCCACGGCTTCGTCCCCTTGTACGGCCTCGGGGGCCTGCGCCGCCTCGGGCGCCACGGCGGGGGCCTGGGCCTCCGCGGAAGCCGCGGGCACGGCCTCGGCCTGCTCTTCGGGCGCGGCCTGCGGCTCGGCGGCGGACTGCACCTGCTCGGCGGCAGCGGGCGCGGCCGTCTCGGGGGCCGCCGGCGCGGGCTCCTCGGCCGCGGCGGCCGGTGCCTCCTCGGCGGGCTGTATGGGCTGCGGCACCTCGGCGGGCTCGGCGGGCTGCGCCACCACCGTGGCGCCCTCGGCCGTACCCGTCGCATGCGTGGTCTCACCGGCGCCCGCGGGCTCCTGGACCGGCTCCGCCGGCTGCACGACCGGAACGGCCTGCTCGGCGGACTCGGCGGGCCCGGCAGGCTCGGTCTGCGCCGCCGGAGCGGCGTCCTCCGCCGCCTCGCCGGCCTCGGCTTCGACCTCGGTTTCGGTCTCGGCCTCCGGAGCCTCCGGCGCCTCTGTAGTCACATCGGCCACCGCAGCCTCTTGAGCACCGGGAGCGACCGTTTCTGCAACCGGAGCGGTCCCGGCGGCCGGAGCAGTCCCGGCGGCGGCCGGGGCCTCGGGGGCCTCCGCGACGGCGGCCGCGGCGACCGGAGCGACCGGGGCGGCCTGCGCCGGGGCGCTGTCCCAGGACGGGACCTGCGCGGGGATCTCGCCGAGCTGCGGCCCGGGCACCGGGGCCCCGCCGGGCGCCGCGTACGCCTGGGCGGTCGCGGGCTGCGCGGCGGCGGCCGCCGGCTGCGGCGCCTCCTCCTCGACGTCCAGGTACTCGGGCACCGTCATCGCCGGGCCGGGGGTGCTGCGCACCGGCGGGCTCGGCGGCGCGCCGGCCGGGCCGCGGTCGGCGAGCGAGCGGACCACGCCGCCGGTCGCGTCGGGGACCGGCGGGCCCATGTGGAGCGGGCGGCGGGGCGGCGCGGGCGCCTGCTGCCGGCCTGCGGACGGCGGGACGCGCACGCCGCCCGGGTCGACGGAGCCCGGGTCGCGGCCGCCGCTCTCGTGGTCGCCGGCCTCCGGCGGCGCGGGCTCGTACGCCATGGCGCCGAGCGGCGCGGAGTCGTACGGCCCGGCCTGCTCCGGCACGGACGGCTGGGGCTGCGCCTGCTGCGGAACCTGCGGCAGGGGCTGCACGGGCTGGTGGTGCTGCTGCTCGCTCCCCCACGCGCCCTGCGCGCCGGGCATCAGCAGCAGGTCGTCGTCCTCGGCGCCCGCGTCGGCGGGGTCCAGGAAGGTGTAGGCACCGGGGGCCTCGGGCACGCCCGGTGCTTGCGTCGGGCCGGCATCGGCAGGGGAGGGGACGGCCGCCGGCTGCGGCTGTCCGGGCTGTCCGCCTGCGTTCTCCGGCAGTCCCTCGCCAGGGACCTGGCCGGTGTCGGTCATGCGTACCCCTCGCCCATTGGTAGTGCTCCTTCCAACCGCTCGTGCGACGCGCTCCACCGCGGCGCGCCGACCGCCCCTATAGCTAGAACGAGCGAGCGCGCCTCGCGGCACGTCCGCCCTTGAGAGCTTCAATTACGGCCAAAACCACGGCATGTTCCGGATATTGGCGTACGAAACCGAACGCGGGACGGCGGCGCAACGATCCGCCAGCCTACCTCCCACCGCACCCCGGCCCCGTCACGGGTGAGAAACCCGGTACCCGCTCAGCAGGAAAACGACGGCCCGCTCGCGCTCGACCCACGCGGAGGTGTCCAGCTCGACCGACTGGAGCAGCGCGCACTCGGTCTCGTATCCGCCGTCGGACAGCGCCCGGCCGACCGCCTCGGCCTCGTCGCGGGTCGCGGCGTGCGCGACGATCCGCTCGGGCCTGCGGTCGGCGCAGGCGGTGACCACCGCCGCTCCCCCGGCGCCGACCCGTACGACGTCCGGCTCCGGCAGGTCTTCCAGTACCTGGGGGGCGCGGCCGTGCACGACCTGGAGCTGGACGCCGTACCGGCGGGCCATCGCCGCGGTGCGGTCGCAGGCGTCCGGGTCGGCGTCAACGGCGATGACGGCCGCGCCGAAGCGCGCGGCCTCGACGGCGGCGGCCCCGCTGCCCGCGCCGATGTCCCAGACCAGATCGCCGGGCCGGGGCCCGAGGCGGGCCAGCTGGGCGCTGCGCAGCTGGACCGACTCCCCCTCCCCCAGGACGCCGCCGTACGCCTGGGCGGGCAGCCCCCAGCCGCGCGGCGGGGCCGGGTAGGCGACGTCGCGCCCCGCCATCCAGCCGCTGCCCTGGGTGGCGGCGCTGGCCCCGCCCGCGACGATGACGACGTTGGGGTCGCGCCAGACGTGGTCGGCGGCCTTGTCCGAGGTCAGTACGGTGACCTGCTCGCGTTCGGTGCCCAGTTCCTCGCAGATGACGAAGGTGCGGTGCACGCCGCGCAGCAGCAGGGCGAGTTCGGCGGGGCCGGCGCCGGGTGCGGTGAGGACCGCGACCTTGGTGTGCGCGCGGCAGACGTTCACGGCGCGCCGCAGGTCGCGGCTGTGGGCGACGACGATCTGGGCGTCGTCCCAGGGCATGCCGGCCCGCGCGAAGGCCGCGGCGACGGACGAGACGGCGGGCACCACCTCGACCTCCAGGCCGTGCTCGGGTGCGCGCAGGGTCCGTACGACGCCGAAGAATCCGGGGTCGCCGTCGGCGAGCACCACGGCGGTGCCGCGGTGCTGGGCGATGCGGCGGGCGGCCAGGCCCACGCTGCCCAGCCGGATCCGCTCGGCGTGCGGCGGGACTTCGGGGAGGGCGAGGTGGTGGGCGGCGCCGGCCACGAGGGTCGCCGCGCCGAGGGCGGAGCGGGCGGCGGCGGTCAACGGCGAACCGTCCCACCCGATCACCGTGACCCGGTCGGCCATCGTCGTCAGTCTCCTGGGCTTCGCTTGCTACGGGACAGGGCTGGGCCATACGGAACTCGCCGGGCACGCCGGGCGGCCCACGCGGCGGCGGCCGGCCGCGGCGTCCTGCGGGCAGGCCGAGACTACCCCGAGAGGTCCGGACCACAGCGAAGCGGGCCGTGCCCGGCCTGGCCGGAACCGGCCGGTCGCGCGGTCAGTTCCACTCGGGGTAGGCGAAGCCGTTGGCGTCGGCCATCCGGCCCGGGACGCCGTCGAGGTCCTCGGGGAGCAGGCTCCAGACGATCAGGTCCGTACGGATGTCCGCCCAGCCGCCGTCCTCGGTGCGCGAGCGGGCTATCCAGGCGTTCCGCAGCACGCCCTCGCTGATGCAGCCGACCTTCTGCGCCACCTGCTGGGCGGCGGTGTTGTCGGCGGCGGTGCGCAGCTCCACCCGTTCGAACTTCTGGTCGCGGAAGAGCCATTGCGCCACCGCCAGGACGGATTCGCAGGCGTAGCCTTCGCCGCGGGCCCAGGGCGCGGTGACGTAGGCGACCTCGGTGCTGAGCACCCGCCAGTCGGTGTGGTCGACCTGGATGGTGCCGACCAGGCGCTGGGTGAGGAACTCGGTGACGGCGAAGGCGATGCCGCGGCCTTCGGTGCGGACCTCGCCGGCCTCGCGGGTGGTCCAGTGCCGGGCGGTGTCGGTGGTGTACGGGTGCGGCCGCGCCGTCCAGGCGGTGGTCAGCTCGTCGTTCATCATCTCCGTGAGCGCGGGCACGTCGGCCTCTTCGAAGGGGCGTAGCACCAACCGATCCGTGCTGATGGAGATGTCCGGAAAGGTGGATGTCATGCCGCTGCTCCAACGCCGTTGACCGTGCTGCTCCGAAGTTCGGGCCGTGTTGACCGTCTTGAGTGCACCAGCATGCAGCATCCGACCGGGGATGTGCCACGCACGCGGGCCCCGGTGGCGCGGTGCGCGCTTCCGGGGCCCGTCGTCGGGCGGCCGGCGGCCCGGTGCGGACGCCGTGTGCGGTGGCGGCGGTCAGCCCTGGGGAGCGCCGAAGGCCGGGATGACCGAGCCGTCCTTGTACTTGTCCTCGATGAACTTCTTGACCTCGGGCGAGTTCAGCAACTTCGCCAGCTTCTTGACCCGCGGGTCGTCCTCGTTGCCCTTCTTGACGGCCAGGAAGTTGGCGTACGGGTTGCCCTCGGCCTTCTCCAGGGCGAGCGCGTCGGTGGAGGGCTTGAGTTGCGCGCCGATGGCGAAGTTGCCGTTGATCACGGCGGCGTCGACGTCGGCGAGGCGCGGCGCGATCTGGCCGGCCTCCAGCTCGGTGAGCTTGAGGCCCTTGGCGTCCTCGACGTCGGTCAGCTTCGCGTCGGAGCCGACGCCCTTCTTGAGGGTGATGACGCCGTTGTCGGCGAGCAGCTTGAGCGCGCGGCCCTCGTTGGACGGGTCGTTGGGCACGGAGACGGTGTTGCCCGCGGTCAGCTCGGAGAGCTTCTCGATCTTTTTGGAGTAGACGCCGAGCGGCTCGATGGCGACGTTGACGACCGGCACGACGTGGGTGCCGTTCTTCTCGTTGTACGTGTCCAGGAACGGCTTGTGCTGGAAGAAGTTCGCGTCGACCTGGCCGTCCTCGGTGACCTTGTTCGGCAGGTTGTAGTCGTTGAACTCCTTCACCTCCAGCGTGAGCCCTTCCTTCGCCGCGAGCTTGTCCTTGACGAAGTTGAGGATCGCCCCGTGCGGGGTGGGGCTGGCGGCGACGGTCAGCGGCGCGCTGCTGTCGGCCTTCTTGCCCCCTCCGGAGGAGGAGACGTCGGAGGGCGCGCTGCAGGCGCTCGCGCCGAGGGCGACGGCTGCCGCGGCCAGGGCGGCCACGGTGATGTTGCGGGTGGTACGCACGAAGAGTGCCCCTATCTCGGTTTTCTCGGACGCGCGGGGCCGACGGCACCGCGCGGGCTGCGCCCGGCAAAGGGTCCGGGCTCAAGAGGGTCCGCGCTGGGACCCGGTATCAGGCGCCGACCCGCTCCTCGGGGGCGTCGGCGGGTGCGGTCTGCGCGGGCTGCCCGGCGGCGGTGGCCGGGGCGGGCGCCTTGCGCAGTCCGACGCGTACGGAGGAGGAGCCGCGGCTGCCGCGGGCGGCCAGGCGGCGCACGATCAGGTCGCCGAGCAGCTGGACGGCGATGACCAGGATGATCAGCAGCACGATGGTGATGACCATCAGGTTGGTCTCGTACTGGAGGTAGCCGTAGGTGTAGGCCAGGTTGCCCAGGCCGCCGCCGCCGACCGCGCCGGCGATGGCGGAGTAGCCGATCAGCGTGATGACGGTGGTGGTGACGGCCGCGACCAGCGCGGGCAGCGCCTGCGGCAGCAGCACCTTGAAGACGATGGTCCAGGTGCCGCCGCCCATCGACTGGGCGGCCTCGACCAGCCCGTGGTCGACCTCGCGCAGCGCGGCCTCGACGAGCCGGGCGAAGAACGGGATGGCCGCGATGACCAGGGGCACCACCGCGCCCGTCGGGCCGATGGAGACGCCGACGACCAGGCGCGTGAAGGGGATCAGCGCGACCATCAGGATCAGGAAGGGGAAGGAGCGGCCGATGTTCACCACCGCGCCGATGATCTTGTTGACGACGACGTTCTGCAGGATGCCGCCGCGGTCGGTCAGGATCAGCAGGACGCCGAGCGGGACGCCGAACAGGACGGCGTAGAACGTCGACCACCACACCATGAAGAGCGTGTCGAGCGTGTTGTTGTACAGCAGCGGCTGCATCTGCGACCAGGTCACTTGGCACCTTCCTTCACCAGCGCGCCGGCGGTCGCCGTCGCCGCGGGGCCGGCCGGCTCGCCGGCCACGTCCACCTGGAGGCCCTGCTCGCGCAGGAAGCCGATGGGTACGACGTTCTCCTCGAAGCGGCCGGGCAGCTCGATGCGCATCCGGCCGATCTGCTTGCCGCCGACGGTGTCCATGGCGGCGCCGAGGATGGAGATGTCCACGTTGTACGTACGGGACAGCTCGGAGATCACCGGGCGGGTGGCGGCCTCGCCGTGGAAGGTGACGTCCACGACGGTCCGGTCGGGCCCCGAGGGCTCGCCGCCGACCGGGAACAGCTCGCGGGCCAGCTCGGAGCCGGGGGTGGCGAGCAGTTCCGAGACGGTGCCCTGCTCGACGACGCGGCCGTTCTTCATCAGCGCGGCCGAGTCGCAGATCGTCTTGACGACGTCCATCTCGTGCGTGATGAGCAGCACGGTCAGGCCGAGCTGGCGGTTGAGGTCGCGCAGGAGCTGGAGGATGGAGCGGGTGGTCTCCGGGTCCAGGGCGCTGGTGGCCTCGTCGGAGAGCAGCACCTTGGGGTCGCCGGCCAGGGCGCGGGCGATGCCGACGCGCTGCTTCTGGCCGCCGGAGAGCTGGGCGGGGTACGCCTTGGCCTTGTCGGCGAGCCCGACGAGGTCGAGCAGTTCCAGTGCCTTGCGGGAGCGCTCGCGGCGGTCGACCTTGAGGATCTCCAGCGGCAGCTCGATGTTGTCCTGGACGGTGCGCGAGGAGAGCAGGTTGAAGTGCTGGAAGACCATGCCGATGTGGCTGCGGGCCGCACGCAGCGCGGCGTTGGCGCGCTGCCCCTTGCCGGCCAGCGAGGTCAGTTCCTGGCCCGCGACGGTGACCGTGCCGGAGGTGGGGCGCTCCAGGAGGTTGACGCAGCGGATGAGGGTGGACTTGCCGGCGCCGCTCTGGCCGATGACGCCGTACACCTCGCCCTCGCGGACGTGCAGATCGACGCCGTCCAGGGCGGTGACTTCGCGGTCTCCTGAGCGGTAGACCTTGGTCAGGCCCGTTGTGGTGATCACTGGGAATTCCGTCACTGTCGTGTGACCGGCGGCTCGCCCGCCGGGCACGGGGCATTCATTGCGGAGTGCGGCATGGGGTCCCGGAGGGCGCTTGGGCCCGGCTTCGGGTTCCGGTGACGCGGGGCGGCCGGGGCCGTGGCGTACGCGGGGGTACGGCTCGCACGGCGCAAGGCGGCGGGTCTCGCTTCGGGGCGCGAGGCTCGGCGGGGGCCCTCAGCGGTCACACATTCGACACATGCAACGAGCACCGGGCGTCATGGGCGCCTCGGTCGCAGGGGTGCGGCTGCTCGTCGTGGTCATGTTGGCCAGTAAACCAGACAGGCGTACGGACCGATCAAGCCTGTCCGTATGCCGGACAGGCTCGACCGCCCTGTGGACAGCCGCTCAGCCGCCCGTGACGATCTCCACGCCGTCCGCCGTGGCCTGCGCGGACACCGCCGACAGGTCCCCGACGAGCACGTCGGCGGACAGCTCTTCGACCCGGTGCGTTGTGGCCAACGCCACGGTGGTCATGCCCGCCGCGCGCCCGGCCGCCAGCCCGGCCGGCGCGTCCTCGAAGACCACGCAGCGGGCCGGGTCCACGCCGAGCCGCCGGGCGGCCAGCAGGAAGGGCTCCGGGTCGGGCTTGCCGCGGGTGACGTCGTCGGCGGCTATCAGGTGCTTGGGGTGGATCCCGACCTCGGCGAGCCGGGCCTCGGCGAGCCTGCGGGTGGCGGAGGTGACGACCGCCCACCGCTCCGGCGGCACCTGGGCCAGCAGCGCGAGGGTGCCGGGCAGCGCCACCACGCCGCCCGCGACGTCCTCGACCTCCAGCTGCTCGATGCGGGCCAGCGCCTCCGGTACGCGGGCGGCGGGCAGCAGGTCGGCGACGATGTCGGCGGCCAGGCGCCCGTGCAGCTCGACCCGGGCGAACTCCTCCGCGGTGATCCCGTACTCCTCTGCCCACCGCGTCCAGCAGCGGCGGACGGATTCGATGGAGGAGACGAGGGTGCCGTCGTTGTCGAAAAGCAGTGCGGACGCAGAGATCTTCATGCTGCGCCAGCGTACGTGAGGCCCGGTACCCGGCGGGCGACCGGCGGGGTCGCGCGCAGCCCGGGCCCGGCCGCCGATTAGAGTCGTCTCATGCCCCTTTTCCCCACTGCGCGCAGCCGCGCCGGGCGGAGGTTCCGGTGATCGACGCGCTGACGGTCGCGATCGGCGTGACCGCCCTCGCCCTGGCCGCCTGGTGCGGCTTCGCCGCGTACCGCGACGAGCCGACGAAGGACTGGCACTTCATCGGCATGGCCGTGGTCTCGCTGCTCGGCGTGGTCCAACTCGTCGTGGGCCTGGTGCAGTTGGGGCGCGGCGAGACGCCGCGGGACGGTACCGCGATCTTCGTCGCCTATCTGGTGGGCGCGGCCGCCTGCGTACCGGCCACCGGCTTCATGTCGCTCTCGGAGCGCACCCGCTGGGGCTCGGCGACCGTGGCCGCGGGCGCCGTGGTACTCGCCGTACTGGAAGTGCGGCTGTTCGACATCTGGGGAGGCGGCCATGCCTGAGACGTCCGCGGGGTCCCGGACCCCCGAAGCCGCGGCGGGCGGCGCCCGGCGTTCCCTGGGCACCGGCCCCGGCCGGCTGCTGGTCGCCCTCTACGGCGTCTTCACCGTCGCCGCCGCGTCGCGCGCCGCCTACCAGCTGATCGCGCAGTTCGACCGGGCGCCGCTGGCCTACGTCCTGTCCGCGGTGTCCGCCGTGGTCTACGCCTTCATCCTTTTCTCGCTGGTGCGCGGCGGCGAGGGGGCCCGCAGGGCGGCGGTCGTGTGCTGCGCGCTGGAGCTGGCCGGTGTGCTCGGCGTCGGTACGTGGACGCTGGTGGACCGCTCGGCCTTCCCGGACGCCACCGTCTGGTCGAACTTCGGGATGGGCTACCTCTTCATCCCGATCTTCCTGCCGGTGACCGGTCTGCTCTGGCTGCGGCGGGCCCGCCGGGCGTGACGCGTTTCCCGGCGGGCCCGCCGCTGTGCGGTCCGGCCGGTCAGGCGCTCGCCACGCAGGCCCGCTGCGTGCCGTCCGCGGCGGCCTTGGCGGCTGCCGCCTCCTTCTCCAGCGTGACCAGGTCGAGCCGCGGGCTCAGCTGCTCGGTGCCGACGGGCTCGTAGCCGTGGCTGCGGTACAGGCGCAGGTTGCCCTCGCTGCGGTGGCCGGCCAGCAGCCGGTAGCGCTTGGCGGAGCGTTCGGCGGTCAGGCGCTCCTCGACGGCGTCGAGGAGCCGGCCGCCGAGGCCGTGGTGCTGCATCCGGGGGTGGACGATGAGCTTGTCGATGGCGGCCGTGCCGTCCGCGCCGACCGAGCCGCGGACCGCCCCGACGACCTCCGTGCCGAGCCGGGCCACCACCACGCAGGCGTCGCCCAGTTCGGCACGCAGGTCATCCAGGGTCTGGGTGAGCGGCTGGATCGAGTAGTCGTCGTACAGCGCGGCCTCGGCCTGGTAGCAGAGGTACTGGAGTTTGAGGATCTGCTCGGCGTCCTGCTCGGTCGCCGCAGAGATGGTCACGCTCATGCCCATGCGCGGGTGCCTCCCCTTATTCGGTTCGGTGCGCCCGGGCGCGCAGAGGGTGAGAGGGTACGCCCGGACCTGTTGCCCTGACTGACGGAGCCGTGTGGTGCACGCCGCCGTCATGGCGTGGCTGACGCTGCTGCTTCCGGATTCCCCGGTTTCGCGCAGCGGCAACCTCCGCCGTGAGCATTCTGCGCAGGCATGACAGGCAACGGGAACGGACCGGTCCCAAGCTCCCCTGTGACATTCCCAACTCAGATGAGATTTCCCGGTAGGTGAGGTCAGCGCGCGACAGCAGGGCGCGCACCAGCGCCGGGCAGCGTCCGGGGAGCCGTTCGACGGCGGCGAGCAGCGCGCGCCGCTCCTCGGTCTCCAGCGCCGCGCGTTCGGCGACGGCGGCGATCAGGGGCTGGGGTCCGGTGGGGTCGTACGGGATCTCCCGCAGCGCCAGCCGCCGCGCGCCGCGGGCCTCGGCGCGTACCGCACGGCGCAGCCAGCGGGCCGGTTCGGCGGGCGGGCCGGCGTCCCTGGTGTGCTCCAGCAGCCGGGCCCACACGCTCTGTTCGAGGTCCTCGGCGTCGGCTCCGGCGGCGTCCGCCTCGGCCGCGACTTCGGCGGCCAGCAGGGGGCGCAGGGTACGGATGAGGTCGTGGTCCGTGGTGGCGTGCCGCATGGCGTGCGAGACGCGGCGGCGCGTCCGGGTGGTTTCGCCGGCGCCACGGCCTCACTCGTCCGTGGCACCGGCGGCGCCGGGTTGACGTCTTGGGTGCCGCCCGGCGGTACGCGGCGGTCAGCGCCCGCGGAACTCCGCGGCGGCCAGCAGCGCCGTGTCGCAGTTGTCGGAGAAGAGGCCGTCGATGCCGGTGGCCAGGCACTTCTTGAAGTAGCCCAGCGCGTTGCCGTAAGCCGCCGGGTCGGTGCCCCGGCGGTAGTCGGCGGGCAGGAAGGTGTTCTCGTTGCGCCCGGTGTAGGGGTGCAGGACCAGCCCGGCGGCGTGCGCGTCCCTGACGACCGAGGTGGGCTCGCCCAGCTTGTCGTCCTTGGTGCGCGGGATGACGACGGTCAGGTCGGGGCCGATGCCCTGCGCGAACTTGGAGATCCACTTGAGGCCCGCGGGCTTGACCAGGTCTGCGGTGGTACGCGGGTCGCCCGCCACCTCGAAGTCCCAGGGGCGGTCCTTGAGGGTGCCCAGCAGCAGGACCTTGGGGCAGTCGACGAGCTTGTCGAGCCGCTGGAGGCTGCTGGGCTCGAAGGACTGGAGGAAGTTGGGCGAGTGCTTCTTGTGCCGGCCGTACGCGCGCAGCAGCCGGGCGAGACGTTCCTCCAGGCCCAGGCCCAGCTTGCGGAAGTAGGTGGGGTGCTTGGTCTCGATGTGCAGCCAGACGCGGCGGCCGCGCTTGCGGCCTTCGCGGTCGGCCCACTTGAGCACCTCTTCGAAGGTGGGTACGTCCCACACGCCGTCATAAAGGGTGTTGTGCTGCCGGGTGCCCGGAATGCGCTCCTTCGCCCGCAGCGTCTTGAGCTCGGCGAGCGTGAAGTCCTCGGTGAACCAGCCGGTGAGCTTGGCCCCGTCCACCGTCTTGGTCGTCTTGCGGTCCGCGAACTCGGGGTGGGCCGAGACGTCCGTGGTCGCCGTGATGTCGTTCTCGTGCCGGCAGACGAGGTGGCCGTCCTTGGTGGGCACGACGTCCTGCTCGATGACGTCGGCGCCCATGTCGAGCGCGAGTTGGTAGGAGCCGAGGGTGTGCTCGGGCCGGTAGCCGCTGGCGCCGCGGTGGCCCACGATCAGCGGTACGGGCAGCTCGTCGTGCGCGCCGTGGCCGCGCCCGCGGGAGCTCGCCGCGCTCGCCGTGCCGGCGCCGCCCCAGACCGCCGCGCCCGCGCCGAGGGCCGCCGCGCCCAGTACCGTCCGGCGTCCCGGCTGCTGCCGTTCCTGCATGATCGCGCTCCTCGTTCCACGGCGCCGGCGAGGGTGTCCGGCACCTGACAATGGGGTCGGGGCGATCCTAGGCACGTACATCTTTCGAACGGGAGACCTGCCCCCCAACGCGCGGGAAACCCACGTCAACTCTGCGTATCGGCCTTGTGAACCCGATGTGCGATCGGGGCGGGCCGACGAGTATCGTCCTGGGCTGCATACTCTTGCAGGCTCGCGGCGGCCGCCGCAGACCACCCACGACCGGAGGGCCCGTTGTCCCGCATTGTGCTGAAGGCGTTTCTCGGATTCGTCATGCGTGTCCTGTTCCGCCCGAAGGTCGAGGGCATGGACCGCATCCCGGGCAGTGGGCCGGTGATCCTGGCCGGCAACCACGTCACCTTCATCGACTCGCTCTTCCTCTCCCTCGTCGTCAAGCGCCAGGTGTTCTTCATCGGCAAGGACGAGTACGTGAACGGCAAGGGTCTCAAGGGACGCCTGATGTCCTGGTTCTTCACCTGCTCCGGCATGGTCCCGGTCGACCGGGACGGCGGACACGGCGGTGTCGCGGCGCTGATGACCGGCCGCCGCATCCTGGAGGAAGGGAAGATCTTCGGCATCTACCCCGAGGGCACCCGCTCCCCCGACGGCCGCCTGTACCGCGGCCGTACGGGCATCGCCAGGCTCGCCCTGATGACCGGCGCGCCCGTCGTCCCGTTCGCGATGATCGGCACCGACAAGGTGCAGCCCGGCGGCAAGGGCCGCCCGCACATCGCCCCGGTCACCATCCGCTTCGGCGAGCCGCTGTGCTTCGAGCGCTACGAGGGCATGGACCGGGACCGCTACGTGCTGCGCGCCGTCACCGACGAGGTGATGAGCGACGTCATGGAGCTGTCGGGCCAGGAGTACGTCGACATGTACGCCACCAAGGCGCGAGCGGCCTGACCGTACGCCCCCACCGCCACGCGCCGGGCCCCGTCCGACCAGGGACGGGGCCCGGCGCGTTGTCGTACCACCGCGGCCCGCGGGCGCCTGCGGGTCAGCAGGGCACGCGGAACCCTTCCGCCGTGGGCCGGCCGGCGGCGAGCATCGCGGCCTCGGCCCGGGGCAGCAGCGTGCCGTCCGCGCGCCGGAGCCGCGGCGGCACGGTGGTCTCGCCGATCCGCGCGCCCGCGACGGCACTGTTCTTGACCGTCACCCGGTTCAGCGGCGCCGGCGCGATCTGCTGCCGCTCCTTGATGTACGCCACGAAGCTCTCGAAGTCCCGGTTGTGCCGGTAGGGCGAGGTGAAGCCGGTGAACGCGGCGTACCCGTCCTGGTTGAGCAGCGTGTACGAGGGCATCGCGATCCGGTAGGAGCGGGACACGTCCAGCGCGGTGCCGTCGATCAGCACGTCGGCGGGGTCGACCCGGTCGCCGGCCGGTCCCGTCGCGTCGAAGCTGTAACGGACGTTGGCGGAGACCGCCAGCGGCGCGTACTTCAGACCGCCGCCCGTCGGCACCGTCCACTGCTGCTCCAGCGCGTCGTGGATCTGCTGCCCGGTGACGGTCGCCGTGACGATCGGGTCGCCGAAGCCGACCGCGTTCCACGCCTTGCCGAAGGCGACGGTGCCGCCCGTCGCGGAGTCGTACGTGAGGTCCCCCGCGATGATCGCCTGGCCCAGGCGCGGCGCGATGGCGATCACGGCCAGGTCGGCGGGGACGTTGGGGTACGGGTTCGCGTCGTTCATCGGGCCGGTGGGCTGCCGCCCGGCCCACAGCGCCCAGTCGGCCACCAGGTCGCCCATGGTGCTCTCCCCCGCCGCGTTGCGGGTCCGGGTGAAGGAGGCGGTCTGCTTGCCGAGGGCGACCGCGGCACGCCGCGTTCCGTACCCGGCCCAGTACGTGACCACCTCGGCCAGCTCCCGGTGCGGGGCCACGTCGCGGGTGTTGGGGTGGTTGGTGGCGGTGGTCAGCTCGCGGACGACCTTGCCGGTGGCCGGGTCCAGCCGGAGGTTGATCTCGTTGATGATCTGGCCGTGGCAGCCGGCCTCGACGAAGGGGCGGGGCACGCCGTCCGGGTCCGGCACCATCATGTTGAAGGCGGTGTGCCAGTGGCCGCAGACGATGGCGTCGATGTCCGGCGAGGCGCGCAGCGCCAGTTCGTAGGCGGGCCCCGAGGGGTTGGTGCCGCTGTTGAAGTCGCTGCCGGCCACCGCGCCGTCGTGCATGCTCAGCACGATCGCGTTGACGCCGCGCGCCTTGAGTTCGGCGGCGCAGCGGTTGGCGGTGGCCAGCTGGTCGAGGCTGCCGAGCCCCGGCTGGTAGGAGGCGGGCATCAACTCGGTGCCGAGGGCGGTCAGATGGATGAATCCGACCGGCAGCCGGCGGCCCCCGCCGGCGTCCACCCACTCGATGTTGTACGGCGGCAGGACCCGCTGCCCGTTGCCGGACCACACCATGTTCGCGCTGTAGTACGCGAAGTCGGCGCCGTGGAAGCGCTGCCCCGAGGAGTCGACGAAGGAGTTGTCCCAGTCGACCGTCGGGTAGGAGATGCCGTCCACCATGTGCTGCGACAGGAAGGCGGGCGACTTGTCGAACTCGTGGTTGCCGGCCGAGGCGAAGTCCATGCCCATCCGGTTGAGGGCCTCGATGGTCGGTTCGTCGGCCAGGGATTCGGCGGAGAACCACCAGCCGGAGAAGAGGTCTCCGGGGGCGAAGAAGAGGGAGTTGGCGCGGCCCGCCCGCAGCCGTTCGAGGTGCGCGGCCATGTAGGCCACGCCGCCCACGGTGTATTTCCTGCCACCGGCGCCGGTGATGACGGAGCTGCTGCCCGGTGCCGCGTCGAGGTAGCCGTGCAGGTCGGTGATGTTGAGCAGTTGCACGTCCACGTATTCGTCAGCGGACCGCGCGTCGCGCGCGTGGCCGGAGGCGAAGGCGTGGCTGCCGACCGCTGTGGCGGTGGCGAGGGCCCCCGCCGCGGTGAAGAAGATGCGTCTGCCGATCTCTGCCAAGGTCTTCACCCTCCTGAGAGTGCCCGAGTTGGCGGGAACGACTGGAGAGTCAAACGAGCCATGGGAGCCTGCCGGCCCACGGGAGGCGACCGGGACGTGAACGGGCGAGGGACAACCACTGTCCCCCGCCCGTGTCCGCGAGATCACCCGTTTCAGTGCGGCGCGACCCGCTCCTTGCCCTCGGCGTGCGCGGGCTCGACGGGGCTGTCCTCCAACCGCTGGCCGCGCAGCAGGAACCACGCGGCGCAGGCGGCGGCCAGCAGGACGGCGGCGCCGACCCCGGCCGCGGTGTCCAGCCCGCTGACGAACGAATGCTGGGCGGCCTTGAGCAGGCCCGTCCCGGCGTCGGCCGGCAGCGAGCCGGACGCCTCGACGGCGCCGCCGAGCGACTCGCGGGCGGCGTCGGCCGCGGACTCGGGCACCCCCGCCGGGGTGGCGAAGTCCCGGTAGATGCCGGTGACGATGGAGCCGAGCAGCGCGATGCCGAGCGCCGCGCCCAGTTCGTACGCCGTCTCCGAGACCGCGGAGGCGGCGCCCGCCTGCTCCTTGGGCACGCTGGAGAGGATCACGTCCGCGGTGACGGTGAACGCGAAGCCCGCGCCGACGCCGACGGCGAACAGGATCGTGCCGAGCGCGAAGGTGCTGGTGTCCCCGTCCAGGCCGATGCAGCCGGCCAGGGCCAGCCCGACCACCGCCAGGCCGCCCGCGACGACCAGCCGTACCGACAGCCGCCGCGCGACGTACCCGGCGGCCAGTCCCGCGCCCACCGCGCCGATCGCCGCCGGCAGTTCGACCAGGCCCGCGTTGAGCGGCGAGCGCAGCTGCACCATCTGGAGGAACTGCGAGAGGAAGAAGACCAGTCCGGACAGGCCCAGGATGGTCAGCAGGTCGGCCAGTACGGCACCGGAGAAGCCGCGGTTCTGGAAGAGCCGCATGTCCAGCAGCGGCGACGCCAGGGTCTGCTGCCGCCGTACGAAGGTGACCAGGGCGAGCAGGCCGAGGACGCCGGCCGCCGCGATGTCCCAGCGGAAGCCGTGCACGGAGGCTTCCTTGACCGCGTAGACGACGCCGACCATGCCGACGAGGGACAGGCCGACGCTGGGCAGGTCCCAGGGGCCCGGGTCGGGGTTCTTGGACTCCGGCAGCACCTTGGCGCCGACGATCACCAGCAGCGCCATCACCGGCAGGTTGATCAGGAAGACCGAGCCCCACCAGAAGTGGCCGAGCAGGAAGCCGCCGAGTACGGGGCCGACGGCCGCGCCCGCCGACGCCATGGCGCCCCAGATGCCGATGGCCAGGCTGCGTTCCCTGGGGTCGTGGAAGAGGTTGCGGATCAGGGCGAGGGTGGAGGGCATCAGCGTCGCGCCCGCCACGCCCAGCAGCGCCCGCGCCGCGATCATCATGGCGGGGGTGCCCGAGTACGCCGCGAGCACCGACATGGCGCCGAACACGACCGAGCCGGTCAGCAGCAGCTTCTTGCGTCCGACGCGGTCGCCGAGGCTGCCCATGGAGACGAGCAGGCCGGCGATGACGAACGAGTAGACGTCGCCGATCCACAGCAGCTGCGTGCCGGACGGGCGCAGGTCCTCGCTGAGGAAGGGGGTGGCCAGGCCCAGCACGGTGGCGTCCACGCCGACCAGCAGTACGGCGAGGACCAGGACGGCGAGCGCGAGCCAGCGTCCGGCCCTGGGCTGGTCCTCCCCGGTGCCACCGGTGCGGTCCGCGGTCTCCTTGGCAGGCTTGCTCATTTCTCCATGCTCCGTCGGATGCCGCCGAGCAGCAGCTCGACGATCGAGTGGTTGAGTTCCCTGCGGGCGACGCGCCCCTCGTGCACGGCCCACGCGCCGGCGCCGATCAGTCCGTACAGCGCCTCGGTGAGCCAGACGGGTGTCAGGTCGATCCGGAAGGCGCCCTCCTCCTGGCCGCGCCGGAAGAGCGCGTGGATGCGGGCGTCCAGCCGCTCCCAGCCCTCGTTGATCTCCTCGCCCTCGAAGAGCTGGTTCTCGGTGTAGAGGAAGGCGAGGAAGCCGGCGACCGGCTCGGCCTCGGCGATCAGGCGGCGCAGTGCGCAGACCGCGTCGTCCTCGTCGAGGCGGGCCGCGTCCAGCGCGCCGGCGAACTGCCGGATGCCCAGCTCCTCCAGCGCCTTGATCAGGGCGTCCCGGCCCGCGAAGTGGCGGTGCAGGGTCGCGCGGCTGATGCCGGCGGCCTTGGCGATCTCGTCCATGCCGGCGGTCGCCTTGCGCGTCAGCAGACCCGCGGCTTCTTTGAGCACATGCTCCCGGTCAACAGCCATGAGACAGAGGATAACCGAATGAGACGTTCATGTCTCATCCAAAGCGCACACGTCTCCCACCACGGCAGGCCACGCCCCCAACCAAACGGGCGCGGCCCCCTCGGAACTCCCGAGGGGGCCGCGCCCGGCCCCGAGCACCGCCGTCCGGTGCTCAGCGCCCGCTGTAACCCTGCTCCTGTGTGCCGTGGGGGCTACCGCTTGGCCTCCGCCCACCCCCGCTGCGTGGCCAGGTCCGCCTTGACCTCCGCCAGCTGGACGGCGACGGCGGACGGGGCCGTGCCGCCCCGGCCGCTGCGCGAGGCGAGCGCCCCCGGCACGTTCAGGACCGTCCGCACCTCCGGCGTCAGATGCGGCGAGATCACGGCGAACTGCTCGTCGCTCAGCCCGTCCAGCTCGACGCCGTGCCGCTCGCACTCCTTGACGCACTCCCCCGCGACCTCGTGCGCCACCCGGAACGGCACCCCCTGCCGTACCAGCCACTCGGCGATGTCCGTGGCGAGCGAGAACCCGGCCGGCGCCAGCTCCTCCATCCGCTCCCGGTTGACGGTCAGCGTGGCCATCATCCCGGTGAAGGCCGGCAGCAGGACCTCCAGCTGGTCACAGGAGTCGAAGACCGGCTCCTTGTCCTCCTGGAGATCGCGGTTGTAAGCGAGCGGGAGGGCCTTGAGCGTGGCCATCAGACCCGTCAGATTGCCGATCAGCCGCCCGGACTTGCCGCGCGCCAGCTCGGCGATGTCCGGGTTCTTCTTCTGCGGCATGATCGAGGAGCCGGTGGAGAACGCGTCGTGCAGCGTCACGAAGGAGAACTCCTTCGTGTTCCAGATGATGACCTCCTCGGCGATCCGGGACAGATCCACCCCGATCATCGCCGTGACGAAGGCGAACTCGGCGGCGAAGTCCCGCGAGGCCGTACCGTCGATCGAGTTGCCCGAGCTGCCGCGCCCGAACCCGAGGTCGGCCGCGACCGCCTCCGGGTCCAGCCCCAGCGAGGACCCGGCCAGCGCCCCCGACCCGTACGGCGAGACCGCCGTCCGCTCGTCCCACTGCCGCAGCCGCTCCGCGTTCCGCGACAGGGCCTGGACATGCGCGAGGACGTGGTGCGCGAACAGCACCGGCTGCGCGTGCTGGAGATGCGTACGCCCCGGCATCGCCACGTCCGGATGCGCCTCCGCGAGACCGACCAGCGCCTCCTGGAGATCCGCGATCAGCCCGCCGATGATCCGGGCGTGGTCCCGCAGATACATCCGGAACAGCGTGGCGACCTGGTCGTTACGGGACCGGCCGGCCCGCAGCTTGCCCCCGAGGTCCGGGCCGAGCCGCTCCAGCAGCCCCCGCTCCAGCGCGGTGTGCACGTCCTCGTCGGCGACGGTCCCGACGAAACTGCCGTCGGCGACATCGGCCTCCAGCCGGTCCAGTCCCGCCAGCATCCGCGCCAGCTCGTCCTCGGTGAGCAGCCCCGCCTTGTTCAGCACGCGCGCGTGCGCACGGGAACCCGCGATGTCGTACGGCGCCAGCCGCCAGTCGAAGTGGACGGACGCGGACAGCTTCGCCAGGGCCTCGGCGGGCCCGTCGGCGAACCGCCCGCCCCAGAGCCGGACGTCACCGCTGTTGCTGCTCACTTGCTCAGCTCCTCGTGGATGGTGAGATGTACGGATCCCCGGCAGCCGGACGGACCGGCCACCGGGGACGGAGTCGGGGACGCGCCCCGACCGGGACGGATCGCGTCCCGCTACGCCAGGTCCCGCTTCGCGGCGATCTTCGAAGACAGCCCGAAGATCTCGATGAAGCCCTTCGACAGCGACTGGTCGAAGGTGTCGCCCGTGTCGTACGTCGCCAGGTCGAAGTCGTACAGCGACTGGTCCGACTTCCGCCCGGTGACCACCGCGCGCCCGCCGTGCAGCGTCATCCGGATATCGCCGCTGACCTGCTGGTTCGCCTCGGCGATGAACCCGTCCAGTGCCCGCTTCAGCGGCGAGAACCACAGGCCGTCGTAGACCAGCTCGCCCCACCGCTGCTCGACCTGCCGCTTGTAGCGGGCCAGCTCGCGCTCGACGGTGACGTTCTCCAGCTCCTGGTGGGCGGTGATCAGCGCGATGGCGCCGGGCGCCTCGTACACCTCACGGGACTTGATGCCCACCAGCCGGTCCTCGACGATGTCGATCCGGCCGATGCCCTGGGCGCCGGCCCGCTCGTTGAGCTGCTGGATGGCCTGCAGCACGGTGACGGGCTGGCCGTCGATCGCGACCGGCACGCCCTCCTTGAAGGTGACGACGACCTCGTCGGCCTCCCGCGGCACCGCCGGGTTCTGCGTGTACTCGTACACGTCCTCGATCGGCGCGTTCCAGATGTCCTCCAGGAAGCCGGTCTCCACGGCCCGCCCGAAGACGTTCTGGTCGATCGAGTACGGCGACTTCTTGGTCGTCGTGATCGGCAGGCTCTTGCTCTCGCAGAAGGCGATGGCCTTGTCCCGCGTCATCGCGTAGTCCCGCACCGGGGCGATGCACTTCAGATCGGGAGCCAGCGAAGAGATCCCCGCCTCGAACCGCACCTGGTCGTTGCCCTTGCCGGTGCAGCCGTGGGCGACGGTGGTGGCGCCGTGCTTCTTGGCAGCAGCCACCAGGTGCTTGACGATCGTCGGCCGCGACAGCGCGGAGACCAGCGGGTACCGGTCCATGTACAGCGCGTTGGCCTTGATCGCCGGGAGGCAGTACTCGTCGGCGAACTCGTCCTTGGCGTCCGCGACCTCGGCCTCGACCGCGCCACAGGCGAGTGCGCGCTTGCGGATGACGTCCAGGTCCTCACCGCCCTGGCCGACATCCACAGCCACGGCGATGACCTCGGCGCCCGTCTCCTCGGCGATCCAGCCGATGGCGACGGAGGTGTCCAGGCCGCCCGAGTAGGCGAGTACGACGCGCTCGGTCACGGGTTTCTCCTTACGGTGCATCCACTGATGGGTATAACTATGCACTCCACCGCATGGTTCGTCAACGCCATACACCCAAATGGCCCAGCCACCCCGCCACCCCACCCCATCACCGCAGGTCAGCCCACCTGCCCCTACTCCCCCAGAACCTCCGCCAACACCGTCACATGACTCAGCTCCACGTCCTTGGTCGCGGTCAGCAAGGTCAGCGGCCCCTCCGCCACCCGCCCCCGAAGCCCCTCAAGCGCCTCCGCCGCCGGCGAGGCACCCAGCTCCGCCCGGTACCGCTCGGCAAACTCCTCATACCGCTCGGGCCGGTGCCCGTACCAAGTACGCAGCTCCTTCGAGGGCGCCACGTCCCTGCACCACTCGTCCAAGCGCGCGGCATCCTTCGACACCCCCCTCGGCCACAACCGGTCAACAAGCACCCGAGCCCCGTCCCCGACCTCGGGCTCCTCGTACACGCGCCGCTGCCGGACTTCTCCCGGCCCCTGTCCCCGCCGACCACCCATGGCGCCATGGAAACACGCCCCCACACCCCCCGCACGGCACTCCCCCACCACCCCCGCCACAGCCCCCCGCACCCCTCAAAGGGACCCCGCTTTGGATTCAGGGCCCCGGACAGGGTATTTTTCTTGTGCACGCCGCGACCGGGCGAAAAACCCGGCCGAAGCGAGCACCGGGACGTGGCGCAGCTTGGTAGCGCACTTGACTGGGGGTCAAGGGGTCGCAGGTTCAAATCCTGTCGTCCCGACTCGAAAGAGTCGCAGATCAGAGGCCGTATCGGAGGAACTCCGAGACGGCCTCTCGATCATTTTCCCGCCCGCGCCAGCGGCAGCATCGCGATCATGACCGCATACACCGGGGAATCCGGGAACGGCTGGTCCTCACCAACCTTCCGGTACCCCCAGGACCCGTACAGGGCCTGGACCCTCGGGTGGGTGGTGTCCACCAGAAGCGCGGCGAGGTCTTCGCTCCTGGCACCCATCAGCGCCCGGTGCAGCCGCTCGGCCGCACCCGTCTTCCGCCAACGCTCGCGGACCATCAGCTCGGAGAAATGGAACGTACGGTTCTTCTCCGGTACGGGCTCCAGATGGCCACGCCACCACTCCCGCCCCGGCGCACCGGGAGCACCGTACGCGAAGCCCATGGCTTCGCCTCCGTCGTACGCGATCACACAGGAGAATCCGGGGTTACCGCCCCAGTGATCCACGAACCAGGGAAACTTCTGCCTGAACTCGTCGTCCGCCATGCGGGCGGCGTGCACATCGGCGTGTACGTCGACCAGCGTCTGCCGGATCTCCGGCAGGTCGTCGTGGGTGAAGAAGCGTAGTTCCGGGGTGGGGGTCATCAGGCTTGGCTCCAGTCTGATCGGTAGCGGTCCTTCCATTCACGCGCGGTGTCGGCACCCGGGGCGGCAGAGATCAAGCCACGGTAGAAGTCCCCAAGGTACGAACGCATGCGCCCCGGCAGGGGACAACCGTCCATCAGCACGAACACCCGCTCCGCAGTCGCGCATGCCTGGTCGATGTCACACTGGTGCAGTTGCGTCAGAGCGAGTTGGAGAGTAGCCAGTGCCCGATTACGGCGAAACTGCTCAGGGATGGCCACCAGCGCCCTGTGCGAGGCGGCCTCTGCTCCAACTGCGTCGCCGATGTCATCGCGAACGATCGCAGTGATGGCCAGAAGTTCGGCAGCACCGTAGAACGCCACCCAGGACGGTCGGGACTCATCAGAGTCAGCTTTCGCCAGCGCTTCCTCGGCGCGCCCCAAGGAGCGCAAAGCGCCCTGCCGGTCCCTGAGCTTCGAATACCCGATCGCCGTGCGTGCATGAGCGAGCGAGGCGAACAACGGGTCCCGGCGCGTCACGGCAGTGGTCTGTGCAGCCTGGGCCGCATCCACCGCCCGCGAGAACTCTCCTCGAAGGTTCGAAAGCATGGCGTGCGAATTCCACACGCGCAGTTGGGCCACGGGGTCCTTGCCCATTCCCGCCAGGTACAGGGCCCGGTTCAAATGCCTCTGTGCCCGGTCGCTCTGACGCGCGTCCACTGCCGACCAAGCGGCACTGGCCGTGTAGTTGGCGGCCAAGCCGAAGAGACGCCGGCGAATGCGCTGGGAGGCTGCCCGCTTCTGCAACTCCAGCGCCTCGGCGGCGCCCGCCAGCGCCGCCCGTTCCAATGCCTCGTGGCCACCTCGCGTGGCGTCGAGGGCTGTGAGAGCGTCCAGACCACTGCGGAGTCGGATGACGTCAGTGGTGCCGACCGCGTACGGCCGAGCAGCAATCAGAGGTATGGCTGCTGCTGCCGTCGTCGCAGTGGTGGCCGTGAGGAAATTGCGTCGTCGCACGGGGGCCTCCGTATCGCTGATAGGACTCCGTCTGTCTGCCGGCGGAGTGAAGCCCACCTCCTCGGAGGTACAGCCGAAAACCGTTTCAAGAGCCTCGCGCTGCCGAGGGTGTGGCCAGCGGGTCTTTCCGTTCAGCCAGTACCGTACGGTGCGATCGCTGACCGTCCCCTCTCGGCCGAGGGACCGCAGGTAATCGTTCACCGCCTCCGCCAACTCGGCTTGGGTCAGCCCGGCTTGGCTGAGCGCGACTGCCAAGTGCCTATTCGCCTCCACACCCTCAAGGTAGCCAGTACCGGCGATCTAGGCGCCGGAGCAGCTGCGAAATTTCCGGTCGCCCACCCTGCACAGCGCCATCACTTTTCCTCACGCTCCGTCACGACTCGGCGTTCACTGAGTGGCAGGCCGCAATGGCGCCCGCTCATGGACGAGGGTCCTTATGATCGTGACCACATCCCGCCCTACCGGGTCTCCGGGTTACACCGAGACCCTCCCCCGCATCCCCGAAAGCGCGGCCACCGCCAGACGTCTGGTGCGCGTCGCCGTAGCCGTCTGGGGTCTGGAGGAGTTGGCCGAGGACGGTGCTCTGGTCGTGTCCGAGTTGGTGTCCAATGCTGTTCGGTACGCGCGGTGCCGGTCCATTCGGGTCTCGGTCGCCCGGCCGGGGGCGGGCCGGGTGCGTATCGGTGTCGTGGACAAGTCGGTGAAGCTCCCCGGGCTCCGCGAGCCGGATGGCGAGGACGCGAGTGGGCGCGGTTTGTTGCTCGTGGCCGGGCTGGCGGTGGCGTGGGGAGCCGATCCGCTGCCGTGGGGCAAGCGGGTGTGGGCGGAGTTGCAGGGAAAGGGACAGGACGGGGGTGGGCGGTGAGTGGAGGCGGTGCCCTGCGCGTGCGCCGTTTCTCAGCCCACTCTCACTCCTCCTCTCACCACCGCCACCACGTCGTGTACTGCCGCCGCGTTGGTGAGGGGGTCGCCGCCTACTGCGATCAGGTCTGCGTCGTGGCCGGCGGCGATGCGGCCTTTTCGGCCGCCCAGGCCGCAGATCATGGCTGCCGTCGAGGTGGCGGCGCGCAGGGCCTGGGCCGGGGTGAAGCCGAAGTCGGTCATGGCGGTGATGCCGTGGGGGTAGCTGCCGTGGGCCTTGACCGGGAAGATGCCGGAGTCGCTGCCGAGGGCCATGGTGACGCCGGCTTCGCGGAGGGTGGCCAGGCCGGTGACGAGGGACGGGATGCGGCGGGCGATGTGGGGTGGTGGGGGCGGGCCGCCGGGGAGGGCGCCGAGGGTGAGGGAGGCGGTCACGCCCCGGCGGGCCATTTCCTCGATCACCCGGCGGTCGAAGTCGACGCCGGTCTCGGTGAGGAAGAAGCAGTGTTCGATCGTGTCGAAGCCGGTGGTGACCGCTTCGCGGATGCCCGTGACGGCGTGGGCGTGGGCGGTGACCGGGAGGCCGTGGTGGTGGGCCTCGTCGACGATGGCGTGCAGTTCGTCGCGCCGGTACTGGACGCTGTACGGGTCCGAGCCGGGGGTGAGGTCGCCGCCGGTCACCATGACCTTGACGACGTCCACGCCGCGCTCGGCCCGTTCCCGTACGGCGGCGCGGACGCCGTCCACGCCTTCCGCGCGGCCGCCGAGGAACCAGCAGTGGCCGCGGGTGGTGGTCAGGGGTGGTCCGGAGGCGACGATGTGCGGGCCGGCGGCGGGGTCCTGTGCGGTTTCGGCGCGGAGGCGCAGGGTGAGGTAGCCGCGGTCGCCGAGGTCTCGTACGGTCGTCACCCCGGCGGCCAGGGACGCCTGCGCGGCGGCCCTGATCCGGTCGAGGAGGGTGTCGTCGTCGGCGTCGGTGAGCCGGCCGACGACGTCGGTGCTCGCGTCGAATGCCAGGTGGGTGTGGGTGTCGATGAAGCCGGGGAGGAGGGTGGCGGCGCCCACGTCGAGGACCTCGGCGCCGATCACCGGTGTGCCGCCGGGCTGGACGGCGGCGATCCGGCCGTGCTCGATCAGTACCGTGGGGCGTTCGACGAGCCCCGGCCCCACGCCGTCGAACAGCGCTCTTGCGCGTACTGCCAGCATCGGTCCTCCCGAACCGCCCGGCCGCCGCGGCCGGGACGGGCCCCCCAGTACAGCGGCCGGGCCGGCGGCGCGGCGCGGACCGGGCGGTTCAGCGTGCCTTTTGCGCCAGTTGCAGCAGGTGGTCGGCGAGTGCCTGGCCGCCGGCCGGGTCGCGGCTGATGAGCATCAGGGTGTCGTCGCCGGCGATGGTGCCGAGGATGTCGTGCAGTTCGGCCTGGTCGATGGCGGAGGCGAGGAACTGGGCGGCGCCGGGCGGGGTGCGCAGGACGACGAGGTTGGCGGACGCCTCGGCGGAGATGAGGAGTTCGCCCGAGAGCCTGCGCATCCGCTCCTCCTTGGCCGACTCTCCCAGGGGCGCCCGCGGTTTGCGGTCGCCGCCCTCGCTCGGTACCGCGTAGATCAGCTCGCCGCCGGTGTTGCGGATCTTCACGGCGCCCAGTTCGTCCAGGTCGCGCGAGAGGGTGGCCTGGGTGACGGTCAGGCCGTCGTCGGCGAGCAGCTTGGCGAGCTGGCTCTGCGAGCGGACGGCCTGCCGGTTGAGGATGTCCACGATCCGGCGGTGGCGGGCGGTGCGGGTCTGCGGTACGGCAGGGCCGCCGTGCAGCGTCTCGTTGTCCTGCGCCTCGGTCATCGTTGTCGTCAGTCTCCGGATCGTTGTACCCCGTGTGCCCCTGCGAGGGCCGTGTCGAGGACGGCGGGGAGCTTCCGGAGGAACGTATCCGCTTCGTCGTCGGAGACGATCAGCGGCGGGGCGAGCCGGACGACGTCCGGCGCGACCGCGTTCACCAGGAGGCCCGCGTCCTGAGCCGCTCGCTGCACCTGTGGTGCGACGGGCTCGGTCAAGACGATACCCAGGAGGAGACCCGCGCCGCGGACCTGGCCGACGAGCGGGTGCGCCGACGCCTCGATCCCGCCACGCAGCCGCTCGCCCACCCGCTTGACGTGGTCGAGGAGGCCGTCGGCCTCGATGGTGTCGAGGACCGCGAGCGCGCCCGCGCACACGACCGGGTTGCCGCTGAACGTCGAGCCGTGCGAGCCGGGGGTCAGCAGGTCGGCGGCCGGGCCGAAGGCGAGGGTGGCGCCGATGGGCAGGCCGCCGCCGAGGCCCTTGGCCAGCGTGATCACGTCGGCTTCGACGCCCTGGGCCTGTGAGGCCAGCCAGTGGCCCGTGCGGCCGATGCCGGTCTGGATCTCGTCCAGGACGAGGAGGGTGCCGGTGGCGGCGGTGATCTCGCGGGCGGCCGCCAGGTAGCCGGGCGGCGGGACGACGACGCCGTTCTCGCCCTGGAGGGGTTCCAGGATCACCAGGGCGGTGTCGGTGGTGACGGCGGCGCGCAGCGCTTCGGCGTCACCGTACGGGACGAAGTCGACGTCGCCGGGAAGCGGCCGGAAAGGGTCCTGCTTGGCGGGCTGGCCGGTGAGTGCGAGGGCGCCCATGGTGCGGCCGTGGAAGCCGCCGGTGGTGGAGACCATGCGGGTGCGCCCGGTGAGCCGGCCGATCTTGAAGGCGGCTTCGTTGGCCTCGGCTCCGGAGTTGGAGAAGTAGACCCGGCCGGGGCGGCCGGCGAGGCCCAGGAGCCGTTCGGCCAGCGCGACGGTGGGTTCGGCGACGAAAAGGTTGGAGACGTGGCCGAGGGTGGCGATCTGCCGGGAGACCGCGCGGACGACGGCGGGGTGCGCGTGGCCGAGGGCGTTGACGGCGATGCCGCCGAGGAAGTCGAGGTAGTCGTTGCCGTCGGCGTCCCAGAGCCGTACGCCCTCGCCGCGTACCAGGGGCACGCGCGGTGTGCCGAAGTTGTCCATCATCGAGCCCTGCCAGCGCTCGGTGAGGGCCGAGTTGGCCGCCGTGCCGGGCGTCGTGCCGCTCGCCGGGTCGCCGCTCATGCCGTTCCCCCTGCCTCGTCCGTCTGTGTGTCCGGCACGACCATCGTGCCGATTCCCTCGTCCGTGAAGATCTCCAGCAGGATCGCGTGCTGGACCCGCCCGTCGATCACCCTGGCGGTGCGCACACCGTTGCGTACGGCGTACAGGCAGCCCCGCATCTTGGGCACCATGCCGCTGGCCAGTTCGGGCAGCAGCTTCTCCAGTTCGGTGGCGGTGAGCCGGGAGATCACCTCGTCGCTGAGCGGCCAGTCCTCGTACAGGCCCTCCACGTCGGTGAGGACCATCAGCGTCTCGGCGCCGAGGGCCGCGGCCAGGGCGGCCGCCGCGGTGTCGGCGTTGACGTTGTAGACGCCGGTGTCGTCGCCCTCGTCGGCGCTGCGGGCGACGGAGGAGATGACCGGGATGCGGCCGTCGTCCAGCAGCGCCAGCACGGCGCCCGGGTCGACCCCGGTGACCTCGCCGACCCGGCCGATGTCCACCCGCTCGCCGTCCACCTCGGCGTAGTGCCGCGTGGCCGACATCAGCCGGGCGTCCTCGCCGGTCATGCCGACGGCGAGCGGGCCGTGCTGGTTGAGCAGCCCGACCAGTTCCCGCTGCACCTGCCCGGCGAGCACCATGCGTACGACGTCCATCGCCTCGGGCGTGGTGACCCGCAGGCCCGCCTTGAACTCCGATTTCAGGCCGACCTTGTCGAGCTGGGCGCTGATCTGCGGGCCGCCGCCGTGTACGACGACCGGCCGCAGCCCGGCGTGCCGCAGGAAGACCACGTCCTGCGCGAAGGCGGCCTTGAGCTCCTCGTCGACCATGGCGTTGCCGCCGAACTTGATCACGACGGTCTTGCCGTGGTGCCGGGTCAGCCAGGGCAGCGCCTCGATGAGCGTGCGGGCCTTGGGCAGCGCGGTGTGCTTGCGGGTGCTCATGACGCGTACGCGCTGTTCTCGTGGACGTAGTCGGCGGTGAGGTCGTTCGCCCAGATCACCGCGGACTCGGTGCCGGCGCTGAGGTCGGCGGTGATCCGCACCTCCCGGTAGCGCATGTCCACCAGGTCCCGGTCCTCGCCCACCGAACCGTTCTTGCAGACCCACACGTCGTTGATGGCGACGTTCAGCCGGTCCGGGTCGAAGACGGCCGACGTGGTGCCGATGGCGGACAGCACCCGCCCCCAGTTCGGGTCCTCGCCGTGGATGGCGCACTTCAGCAGGTTGTTACGGGCGATGGACCGGCCCACCTCGACGGCGTCGTCCTCGCTGGCCGCGCCCACCACCTCGATCCTGATGTCCTTGCTCGCGCCCTCCGCGTCGCCGATGAGCTGCCGCGCCAGGTCGTCGCAGACCGTGCGGACCGCGTCCGCGAACGCGTCGTACTCCGGCACCGCCCCGGACGCCCCGGAGGCCAGCAGCAGCACCGTGTCGTTCGTGGACATGCAGCCGTCGGAGTCGACCCGGTCGAAGGTGGTCCGGGTCGCGTCGCGCAGCGCCCGGTCCAGGACCGGCGCTTCCAGGTCGGCGTCGGTGGTCAGCACGACGAGCATGGTGGCCAGCCCCGGCGCGAGCATGCCGGCGCCCTTGGCCATGCCGCCGACCGTCCAGCCGTCCCCGCCGACCACGGCGGTCTTGTGCACGCTGTCGGTGGTCTTGATCGCGATCGCGGCCTTCTGGCCGCCGAGCACGCTGAGGTCGGCGGCGGCCTTCTCGATGCCCGGCAGCAGCCGGTCCATCGGCAGCCGTACGCCGATCAGCCCGGTCGAGGCGACGGCGACCTCGCCGGCGCTGTGCCCGGGGAGCACCTCGGCGGCCTTCTCCGCGGTGGCGTGGGTGTCCTGGAAGCCCTCGGGGCCCGTGCAGGCGTTGGCGCCGCCCGAGTTGAGGACCACGGCCGAGACCCGGCCCCCCTTGAGCACCTGCTCCGACCAGAGCACCGGCGCGGCCTTGACGCGGTTGGCGGTGAAGACGCCTGCGGCGGCCAGTCGCGGACCGTTGTTCACCACCAGGGCGAGGTCCGGGCTCCCGTTCTCCTTGATCCCGGCGGCGATGCCCGCCGCCGAGAATCCCTTGGCTGCCGTGACGCTCACGGTGCGACTCCGATCGTAGAGAGCCCGGTGGCCTCGTCGAGGCCGAGGGCGATGTTCATGCTCTGCACCGCGCCGCCCGCGGTGCCCTTCGTCAGGTTGTCGATGGCGGCGACCACGACGATCCGGCCGGCCGCCGCGTCGTGCGCCACCTGCACCAGCGCGCTGTTGGACCCGTACACGGCCGCGGTGGACGGCCACTGCCCCTCCGGGAGCAGGTGGGCGAACGGCTCGTCGCCCAGCGCCTTCTCGTACGCCGCCCGCAGGTCCGCGCCGTCCACGCCGGGCCTGGCCTTGGCCGAGCAGGTGGCCAGGATGCCGCGGGACATGGGCGCGAGCGTCGGCGTGAAGGAGACGGTGACCGGCTCCCCCGCCGCGGCGCTCAGATTCTGCGCCATCTCCGGCGTGTGCCGGTGCGCCCCGCCCACGCCGTACGGGCTCATCGAGCCCATCACCTCGCTGCCCAGCAGGTGCGGCTTGAGCGCCTTGCCGGCGCCGGAGGTGCCGGTGGCCGCGACGATCACGGCCTCGGGCTCGGCGAGCCCCGCCGCGTACGCCGGGAAGAGGGCCAGCGTCACCGCGGTCGGGTAGCAGCCCGGCACCGCGATCCGCCGGGTGGTGCGCAGCGCCTCCCGGGCGCCGGGCAGTTCGGGCAGCCCGTACGGCCAGGTGCCGGCGTGCGGCGAGCCGTAGAACCGTTCCCAGGCCGCGGCGTCCGCCAGCCGGAAGTCGGCGCCGCAGTCCACCACGAGCACCTCGGGGCCCAGCGCCTCGGCCACCGCGGCGGACTGCCCGTGCGGCAGGGCCAGGAAGACGACATCGTGCCCGGCCAGGGCCTCGGCCGTGGTGGCGACCAGTTCCCGTGCGGCCAGCGGCACCAGGTGCGGCTGCACCGCTCCGAGGCGCTGCCCCGCGTTGGCGTGCGCGGTCAGCGCCCCGATCTCCACGTCCGGGCGCCCCAGGAGCAGCCGGAGAACCTCACCCCCGGCGTACCCGCTCGCTCCGGCCACTGCTGCTCGTACTGCCATGGACCCTCCTCCTTGAGGGCATGACTATACGTAGGGCAGCAGGTTTATGCAATGGTGGTTTCATGGTTGACAGGGAGGGGGCTGAGGGGGTGGAGGTGCGGCTGCGCTCGCGGCCGGAAACGCGTCGGCCGACCGGGCCGGCGTATCGCGTACGCCGGGGCCCGGTCGGCCGGTTCCGCTTCGGGAGCGTGTGATCAGCGGCTCCCGAGTGGAGCGCTACTGGTCGCGCTGCTCCTGCTTCGCCTGCTTCTCCTTGTTCTTCTCCTTGATCCGCACGGTTTCCTTGCGGACCTCGGCCTGGGTGGCGCGCTCCTTCTGGAGCCACTCGGGGGACTCGGCCTTGAGCGCGTCGATCTGCTCCGTGGTGAGGGCTTCGGTGACTCCGCCGCGGGCGAGGCCCGAGATGGAGACGCCCAGCTTCGCGGCGACGACGGGGCGGGGGTGGGGGCCGTTCTGTCGCAGCTCCCGCAGCCACTCGGGCGGGTCGGTCTGCAGCGCGTTCAGCTCGGCGCGCGAGACGACACCCTCCTGGAACTCGGCGGGGGTGGCTTCGAGGTACACACCCAGCTTCTTCGCCGCGGTCGCGGGCTTCATCGTCTGGGTGTTCTGGTGCGACGTCATGCCGTCAAGGGTATCGATCGTGTGCGCTACCGCTGACCACGACCGGTAACCTGGCGGAGTGACAGGCTCGGAAGAAACCCTCTCGTTCCGGCTCGCGTACGTCCCGGGGGTGACGCCCACCAAGTGGGTGCGTATCTGGAACGAGCGGCTGCCCGACGTTCCGCTGGAGCTCATCGCGACGCCCGCCGCCGAGGCGTACGGCGTGCTGCGGGACGGCGGCGCCGACGCGGGTTTCGTACGGCTGCCTGCCGACCGGACGTACTTCAGCGCGATTCCCCTCTATGAGGAGACGACGGTGGTCGTGGTCCCGAAGGACCACCTCTTCACCGCCGCCGACGAGGTCGCCGTCGAGGACCTGGCCGACGAGATCGTGCTGCACCCCCTCGACGACACCCTCGGCTGGGAGCGCCCGCCGGGGCAGCCCGCCTTCGAGCGCCCCGCGACGACGGCGGACGCCGTCGAGCTGGTGGCGGCGGGCATCGGCCTGCTCGTCGTGCCGCAGTCGCTGGCCCGGCTGTACCACCGCAAGGACCTCAAGTACCGGACGCTGACGGACGCGCCCCAGTCCCGGGTCGCGCTGGCCTGGCCGGAGGAGCGAACGACCGACCGGGTCGAGGACTTCATCGGCATCGTCCGCGGCCGGACCGTCAACAGCACCCGCGGCCGCACCCAGCCGGAGGCCGCGGCCAAGGCGAAGCCCAAGCAGCCCGGTAAGGCGGGCGCCGGCAAGACGGGCGCTCGTAAGCCTGCCGCGGGCAAGCCGGCCGGCAAGGGCGCCCGCGGCCCGCGCGGCGGCTCCGGCGCCCCGAAGGGCGCCCGGCGGGGCAAGCCCCGCCGCTGACCGGTCAGCCTCCCGGGCGTACCGCCTCCCATCCCCGCTCCAGCAGGTCGAAGATCTCTTCGGTGGCCCGGCGGGGCGCGGGGTGCCGGTCGGCGAGGTTGCGGGAGGCGAGGGCGAAGTGGGCCAGGGCGGCGCAGGTGGCGTCGTCCTCGGGGGCGCCGACCTGCTCGGCGATGGCGCGGGCCAGGGCCGATTCGTGGCGCATCCACATGCGCCGGGCGTAGTCGCGCAGCGCCGGGGTCTCGGACACCAGGCGCAGGAACGCGGCGATCTCGGGGTGCGTGACGTCTTTCTCGCTGCGCAGGACGTACGCACGGAGGGCTTGCAGGATCGACTGGCCGGGGGCCCGGTCGCGTACGGCGGCGACGAGGGCGGCCTCGATGTCGTCGTCCCGGTCGAAGACGAGCGCTTCCTTGCCGGGGAAGTGCTTGAACAGGGTCGTCACCGAAACGTCGGCGGCGTCGGCGATCTCCTTGACGCCGACCTGTTCGTAGCCACGCTCCAGGAAGAGCCGCAGGGCGGCGTCGGCGAGGGCCTGGCGGGTCTGGGCCTTCTTGCGTTCGCGGCGGCCGAGGGGGGCGCCGCCGCCGGGGGGCGGGGGCGGCTCGATGCGGGGAGCGGGTTCGGTCACGGTCTCAGCCTACCTCGCCGCGTATCGGGTTCGAAAGTTTAGTCGTTGCACTTATTTATTGGGTGTGCTTTTTTGGAAAGGTGCCGTCGACGTCCGGTCCGGCGCTCCGTGCACCCCTGGAGGGGGACCCATGAACCTCACCCGAGACGCCCGCGTCGCGATCGTCGGCGCCGGCCCCGGCGGCCTGGCCTGCGCCCGCGTCCTGCAGCTCCACGGCCGCTCCGTCACCGTCTTCGAGCGCGAGACGTCCCCGGACGCCCGTTCGCAGGGCGGCTCCCTCGACCTCCACCCGGACACGGGCCAGGCCGCCCTGCGCGCGGCGGGCGTGCTCGACCGGTTCCACGAGCTGGCCCGCCCCGAAGGCCAGGAGTGGCGGGCCCTGGACCACGCCACCGCGGCCGCGCTGGAACAGCAGTGGCCTCCCGGGGACGAGGGCGCGGGCGTGGAGGACCGGCCGGAGATCGACCGCGGGCACCTGCGGGGGCTGCTGCTGGACTCGCTCGCGCCGGGGACGGTCCGCTGGGGGCGCGCCGTCGGCAGCGTCCTGCCGCTCGGCGACGGCACCGGCCGCCTGGTGTTCGCGGACGGCGCCACCGAGGACTTCGACCTGGTCGTCGGCGCCGACGGCGCCTGGTCGCGGGTCCGCCCTGCCGTCTCGGACGCCCTTCCCCGGTACACCGGCGTCACCTTCGTCGAGGCCGGCTTCGACGACTCCGACGTACGCCACCCCGGCCTGGCGCGGCTGGTCGGCCCCGGCACCATGGTGGCGAAGAACGGCTCCACGGGCCTGTTCGCGCAGCGGAACAGCAACGGCCACATCCGCGTCTACCTGGCGTTCCGGGCCCCGCAGGACTGGCACACGGTTGCCGGACTCGACCTGGGCGACAAGGCGGCGACGCGTGCGTACCTCTCGGAGATGCTCGACGGGTGGGACGAGGGGCTGCGTTACGCGATGCTCGGCGCCGACAGCGACTTCGCCCACCGGCCCCTGTTCGCGCTGCCCGTCCCGCACGTGTGGGACCACGTCCCGGGTGTGACCCTGCTGGGGGACGCCGCGCACCTGATGCCGCCGCTCGGCGTGGGCGTCAACCACGCGCTGCTCGACGGCACCGACCTGGCCCAGGCGCTGATCGCCCAGGAGGACACGGACGACGCCGTGCGCGCCTACGAGGGGCTGATGCTGCCGCGGTCGGCCGAGCTGGCCAAGAGGTGCGCGGAGGGGCTGCACCACCTGATACCGCCCGTGGCGGCGGACGGTCAGTAGCCGGCCGGGCGGACCAGGCCCGTCTCGTACGCGAAGACCGCCGCCTGGGTGCGGTCGCGGACGCCCAGTTTGACCAGGATGCGGCTCACGTGGGTCTTCACGGTCTGCTCGGCCAGCACCAGGCGGGCGGCGATCTCCGCGTTCGACAGGCCCTGGGCGACCAGGGAGAGGACCTCCGTCTCGCGTTCCGTCAGGTCGCCGACGCGGTCCTTGAGGGGCGCGCGGGGCTGCCCGGTCATCCGGGAGAACTCGGCGATCAGGCGCTTGGTGATGTTGGGGGAGAGCAGCGCGTCCCCGGCCGCGACCACCCGCACGGCCTGGGCGAGGTCGGCGGCCGACGCGTCCTTGAGGAGGAACCCGGACGCGCCGGCGCGCAGCGCCTCGTACACGTACTCGTCCAGGTCGAAGGTGGTCAGGACGAGGACCTTGACGCCGGTACCGGCGGCCCCGGCGAGGCGGCGGGTGGCCTCGATGCCGTCGAGGTTGGGCATCCGGATGTCCATCAGCACGACGTCGGGCGCGAGTTCGGCGGCCTTGGCGAGGGCGTCGAGGCCGTCGACGGCCTGGCCCGCGACCTCGATGCCGGGCTCGGCGTCGAGCAGCACCGTGAAGCCCTGGCGGACCATGACCTGGTCGTCGGCGATGAGCACGCGGATGGGTCTCATGGGGTGTCCTCGGCGGGGTCGGCGGGATGCGGGTCGGTGTCCAGAGGCAGGACGGCGGTGACTTCGTAGCCGCCGCCGGGGGCCGGGCCCGCGGCGAGGTCGCCGCCCAGCATGGCGGTGCGTTCGCGCATGCCGAGCAGGCCGTGGCCGGCGCCCGGCGAGGGGGCGACAGGGCGGTCCGGCGCGGTGTTGGTGACGCGTACGGCGAGGGCGGCCGGGCGGTAGGCGATCGTCACTTCGACGCGCGCGCCGGGCGCGTGCCGCATCGCGTTGCTGAGCGCCTCCTGCACGATGCGGAACGCCGACAGTTCGACGCCGGGCGACAGGGGGCGCCGGTTGCCGGTGTGTGTGGTGATGACCGTCAGTCCGGCGCTGCGGACGTTGGCGACGAGTTCGTCGAGGCGGTCGAGGGTGGGCTGCGGAGTGTGCGGGGCGGCGCCGCCCGTGCCCGGCGCGTCCTCCGAGCGCAGCACGCCCAGCACCCGTCGCAGTTCGGTCAGCGCCTCCACCGCGTTCGTACGGATGCCCGTGAGGTTCTCTTTCAGCGCGTCGGACGGGTTCTCGGCCAGGTGCGGGGCGACCTGCGCCTGGATGGAGATCACCGACATGTGGTGGGCGACCACGTCGTGCAGTTCGCGGGCGATCCGGTTGCGCTCCTCCAGGAGTGTGCGGCGGGCCCGCTCCTCACTGGTCATCTCCTCTTGTACGACGAGTTCGGTACGGGCCACTTGGCGGCCGCGCAGCGCGGCGCCGACCACGACGGCGGTGACGAGGACCGCCGTGGCGATGCCGAGGGAGGAGGCCCGGAGCTGTGCGGTGCCGGCACCGCACGCCAACCCGGCGCCCAAGGTGAGCGCCAGCGCTCCGGCTGCCGCTCGCGCACGGAGCCGCAGCGCCAGCAGGAGCAGCACCCCGGCCTGCGTGGCGAGCCCGGGGCCCGTCCAGGGGTACAGTCCGCCCCGGTCGAAGGGTGGCTCGGTGAGCGCCGCGGGTCCGATGGCCGGCCACGGCTGCGCCCCTGTCCCGGCGGCCGCGTATTCCGTGACCGCCACGAGGGCGACCATCACGGCCGTCGCCACCCACCAGGCCGCCACCGGCCGGAACGCCGCCAGGACGAGCGCCAGCGCCTGGGCGCCGCCGAGCAGCAGGGCGAGGGGCATGCCCGCGCCGTGGAGCAGGCCGAACGCCACGTGGTTCACGGTGGTGATGCAACTGCCCAACGCGCCCGTCGACAGCCCGAGCACGATGGCCGGCTGCCAGACCAGCCAGGCGGGCCGCTCCCCCGGCGGCGGGCCGACGGCTCCCGCCACCAGGTCCTCGCGCAACGCGCGCGGCACCCCGGTCACGGCTTCCAGCAGCCGCTTCCTGCTTCCCGGGCGGGCGTCCGCCCCGTTCTCCCCCACGAACCGCACCTTGAACACCGTGCTCCATCTCCTCCAGGGAGGGTTTCCCCGTACCGGCTACGGAAGGTACAGATCACGGTGTGTGGCCGGCGTCCCGCTGGGGAGGGCACCCGTCACGTAGCTCCCGGGTATGACGGGTAGGGGCTGCCGGGGAAGCCGTACGGACACGGGTCCGCCCCGGCCGGGCGGAAGTGCCGGCCGGGGCGGACCCGTCGCGGATCAGCTGCCGAGCGTCGCCAGCGCCTGGTTCAGCGTGGCCGACGGGCGCATGACGGCCGCGGCCTTGGCCACCGAGGGCCGGTAGTAGCCGCCGATGTCGACGGGCGAGCCCTGAACGGCGATCAGCTCGTCGACGATCGTCTGCTCCTGCTCGGCCAGCGTCGCCGCGAGCGCCGCGAAGGACTCCGCCAGCTGCGTGTCCTCGGTCTGGCGCGCCAGCTCCTGGGCCCAGTACAGGGCCAGGTAGAAGTGGCTGCCGCGGTTGTCGATGCCGCCGAGCTTGCGGCTGGGCGACTTGTTCTCGGCGAGGAACGTGCCGGTCGCGCGGTCGAGGGTGTCGGCGAGCACCTGGGCGCGCGCGTTGCCCGTCTTCTGCGCGAGGTGCTCGAAGCTCACCGCGAGCGCGAGGAACTCGCCCAGGCTGTCCCAGCGCAGGTAGTTCTCCTTGACCAGCTGCTGGACGTGCTTGGGCGCGGAGCCGCCGGCGCCGGTCTCGAACAGGCCGCCGCCGTTGATGAGCGGCACCACCGAGAGCATCTTGGCGCTGGTGCCCAGCTCCAGGATCGGGAACAGGTCGGTCAGGTAGTCGCGCAGCACGTTGCCGGTGACGGAGATGGTGTTCTCGCCGCGGCGGATGCGCTCGACGGAGAACTTCGTCGCCTCGACCGGGGACATGATCTCGATGGTCAGGCCCTCGGTGTCGTGCTCCGGGAGGTACTGCTTGATCTTGGCGATCAGGTTCGCGTCGTGCGCGCGGCCCTCGTCCAGCCAGAACACGGCCGGGTCGCCGGTCGCGCGGGCGCGGGAGACGGCCAGCTTGACCCAGTCGCGGATCGGCACGTCCTTGGTCTGGCACATGCGGAAGATGTCGCCGGCGGCGACCGTCTGCTCCAGGACGGCGTTGCCGTCCTGGTCGAGGACCCGCACCGTGCCGGTGGTGGCGATCTCGAAGGTCTTGTCGTGGCTGCCGTACTCCTCGGCCTTCTGCGCCATCAGGCCGACGTTCGGCACCGAGCCCATGGTCGACGGGTCGTACGCGCCGTTGGCCTTGCAGTCCTCGATGACGGCCTGGTAGACGCCGGCGTAGCTGCTGTCCGGGATGACGGCGAGGGCGTCCTGCTCCTGGTCGTCCTTGTTCCACATGTGGCCGGAGGTGCGGATCATGGCCGGCATGGAGGCGTCGACGATGACGTCGCTGGGAACGTGCAGGTTGGTGATGCCCCGGTGGGAGTCGACCATGGCCAGGTCCGGGCCCTCGGCCAGCTCCGCGTCGAAGGATGCCTTGATCTCCTCGCCCTGGGGCAGCGACTCCAGGCCCTTCCAGATGCCGCCCAGACCGTCGTTCGGGGTCAGGCCGGCCTTGGCGAGCACGTCACCGTACTGGGCGAAGGTCTTCGGGAAGAAGGCGCGCACCACGTGACCGAAGATGATGGGATCGGAGACCTTCATCATCGTGGCCTTGAGGTGCACCGAGAACAGCACGCCCTCGGCCTTGGCGCGCGCGACCTGCTCCTTGAGGAACTCGCGCAGCACGGCGACGCGCATGACGGAGGCGTCCACGACCTCGCCCGCGAGCACCGGTACCGACTCGCGCAGCACGGTGGTGGAGCCGTCGTCACCGGCCAGCTCGATGCGCAGGGTGCCGTCCTCGGCGATGACCGCGGACTTCTCGGTGGAGCGGAAGTCGTCGCCGCTCATGTGCGCGACCTCGGTCTTCGAGTCGGCCGACCAGGCGCCCATCCGGTGCGGGTTGGCCTTGGCGTAGTTCTTCACCGAGGCGGGGGCGCGGCGGTCGGAGTTGCCCTCGCGCAGCACCGGGTTGACGGCGCTGCCCTTGACCTTGTCGTAGCGGGCGCGGATGTCGCGCTCCTCGTCGGTCTTCGGGTCGTCCGGGTAGTCCGGCAGCGCGTAACCCTGCTCCTGCAGCTCGGCGACGGCCGCCTTCAGCTGCGGGATGGAGGCCGAGATGTTCGGCAGCTTGATGATGTTGGCCTCGGGCGTCTTCGCCAGCTCGCCGAGCTCGGCGAGGGCGTCGTCGATGCGCTGTTCCTCCTGGAGCCACTCCGGGAAGCCGGCGATGATCCGGCCCGCCAGGGAGATGTCGCGGCTCTCCACCGTGACCCCGGCCGTCGAGGCGTAGGCCTCGATCACCGGCAGGAACGAATACGTCGCCAGGGCCGGGGCCTCGTCAGTGTGTGTGTAGATGATGGTCGAGTCAGTCACCGGGTGCTCCGCTCCACGTCTGCAACATTGCTCGACATCAAGATATCTCGTGATCGGCCTCTTACCGGCAGGGCCCTGCATCACGTCTTGGCCCCCTCGTACGCACCGAGCACTCTGGCGCCTTCCTTTTGCAGGAATCCCACAAGCACAAGCGGCAGGTCTCCGTGCGGATCGCCACCCGACAAGCCGCCAAAACCCTGGAAGAGTGAGCGACAAGTTGATCACTCCCCCGCCGCACTCGGACCGGGGAGTTGTATCCACACGACAATGGGGGTTCATCCAGTGCGTACTGTCACCGACGACGTCGTCGTCACCGGCCTCGGAGCCACCACGCCGCTGGGCGGAGACGCCGCCACGACCTGGGCGGGCATGCTGGCCGGGCAGTCCGGCATCAGGGCCATCGAGGAGGACTGGGCGGCGGCCCTGCCGGTACGGATCGCGGGCCGCCTCAAGACCGAGCCGGGCGAGGTCCTGGACCGGGTGCAGGCCCGGCGCATGGACCGCTGCGAGCAGGTGGCGCTCGTCGCGGCCCGCGAGGCGTGGGCCGACGCGGGCGCGCCCGAGGTCGACCCGGAGCGGCTGGCCGTCGTGATCGGCACCGGGACCGGGGGCGCGCTCACCCTGCTCGGCCAGGACGACGTCCTCGAAACGTCCGGCGTGCGGCGCGTGTCCCCGCACACCGTGCCGATGCTGATGGCGAACGGCCCGGCCGCCTGGGTCAGCATCGAACTCGGCGCCAAGGGCGGCGCCCACACCCCGGTCAGCGCCTGCGCCTCCGGGGCCGAGGCCATCGCAACGGGCCTGGACCTGATCCGCCTCGGCCGGGCGGACGTCGTCGTGGCAGGCGGCGCGGAGGCGTGCGTCCACCCGCTGCCGCTGGCCGGGTTCGCGCAGGCCAGGGCGCACTCGACGCGTAACGACGAGCCGGCGCGGGCCTCGCGTCCGTTCGACGCCGACCGGGACGGCTTCGTCATCGGCGAGGGCTCGGCGGTGGTCGTCTTGGAGCGCGCCGGATTCGCCGCCGCGCGGGCGGCCCGCGCCCACGCGACGCTCGCCGGCGCCGGTGTCACCTCGGACGCCCACCACATCACGGCCGCGCACCCCGAGGGGCAGGTACGGGCGATGCGGCTGGCGCTGTCCGCTGCGGGACTGTCCCCGCTCGCGGTCGGCCACGTCCACGCGCACGCCACGTCCACGCCCTCGGGCGACCTGACGGAGGCCGAGTCGATCACCGAGGCGATCGGCACCCACCCGGCCGTCACCGCGACCAAGTCGATGACCGGCCACCTCTTCGGCGCGGCCGGCTCGCTCGGCGCCCTCGCCGCGATCCTGGCCGTCCGCGACGGCGTCATTCCGGCGACCCGGAATCTCGACACCCTCGACCCCGCGGTGAAGCTCGACGTCGTCACGGGCGCACCGCGCCGCCAGGCCCTGTCCGCGGCCCTGACGAACTCCTTCGGCTTCGGCGGCCACAACGCGTCACTCGTCTTCACGCCCGCCCCGTGAAGCGTCAAGGCGCCGCCGGACGCCGGGCCTTAGAGTGCTGCGCATGCTCCTGTGGATCAACGGCCCGTTCGGCGGCGGCAAGACGCAGACCGCGCACGAACTCCGGCGCCGGCTGCCCGGCAGCGTCATCTGCGACCCCGAACACGCCGGCTTCGGCCTGCGCCGCATGATGCCCGCCGCCCTGCGCGGCGACTTCCAGGACCTGCCGGCCTGGCGGCAGGGCGTGTACGAGGTGCTGGACCTGGCCCTGGCCGGGCACCCCGGCACGGTGATCGTGCCGATGACGCTCGTGGAACCGGCGTATTTCCGCGAGACCGTCGGCCGGCTGCGCGAACGCGGGCACGACGTACGCCACTTCGCGCTGCTCGCCGACCGGCGGACGGTGCTCGGTCGGCTGCGCGAGCGCAACTTCGGGTACGCCGTGAAGATCGTGGCGGGGAAGGACGCGCCGCTGCGGCGGGAGAGTTTCGCCGTGGCGCGGCTGGACGAGTGCCTGGAGCGGCTGCGCGGCGCGGAGTTCGCCGAGCACGTGTGGACCGACCGGCTCACGGTCGCGCAGGTCGCCGACCACATCGCCGCCTCGGCGGGCCTGGACCTGGCCGCCGACACCGACAGCGCGCTACGGGGGCGGCTGCGCCGCGCGTGGACGGGCGTCAAGCACATCCGCTTCGACTGACGCGGTCCGGCGTCTCCGGCCGGGTGCCTGTCACATCGGGGCGGGCCGATCCGTCAGAGTACCGACGGAACGCGAACAGGAGAATGTGACCAGTGGACGAGAAGGACTTTCTGGCGGAGCGCTTCGAGGAGCACCGGGCGCATCTGCGGGCGGTGTCGTACCGCATGCTCGGTTCGCTGAGCGAGGCGGACGACGCCGTGCAGGAGGCCTGGCTGCGGCTCAGCCGCGCGGAGACCGGCGGGGTCGGCAATCTCGGCGGGTGGCTGACGACCGTCGTGGGCCGGGTGTGCCTGGACATGCTGCGGGCCCGTACGGCGCGGGGCGAGGAGTCCCTCGACGCAGGGGAGTCCGCCGGTGTCCGCGTGCCCGACCCCGTCGTCGCCAGCGGTACGGACGGTACGGACCCGGAGCACCAGGCGCTGCTGGCCGACTCGGTGGGGCTCGCCCTGCTGGTGGTGCTGGAGACGCTGGCGCCGGCCGAACGCCTCGCGTTCGTCCTGCACGACATGTTCGCGGTGCCGTTCGAGGAGATCGGCCCGGTGGTCGGGCGCAGCGCGGGCGCGGCGCGGCAGCTCGCCAGCCGGGCGCGCCGCCGGGTGCGGGGCGCGGCCACCACGCCCGACGCCGACCTGGCCCGGCAGCGGGAGGTGGTCGACGCCTTCCTCGCCGCCTCGCGCGGCGGTGACTTCGAGGCACTGCTCGCCCTGCTCGATCCGGACGTGGTGCTCAGGGCCGACACCGGCGCCAGGTTCCCCGGCGCGGCCAAGGTGCTCGTCGGGGCGCGGCAGGTGGCCGGGCAGGCGTTCACCTTCCGGGGGCTGGCGCGGTTCGCCCGTCCGGCGCTCGTGAACGGGGCGATGGGTCTCGTCACGGTCACGAACGGGGTGCCGGTGTCGGTGATGGGCATGACGATCACGGGCGGCAGGATCGTCGCGATCGACATCCTGGCCGATCCGGAGCGGCTGCGGGGGCTGGGGGCGGGGAGCCGGGGCTGAGGATCCTGGGGCGAGCCACCGGCGGAACCGGGGGTTGTCCCCATGGTGGCCGTCGCGGCGCGTCCCATAGGCTCCATGATCGTCGCGCCGGTCCGCGCGGCGATCCGCGGCGTGCGCAGGACCCGTGTGCGCTGTGCCGACTACATCAGGGGGAATTTCCTTGCGTCGTCATCTCCGCGTTCTCGGAGCCGTTGCGCTGACCGGTATCGGTGTGAGCGCGCTCGGCGCGTGCGGATTCCTGAACCAGTCCACGTACGAGGACGACGCCACGCTCACCGCGCGGGTCACTTCCGTACGGCTGGACAACGGGAACGGCTCGGTCACCGTGCGCGGCAAGAAATCCCTCGGCAAGGTGTCCGTGCACCGCAAACTGGCATACCGGGGCGACCGGCCGGAGGAGCCCAGTCACCGGGTGGAGAACGGCGTGCTGGTGCTCGGCGGCTGCGGGGACGACTGCTCGGTGGGCTACACGGTCGACATACCGGCGGACCTGCCGGTGACCGGCGAGACCTCGAACGGCGCGGTGCGCCTCTCCCAGGTGGGCGACGTGCGGGTGCGCACCAGTTCCGGGGCGGTCGAACTGGACGGCGTCACCGGCACGGTCGACGTCCGCACCAGCAACGGCCGCATCCACGGGCGCGGGCTCCAGGGCGGCGGGGTCGAGGCGGAGACGTCCAACGGCGCGATCGACCTCGTCACGGGCACGGCGCAGGACGTCCGGGCGAAGACGTCGAACGGCGCCGTCACGCTGGTCGTGCCGGGTGGCGAGGGCAACCGCTACCGGGTGTCGGCCGACACCGACAACGGCCACAAGAGCCTCGGCGTACCCGACGACCCGGCCGGCAAGCACCGGCTCGACCTCGTCACCACCAACGGTTCCATCACGCTCAAGGGGGCGTGAGCGGGGCGCGGCACGGTCGTGCGGGCGCCCGCGGCCTTGCCGCCACGGGCGCCCGCCCCCGTCACGGCGTCACGAGGATGCCGGGGCCGCCTCGTCCGGGAACCCGCCGTACGGGCGGGTGATGATCTCCAGGCCGTGGCCGGACGGATCGTGGAAGTAGACCCCGCGCCCGCCGTCGTTGTGGTTGATCTCGCCCGGCTGCTTCCCGTGCGGGTCGGCGTAGTACGTCAGGCCCGCCTGCTCGATCCGCGCGAAGGCCGCGTCGAATTCCTCCTCCGAGACGAGGAACGCGTAATGCTGCGGGACGATCGACCCGGCGGGGATGGTGGCGAAGTCCAGGGTGACTCCGTTGCCGGTGTCCACCGGAATGAACGGGCCCCATTCCGCACCGGTTTCGAGCCCGAGGACATGCGCCAGGAATGCGGCGGACTCCCGGTTGTCCCGGGAGTGGACGATGGTGTGGTTCAACTGCACTGACACTGTGGAATGCCTCCGTAAGGCAAACTCACGGACACCTCCATGTCTCACCCGGCCGGTGACCGACACGCGATGCCGTCGCGGCAGATAGTAGGCGGCATCACCGGTGCCGTCGAGTGGTGTTCCGGTGGGCCCGGCGGTGTGCCGGCTGCCCGGATGCCATGATCGGCGTATGAGCGAACCGGGGGACACGGCGGCGGTCACGGACGCGGCGGAGCGGGCGGCATGGGTGCGCGCGGCGGCCCGTAACAACGCCCAGTGGTGCGACACGGTCTGCCGCGCCCACGGCATACGGGGCGTCTTCGGCGGCGGCGCCTGGACCGGCTCCCGCCGCACTCCCCCGCTCTACCCGGACGCCGTGACCCTCACCGACCGCCTCCGCGGCGCTCCCGCGGAACTCCTGGACCGGATCGACACCGCGTCCCCGGGCTGCTCGGTCAAGGACAGTTTCGCGTGCCTGGACCTGAGCGCGGCGGGGTTCGAGGTGCTCTTCGAGGCGCAGTGGATCCACCGGCCGGCCGGGGCCCCGGCCCCCGTTCCGCCGCGGACCGGCGGACCGGTCTGGGACGTGGCGGGCACCCCCGGCGAACTGCTCGCCTGGGCGCAGGCATGGGGAGCGGAACCGGGCACCTGCGGCCCGTTCCGGCCGGAGTTGCTCGCGGACGGCGGCACCCGCTTCCTGCGCGGCCGGTCCGCCGACGGGCGCGTCACGGCGGGCGCCGTCGTCTCGCTCGGCGCCTCGGTGGTGGGCCTGTCCAACGTCTTCACCTCGCGGGCCGATCCGCGGCGGGATCCGCGCGACACCTGGGCCGGGTGCCTGTCCGCCGTCACCGCCCGCTGGCCCGGCCTGCCGGTCGTCGGCTACGAGTCGGGCGCCGACCTGGAGGCGGCCGAGGCGAACGGGTGCCGGAGGGCCGGACCGCTGCGCGTGTGGCGGGCGGAAGGGACGTAACGTAACGGGAACAGGCGTGCGGGCGATGAGGGAGGGCATGACCACTCGATTAGCAGCGGCCTGGCCGGCCTTCCTCCTCGCCGCGGCCGCCCTGTTCGCGGCGGGCCCCGCCCGCGCCGCCACCGCCGCCTCCGGCCCCGATGTCGCCGTCTCGCAGGCGGGCAACTACCCTACGCAGCCCAACAGTTACGGGAACTTCTCCGTCAGCTGGACCTCGGTCGGCACGGCCGACGCCACCGGGGTCACCCACCTGACCGTGGACCTGCCGCCCGGCCTGAAGACCGGCGGGGCGCTGATGTACTCGACGCCTTACGACTACACGTTCGACCAGACCGTGTCGCCGGACGGGCGGCACCTGGAGGCGACGTTCCGCGGCACCCGCGTGCCCGGCCGCGGCGACTTCATGAAGGTGCAGGTCAGCTCGGGCGCGGCGAAGCCGTCCGGGGTGATCAGGGCCACCGTCGCGCACCGCGACGACGTCAACCCGGCCAACAACGTGTCCACGTACACGGTCAACGGCCCGCAGCAGCCCGCCGGGACACCGGACCGGCCCGCGGTGACCGCCATCGGCACGACCACCGGGCCCGGCGCCGGGGGCACCGCCGTGACGCTCACCGGCACCGCCCTGGACGACGGCTTCGTCCTGTTCGGCAACGACCGGGTCGCAACGACGAGTTGCACGGACACGCGGTGCACCGCCACCACGCCGGGCGGCTCCGGCACCGTGCCCGTCACCGTCGTCACGCCGGGCGGCGCCGCCGGCGCCCCGGAGGGGTTCGCGTACACCGGGCCGCCGCCCGCCCCGCCCGCCGCTCCGGTGGTCACCGGGCTGAACGTGCGCGGCGGCCCGGCGCGGGGCGGGACGTCGGTGTACGTCCTGGGCACGGGCCTCGCGGGCGGCACGGTCTCGTTCGGGGGCGCCCCGGCGGCGCACGTGTCCTGCGGGGAGTCGTTCTGTAGCAGTACGTCGCCGGCCGGGGCGGGCACGGTGCACGTCACCGTCACGACGGCGGGCGGCACGAGCGCCACGGTGGACGCGGACCGGTTCACGTACACGGACGCGGCGCCGCGGCGCTGAGACCGGTGCCCCGCGGCGCCCCACCCGTCGCGGCAGCACCATTGCACCGATCGGTGCCTGCTGGTTAGCTCTTGAGGGCTCCCGACCGTCCGGCTCGGGGGCCCGGGAGCGGGCGCAAACGGTTCTTCGGGACCTCGGACCGGTTCTTCGAGGGGGTGGCCGGTGGTGCGCGACGCACCGGGCGGGGACACGGGCACGGCAGGCTTACCCGACGCGAGCGCCGGACCGGGCGCCCGGCCTCCGGGCGGGCCGACACGGCGCCGCCTCCTGCACACCGGCGCCGCGCTCGCGGCCGGCGCACCACTCCTCGGCGGCTGTCTGGCGTCGGACGCCGGGAGCGTCGGCTCCGACGGCCGGATCACCGTCGAGCTGTGGCACGGCCAGGCCGACACCGGCCGCAAGGCCATCCAGTCGCTCGTCGACGACTTCAACCGCCGCCAGTCGCGCATCCGCGTCGACGCCGGGGGCGGCGGCGTGGTGGCCGACGCCATGCTCCAGAAGGTGACGGCGGCACTGGCCGCAGGCTCGTACCCGGACATCGCCTACGTCTTCGGCGCCGACCTCGCCCGGGTGGCCCGCAGCCCCCGCGTCGTCGACCTCACCGACGAGCTGCGCGCCACCGCGTACTGGCCGCGGTTCTGGGGACCGGTACGCGACGCGGTCCAGCTCAACGGCCAGGTGCGGGCCGCGCCCGCCGTGCTGGACTCGCTGTGCGTCGTCTACAACAGGCAACTGTTCCGCCAGGCCGGGGTGCCCTACCCCAAGGCGGGCTGGACCTGGGACGACTTCGTCCGTACGGCACGCCTGCTGACCGACCCCCGCCGCGGCACCTTCGGTACGAGCTGGCCCGGCACCGGCGACGAGGACACCGTCTGGCGGCTGTGGCCGCTGGTGTGGGATCTCGGCGGCGAGGTCATCGCCCCGGACGGGCACGGCATCGGCTTCAAGGACGTCGGGGAACAGGCGCTGGGCACCCTGGCGCGGCTCGCCGCCGACAAGAGCGTCTACGTCGACCCCAAACCGGGCAGCGAGCAGATGCACCAGGTCTTCATCGGCGGCCGGATGGGCATGATGGCCACCGGCCCGTGGGAACTGCCGGACATCGTGGCCGGCAAGGTCGACTACGACGTGGTGGCGCCGCCCACCTACAGCGGCCGGCCCTGCACGATCTCCGGCCCCGACACCTGGACCGTCTTCGACAACGGCCCGCAGCGGTCGCGCGCCGCGGTCGAGTTCCTGCGCTGGCTGGGCGACCCGGCACAGGACGTGCGGTGGGCGGTGGGCGGCGGCAGCCTGCCGCTGAGCACGGCGTCCGCCGGGCGCCCCGAGTGGCGGCGGTACTCGGCGCGCACCACCGGGCTGCCGGTGTTCACCAAGGCACTGGAAACCGCCAGGGTGCGGCCCGTCCACCCGGCCTACCCGCAGATATCGCAGGCGGTCGGCGAGGCGGTCGTCGCCGTACTGCTCGGCCGCAGCTCCCCCGCCGACGCGCTGCGCACCTGCGCCGAGAAGGCCGACGCGGCCCTGCTGATCCCCCGATGAGACCGGACGACGCCCGTGCGGCAGCGGCCGGCAGCGGCCGGACGAGAGAGGGTGCCATGCCGCCAGTGCCCCGCACGGCCCGCCGCACGACGCCGCGCGCCGTCACCCCTGACCCGCGCCGCGACGGCACCGGACGACGCCCCGGCACCCCGGCCGGCCGGCGGCCCCGTACGCTCGCGGGCCGCACCCGCAGGGAGACCGCCACCGCCTGGGCCTTCATCGGCCCGGCCGTGGTGATCATCCTCGGCCTGGGCATCGTCCCGGTCGTCTGGTCGCTGCTGCTCTCCTTCCGGGCGGACGACCTGGTCACGCCGGGGCGCTGGGTGGGCCTGGACAACTACCGCGCGCTGGTGCGGGACCCGGGCTTCCGTACGGCGGTGGAGAACACCCTGGTCTACGCGGGCCTGTACGTGCCGCTCAGCCTGGCCGGCGGGCTGGCGCTCGCGCTGGCGCTCAACCGCCGCATCCGGCTGATCGGCCTCTACCGGACGCTGGTCTTCATCCCGTTCGTGATCTCGGCCGCCGCGCAGGGCGTGCTGTTCTTCTTCATCCTCGACCCGCAGTTCGGCGTCGCCAACTCCCTGCTGCACCACCTGGGCGTCTCCCCGCAGGGCTTCCTCTCCGACCCCGGCCAGGCGCTGTACCTGCTGGTCCTCATCTCGCTGTGGAGCGGCGTCGGGTTCTGCGTCGTCGTCTATCTCGCCGCGCTCCAGGACGTGCCGCCGGAACTGGTGGAGTCCGCGCGGCTGGACGGCGCGAACAGGCTGCGGGTGCTGTGGCACGTCAAGCTGCCGGCCCTGACGCCGGTGACCGTCTTCCTGGTGCTGTGGCAGCTGATCACCGCGCTCCAGGTGTTCGACCTGATCTACGTGACCACGAAGGGCGGCCCGCTCGGGTCGACCACCGTCATCGTCTACTTCGTATGGGAGCAGGCGTTCCAGATGTTCACCGCCGGATACGGGGCCGCCGCCGCGTACGTCCTCGCGGCCGCCCTGCTGCTCGCGGGGACCGCGCTGCGCCTGTACCGGCGGCGCCGGCCGGGCACCACGCCGAGGGGAACGGTCCGTTGACCGCGCGGCGGAAACCGGGCCGGCGGCGCAGGCTCCTGCCGTTCAGCGCCTGGCACCTGCTGCTCGCGCCGCTGTCGCTGGGGTTCGCGCTGCCGCTGGTGTGGCTGGTGCTCAGCTCGGTGATGACCAACGCGGAGATCAACCGGTTCCCGCCCGCGCTGTGGCCGGCCGGCATCGACCTGGGCGGGTACGACTACGTGCTGGGCAACGCGATGTTCCCGCGCTGGTTCGCCAACTCCTCGGTCGTCGCGGTGACCGCGGTGCTCGCCAACCTGGTCCTCGGCTCGCTGGGCGGCTACGCCTTCGCCCGGATGCGGTTCGCCGGGTCCCGGCTGCTGCTCGGGCTGATGCTGGCGACGATGGTCGTGCCGTTCCAGCTGACCATGATCCCGACGTTCCTGGTGATGAAGGGGCTGGGGCTGATCGACACGCTGGGGGCGCTGATCGTGCCGTCCCTGGTCACGCCGTTCGCGGTCTTCCTCTTCCGGCAGTTCTTCCTCGCGCTGCCCCGGGAGCTGGAGGAGGCGGCCTGGATCGACGGGTGTTCGCGGCTGCGGGTGCTGTACTCCGTGGTGCTGCCGCTGGCCCGCCCCGCGCTGGCCACCGTCGCCGTGCTGACCTTCCTGACCACCTGGAACGATCTCACCTGGCCGCTCATCGCGATCAACCACGACACCCAGTACACGCTCCAGCTGGGCCTGACGACCTTTCAGGGGCAGCACCACAACCGGTGGTCGGCGATCATGGCGGGCAATGTGATCACCGTGCTGCCGGTGCTGGTGGCGTTCCTGTTCGCCCAGAAGACCTTCATCCAGTCCCTGACGTCGAGCGGTGTGAAGGGGTAGCGCCGCCCTTCGCCCGTACCGGTTCCGTCACCCGGCCCCGCCCCGTCCCGTCCCGGAGGTGTCCGTGTCCCGCCCCTTCGATCTCCTCGTGATCGGCGACGCCAACCCCGATGTGGTGGTCGGCCCGGTCCCGCACCCCTTGGAGTACGGGCAGCGCGAACACCTCGTCGCCACCGGCGCCCTGCTGCTCGGCGGCTCGGCCGCGATCACGGCCTGCGGCGCCGCCCGGCTGGGCCTGCGCGTGGCGTTCGCCGGGCGGGTCGGTGACGACGCAGCGGGCGCCTTCGTCCGTACGGCGCTGGCCGGGCGCGGCGTGGACGTCACCGCGCTGACCACCGACCCGGAGCTGCCCACCCCGCTCACCACCGTCCTCGCCCAAGGCGACGACCGCGCCATCCTCACCGCCCCCGGCTGCCTGGCGGCCACCGGGCCGCAGGACGTGCCGGACCGGCTGCTGGCCGCCTCCCGGCACGTGCACGCCGGATCGTTCTTCCTGATGCCGCGCCTGGCCCGGTCGCTCGGCGGCCTCTTCGCGCGGGCCCGCGGACACGGCGCGGCCACCTCGCTGGACACCAACGACGACCCCACGCGGCGCTGGGACCCCGAACTCCTCGGCCCCGCCCTGGAGTACACCGACATCCTGCTGCCGAACGCGGCGGAGGCACGGGCGCTGGCCGCGACGCTGGCGCCCGGAACACCGGAGGACGACGCGCCCGCCGCCCTCGCCCGGCGCGGGCCGCTGGTCGTCGTCAAGGACGGCGCGGCCGGGGCGCTCGCCCACGACGGCAGCACGCTCACCCGTACCGGCGCCGTCCCCGCCGACCCGGTGGACAGCGTCGGCGCCGGCGACAGCTTCGACGCCGGCTTCGTCGCCGCGGTCCTGCACGGCCTGGACCTGCCGGCGGCGCTCTCCTTCGCCGCGGCCTGCGGCGCCCTGTCCACCCGCGCCCACGGCGGTACGGCGGCCCAGCCCACCTGGGACGAGGCCCGCGCCGCCGCCCTCACGACCTCACCAGGGAGCCACGCATGACCCGCACCAGCCCGGCCGGCCGCACCGGCACCGGCACCGTGAAGATCGCCTTCATCGGCGCCGGCAGCGTCGTCTTCACCCAGGGCCTCCTCGCCGACCTGCTCGCCTTCCCCGAACTGCGGCGCATCCACGTCGCCCTGCACGACATCGACGCCGAACGCCTCGCCACCGCCGAGGGCGCGGCCCGTTACATCGCCGGCACCCGCGGCGCCGAGCCGGTCGTCACCGCGCACCTGGACCGGCGGGCCGCGCTCCAGGACGCGGACTTCGTCGTCAACACCGTCCAGGTCGGCATGAACGAGGCCACCCGTACGGACTTCGGCATCCCGGCGCGCTACGGGCTGCGCCAGACCATCGGGGACACCCTCGGCATCGGCGGCATCTTCCGCGCCCTGCGCACCTTCCCGCTGCTGCGCGCCCTCGCCGACGACATCGCCGAACTCTGCCCGGATGCCTGGCTGCTGAACTACACCAACCCGATGGCGATGAACGTGATGTACCTGGCGCAGGCCACACCGCTGCGCCGGGTCGTCGGCCTGTGCCACTCGGTCTACTGGACCGTGCGGGACCTCGCCGACCTGCTGCACGTGCCCTACGAGGAGATCTCCTACCTGGCCGCCGGCGTCAACCACCAGGCGTGGGTGCTGCGCTTCGAACGGGACGGGCAGAACCTGTACCCGCTGCTCGACGAGGTGATCGCCAAGGACCCCCAGCTGCTGCGGCGGGTCCGCGTGGACATGTACCGCAGGCTCGGCTACTACCCGACCGAGACCAGCGAGCACTCCTCCGAGTACGTGCCCTGGTACCTCCACCACGACAGCGAGGTGGAGCGGCTGCGGCTGCCGATCGGCACGTACCTGGACATCGTCGAGGAGAACACCGCCGAGTACGAGCGGACCCGGGACGCCCTCGCCTCCGGCTCGCCGCTGCCGGTCGAGGGCACCATGGAGTACGCGCCGCAGATCGTCCACAGCATCGTCTCCGGCACCCCGCGCACGGTCTACGGCAACGTCCCCAACCACGGCCTGGTGGACAACCTGCCCGCCGCCGCCGTGGTGGAAGTGCCGTGCCTGGTGGACTCGCTGGGCGTCCAGCCCACCCGGGTCGGCGCCCTGCCCCCGCAGTGCGCGGCCCTGAACCGGGCCTACGCGAGCGCCAACGAGCTGGTCGTACGCGCGGCGGTGGAGGGCGAGCCGCGCCACATCAGGCACGCCGCGATGACGGACCCGGCCACCGCCGCCGCGCTGCCGGTGGAGCGCATCTGGGACCTGTGCGACGACCTCGTGCGCGCCCACGCCGATCTGCTCCAACCGGAACTGCGGGAGGTGCTGGGGCACTGAGCCGGAGCGGTACCGCCACCGGGCGGCACCGCTACCGGACGACATTGGGCTACCGGGCGGCATGGCTACTGGAGGCCGAGTGCCATCCACTTGCCGGGCTCGGCCAGCGGCTCGAAGCCGACGCGGGCGTAGACCTCGTGGGCATCGCCCGTCGCCAGCAGGATGCGGCGCAGCCCGCAGGGCGCCAGGTGGTCGCGGACGCGGGTGACGAGGGCGGTGCCCAGGCCCTTGCCCCGCGCGGCGGGGGCGATGTAGACGTCGCAGAGCCAGGCGAAGGTGGTGTGGTCGGTGACGACGCGGGCGTACCCGACCTGCCGCCCTCCGGCGGTTCCGGCGGCCGCCCCGCCGGAAACCGCCTCGTACAGGCCGAAGTTGAGCGAGCCCGCCACCGCCCGGTCCTGGCGCTCGCGGGGGCGCCCGAGCGCCCAGTAGGCGTCGGTGGAGAGCCAGTGGTGGATCAGGGCCAGGTCGAGGCGGGCCGGGTCGGTGGAGACTTCGTAGCCGGCCGGGATGCCGTCGGAGCTGCTGTCGTTCATTGCGGGAGGCTCGCAGAGCAACCGGCCGGAGTCGAACGGTTTACGCCGCGAACGCCGCGGACGTCCCGGAGGGCCAGGGCGATCATGACGGCGGGGATGAGGATGTCGTTGGCCAGGATGCCGCCGGTGTTTCCGGCGGCGTGGTCGCCGTTGGCGAACCACTGGTAGACGTGGCCGATCGCGGCTCCCCACAGGAACACGGCGGCCGCCAGCCCGCTCGTGAGGCGCTCGCGGGGCGACGCGGACGCGCCGCGGAAGCCCAGTACGGCGAGGGCGAGGTTGGCGAAGGCGATCTCGAACTGGAACGGCGAGGGCGTGAAGCCGATGGTCTGGGCCATGCCCTCCGGGAACGCCAGGAACGCGAGCGTGATCCACAGGCTTCCGATGCCGAGGGCGCCGACGGACCACCAGCGCTGCCAGATCTCCGCCGCCGGCCGGCTCCGGCCGCGGCGGCGGCAGCTCAGCAGCGCTCCGAGGGCGGGCACCAGCAGGAAGAGAAGCGGAAACGCGGTCTGGACCGCGTACGGGAGAGTGTCCATGGATCCGAGTGTTGCATGGTTAATATTAACCATGCAAGAGTCCGGTAGACTGGGCACATGGACGAAGGACTGGCAGAGCTCCTGCACCGCGTGGTCATGCTGATGGGCGAGGCGGCCCGGCGCCGCTCCGGCCCCGACCAGCGCCTCTCCCCCAGCCAACTGCGGCTGCTGGGCACCCTTGAGGAGATCCAACCCGCCACCCAGCACCGCCTCGCCGAAGCCCTGACCCTGTCCGACCCCGCCATCAGCCGCGCCCTGCGCCCACTGGAGGCGGAGGGGTACGTGACGATCAGCGTCGACCCCGCCCACCGGCGCCGGCGCCTGGTCGCCCTCACCCCGGCGGGCCAGGCCGCTTTCCTGGCCGAGGGCAAGCCTTTGGAGGAAGAACTCCGCACCGCCCTCCTGGAGGCCGGCTTCCCCTACGAGCGCTACCTCGCGGAAACCCACCGGCTCGCCGCGCTGCTGACCCCCGCGGAGCCACGGCGCGGAGCCGCGGCCCGGCAACCGGGCGGCACACCGGATCCGGACTGAGCGGGTCCGGCATGAACCGGCTCGGGAACCTCGGCCCCCTCTACTCCCGGCCCCCGACGCGCAGTTCCTCGCACGCGGTGCGCAAGCGGCGTACCCCCTCGGCCAGTTCGGCCGTGCCGGCGGCCGAGGCGTAGGTGAGCCGCAGGTGCGCTGCCGGGGGCTCGGCGGCGAAGTACGGGCGGCCGGGGGCGACCGCGACGCCCGCACGGAGCGCCGCGCCGGCGAGCGCGGACTCGTCCGTACCGTCGGGCAGCCGCAGCCACAGGTGGTAGCCGCCCGGCGGCACGACCTGCACACCGGGGCCGGGGCCGGCCGCCTCCCCGTCCGCGAAATGCAGCCGGAGCGCCGCGACCAGGGCGTCCCTGCGCGACGCCAACTGCCCTGATATCACCCGCAGGTGGCGGCTCCACGCCGGGGACCCCACCAGTTCCAGTGCCGCTTCCTGAAGTGGCCTGGCGACGAAGAAACCGTCCACGACCTGGATGGCGCGCAGCCGGTCGAGGACCGGGCCGTGCGCGGCGAGCGCGCCCACCCGCAGGCTCGGCGAGGTGGCCTTGGTGAGCGAGCAGACATGCACGACCGTGCCGCACGGGTCGTCGGCGATCAGGGTGGGCGGCGGCGCGGGCGCGTCCTGGTGGACGAGCCGGCGCGCGAAGTCGTCCTCGATCACGAAGGCCCCGGCCGCGCGCGCGATCCGCAGCACCTCCGCCCGGCGCCCGGCGGCCAGCACGGTACCGGTCGGGTTCTGGAAGAGCGGCTGGCAGACGAACAACCGGGCCCCGCTGGCCCGGAACGCCTCGGCCAGCAGATCGGTCCGCACCCCGTCCGCGTCCACCGGTACGGGCACGGGGCGCAGCCCGGACGCGCGGGCCGCCGACAGCATGCCCGGGTACGTCGGCGACTCGACGAGCACGGGCGCGCCGGGCGGGGCCAGTGCCCGCAGCGCCGTCGTCAGCGCGCTCTGCCCGCCCGCCGTCACCAGGACGTCCGAGGCGGCGAGCGCCCCGCCGGGGCCGCCGATCTCGCGCGCGAACCAGGCCCGCAGTTCGGTGACGCCCTCCATCGGCGGGCGGCCCCAGGCGCCGGGCCGGCGCCCGGCGCGGGCGAGCGCGGCGGCGAGGGCGCGTTCCGGTTGCAGGGCGGGGTGCAGGTAGCCGCCGTTCAGCTCGATGACGCCGGGGGCCGGGGCCGCCAGCGTGGCCAGCACGCCGGAGTCGTCCACTCCGCGCGGCGCGTGGTCGTCGGCGGCCTCCGCGCTGAGGGCGATCTCCTGCCAGGACGTGTCCACGGCGCGCGCCTGCGGCCGCGCCTCCGCGCGGAAGGCCCCGGCGCCGGGCCGGGTGACCACCAGTCCCTCGGCCACCAGCTCGGCCAGGGCCCTGGACACCGTCACCGGGCTCACCCGGTGCCGCTCGACCAGGGCCCGGCTCGACGGCAGCTTCTCACCCGGAGAGTAGCGGTCGAGGCCGTCACGGAGGATACCGGCCAGTTCGGTCACGCTGCTACGCTCGTGCATGAGAGATCACGATAGCGCTACTGCGATGAGCGCGATAGCAGTCGGCGAGCCGGACAGTGCGACCCCGGCACCCCGTACGGGCAGCGCCACCTCCCTCGGATCGGCGGGCACCACCGCCGCCGCCCGCGGCACCCTGCTCGCCGCCCTCGGCGTCGCCTCCTTCTCCCTCACCTTCCCCGCCACCGCCTGGGCCCTGGAAGGCATGGGCGCCTGGACGGTGGTGACCCTGCGCAGCGTGCTGGCCGCCGCCATCGCCGGCTGCTGTCTGGCCGCGTTCCGGGTCCGGCCGCCCGAGCGGCGGCACTGGGCGGGCCTGGCCGTCGTGGCGGCCGGCGTCGTCCTCGGCTTCCCGCTGCTGACCACCCTCGCCCTGGAGACCTCCACCACCTCGCACGCGGCGGTCGTCGTCGGTCTGCTGCCGCTGACCACCGCGGTGTTCTCGGCCGTACGGACCGGGGCCCGGCCGTCGAAGGCGTTCTGGGCCGCGGCGCTGGCCGGCGCCGCCGTCGTCATCGGCTTCACCGTCCAGCAGAGCGGCGGCGCGCTGAGCACCGGCGACCTCTACCTCTTCGCCGCGCTCCTGGTGTGCGCGGCGGGCTACACCGAAGGCGGCCGGCTCGCCCGGCACCTGCCCGGCTGGCAGGTGATCGGCTGGGCGCTGGTGCTGGCCCTGCCGGTCACCGTGCCCGGCGCGGCCCTCGCGCTGCTCGCCGAACCGCCGCACCTGACGGGGCACGCGGTGGCGGGCCTGCTGTGGCTGTCGTTCGGGTCGCAGTTCCTCGGGCTGGTGGTCTGGTACCGCGGCATGGCGCTGATCGGCGTGTCCAAGGCCAGCCAGCTCCAGCTGGCCCAGCCGCTGATGACCCTCGTCTGGTCCGTGCTGCTGCTGGGCGAGCAACTGCCGCTGGCCGCCCCGGTCGCCGCCGTCGCCGTACTGGTCTGCATCGCGGTCACCCAGCGCACGGCCGGCTGAGAGCCCGCGCCCTCACCCGGCCGCACCCTCACCCGTCCGTGGCCCCACCCGTCCGTGGCCCACCCGCCCGTGGCCGGACACCGGCCTGCGCCACGCGCGGGTACCGCCTTCCACGGGTGCATCGGCGGTGACCGGCCGTAGACTTGCCGCCACGCGACACACACCCTCCGACCGACTGACGAGGAGGCCGTAGCCGATGCAAGCGAGTGTGGGAGACCGGCTGCTGGTGCACGGCAGGATCGTGGGGCAGCACGACCGGACCGCCGAAGTCATCGAAGTCCTGGGGCCCAACGGCTCCCCGCCCTACCGCGTCCGGTTCGAGGACGGCCACGAGACCCTGATGTCCCCCGGGCCCGACACGGTCGTACGGAGCTTCCCGGCGGCGGAGGCCCAGGACTAGGAGCCCGCACACAGGGCCCCTCGCCCGGGGCCCCTCACGCGGGGCGCGGCGGCAGCGCCGGCCCGTGGTAGTGGTCGGCCACGACCCGGGCCATCGCCCCGGTGCGGTCCTCCGCCACCTCCTTCGCCGAGAAGAAGACGTGGCCGCGCACCTGCGGGAAGCCGCGGGCCAGCGTGAGGTGGCGGGAGAGCTCGGCGGGGTCCTGCCAGGCGGGCGGCTGACCGGGCGCGCCCGCCTTGTACAGGGCCTCGCCGATACACAGGTGCACGCGTGTGCCGGTGACCGTCTCCGACCACCAGGGCAGCAGCTTGGCGTAGTCGGCCGCGGGAAAGCCGATGTTCCAGTACACCTGCGGCACGATGTAGTCGATCCACTCCTCGCGCACCCACTTACGGGTGTCGGCGTAGAGGTCGTCGTAGGTCTGCACGCCCGCCTGCGTATCGGAACCGGACGCGTCGGTGGCGCGATTGCGCCATATCGCGAACGGGCTGATGCCGAACCGGACGGGCCGGTGGTGCTTGCGGTCCCGCCTGCGCCACCGGCCCACGCGCCCGCCGCCGGCGCCCCGCGCGTCGCGCACCCGCTCCCCCGTCTCGCGCACCAGCAGGTCGATGTTGTCGCGCCGCCAGGCCGCCCGGTCCTCGAAGCCGCCGCCGTACTCCTCGTACGCGGCGTCGTCGGCGAAGGTCTGGCCCGCCACCGGATAGGGGTAGAAGTAGTCGTCGAAGTGGACGCCGTCGATGTCGTACCGCTCGACCGCGTCGAGGATCGCGTCCTGCACGAAGGCGCGCACCTCCGGCAGGCCGGGGTTGTAGTACAGCTTGCCGCCGTACGGCACGGCCCACTCCGGGTGCAGCCGCGCCGGGTGGGTGGGCACCAGCCGGGACGGGTCGGTGTGGTTGGCGATGCGGTACGGGTTGAACCAGGCGTGCAGTTCCAGTCCGCGCCGGTGGGCCTCGCGCACCGCGAAGCCCAGCGGGTCCCAGCCCGGGTCGCGGCCCTGCACGCCGGTCAGGTACTCCGACCAGGGCTCGTACGGGGACGGCCACAGCGCGTCCGCCGTCGGCCGCACCTGGAAGACCACCGTGTTCAGGCGGCGCGCCACCGCGGCGTCCAAGTACCCCAGCAGCTCGGCCTGCTGGCGGGCGGCCGGCAGCCCGGGCTTGGCAGGCCAGTCCCGGTTGGCGACCGTGGCCAGCCACATGCCGCGGAACTCGCGCCGGCCGGTGTCCGTGCCCCGGCCGCGGGCCGCCGCGCTGCCGCTCCCCGGAACCGCTGCGGCCGCCGTGAGGGCCGCCACCGCGAACGCTCTGCGTGTGATCCGTCTCATGCCACGCCCCCAAAGTGTCCGGAACGTCCGTCTCAGGACAACAGAATGCCCGCCCCTGCCCCCGCCGCACAGCACCCCGCGGAGTAACGTCGGGGCCGAGGCGGACGCCGGGGTCCCTGCCGCAGGCACGGACGGCCCCGCGCGCCCCGCCGGTCCCCGAGATCAGCGAAAGGCACGATGTGACCGACATCGAACGCGTCGGAGTGGTGGGCTGCGGCCAGATGGGCGCCGGTATCGCCGAGGTGTGTGCCCGCTCCGGCCTGGACGTGATGGTCGCTGAGACCACCGGCGAGGCGCTGGAGCTGGGCCGTACGCGCCTGACCAACTCCCTCGGCAAGGCAGCCGAGCGCGGCAAGATCACCGTCGCGGAGCGCGACTCGACGCTCGGCCGGCTCAGCTTCACCACCGATCTCGGCGAGTTCGCCGACCGCGACCTGGTCATCGAGGCGGTCGTGGAGAACGAGCAGGTCAAGACGGAGATCTTCCAGGTCCTCGACCAGGTGGTCACCCGCCCGGACGCGATCCTGGCCTCCAACACCTCCTCCATCCCCCTGGTGAAGCTGGCCGTCGCCACCTCCCGCCCCGACCAGGTCATCGGCATCCACTTCTTCAACCCGGCGCCGGTGCAGAAGCTGGTCGAGCTGATCCCCGCGCTGACCACCGGCGAGGAGACGATCAAGCGGGCCGAGGCGCTGGTCCAGAACGTCCTGGGCAAGCACGCCATCCGCGCCCAGGACCGCTCCGGCTTCGTCGTCAACGCGCTGCTGATCCCGTACCTGCTCTCGGCGATCCGGATGTTCGAGTCCGGCATCGCCAGCCGCGAGGACATCGACAACGGCATGGAGATGGGCTGCGCCCACCCGATGGGCCCCCTGAAGCTGTCCGACCTGATCGGCCTGGACACGGTCGCCTCGGTCGCCGACTCCATGTACGAGGAGTACAAGGAAGCCCTCTACGCCGCCCCGCCGCTGCTCCAGCGCATGGTCGACGCCGGCCGCCTCGGCCGCAAGACCGGCTCCGGCTTCTACACGTACTGACCGAAGCCCGCACCACCCGACGCGAGGGCCACTCCCCCACCCGGGAGCGGCCCTCGCGTGTTGTGCCACGGCAGCACTCGCACCGTCACCGCCGCGCCCCACGCTTGCCCATCACCCCCGTCACCAGCCAGACGCCCCCGGGCTGCGCGCCGCAGTGGAGTCACTCGCGCCGTCGACGTCGGCCGACGGCCGGCTACTCGCCGGTCGTCCCGTGCGGAGTCAGCGGGAGCCCCGCCCCGCGGAACGAAGTAAGGGCGGACCCGGTCCCCCGGGTCCGCCCTTTCCGCGTCGCCGGTGTGGTGCCCGCGACCGTGTGTGCCGCCCGCCGTCCCCGTGCCCCCTGAGTGGCGTCCCCCGTTGTGGTCCGCCCGCCGCTCGGGGGAAAGACGGCGGGCGGACAACCGGCCGATGGGCGCCCGTCCACCGGCAGCGGCCCCCGTTGGTAAACAGCATCGGTGTTCGCGGGCTTGGTCGGGACCGTGTGAAAGCGGCCGGTTGGGGCGCGGGGTTCACACCCCGTGTGAAGTCCGCGCTCCCCCGCGGGCCGTCACGGCGTGTCACTTCACACGGGGTGTGCGCGGCAGACCCGCATATTCGTCCCGCACACGCTCCCGCCGTACGTGCCGAGGTAGTTGACTGGTGCGCGTATGGACAACGAAGTCCCGCCCAAGAGAGGAAAGAGGAGCGGACCGTGACCGCCCACCCCGAACCCGACCTGGTTGCCACCGACATGGCGGACTTGAGACGCTGCCTCGATGTGCGGACGGCCCGTGTCGACGGACAGCTGGCGTTGCTCGCGCAACGATCCGAACAGAACGAGCGTGACGCGGGCGATCTGCAGGCCCGCGTCACGCGGTTGGAGCACGGCCGCTGGCCACTGCCCTCCATCGCCGCACTCACGGGGCTCGCGGCGCTGGCGATCGCCGTATGGCAGGCGATGGGGCGCTGAGACCGGCGGGCCGGCGGCGTTCTCGTCGCGCCGCGGCCCGGGTCACCCCAGCCGGATGTGATGCAGCAACAGCAGGGCGGCCGCCATGTTGGCGGCCGGCACCTCCCCTCTGGCGATCATGTCGGGTACCAGTTTGAGGGGGACCCATTCCCGTTTGTCGGATTCGAAGTCGTCCTCGGGATGGCCCGTGAACGCGCCCTGGTCGGACCAGTAGATGTGGTGCCGGGCGTCGGTCAGGCCGTTGGACGGCTCGACCGAGAGGAGGTGTTTGAGGGGGCCGGGGCGCCACCCGGTCTCCTCCTCCATCTCCCGGGCGGCCGCGGCGGCGATGTCCTCGCCGTCCTCGACCACCCCCGCGGCAAGTTCCCATCCCCAGGTGTCGGTGATGAAGCGGTGCCGCCACAGCAGCAGCACCTCGTTGGCCTCGTTGACCACTGTGGCCACGGCGACGGGCCGCAACCGGATCAGGAAGTGATCCAGATGGCGGCCGTCGGGGAGTTCGACATCGGCGAGGTTGACCCGGAACCAGCGGTTCTCGTACACGGTCTGCTCACTGAGATTCTTCCATCGCACGTAAGTGCCACCTTCCGCCGTTGAGCCGGCAAGGTGACACGGGCCGGCCTCACAGTGGAACGCGCAGCGCCTCGTCGATCAGATCGGCAGCTTCGTCGGTGGCGGAACCTCCGGTCTCGGCCAGGTGCTCGCGCACCGCCCGCAGCCGGTCCCGTAACCGCTGCGACTCCATTCCCCGCGCCTGTTCGGTCATCTGCGCGGCGTTGGCCACAGCCTGGTCCGCGTCCCCTTGGCGCAGCTCGATATGGGTGAGCATGGCCAGCCGGTGGACCCGGCCCCGGTCGTGCGCGGGGGTGTCGACGGCGGCGTCCGCGTGTTGCCTGGCGGCTCTGAGGTCCCCCAGGCTCAGCAGCGCCTCCGCTACTTGGACGTTCACCAGACCCGGCTGGACGTAATCCGTTTCGTCGGGTTCCTGACCAGGGCGTATGCGCTCGGCCGCCGCCTCCGCACGCCGGATGCAGGAGAGCGCGCTGGCGCCGTCCCCGAGGCGTGCGTACGCCTTGGCCTGCATCGCGTAGAGATCCGCCGCGAGCGCCGGGGTGATCTGCGGCCCCGTCGTGCGCAGGGCCGCCTCCGCGAAGGCGACCGCCTGACGGTACTCCCGTACGAACAGGGACTGGTTGACCAGCAGCGCGATGACGTACGCGCCGAGCCCCCGGTCCCCGCTGGCCTTGGCCAGCCGCAGCGCCTGATGGAAGTAGCGCTGGGCCAGTCCCAGGGCGTCCGAGTCGTACGCACAGATTCCCGCGACGGCGACCAGTCCGCCGGTGGCCCGGTGGAGCTGTCGTCCCGTCGCGTCGGTGTAGCTGCCCCGCAGCAGCGGCGCCGCCTCGGTGTTGAGGAATCCGACGACCCGCGTTCTCGTCGCGATACCACCCGCCTTCCGGTACATCAGCTCGTAGTGCGTACGCGCCGCGCGGAGCATTTCGATGTCCGCCATGGAGACCCTGGTCAGGCCGTCCCGGGACACGTCGGAGTCCTCTGGCGGGTTCTCCCACTCCCATACGGGAATGACCGCCGAGGTGCCGGTGAGGGCGGGAGCGGACAGCACGTGCGGCCGCTGCTGTTCGTCGGACCGCCACAGCGCGGTGGCCCGCTCCACGAAGCCGGAGAGCGGGGTGTCCGGGGCGCGGCGCACTCCCGGCCGGCTCAGTCCGATGTCGTCGAGTCCGACGGCGCGGTGCAGCCGTTCGCTGAGGACCTCGCAGATCAGGTCGGGTACCTGGCCTCGTGGCCGCTGCCCTTTCAGCCAGCGGGCCACGGCGGTGTGTTCGTAGCGCAGTGCCAGTCCGCGCTGGCGGCCGAGCTGGTTGATGTGCACGGCCAGCCCGGCGTGCGAGATGCCTGCCTCGTCGAGAATCGCGTCGAGCAGGCTGTTGGGCTCCATGGTGCCCTCCTGGTGAGCGCGCGCCGTCCCCCCGGCCGGTGCGGCCGCTCGTAGACTTGTCGACTCAACTGCCCCTTGAGATCAGCGTAATGAAGCGGCCTTCACACGGGGTGTGAACCGGCCGCGCCGTCCTTCACTCCGGCCGCCCCGCCCGGACACGCCCGCGCATCGCGGGCGCCACGGCCGCATTGGCGGGTACCCGCAGCCGGTCGTTGCACAGCACCAGCAGCGCGACGTCGTCGGACAGCCGCCCGCCGGCGTGCCGCAGCAGCGCGGCCCGTACGCCTTCCACGACGCTTTCGGGGCGGCAGTCCCTGGCCGCCCTGACGCTGTCGTCCAGGGCCTCGGGCAGCGGGAAGAACGTGCCGCGGGCGTCGCGCGCGTCCGTCGCCCCGTCGGTGTGCAGGAAGATCGCCTGGCCGGGCGGCAGCGGCGGGCGGTCCATCACCGGCAGCTCGGCGGGCAGCGGGAACAGGCCCAGCGGCGGCATCGGTTCGCCGGGCGCGTCCGGCAGCGCGCCCTCGCGGCTGAGCCGGTACGGCCACGGGTGGCCGCAGTTCAGGGTCCGTACGGAACCGTCCTTGGCGATCTCCACGAGCAGCACCGTCACGAACTCCTCGGACAGCGGGTTCTCCGGCTCCGCACCGCCCGACGACGGGTGCTCGGCGCGCGCCCGCTCCCGCAGGTGCCGCTGCAAAGCGCGCTCCAGGCGCCGGAGCACGCCGCTCAGGTCCGGTTCGTCGTGGGCCGCCTCGCGGAAGCTGCCGAGCACCGCGGCGACCGTGCCCAGCGCGCCGAGGCCGTGCCCGCGCACGTCCCCGATGACGACGCGTACGCCGTGGCGCGTGGCCATGACCTCGTACAGATCACCGCCGACCGTCGCGGCCTCGTCCGCCGCGAGGTGGTCGGCGGCGACGACGATGCCGTCCACGCGCGCGGGCAGCTCGCGCAGCAGCACCCGCTGCGCGGCGGTGGCGACCTCCTTCGTGCGCTCCAGCTCCCGCAGCAGGCGCAGCCGCCGGCCGGCGGTGAGGTAGCTGGCGCCGACGACGACCAGCACGGCACAGCACGTGCCGACGCGGGTGAGGACGTGGGTGTCGCGGTCCACCGACCCCAGGGGGACGAGCGCGAGCAGCGCGCACAGGCCGCCGAGCACGACGCACTGACGCCGCCCCGTGCCGGCGCAGGCGATGGCCGGCGCCGCGGCGAGCAGCTGGAGGAACTGCCCTTCGGCGGCGGAGCGCAGGTCCCACAGCAGCACGCCGAGCACCCACAGGCCGGGCAGCACGAGGACGAACGCCCGCCGGGCCCGCGCGGCATGCCTGCGCGCCCCGCCACGTCGCGCCCAGGTTCGGATCATGCCGATGTTCCCCCCAGCAACCATCGCGGCGGCCGGTCCGGCCCTTCCCGCGGCCAGGAGCCGGATCCGGCGAGCCGCGTCGACCGGGACGATTCTTGCGACCGCGCGTGGTCAAGCGAACACTTTGCGCTCCGATCTCACCCGATCGTGTGACAGCCGGGGGCGCGGTGGGCGCAACACGCACGGGGCCCGGTCACGGATCCGTGGATCCGTGACCGGGCCCCGCCGGTGCGGTGGCCGGCGCTCCCGCGGTACGGGAACGCCGCGCCGCGTGCGGCTACGCGCCGCGCAGTACCGCGCCCGTGCGCTCCATCGCCGCGGCGACCGCCGCGTCGCGGGCCGCGGACGCCTCGTCGGCGGTCAGCGTGCGGTCGGGCGCGCGGAAGCGCAGCGCGTAGGCCAGGGACTTCTTGCCCTCGCCCACCTGCTCGCCGGTGAACACGTCGAACAGCCGCAGCGATTCGAGCAGGTCGCCGGCGCCGGAGCGCAGCGCCGCCGCCACGTCCGCCGCCGGGACCGACGCGTCCACGATCAGCGCGACGTCCTGGGTGGCGACCGGGAAGGTGGAGATGCGCGGCGCCTGGACCACGCCCAGGCCGGCCCGCTCGACGCGGTCCAGGTCGATCTCCATCGCGCAGGTGCGCTCGGGCAGGCCCAGCGCCTTGGTGACGCGCGGGTGCAGCTCACCGGCGTTGCCGACGAGCACCTCCTCGCCGTCGATCAGTGCGAGCAGTGCCGCGCAGCGGCCCGGGTGGAAGGGCGCGTGCTGGTCCTGGCGCACGATCAGCTCGACGCCGGCCGCGCGCGCCACGAGGCGGCCCGCCTCGATGGCGTCCGCCCAGGTGGCCGGGCGGCCCTTGCCCCACCAGCCGGCCTGCTCGCGGGCGCCGGCGAGCACCACGGCGGCGCGGCGCGGCTGCGCGGGCAGCGCCGCGTTCAGCGCGGCGATCTCGGCGTCCGTCGGGCGGCGGTCGACGGGCAGCCGGGGGGCCGGCCGCTCGTCGCCGGTCGGCCGGAAGACCAGGCCGGTCTCGAAGAGCGCGAGGTCGTGCGAGCCGCGGCCATCGTTGCGGCGCAGCGCGGTGAGCAGGCCCGGCAGCAGCGTCGTACGGAGCAGGGGCTCCTCGTCCGAGAGCGGGTTGACCAGCCGCACGGCGCGCCGGCGGGGGTCGTCGTCCTCGATGCCGAGCTGGTCGAGCACCGCCTCGCCGATGAACGGGTAGTTCGGCGCCTCGACGTAGCCCGCGCCGGCCAGCGCGCGGCCCGCCCTGCGGTGCAGCCGCTGGCGCTCCGTCAGGCCCCGCCCGGCGGGCGGCCTGGGCAGCGTGGAGGGCAGGTTCTCGTAGCCCTCCAGGCGGATGACCTCTTCGGCGAGGTCGTTCGGGTCGGTCAGGTCGGGCCGCCAGGACGGCACGGTCACGACCAGCTCGTCCTGGCCGTACACGTCGCAGCCGACCTGCTGGAGGCGGCGTACGACGGTCTCGCGGCCGTACGTGACGCCCGCGACGCGGTCCGGGTGGTCCGCGCGCACGGTGATCGTGCGCGGCCCGCTGGGCGAGACGACCTCGGTGACGCCCGCCTCCGCGGTGCCGCCCGCGAGCAGCACCAGCAGGTCGACGGTGCGCTGCGCGGCGGCGGACGCGGCCTGCGGGTCCACGCCGCGCTCGAAGCGCTTGGACGCCTCGGAGGTCAGCCGGTGGCGGCGGGCGGTGCGGGCGATGGCCACCGCGTCGAAGTGCGCGGCCTCGATCACGACCTCGGTGGTGCCGTCGACCATGCCGGTCTCCGGGTCGGCCACCGCGTCCGCGATCTCGGTGTTGGCGCCGCCCATGACGCCCGCGAGGCCGATGGGGCCGCGGTTGTCGGTGATGACCAGGTCCTCGGCGTCCAGGACGCGCTGGGTGCCGTCCAGGGTCGTCAGCTTCTCGCCGGGCTCCGCGCGGCGCACGCCGATCGTGCCGTCCACGCGGGTGCGGTCGTAGGCGTGCAGCGGCTGGCCGAGTTCCAGCATCACGTAGTTGGTGACGTCCACGGCGAGCGAGATCGGGCGCATCCCGGCCTTCTGCAGGCGGCGCTGCAGCCAGATCGGGGAGCGCGCCTCCGGGTCCAGCCCGACGACGGTACGGGCCGTGAAGCGGTCGCAGGCCATCGGGTCGGCGACCTTGACCGGGTAGCCGTAGGAGTTCGGCGGCGGCACGTCCAGCAGCGCGGGGTCGCGCAGCGGCAGGCCGTAGGCGATGGCGGCCTCGCGGGCGATGCCGCGCATGGACAGGCAGTCGCCGCGGTTGGCGGTGACGGCGATGTCCAGGACCTCGTCGACGAGCTGGAGCAGCTCGATGGCGTCGGTTCCGGGCTCGTACTCCGGGGGCAGCACGATGATGCCCCCCGAACCGTCGTCGCCCATGCCCAGCTCGTCGCCCGAGCAGATCATGCCGTGCGAGACCTTGCCGTACGTCTTCCGCGCGGCGATCTTGAAGTCGCCGGGCAGGGTGGCGCCCGGGAGCACCACGACGACCTTGTCGCCGACCGCGAAGTTGCGGGCGCCGCAGACGATCTCCTGCGGCTCGCCGGTGCCGTTGGCCCGGCCGACGTCGACCGTGCAGAAGCGGATCGGCTTCTTGAAGCCCTCCAGCTCCTCGATGGTCAGGACCTTGCCGACGACCAGGGGGCCTTCCAGGCCGGCGCCCAGCTGCTCGACGGTCTCGACCTCCAGACCGGTGGCGACGAGTTTGGCCTGTACGTCACGGCCGGACTCGCCGTCCGGCAGGTCGACGTACTCCCGCAGCCAAGAAAGCGGGACCCGCATCAGATCTCCATCCCGAAAGGCCGGGTGAACCGGACGTCACCCTCGACCATGTCTCGCATGTCCTCGACGTTGTGGCGGAACATCAGCATCCGCTCGATGCCGAACCCGAAGGCGAAGCCGCTGTACTTCTCCGGGTCGACGCCGCAGGCGACCAGCACCCGCGGGTTGACCATGCCGCAGCCGCCCAGCTCGATCCAGCCCTCGCTGGAGCAGGTGCGGCACGGGCGGTCCGGGTCGCCGACGGAGGCGCCGCGGCAGACGTAGCAGACCATGTCCATCTCGGCGGACGGCTCGGTGAACGGGAAGTAGTTCGGCCGCAACCGGGTCTGCATGCCCTCGCCGAAGAGCGCCTTGACCATGTGGTCCAGGGTGCCCTTGAGGTCCGCCATGGTCAGACCCTCGTCGATGGCGAGCAGCTCGACCTGGTTGAACACCGGGGTGTGGGTGGCGTCCAGCTCGTCGGTGCGGTACACGCGGCCGGGGCAGATCACGTACAGCGGCGGCTCGCGGTCCAGCATGGAGCGGATCTGCACGGGCGAGGTGTGGGTGCGCAGCACCACGCCGGACTGGTCCGACTCCGTCGCGGCGTTCTCGACGAAGAACGTGTCGTGCGTGGTGCGGGCCGGGTGGTCGGGCGAGAGGTTCAGGGCGTCGAAGTTCAGCCACTCCGACTCGACCTCGGGGCCCTCGGCCACCTCGTAGCCCATGGCCACGAAGACGTCCTCGATCCGCTCGGACAGGGTGGTGAGCGGGTGCCGGGAACCGGCCAGGGCGCGGTCGTACGGCAGCGTGACGTCCACCGCCTCCTCGACCAGCACCCGGGCGTCCCGCTCCGCCTCCAGCTCTTCCTGGCGGGCCTTGAGCGCCTGGCTCACCTGGCCGCGGGCCTGGCCGACGCGCTTGCCCGCCTCGGCCTTGGCCTGCGGCGGCAGCGCGCCGATCTCGCGGTTGGCCAGCGCCAGCGGCGACGTGCCGCCGGTCTGCGCGACCTTCACCTCGTGGAGCGCCTGGAGATCGCCGGCGGCGGCGATGGCGGCGAGCGCCTCGTCCCGCATGCGGGCGATCTCTTCCGGTTTCAGGGCCTCGACCTCGACCGGGTCGTACGACTTATTGGGTGCGGACATCTCTTCCCGTGCTTCCGATGGGCTTGGCGCGCGGCGTGCCCCCGACGTCTGAAAGTGCCAAAGGTGCCAAAGACGCAGTCTACGGGGCACGGCGGCCGCGCCTCATCCGAGCCCCGGGAGGGAGGAGCCCGCCGGGCGCCGCTCAGGCCATGAAGGCCGGCGTCCCGACGGGCAGGCTAAATCGGAAACGGGCGCCGCCGGCGGGCGCGCGGCCGACCGTGATGGTGCCGCCGTGTGCCTCGACGATGCCCTTGACGATATACAGGCCCAGGCCGGTGCCGCCGCGCTTGCTGCCCCGCCAGAAGCGGGTGAAGACGCGGCCCATCGACTCCTCCGGGATGCCGGGGCCCTCGTCGCTCACGGTGACGCTCGTCCCTTCCGCTGCGGAGACCGATGCCGGTCCCACTTCGATGGTGACGGTTCCCGCACCGTGCCGCACCGCATTTTCCAGCAGGTTGCCCAGAACCTGGTCGACCTTGTCCGGATCGGCCCACAGGTCGGGCAGCGGCTCCACCATGCGGATCAGGAAGCGGTCGGGCCGCTGCCCCGCTGTCGTCTGCGCCTGTACGTGCCGGCGTACGGCGGAGACCATGTCCACCCGCTGCCGGCGCACCTCCAGGCGCCCCGAGTCGATCCGGGAGATGTCCAGCAGCTCGGCGATGAGCCGGGTGACGCGGTTGGCGTCCGCGTCCACGGTCTCCAGCATCAGCCGCTTCTGGTCGTCGGTGAAGCGCTCCCACTTCTGGAGCAGGGTGGCGGTGAAGCCCTTCACCGAGGTGAGCGGCGAGCGCAGCTCGTGGGCGACGGTGGCGATCAGCTCGGCGTGGCTCAGCTCGGTGCGGCGCCGCGCCTCGGTGCCGCGCAGCGCGACGACCAGGCGCCGTACGGGGCCGGTGGGGCAGGTGCGGACGTAGCGCGCGGAGACCAGCACCTCGCGGCCGCCGAGCAGCAGGTTGCGCTCCGGCTGGCCGCTGCGGATCGCCAGGCCGCCGTACGGGTCGGTCAGCTGCCACCAGCGGCGGCCCTCGATGTCCTGGAGCGGCAGCGCCTTCTCCAGCGGGCGGCCCAGCGCGTCGCGCGGGTCGATGGCGGTGATGCGGGCGGCGGCGGCGTTGAAGCAGACGACCCGGCCGTTCTCGTCGGCCACGACCAGGCCGTCGGGCAGGTCGTCGGGGTCCATCCCGGCGCCCGTGGCCTCGGCTCCGAGGAGCACGGAGCCGCCGTCCGGACCGGTGCCGGCAGCGACTGTCGCACCGGATGCCCTCGTACCCATCCCGCTACCCCCTTCCGGCCCCCCGGGCACGCAACCTTACTAGTCGCGGGAGGCGGAGCGGCACCCTCCGGAGGTGCGCTGGGCGCGGGCCGAGGCGTACAGGCAGACGGCCGCCGCGGTGGCCAGGTTGAGGCTCTCGGCCTTGCCGTGGATGGGGACGCGCACCACCGCGTCGGCCAGTGCGCGGGTCTCCTCCGGGAGCCCCCACGCCTCGTTGCCGAACACCCAGGCCGTCGGGCCGCTCATGCTGCCCGCGTCCAGCTCCGCGTCCAGGTCGTCGGCGCCCGCGCCGTCGGCCGCCAGGATGCGCACTCCAGCGCCGCGCAGCCCGCCGACCACCTGCTCGACCGGTACGCCGACGGCGACCGGGAGGTGGAAGAGCGAGCCGACCGAGGCGCGTACCGACTTGGGGTTGTAGAGGTCAACGGAGGCGTCGGTGAGCACGACCGCGTCGGCGCCGGCGGCGTCCGCGCAGCGCAGCACCGTACCGGCGTTGCCGGGGTCGCGGACGTTGGCGAGCACCGCGACCAGCTTCGGCCCGGCGGCCAGGATCTCCTCGAAGGGCGAGTCCAGGAACCGGCAGACGCCGACCAGGCCCTGCGGGGTGACGGTCTGGGAGAGGTCGGCGATGGTCGTGTCGGCGGCGAGGTGGACCGGCACGCCGGCCGCCCGTACCGCGTCGACGATCTGCGCGTGCCGCTCGGCGGCCTCGGGCGTGGCGAACAGCTCCACGAGGGTGCGCTCGCCGCCAATGCGGTGCTCGACGGCTTCGCGTACGGCCTGCGGGCCCTCGGCGATGAACCGGCGCTCCTTGCCGCGGAAGTTGCGGCGGGCCAGCCGCCGGGCGGCGGCGACGCGCGCGGAACGCGGGGAGATCAACTCGGGGGTGCCCATGGGCGGCGGCTCGCTTCTTCGGGTCTCGACGGTCGTGCAAACAGCGGCGGACCCGCAGGCCGGGGGCCTGCGGGTCCGTGACAAACGTGCCTCAGGCCGTGGTTCAGGCGGCCTTCGGGGCGTTGACGTCGCTCGGCAGCGCCTTCTGGGCCACCTCGACCAGCGCGGCGAACGCGTTGGAGTCGTTGACCGCGAGCTCGGCCAGCATCTTGCGGTCCACCTCGATGTTGGCGGCCTTCAGACCCTGGATGAGGCGGTTGTACGTCATGCCGTTGGCGCGGGCAGCGGCGTTGATGCGCTGGATCCACAGCTGACGGAAGTCGCCCTTGCGCTTCTTGCGGTCGTTGTAGTTGTAGACGAGGGAGTGGGTGACCTGCTCCTTCGCCTTGCGGTAGAGGCGGGAACGCTGGCCGCGGTAGCCGCTGGCCTGCTCGAGGATCGCCCGGCGCTTCTTGTGGGCGTTGACTGCCCGCTTGACGCGTGCCACTTGTTAACTCCTTGTAGCGGGGCCGTGGTTGTCGTCACACGGCCCGAATCGATTGGGTCCCGGTCCAGTTCCTGCGCCGCGCCGCGGGGCGCGGCGGTCAGGACTTACTTGCCGAGAAGCTTCTTGATCTTCGCGGCGTCGCCCGGGGCCATCTCGGCGTTGCCGGTGAGGCGACGCGTCACGCGGGACGACTTGTGCTCGAGCAGGTGGCGCTTGCCGGCGCGCTCGCGCATCACCTTGCCGGAGCCGGTGACCTTGAAGCGCTTGCTGGCACCGCTGTGCGTCTTGTTCTTCGGCATGCGCCGTTCTCTCCTCTTGGATGGCGCCCCCACCGGCCCGGGGACCGGCGCCCGGGGGCGTCAGATGTATCGGTTGGAATCCGGGGCGATCACCCCGGCGTGCTCCGGGGCTCGCGCCCTGGATCACGCCTCGGCGGGCTCCTCGACGTCCTGCTCGGGAGCAGAACCCTGGCGCTCCGCCTTGCGGGCGGCCTGCGCCTCGCGGGCCTCGGCCATCGCCTCGGTCTTCTTCTTGTGCGGACCGAGGACCATGATCATGTTGCGGCCGTCCTGCTTGGGGTTCGACTCGATGAACCCCAGGTCCTGGACGTCCTCCGCGAGCCGCTGCAGCAGTCGGAAGCCCAGCTCGGGGCGGGACTGCTCGCGACCACGGAACATGATCGTGATCTTGACCTTGTCACCCTGCTTGAGGAACCGGACGACGTGACCCTTTTTGGTGTCGTAGTCGTGCGGGTCGATCTTCGGCCGGAGCTTCATCTCCTTGATGACCGTGTGCGCCTGGTTCTTGCGCGCCTCACGGGCCTTCATGGCCGACTCGTACTTGAACTTTCCGTAGTCCATGAGCTTGCAGACCGGCGGACGGGCGTTCGCCGCCACCTCGACCAGGTCGAGGTCGTACTCCTGCGCAAGCTCCAGGGCCTTGGCAAGCGGCACAATGCCGACCTGCTCGCCACTGGGACCGACGAGTCGCACCTCAGGGACGCGAATCCGGTCGTTGATGCGGGGCTCGGCGCTGATGGATCCTCCTCGGTAGCACCACGCGACGGCCTGGCGGACTGCCGCGTAACGTCTGTTTCGATGTGACCAACCGCGCCGGAAGACAAAAAACGCCCCGGACGGGACACAGGCGGGGCTCCTCAATGGATCGGGAGCACCGCCGCGATGTCACCGCGGGGCGCAGCCTGACCGTTGACCCGCCGACCGCGAGGTCGGTTCGGGTGGGAGATCGGAGCCTCCACTTGTGGGCCGGGCACAAGAGTGCTCAGCCGGTCGGACACCCAGAATACACGAGTCAAGGGGCGGGCCCCACTCGTCGGCGGACCGGTCATAAGGTTGAGCCGTCCCCCTGAGCAGGAAGTGAAGTACGCAACGATGAGCGACCAGACCCCGCAGCAGCCCGGACCGGCGTCCCCGGCAGGCCCCGCGGACCCCGCGAGCCCCGACTTCGACGCCATGACCCGCGACATCGCGGACGTGCCGGCGGTCGAGGTGATCACGACGGTCGCGGTGCACCTGATGAGCTCGGCGGCGGTCAACCTCGGGCTCGCCGAGGAAGGCGCCCAGCACAAGGACCTGGACGAGGCGCGCAAGCTCATCCAGGCACTGGCCGGGCTGGTCACGGCCAGCGCCACCGAGATCGGCTCCTACCACGCGGCACCGCTGCGGGACGGGTTGAAGTCCCTCCAGCTCGCCTTCCGCGAAGCCTCGCTCGTCCCCGACGAGCCGGGCCAGGGGCCGGGCGAGAAGTTCACGGGGCCGGTGTACGGATAGCCCGTACCGGGCCGGGAGGCGTAGGGAAGGCCGGACCCCGGCCCGGCGGCGTACGGAAGAAAGCCCGTGCCGTCCCCGGCTGTGGGGCCGGGGACGGCACGGGTGTCCGGGGTACGCCCTCCTACGCCGCGGCGCGTTCGTCCGCGACCAGCTTGGGCTCCTGCGGCGGGTGGGTGATCTGGTGCACCACCGCGGCCAGCGCGCCGCCGATCAGCGGCGCCACGATGAACAGCCACAGCTGCGAAAGCGCGCCGCCGCCCGCGAACAGGGCCGGGCCGATACTGCGGGCCGGGTTGACCGACGTACCCGTGAGCGGAATGCCCACGAGGTGCACGACCGCCAGCGCCATGCCGATCGGCAGGCCGTCGAAGCCGACCACCGCCACCTTGTGCGTGACGGCGAGCACCACGAACACCAGCAGGAACGTCAGCACGATCTCGGCCACGAACGCGCCGCCCAGGTTGATGTGCACGGCGGACCGGTCACCCCACCCGTTCGACCCGAAAGCCTCGCTCGTCTTCAGGCCCGGCACCTGCTTGGCGACCAGGAACAGCAGCGCGGCGCCGACGATGCCGCCCAGCAACTGGGCGATCCAGTACTCGGCCGCCGCCCGCGGCGTGATACGGCGGGCCAGCAGCATGCCGAGCGTCACCGCCGGATTGAGATGACTGCCCGAGATCGGGCCGAGCGCGTATGCCAGGGCCAACAGGGTGAAGCCGAATGCCAGGGCGATGCCGAAGGTTCCGATGTACTCGCCGGCCAGCACAGCGGAGCCGACGGCGAAGAACACCAGGAGCAGCGTGCCGAGGAATTCGGATACGACCGTGCGGGTCTCCGTTGTCGTCTCCATGGGGCCTCCTCGCGCGGATCTTGCTCTCTCCTCGCATTGTGAGCCCCGTCACGAGGTTCCGCCTGTCGGCGGGGTTCCGCGCTCGCGGTCGGCGCCGGGTCAGCGCTTGTAGAAGGGTTCACCCGCAGATTCGGCGCCGGGCGGCAGCAGGGCCAGGTCGAGGCCGCGTACGAGACGGGAACGCAGCGTCTCGTCGGCCGCCAGGGCCGGGGCGAGACGCTGCGCGACGGCGGCAGCCGTGGCCTCCGGGGCGAGCCCGAGAGCCAGGGTCGCGTCGGCCTCCGCCGAGGGGTCCAGGCGGGCGGTCAGCACGGCGGGCTCGGCGGCCAGCAGGGCGCGCAGCGCGTCGGTGACGGCCCGGTCGTCGCGCGGGTCGGCGCTCTCCCGGCCCTCCGCGAGGGCGCGCAGCGCGGCGCCGGTGAGCTGGTACGTGGCCGGGCCCGCCAGGTCGACGACGACCGTGTCCGCCTTCTCGTGCGCGGCGGCCAGCAGCGCCTGCCGGAGCGGCACCGCCACCGGGCGGGCGTCCGGGCGCCAGCGGTGCAGCGTCTCCATCGACGTGAAGGCGGGCAGCGCGCGGCGGCCGTCGGGAGCCTGGAGCGTCGGCACCGCCATGTCGCTGGTCTTCTCCCGCTTGAGCCCGTCCGGGCCGGTCTCCACCTCGCCGAGGACGGCCACGACCGGAACGAGGAGCCGGGCGCGGCCCAGCAGCGGCAGAAGCCGGGCCTCGGCCTCCGCCGAGCGGTCCTGCGCGTACGCCGCCAGCGCGGCCGCCAGCGCGGGGTCGGCGGAGCCGTCGTCGTCGGAGAATTCGGAGGTGGGGATGTTCTTGGGCTGCACGGTTCGAGCCTAGCGGCAGGGCCGGTTGGGCCCGGGGTGGGGCCGGTCGGTACCGGCCCGTTTCCGGGTGCCGCGCCGTTCGCGCCTGCGGCGGGCTGTGGCCGCTGCGGTGCGCTGCGCTGGGCCGGGCCGCATTCAGCAGTGTCGGTCCGATTGCGGGTGCCGCGCCGTTCGCGCCTGCGGCGGGCTGTGGCCGCTGCGGTGCGCTGCTGGGCGCTGCGCTGGGCCGGGTCGCATTCGGCAGTGCCGGTCCGATTGCGGGTGCCGCGCCATTCGCGCCTGCGGCGGGCTGTGGCCGCTGCGCGGGGCTGTCGGGTTCGGGGACGAGCCTGCGCGGCAGGCCGCTCCGGCCCGTCCCCTTCCGTGGGTGGGGGGGGGAGAGATAGGTGGGTGGGTGGTCTGGGATCGGGGGTGAGTGCGGCGCCGTGGGGGTTAGTGGTTGCGGGTGCGCCAGAAGATGGCTGAGGTGGTTATGAGGGCCAGGCCCGCAGCTGTGGCCGTCCACGGGAGCCAGCTGTCGTTGCCGCCGGACGGGGCCGCGGTCGGGCCCTGGCCGAAGTAGGGCTTCGTGTAGGCGGCGGCTTCCGGCTTCTGGGGGGCCGGTTTCAGGGCGCCGCCCTCTTTGATCGCGGCGGCCGGGTCGACCATGCCGGCGCCCAGTTCGTCGTTGCGGCCGCCTTCCGGGGCGTCCTGGGCGGTGTCGGTGAGGAGCTTCTTGATCTGGGCGGGGCTGAGGTCCGGGTGGGCGGAGCGGACGAGTGCCACCGCGCCGGAGACGAAGGCGGACGCGGCGCTGGTGCCCCAGCCCTCGTAGTACTTGCGGTCCGGGTTGGCGATGACGACGCCGACGCCGGGCGCGCAGACCGTGGCGTACCAGCGGCGGGTGGAGAAGTTGGCGCGGGAGCCCCACTGGTCGACGGCGGTCACGGCGATCACGCCGGGGTAGGCGGCGGGGTAGGAGACGTGGTCGCCGTCCTTGCCGCCGTTGCCGGCCGAGGCTATGACGGGGATGCCCTTGCCCAGGGCGTACTGGATGGCGGCGTCCTCGCGCGGCTCGGGGTGTGCGGAGCTGCTGTCGTCGCCGAGGGACAGGTTGATCACGTCGGCGCCGTGGTCGGCGGCCCAGCGGATGCCGTCCGCGAGAGCGCCGGCGCGTTCGGTGCGGGCGCGGCGGCGCTGCGGGTCGCTGTCCTCCAGGATGACCCGGACCGGGAGGATCTTGGCTTCGGGGGCGACGCCGACGACGCCGTCGGCCCGGTCGGCGCCGTGGCCGTGGCCCGCGATGATGCCGGACATGGCGGTGCCGTGCTCGGCCCAGGAATTGTCGCCGGGCTGCGCGCCGAAGCCGACGAGGTCGTTGTCGGGCAGTACCTGGCCCTGGAGGTCGGGGTGGTCGGCGTCGACGCCGGTGTCCAGGACGGCGACGGTGATGCCGTCGCCCTTGGTCGTCTCCCAGGCGTCCTGGGCGTGCAGGGCTTTCAGCGCCCATTCCTGGGCGCGTATGCCGTCGGCGTGGGCGGGCAGGGCGTGCAGCACGGTCAGCGCGGCCGCGGACAGCGCGACGCCGGCGGCGCGCAGCAGGGGCCTGGTCATTTCTGCTCCGTGGTTGCCTTGGCGGCCTGTTTGCGGAAGACCTGCTCGATCCGGTCGGTGACGGCCTTGGCGTCGTGGCCGAGGCCGGCTTCGGCGGGGGCGGTGGAGGCGCCGCCGCGGGTGGCCTCGGCGGCGGGCTGCGGGTCGGCGACGGGGCGGCCGTCGGCGAAGCCGGAGACCGCGTAGACGACGACGGGCAGGTCGCCGAGGACCTTGATGCTCCAGCTGGCGCGCTGGGCGGGGCCGAATTTCGCGGCGGGGGTGTCCTTGGCGGCGTACGGGCGGGGCATCAGGTCCGTGCGGGTGTCGAGGTGCTCGGTGGCGAAGCGGCGGCGCAGGTCCGCCATCGCGGAGTGGTCGGCCTTGGTGGTGACGGCGCCGGCGGTGACGACGTTGGTGCGGGTGGCGTCGACGTAGGTGGCGCGTACGAGACGGTCGCAGCCCACCGGGGCGAGTGCCTTGGCCAGCAGGGGGTCGAACGCGCCGGTGCAGCCGCCGTCGGGTGCGACGGCGATGCGGGTCCAGGTGCGGTCCGCGCCGCCGGGGCCGGTGCCGTGGCCGTTGAGGGTGCGGGGGAAGAGGGTGTCGACGGGGGTGTTGTGCCACACCTCGCGGCCTTGGGCGAAGACGGCCTCGGCGGCGGGGCTGCCGTCGGCGTCGTCGGCGAGCCAGCTGCCGGCGGCGGCGCCCACGACGAGGCCGAGGCCGAGCACCAGCCCGGTGGCGGCGAGCACGCCGCGCCGCACGGGGCGGTGTGGAGCCGCGGCGGGCGGCGGTACGGGCGGGCCGGCGGGCGGCCGGGGGGTGTCGGCGGCCGGCGTCTCCGGCGGCCGGGTGGGGCGCGGTGGCGCCGCGGCGCCGCTTCCCGTACGGGCGTCGCCGGGGCCGTTCCAGAGGGCTTCGCTGTTGGCGAGGTGGAAGGCCGCGGTGTCGCGGGGCGCGGCGGAACGGTCCGCCGGGGCCTGGGGAGGGACGGACGGGGGCGCGGGCGCCTGGCCGGTGCGCGGCGGGGCGGCGGGGCGGGGCGGGATGTTCTCCGGGGGCGGGCTGCCTGCCGCCGCCGCGCGCGGGGCGGGCGGTGTCGCGGGCGGCATCGGCCCGGGGCCCGGCTTCGCGGGGCGTTCCGGCGGCGCGGGGCGCAGGACGGCGGTGTGCGGGTCCTCGGCGGGGGGTGCCGGTACGGGTGGCCGGGGCGGGACGGGAGGAAGGCGATGCGCGTCGGCGTAATCGGCTTCGGTGCTCACCCGCGCTCCCCCTCGCGCCTGTGTTCCCCGGCCCGACCGGCAATCGGGGCAGGGTGGTTCGTATCCGGACATCACGCCGCTGACCTGCTGGTTGCGGCGTCCGCCACTCTACGGGCTGCCGCCGCCGGTGCTCCAACTCGCCGCCGTGCCGAGGCCGTCCCGCGTCCGGTCTGTCGCGTTCTCACCCCCTACCCACCTGTAGGGCCTTCTGGCAGGCTGCGGCCATGTCCCCGTACTCGTGCGACGCAGCCGGTGACCGGGCCCGTTTCGACCGGGCCACCGCCCATCTCGACGCGCCGCTGGCCGTCGTGGACCTCGGAGCGTTCGACGCCAACGCCGCCGACCTGGTGCGGCGGGCGCAGGGCAAGCCGGTGCGGGTGGCGAGCAAGTCGGTCAGGTGCCGGGCGTTGCTGGAACGGGCGCTGGCGCGGGACGGCTTCGCCGGGGTCATGAGCTACACGCTGGCCGAGTCGCTGTGGCTGGCCCGGTCCGGGGTCGAGGACGTGCTCTTGGCGTATCCGTCGGCGGACCGGGCGGGTTTCGCGGAGCTGGCCGCCGATCCGAAGCTGGCGGCGGCGGTGACGGTGATGGTCGACGACGTGACGCAGTTGGAGCTGATCGACGCGGCGCGTCCGGCGGGGGGCGGTGAGGAGGTGCGGGTGTGCCTGGAGTGGGACACCGCCTTCCGGCCGCTGGGCGGCCGGGTGCGGGTCGGCGCGCGGCGGTCGCCGCTGAGCCGGCCCGAGCAGGTGGCCGCGCTGGCCCGCGCGGTGACGCGCCGCCCGGGGTTCCGGGTGGCGGGCCTGATGGCGTACGAGGGGCATGTGGCGGGTGTGGGTGATGCGGTCGCCGGGCATCCGCTGCGGTCGCGGGCCGTACGGGCGGTGCAGGCCGCGGCGCGCCGGGAGTTGGCGCGGCGGCGGTGGGAGGTGGTGCGTGCCGTGCGGGCCGAGGCGCCGGACCTGGAGTTCGTCAACGGCGGCGGTACGGGCAGCGTGCAGTACACGGTCGCGGAGGCGGCGGTGACGGAGGTGGCGGCGGGGTCGGGCCTGTATGTGCCGCGGCTGTTCGACAACTACCGGTCGTTCTCGGGCCGTCCGGCGGCTCTGTTCGCGCAGCCGGTGGTGCGGCGGCCGGGGAGTGGTGTCGTGACCGTGCTGGGCGGCGGCTATCCGGCGTCGGGCGTGGCGGGGCGGGACCGGTCGCCGGTGCCGTATCTGCCCGAGGGGCTGCGGTACGACCCGCAGGAGGAGGCCGGCGAGGTGCAGACGCCGCTGCTGGGACCCGCCGCGGACGGGCTGCGGCTGGGCGACAAGGTGTGGTTCCGGCACGCGAAGGCCGGCGAGCTGTGCGAGCGGTTCGCCGAACTGCACCTGGTCGAGGGCGACCGGGTGGTGGCGACGGTGCCGACGTACCGCGGGGAGGGCCGCACCTTCCTGTAGGACGACCCTCCGCGCGTACCGGGTCAGGCGTGGATGCGGTCCTTCTGGTCGGGGACGACCGTGCCGTCGGGGCGGCGGACCGGGCCGGTGCCGCCGTCGGTGTTGGTGTAGCCGGTGGTGGCGCAGGGGTACGTACCGGGCTTCTGCGGCAGCGGCTCGATGAACATCGGGTTGACCACCCAGCGGCCGTCGGCGTTGTCGTAGCCGCGGCACATCAGTTCCGGCTGGTTGCGGTTGATCGCCAGGTGCACGCCGGTGGCGTCGTTGACGAAGGTGACGTCGGTGTTGGCGTCGCCGCCGCCGAGCGCGATGCGGTGCGCGGGGTCCTGGAACCGCCACGCCTCGGCGCCCTTGATCTTGAAGATCTCCTGGTTGATCAGGCAGCGCTTGCCGTCCATGTACGGCAGCACCTCGCCGTGGCCGTCCTTGACGTCGCCGCAGCCGCGGACGCCGGTGGTGAACCGGCCGTTCTTCATCAGGCTGCGGACGCCGATGGTGTGCGCGCGGTCGACGCCGACGCCGCCGGACCACGCCTCGGCGACGGTCTCCGAGGACGCGGAGACGATGTAGACCTCGAACCCGGCCGCCTTGAGGGTGCGGATCAGGTCCTTCTGCTGGTCGTAGTAGCGGATGTAGCCGGCCAGCTGGTGGGTGCCGACGGTCTGCTTGGCGCCGACGGGCGCGGCGAGGTTCTCGGCGCGGGCCTGCCGGGTGTAGGCGGTGAGCTGGGCCGGGGTCAGGCCGGCGAACAGCTGCGGGACCCAGGCGTACTCGGGCTTGGTGCGGCGGTGGTTCCACTCGCCCGCGAAGGCGGCCTTGCCGTCCATGGTGCGGGCCTTGCCGCGGATCTCCATGATCTCGTCGGCGCAGGCGGCGTTCTTCGAGGTGCGCAGCGGGCGGCCGGCGGGTACGGAGGTGCCGCACGCCTTGGTCAGGGCGCGGTCGGCCGCCGTGGTCATCCAGGGGCTGGTGGCCCGCCAGCTCTTGGGGCGCAGGATCTTGTCGTGCTTGAGGGCCCAGGCGAGCGTGGCGTCGGTGATGTCGTTCTTGACGACGGTGTTGTCCCAGTCGAAGGCGGCGACGGGGCGGCCCTCGGGGCCCGGCTTCGGGTGCGAGCAGGTGCCGCGCTCGTCGATCATGCGCTGGATCTTCTGACGGTTGTCGCCGTACCACTTGATCTTCGTGGAGAGCTGGGGGCAGCTCGTACGCTCCGGGGCCTTCGCGGGGTGCGCGGGCGCGGCGACCGCGGGCCCGGTGGCCGCGAGGGTGGTGACGGTCGCGGCGGCGGCGAGTCCCAGGGCGAGGGCGTGTCTGGTGCGCATGGTTCTCCGGTGGTTGGGGCGGAATGTCGGCAGTGACGTTCCTTCGGGCAGAGCACACCGGGACCGGCGCGCCGGGGCGCCGGTCCCGGTGGTGATCTTCGGACTGTATCCGCGAAGAAGGCTGTGGCCTACACGGGTGTGACGTACGCCCCTGCGATCCCGCCGTCCACCAGGAACTCCGCGGCGTTCACGAAGGACGCGTCGTCACTGGCGAGGAAGGCGACCGCGGCGGCGATCTCCTCGGGCTCGGCGAACCGGCCGACCGGGACGTGCACCAGACGGCGCGCGGCCCGCTCCGGATCCTTGGCGAACAGCTCCTTGAGCAGCGGCGTGTTCACCGGCCCCGGGCACAGCGCGTTCACCCGGATGCCCTCGCGCGCGAACTGCACGCCCAGCTCGCGGGACATCGACAGCACGCCGCCCTTGGACGCGGTGTAGCTGATCTGCGAGGTGGCGGCGCCCAGCACGGCCACGAAGGACGCCGTGTTGATGATGGAGCCCTTGCCCTGGCGCTGCATGTAGGGCAGGGCGTGCTTGCAGCACAGGTAGACGGAGGTGAGGTTGACCTCCTGGACGCGCTTCCAGGCGTCCAGCCCGGTGGTGAGGATCGAGTCGTCGTCGGCGGGCGAGATGCCGGCGTTGTTGAAGGCCACGTCCACCGATCCGTACGTGTCGTACGCGGTCTTGAACAGCGCCTCGACCTGGTCGGAGTCGGTGACGTCCACCTGGACGAAGGTGCCGCCGACCTCCTCGGCGGCGGCCTTGCCCGTCGTCTCGTCGATGTCGGCGCAGACCACGTTGGCGCCCTCGGAGGCCAGCCGGCGGGCGGTGGCCAGCCCGATGCCGCTGCCGGCGCCGGTGATGACGGCGGTGCGGCCGACGAGACGGCGGCACACGGGGGTCTCGCCGGCGCCGGTGGCCGCGGGGGTCTGGTCGGTCACTTAGCTCTCCTCGGTGCTGATGAAGATGTTCTTGGTCTCGGTGAAGGCGGCGAGCGCGCCGGGGCCCAGTTCGCGACCGAGGCCGGACTGCTTGTAGCCGCCGAACGGGGTCCAGTAGCGGACGCTGCTGTGGGAGTTGACGGAGAGGTTGCCTGCCGCGACCGCGCCGGAGACGCGCAGCGCGCGTCCCACGTCGCGGGTCCAGACGGATCCTGACAGGCCGTAGTCGGTGGCGTTGGCGAGGCGGACCGCGTCGGCCTCGTCCTCGAAGGGGATCGCGACGGCGACCGGGCCGAAGATCTCCTCGACGGCGGTACGGTCGTCCGGCCTGCCCTCCAGGACGGTGGCCGGGTACCAGAACCCCTTGCCCTTGGGGGCCTCGCCGCGGATGGCAGCGGGCGCGTCCTCGGAGACGTACGACCGTACGCGCTCGCGCTGGGCCGCGGAGATCAGCGGGCCCATCTGCGTGGCGGGGTCGGCCGGGTCGCCCGCGACGAACGCCTTCACGGCGGACTCCAGCAGTTCCATGAAGCGGTCGTAGACCGAGCGCTGGACCAGGATGCGGCTGCGGGCGCAGCAGTCCTGGCCGGTGTTGTCGAGGAAGGAGCCGGGCGCGGCGGCCGCGGCCCGCTCGATGTCGGCGTCGGCGAAGACGATGTTGGGGCTCTTGCCGCCGAGTTCGAGGGTGAGCCGCTTGGTCCGCGCGGCGCACTTGGCGGCGATGCCGCGGCCGGTGGCGGTGGAGCCGGTGAAGACGACCTTGGCCACGCCGGGGTGTTCGACCAGGGCGTTGCCGGTGACCGCGCCTTCGCCCGGCAGGACCTGGAACAGCCCTTCGGGCAGGCCCGCCTCCAGCCCGTACTCGGCGAGCCGGAGCGCGGTGAGCGGGGTGGTCTCGGCGGGCTTGAGGAGGACGGCGTTGCCGGCCGCCAGTGCGGGGGCGGTGCCCCAGGCGGCGATCGGCATCGGGAAGTTCCAGGGCGCGATGACGGCGACGACGCCCAGCGGCTCCTGAATGGTGATGTTCAGGCCACCGGCTACGGGGATCTGGTGGCCGGTCAGCCGCTCCACTCCCCCGGCGGCGTAGTTCAGCAGGTCGACGACGTTGTCGGCCTCCCACTCGGCGTTGCCCAAGGGGTGCCCGGCCTCGGCCAGTTCGAGCCGGGCGAGCGCGGGGACGCCGTCCCGTACGACCTCGGCGAACCGCCGCAGTAGGCGCGCCCGGTCGCCGGGCGGCAGCGCGGCCCACTTCTCCTGCGCCGCGGCGGCCCGCCGGACCGCGGCGTCCACCTCGGCGGGGGTGGTCACGGGGACGACGGCTTCCAGTTCCTCGGTCGCCGGGTTGATGATGCGCAGCTCTTGCAACACGTGGCGGTCTTCCTTACATGCGCTCGAAGGAGCGGAAGCGCTCCCAGTCCGTGACGGCGGCGTCGTACGCGTCCTGTTCGACGCGGGCCATGTGCAGGTAGTGCTCGACGACCGCGTCGCCGAAAGCCCCGCGGGCGATGGGGCTGGCCTCCCACAGGGCGGCGGCCTCGCGCAGGGTGGCGGGCACGTGGGCGGCGTCGCCGGTGTAGGCGTTGCCCGTGCACGCCTCGGGGAGTTCCAGTTCGTGTGCGATGCCGTACAGGCCCGCGGCGACCATGGCGGCGACCGCGAGGTACGGGTTGACGTCGCCGCCGGGCAGGCGGTTCTCCAGGCGGCGGCCGGGGCCGTGGCCGACGACGCGGAGCGCGCAGGTGCGGTTGTCCGGTCCCCAGGCGACGGCGGTGGGGGCGAAGGAGCCGGGCCGGAAGCGCTTGTAGGAGTTGATGTTGGGGGCGTAGAAGAGCGTGAAGTCGCGCAGCGCGGCGAGCTGTCCGGCCAGGAAGTGCCGCATGACCCGCGACATGCCGTACGGGCCCGAGCCGTCCGGGAAGACCGGCTGCCCGGCCTCGTCGCGCAGCGAGAGGTGGATGTGGCAGCTGTTGCCCTCGCGCTCGTCGTACTTGGCCATGAAGGTGAGCGCCATGCCCTCCTGGGCGGCGATCTCCTTGGCGCCGGTCTTGTAGACGGAGTGCTGGTCGCAGGTGGTCAGCGCCTCGTCGTAGCGGAAGGCGATCTCGTGCTGGCCGAGGTTGCACTCGCCTTTGGCGGACTCCACGGTCATCCCGGCGGCGCCCATCTCGTTGCGGATGCGGCGCAGCAGGGGCTCGATACGGCCGGTGCCGAGGACGGAGTAGTCGGTGTTGTACTGGTTGGCGGGGGTCATGCCGCGGTAGCCGCGGTTCCAGGCGTCCTCGTAGGTGTCGCGGAAGACGATGAACTCCAGCTCGGTGCCCGCGTACGCGCTCCAGCCGCGCTCGGCGAGCCGGTCGAGCTGGCGGCGCAGGATCTGGCGCGGGGAGGCGGCGACCGGCGATCCGTCGTGCCAGGCGAGGTCGGCGGTGAGCAGGGCGGTGCCGGGGTTCCACGGGGTGCGGCGCAAGGTGGCGGCGTCGCCGTGCAGGGCGAAGTCGCCGTAGCCGCTTTCCCAGGAGGACATCGCGTAGCCCTGCACGGTGTTGACGTCGACGTCCACGGCCAGGAGGTAGTTGCAGCCCTCGGCCCCGTGCTCCAGCACCTCGTCGAGGAAGTGCCGGGCGGCGAACCGCTTTCCGGTGAGGCGGCCTTGCATGTCGGTGAAGGCCAGGACGACAGTGTCGATCTCCCCGGCGTCGACGAGCCCTCTCAGCTCTTCGACGGAGAGCGGGGGCGTGCGGTCTGCCACGGTGGTGCCTCCTGTCGCTGCATCCGGAGGTCATAAGGTAGGGCCGCGAACCATTGGTTGGGAAGGGGGTCCGGTGGACGGTGCGAGGGACGGCGGAACGGACGGCCGGGGGGAGCGCGGCGCCGACCGGCTGGCGCCCGTACTGCGGCCGGTGCGGGCGGGCAACGGCTTCGAGGAGGCGCTGGAGCAGATACTCCAGGTCGTCCGGCTCGGCCTGGTGCAGGACGGTGAACGGCTGCCCGCCGAGCGGGAGTTGGCGGAGCGGCTGCGGATCAGCCGGGTGACGCTGCGCGAGGTGCTCAAGGTCCTCCAGGACGAGGGCCTGGTGGAGAGCCGGCGCGGCCGGTACGGCGGCACGTTCGTGCGGGCGCGCCCGCGGACCGCGGGCGAGGACGAACTGCGGCGCCGCGTCGCGAAGGTGGACGTCGAGGACACGCTGCGGTTCCGCGAGGTGCTGGAGGTGGGCGCCGCCGGGCTGTGCGCCGCGCACGGGCTGGACGGCGCGGGGGCGCGGCGGCTGCGCGAGGCGCTGGCGGCGACCCACGACGCGCCGCTGGCGGACTACCGGCGGCGGGACACGATGCTGCACCTGACGCTGGCGGAGCTGGCCGGCTCGCCGTCGCTGGCGGCGCAGTACGCCGCGGTGCGCGCGGGCGTCAACGAGTTGCTGGACTGCATCCCGCTGCTGGTCCGCAACCTGGAGCACTCGCAGGCGCAGCACGCCGCCCTGGTCGAGGCGGTGCTGGAGGGCGACGCGGACGGCGCGCGCGAGGTGATGCGCGAGCACTGCCGCGGCACCGCCGCCCTGCTGCGGGGCTTCTTGACGGGGCCGCCTTCGTAACCAGTCTTTTACGCAGGGGGCTTGCGCTCGGCCGCACGGCAACGCAAAGGTGTGCGGCTAAACCTTTGATGTGCTTCCCCCACTCACCCCCTCGGCGAGGCAGGAGCGGCTCATGGCCGACAGCACGGATCCCCGCACCGCACCGCCCTCCCCCACCGCGGCCGGCGCCCCCGCTCCGCACGACGCGTACCTGGAACGGCGCGCCCTGCGGAGCGGCAGCGCCGGCCCGCTCCTGCTCACCGGCCTGGGCGTCGCCTATGTCGTCTCCGGCGACTTCTCCGGCTGGAACAACGGTCTGGCGCACGGCGGATTCGGCGGCCTTGCGATCGCCGCCGTCCTCATGGGCCTGATGTACACGTGCCTGGTCTTCGCCCTGGCCGAACTCGCCTCCGTCCTGCCGACGGCCGGCGGCGGCTACGGCTTCGCCCGCCGCGCCCTGGGCACCTGGGGCGGCTTCCTGACCGGCACGGCCATCCTCATCGAGTACGTGCTCGCGCCCGCCGCGATCTCCCTGTTCATCGGCGATTACGTCGAGTCCCTCGGCCTGTTCGGGCTGACCTCCGGCTGGCCCGTCTACCTGGCCTGCTTCGCCGTCTTCACCGGCATCCACCTGTGGGGCGTGGGCGAGGCACTGCGCTTCAGCCTGGTGGTCACCGCCGTCGCGGTCGCCGCGATCGTCGTCTTCGCGGTCGGGGCGCTCAGCGACTTCCACGTCGGCGCCCTGGACGACATCCCCGCCGACGCGAGCGCCTTCGGCGCCGGCTCCTGGCTCCCCTTCGGCGTCCTCGGCATCTGGGCCGCCTTCCCCTTCGGCATGTGGTTCTTCCTCGGCGTCGAGGGCGTACCGCTGGCCGCCGAGGAGGCCAGGGACCCCGCCCGTACGCTGCCGAAGGCGATGGCCGCCGCGATGGGCATCCTGCTGCTGCTCGCCCTGGTCACCTTCGTCGCCGCGACCGGCGCCCGCGGCTCAGCGGCCCTCCAGTCCGTCGGCGACCCGCTGGTCCAGGCGCTGCAACCGCACGGCGAGCCCACCACCGTCTCCCGCATCGTCAACTACGCGGGCCTCGCCGGGCTGGTGGCCTCCTTCTTCTCCCTGATCTTCGCCGGTTCCCGGCAGCTCTTCGCGCTCTCCCGGGCCGGCTACCTGCCCCGCTTCCTCTCCCTGACCAACCGCCGCAAGGCCCCCTACCTGGGGCTGCTGGTGCCCGGCGCGCTGGGCTTCGCGCTGGCAACGGCGACCGGCGACGGCGCCCGCATGCTCAACGTCGCGGTGTTCGGCGCCACGATCTCCTACGCCCTGATGGCGCTCTCGCACATCGTGCTGCGCCGCCGCGAACCGCGGCTGCACCGCCCGTACCGCACCCCCGGCGGCATCCTGACCTCGTCCGCCGCCTTCGTCCTCGCCTGTGCCGCGCTGGTGGCCACGTTCCTCGTCGACAAGGAGGCCGCGCTCCTGGCCCTCGGTGTCTACGCCGTCGCGCTGGCCTACTTCGCCTGCTACTCCCGGCACCGGCTGGTGGCGGCGGCGCCGGAGGAGGAGTTCGCGGCGCTGGCGGCGGCCGAGGCGGAGCTGCGACGCGACTGACCCACCGCCGCCGAGGCGGTGTCCCGCACCTACACACACCGGAGGCCCCGTGACCCAGCCGCTCCCCCTCATCGGCGTCACCACCTACCTCACCGACGAAGCCCGCTGGGGCATCTGGTCGCTGCCCGCCGCCGTGCTCCCGGCCGGCTACCACCGCCTCGTGCAGCGCTCCGGCGGCCTCGCCGTCCTGCTGCCGCCCGGGGACCCCGGCACCGCGGCGGAGGTCGTCGCGCGGCTGGACGGCCTGGTGATCTCGGGCGGCCCGGACGTCGAACCCGCACGGTACGGAGCCGAGGCGGACCCCCGCACCGACCCGCCGGCCCGCGAACGGGACGCCTGGGAGCTGGCCCTGATCGACGCCTCGCTGCGCGCGCGGCTCCCACTGCTCGGCGTCTGCCGCGGCCTCCAGCTGCTGAACGTGGCCCTCGGCGGCACGCTCGTCCAGCACGTCGACGGCCACACGGGCCCCATCGGGGTCTTCGGCCACCACGAGGTCAAGCCGGAGCCCGGCACCCTCCTCGCCGAGCTGCTGCCAGAGACGGTGTCCGCGCCGACCTACCACCACCAGGCCGCCGACCGCCTCGGCCGCGGACTGCGCGCCTCGGCCTACGCGGCGGACGGGACCATCGAGGCCCTGGAACTCCCGGAAGCGGACCACTTCGTACTGTCCGTCCAGTGGCATCCGGAGGCCGGGGACGACACCCGTCTGATGGACGCGCTGGTGAAGGCGGCGAGCGGTGCCTGAAAAGCCCCTCGTATAACTGCGAATTGCGTCGGCAAACCCACTCGATTCGGCGATGCCATCCCCGCCGGAACCCTGGCTACGCTCGCTGCGCCGACGCTGACCTGCGTCGACGCCACGGAGCCTCGCCGCTTTCGGCGAGGCCCGGCCGCGTGCTGTCCTTCCGAAGGAAGTGGGTTCCGCCATGACATACCGACGCCACCTGAAGTCCGCCGCCGCCGTGGGGCTGTCCTCCGTGCTGGCCTTCGGCTTCCTCGCCCAGCACGGCTCGGCGGCCGTGGCCGCCTCCGGGCAGTGCGGGGGCAGCGAAAGCGACTACGTCCAGGCCCCGCAGGCCGGCGGGAGAGCGGCGTTCGAGCTGTCCAAGCCGTATACCCAGGACGGCACCAAGGTGCGGACCGTGCGGTTCAACGCGGACCGCTCGCTCACGGTCGTGCCGACGGACTCCTCGGACACGGCCGCCGGCAACTGGATCTTCGAGGCGCCGAACGGCGGCAACCCCGCCAAGAAGGGAGTGGTCACCTTCGTGACGCAGGTAACCACGTCCGACAGGGCGCGGTACCGGACCGTCTTCACCGTTCCGGTCTCGGTCTGCAATCCCGGCAACCGGCAACGGCCCACCAACGTATTCCAGCTGAGAGGGGACCGCACGCTCACCTATATCGCCGCCGACGGCAGGTCGATCACCGGCGCGGACGCGGCGTATCAAGCCGACCGCTGACCCCGTCCGCGCCCCGCGGTCACGGCAGGGCCCGGGTCAGCCCCAGCAGGTGGCGGGCCGGGCCCGCCGGGCGGTGGCCCGCCGGCCAGACGGCGCGCAGGTCGCGGCCGAAGCGCGTACCGAGGACGGGGACCTCGACCAGCCGCCGGGCCGCCAGTTCCTCCCCCACGGCCAGTTCGCTCAGCACCGAAGGGCCCGCGCCGCTCACCGCCGCCGCCTTCACCGCCGTCGTGGAGGCCAGTTCCAGCAGCGGCGCCGCCAGCCCCCCGTGCCCGGCCAGCGCCGCGTCCAGGACCTGCCGGGTGCCGGAACCGCGCTCGCGCAGGATCAGCGGCGTCGCGGCCAGTTCGGCCGGCGTCAGCTGCGTACGGCGCCGGGACCAGGGGTGGGACGGCGCGGCCACCACCACGAGCCGGTCGTGGCCGACGACCGCGCCGTCGAGCCCGGCGGGCACGTGCAGCCCCTCCACGAACCCGAGGTCGGCCTCGCCCGAGAGGAGCCGCCCGGCGACGGCGGCGGAGTTGCCCGCCAGCAGCGTGACCGCGGTGTCCGGGCGCTGGGCGCGCAGCGCGATGAGCCAGCCGGGCAGCAGGTATTCGGCGATGGTCATGCTGGCGGCGACCCGCAGCCGCGAGTCGCGCTGTCCCCGCAGCGCCTGCGCGCCCGCGTCGAACGCCTCGGCGGCCTCCACCACCCGCCGCGCCCAGTCCGTGACCAGCGCTCCCGCCTCCGTGAGCCGCGAGCCGCGCGGCGAGCGCTCGACGAGGGCGACGCCCAGCTGCCGTTCCATCGAGCGGATCCGGCTGCTCGCGGCGGGCTGGCTGATGCCCCGCTCGCGCGCCGCCCGGCCGAGGCTGCCGAGCCGGGCGACGGCGAGCAGCAGTTCCAGCGCGCCGAGGTCGGGCACGCGATGGGAGAGCGGAGCGGCCGCACCCGCCTCGGGTCGCTCTTCGTTCGCACTGGCCATAACTCCACCTTATGTCCCCATAGACGCGAGGTCCCTGGTGGGCGGCGGCGTTCCCGCCGACCCTGGGATCATGGCAACCCTGACGCAGTCCCCGGCGGATTCCGGCCCCCGCACCTCCACCCGCTCCCCCGGCGCGCCCCCCGCGCTGCGCCACCTCGGCCCCAACTGGTACGCCGCCGTCATGGGCACCGCCATCGTCGCCAACGCCGGCGCCGCCCTGCCGCTGCACTTCACGGGCCTGCGCGGCGCGTACGTCGCGGTCTGGGCGCTCTCCGCCGTCCTGCTGGCGGTCCTGCTGACCGCCCGTACCGCGCACTGGCTCCGCCACGGCGACCAGGCGCGGCAGCACCTCCTGGACCCGTCCGTGGCGCCGTTCTACGGCTGTCTGTCGATGGCGCTGCTCGCGGTCGGCGGCGGGACGCTCGCCGTCGGCACCGACGTGCTCGGCGAGCGGGCGGCCGTCGCCGCCGACGCGGTCCTGTGGTGCGCAGGTACGGCGGTCGGGCTCGCGGCGGCCACGGCGGTCCCGTACCTGATGGTGGTCCGGCACCGGATCGAGGCCGGCACCGCCTCGCCCGTCTGGATCCTGCCGCTGGTCGCGCCGATGGTGTCGGCCGCGCTCGGGCCCGGCCTGGTGCCGCACCTGCCGGCCGGGCAGTGGCGGGAGGCGATGCTGCTCGCCTGTTACGCGCTGTTCGGGATGTCGCTGCTGGCCACCTTGCTGGTGCTGCCGCTGGTCCTGGCCCGGCTGATCCACCACGGCCCGCTGCCGCTCGCGCTGACCCCGACGCTGTTCCTCGTCCTGGGGCCGCTCGGCCAGTCCACGACCGCGGTGCACAACCTCGCCGACGCCGCGCCCGGCGTCGTAGGCGCCGGGTACGCGCAGGCCATGCGCGGCTTCGCGCTGCTGTACGGCGTGCCCGTGACGGGCTTCGCGCTGCTGTGGCTGGCGCTGGCGGCGGCGCTGGTCGTACGGGCCTTCCGGGCCGGGATGACGTTCTCGATGACCTGGTGGGGGTTCACCTTCCCGGTCGGCACGTGCGTGACGGGCGCCGCCGGCCTGGCCCGGCACACGGGGCTGGCGGCCTGCGCCTGGCTCGCGGTGGGGCTGTTCGCCTTCCTGGTGGTCGCGTGGCTGGTGGCGGGGGCGCGCACCGCCCTGGGCCTGGCGCGCGGTCGTCTGCTGGCGCCGCCGATGCCGGTGGCGGCGGTCAGCGCGCCGCGTCCAGCGCGGCCCTGAGCACCCCGGGCGCCTCGGCCAACGACGGCCCGTACCAGGTCAGGTGGCGCCCGCTGACCAGCGCGGACGGCAGCCCCGGGAACGCCTCGGGGCCGTCGTCCGCCGTGAAGCGGTACGGCTCGTCCGGCAGCACCACCAGGTCGGCGCCGCGTCCGTTCAGCTCGTCGACCGGGATGCGCGGGTACCGGTCGGCGTGGTGCGCGTACAGGTTCGTCACGCCCAGCCGGGCGAGCAGGTCGCCCGCGAAGGTGTCCCGGCCCAGCACCATCCACGGCCGCCGCCAGATCGGCACCACCGCGCCGCGCAGGTCCGCCGCCCCGGACCGTACGTCCCGCCAGGCGTCCGCCGCGTCGTCCAGCCAGCCGGGCCGGGGCAGCCCGCAGCCGCGCACCAGCACCCGTTCCAATTCGCGCAGCGCCTGGTGCAGGTCGCGGATCTCGGTGACCATGACGTCCAGCCCGGCCGCCCGCAGCGCGCCGAGGTCCGGCGCCCGGTTCTCCTCCTCGTTGGCGAGGACGAGGTCGGGCGCGAGGGCGGCGATGCGGGCGGTGTCCGGGTTCTTGGTGCCGCCGACGCGCGCAACGTCGAGACCGGCGGGGTGGCTGCACCAGTCGGTGGCGCCGACGAGCAGGTCGGGCGCGGTGGCGGCCACGGCCTCGGTGAGCGAGGGCACGAGGGAGACCACACGCGGGGTGCGGCGCTGACCGGTCGTCATCACCCCACCGTACGCGGGCGGGGGCCGCGCCCGACGCGGAACGGCCCCGCCCCCGGCCGTACAGCCAGGGGCGGGGCCCGCGCGGTGCTGGTGGGTTCAGCGCCTCACTTCACCGGCGCCATCTTGTCGACGATGCCCGGGTGGGCTTTGATCCACTTTTCGACGCCGTCGTTCTCGTGGCCCTTGCCGGCGTCCTGGATCTCCTTCTCCAGGCTGCCCAGCTCCTCCGGCGACATCTTCCAGTTCTTCAGCCAGCCCTCGAACTCCGGGAACTTCTCCGGGAAGCTCTTGTGGCCCAGCGACTTGATCTGGTTGTTGTCGCCCCAGGTGTGCTGCGGGTCGGCGAGCTTGGTCAGGTCGTACTTGCTGTACGCCCAGTGCGGCGACCAGAGCACGACCGCGATCGGCTCCTTCTTGGCGTAGGCGCGGTCCAGCTCGGCCAGCATGGAGCTGGTGCCGGCCTCGGTGACCTGGAAGTCCTCCAGGCCGTACGCGGGGGCGACGGTGTCCTTCAGGCGCTTCATCTCGCCGGTGCCCGGCTCGATGCCGATGATCTTGCCCTTGAACTCGTCCCGGTGCTCGCGCAGGTCGTCCAGCGTCTTGACGCCCTTGACGTAGGACGGCACCGCGATCTCCAGCGACGTCTTGTCGTACCACGCGCCGAGGTCGACGAGATCGTTCTTGTACTGGTCCCAGTACTGCTTCTGCGCGACCGGCAGCCAACCGTCGAACTCGACGTCGATCTGCCCGCTGGACAGGCCGGTCCACATCGGCCCGACGTCCAGGTTGCGGATGGTGGGCTGGTAGCCGCGCTTCTCCAGGACGTTCTTCCACAGGTACGTCGTGGCGATGCCCTCGTCCCACGCCGGGTAGCCGATGTTCGGCGCGGCGCCGGCGTCCTTGCCCTTGGCGTAGGTGACGTTCGCCGACGGGGCGAACGTGTCGACCAGGCCCGGGTTCTTCTTCAGCCAGGTGCGCACGCCGTCCTGCTCGTGGCCCTCGCCGGCGCTCTTGACGTCGTTCTCCAGGCTGGTGAGCTGCTTCTCGTCCAGGTGGAAGTTCTTCATCCACTTGGCGACCTCGGGCTCGTCCTGGGCGAAGCCCTTGCGGCCCAGCAGGTGCAGGCTGTCACCGGAGCCGAAGGAGCCCTTGGGGTCTTCGAGCTTGGTGAGGTCGTACTTGTCGTACGCCCAGTGCGGCGACCACAGGGTGACGGCGATCGGCTTCTTCGCCGCGTACGCGCGGTCCAGCTCGGTGAGCATGGACGCGGTGCTGGACTCGGCGACCTTGTACTCGTCCGCCAGGCCGTAGTCCTTGAGGACCTTGCCCTTGAGGATCTTCATCTCGCCGGCGCCCGGCTCGATTCCGGTGATCTTGCCGCCGAACTCGCCCGCCTTGCCCTTCAGGTCGTCGAGGGTCTTGACGTCCTTCATGTACGACGGGACCGCGATCTCCAGCGACGTCTTGTCGTACCAGGCGCCGAGGTCTTCGAGCTTGTCCTGGTACTTCTTGTAGTACTCGGCGTGCGTGGTGGGCAGCCAGGCGTTGGTCTGCACGTCGATGTCACCGCGGGCCTGCCCGGTGAACAGCGCGCCGGCCTCCAGTGCCTGCGCCTTCGGCTTGAAGCCGCGCTGTTCGAGGATCTCCTTCCACAGGTACGTGGTGGCCTTGCCCTCGTCCCAGTTGACGTACCCCAGGGTGATCGGGCGGCCGCCGCCATCGGTCTTCGCGCCTTCCTTGCCGAAGACGTTCAGACCGCCCGCGACCAGCGCGAGCACGACCACGCCGACCATCGCCACGGACGTGGCGGGCTTCCAGTACAGGAACTTCGTGCCGCCCAGGGCGGCCTGCGCCTTGGCCAGCGCGCGGCGGCCCAGCGGCGAGACCCGCTCGTTGAGGGCGCCGGTCATCCGGTCCAGGTACATGGCGAGGATGACGACGGCGAGACCGGCCTCGAAGCCGAGGGCCACGTTGACGGAGCTGACCGCGTTGTAGACCGACGATCCCAGGCCCTCGGCGCCGACCATGCCGGCGATGACGACCATGGACAGCGCCAGCATGATGACCTGGTTGACACCGGCCATGATGGTGGGCAGCGCCAGCGGCAGCTGCACCCGGAAGAGGGTGCGGCGCGGGTGCGTACCGAACGCCTCCGCCGCCTCGACCAGTTCGCCGTCGACCTGGCGGATGCCCAGCTCGGTCATGCGGACGGCCGGCGGCATCGAGAAGATGATGGTCGCCACCATGCCGGGCATCACGCCGATGCCGAAGAAGAGGATGCCGGGGATCAGGTAGACCATCGCCGGCATCGTCTGCATCAGGTCCAGGACCGGGCGCAGCGCACCGCCGACGGCGCGGTTGCGGGCCGCCCAGATGCCGAGCGGCACCGCCACGACGATGGTGATGATGCAGGCGACGAGCACCAGCGACAGGGACTGCATGGTGGCGTCCCACTGCTGGATCGAGTCGATCAGCGCGAAACCGGCGAAGGTGAGGACGGCGGCCGGCAGACCGCGCAGCCACCAGGCGAGCACCGCGAAGATGCCCATCAGGAGGAACGGCTGCGGGGCGGAGAGGACCGCCTCGATGCCGTTGTACATGTCCGTCAGGACGTGCGAGACGAAGTCGAAGAGCCAGGTGAGGTGGTGGCGCAGCCACTCGACGCAGGTGTCGGCCCAGGAGCCGACGTTGATCCTAGGCACCGGCGGTCACCTTGCCCTCGGACGTGCCGCCCGCTACGCCCGTGGGCTCTTCCGCTGCGACATCGCCGGAGTCCCGGACCGCCGTTCGCGCCGGAGCCGGCGTCACCTTCTGCTCCCCGTCCGGCTGCCCGCCGTCGCCGAGCACGGACAGCAGCCGCTGTACGGGCACCGCGCCGACCAGTTCGCCGTCCTCGCCGATCACCGCGACCGGTACGGACCCGGTCGAGCACGGCCCGAACAGCTCCGCGACCGGCGTGTCCCGGTGGACCGTGGCGGGCGCGGCGGTCAGCAGGTCGGCGGCCGTACGCAGCTCCGTACCGTCCTGCGCCGTGCCGCCCAGCACCTCGCCGGGCTCGACCATGATCGCCCCGGCGGTGAGCACCCGGGAGCGGTCGACGTCCTGGATGAAGGAGGCGACGTAGTCGTTGGCGGGGGCGAGGAGGATGTCCTCGGCGCTGCCGGTCTGCACGATCCGGCCGTCGCGCATGACGGCGATCCGGTCGCCGAGGCGCATCGCCTCGTTCAGGTCGTGGGTGATGAAGACGATGGTCTTCTTCAGCGTCTTCTGGAGCTCCAACAGCTGGTCCTGCATGTCGCGGCGGATCAGCGGGTCCAGCGCGCTGAAGGACTCGTCCATCAGCAGCAGGTCGGCGTCGGTGGCCAGCGCGCGGGCCAGCCCGACGCGCTGCTGCATGCCGCCGGACAGTTCGTCAGGCCAGGACTTCTCCCAGCCCTTGAGGCCCGCGAGGTGCAGTGCCTCGGTGGCGCGCTTCTCGCGTTCCGCGCGCGGTACGCCCTGCACCTCCAGGCCGTACGCCGCGTTCTCCAGCACACTGCGGTGCGGGAAGAGCGCGAAGTGCTGGAAGACCATGGAGATTTTCTCGGAGCGGACCTTGCGCAGTTCCTTGGCGCTCAGCGAGGTCAGATCCTGGCCGTCGAACCGGACGCTCCCGGAAGTCGGCTCCAGCAGCCCGTTGAGGGTCCGCAGCAGCGTGGACTTGCCGGATCCGGACAGACCCATGACGACGAATATCTGGCCCTCGTCCACGGAGAACGACGCGTCGATCACCGCGGCGGTCGTGCCGTCGGCCCGCAACTCGTCGCGGCCGGCGCCGCCTTCGAGCCGTCGTACCGCGTCCTCGGGTCGTCTCCCGAACACTTTGTACACGTGTTCGGCTTGCAGCCTGGCCACATACACCTCTCGAATTGACCGAAGTACGACCCGTCTCCCCCGTTGGCAGGTCGTGGCGCGGCGCGGGTCGGGCCCGCCGTTAACCGGTGGAAATGTTGAATTTCCACCGGTCCGCTCCGGCCGCGCGCCTGCCCCCGTTCGCCGAGGGCAAACACGACAGTGACGTGTTTCACAACCGCGCCGGACCCGCGCCCGGCGCCGCCCGGCGGGGTGCGGCATCATTCGGGGTGTGACCCGACGCCTGATGCTCCTCGACACCGCCTCCCTCTATTTCCGGGCCTACTTCGGCGTGCCGGAATCGGTCAGGGCCCCGGACGGCACCCCGGTCAACGCGGTGCGCGGGCTGCTCGACTTCGTCGCCAGGCTCGTCCAGGACCACCGGCCCGACGACCTGGTGGCCTGCATGGACTTCGACTGGCGTCCGCATTGGCGGGTCGACCTCATCCCCTCCTACAAGGCGCACCGGGTCGCCGAGGAAGCGCCGGCCGACTCGCCGGAGCCGGACGAGGAGGAGATCCCGGACACCCTCTCCCCGCAGGTCCCGGTGATCGAGGAGGTGCTCGACGCGATCGGCATCGCGCGGGCCGGCGCGGCGGGGTACGAGGCGGACGACGTCATCGGCACGCTCACCGCGCGCGCCGCGGGCCCGGTGGACATCGTCACCGGCGACCGCGACCTGTTCCAGCTGGCCGACGACCGGCGCGGCATCCGCATCCTCTATCCGCTCAAGGGCGTGGGCACCCTCCAGATGACGGACGAGGCGCTGCTGCGCGAGAAGTACGGCGTGGACGGCCGCGGCTACGCGGACCTGGCGCTGCTGCGCGGCGACCCCAGCGACGGGCTGCCGGGCGTGCCGGGAATCGGCGAGAAGACCGCGGCCAAACTGCTGGCCGCCCACGGGGACCTGGCCGGGATCATGGCCGCCGTCGACGACCCGGCCGCCAAGCTCACCCCCTCGCAGCGCAAGCGGCTGGCCGAGGCACGCCCGTACGTCGAGGTGGCGCCGAAGGTGGTCCGGGTCGCCACGGACGTGCCGCTGCCGGACGTGGATCCGGCGCTGCCCGGCGAGCCCGCCGATCCGGAACGACTTGCGGCACTTGCGGAAAAATGGGGGCTTGGTGGCTCATTGCAGAGGGTTCTCACGACGCTGCGCGCTTGAGCTGTTAGGTTAGGTATACCTAACAATGATCGTGTCAGGGGAGAACGTCGTGGCAGCAGAGCGTCCGGCCCGCAAGAAGCCCAAACTCCTTCACGCGCAGGTCCTGCGTACCGAACAGCTCACGCCGCACATGGTGCGGGTGGTGCTGGGCGGCGACGGCCTGGCGGAATTCTCGGCGGGCGACTACACCGACCACTACATCAAGCTGGTCTTCCCGGTCCCCGGCGTGGACTACCCGCAGCTGCTGGACATCGCGGAGATCCGCGCCGCCTTCCCGCGCGACCAGTGGCCCAGGACGCGTACGTACACTGTGCGCAGCTGGGACCCGGACGCGCGGGAGATGGCGGTCGACTTCGTGGTGCACGGCGACACCGGCCTCGCCGGGCCGTGGGCGGTACAGGCCCGCCCGGGCGACGAGGTGCACTTCCTCGGCCCCGGCGGCGCGTACGCCCCCGCCGCTGACGCCGACTGGCACCTGCTCGCCGGTGACGAGAGCGCGCTGCCGGCCATCGCCGCCTCCCTGGCCCGCGTGCCGGAGAACGTACCCGTCCACGCGTTCATCGAGGTCGCGGGCCCGGAGGAAGAGCAGAAGCTCGAAGCCCCGGCCGGCGCCGAGATCACCTGGCTGCACCGCGGCGCGGCGCCGGTCGGCGAGCGCCTGGTCGCGGCCGTGCGCGGGCTGGAGTTCCCGGAGGGCCGGGTGCACGCGTTCGTGCACGGCGAGGCCGGCTTCGTGAAGGAGCTGCGCGCCCTGCTCCGCGTCGAGCGCGAGATCCCGCGCGAGGCCCTGTCGATCTCCGGCTACTGGCGCCGCGGCCACGACGAGGACGGCTGGCAGGCGTCCAAGAAGGTCTGGAACGAGCAGGTCGAGGCCGAGCAGGAGGCCGCCCCCGCCGCTTCCTGACGCGCACGCGGGGTTCGGTGACCGGGCGCCGCGGGTAAGTGGACTCCGGGCGCGGGCCGGGAAGGCGACGGGCACCGCGCGGCGCTCCCGCCCCGGTCCCCGCGGCCGCGTGGCCGGGACCGTACGACTGATGGCGGGACGGCGCGTCTCCTTGCCGAGCGGCGGCCTCCGGTCCGTGAAACCTGGGATTCCAAGAGCGGGAACCGGATTACGGGCAGCGCCGGCTGCCGCGCCTCCGCGTCACCGGCGGCGTGCCGCCGCGTCGGCGCCGCGGAACCGGGGACGCGCACGGCGTGTCGGACCGGCGGACACGCGCCGCGCGACACGCCGTACGAGCCCGGCGCGCACCGCCCGCACGCACCCCGCCCGCACCGCGCGGCCGCACGGCGGGCGGCAGGCGCTCACGCCAGCACGCTCCCGATGACCGCCACCCCTTGCGCGATCTCGGTCGCCGTGCTCGCGGCGTAGCCCAGCACCAGACCGGGGCGCCCCGGGCCCTGGCGGGTCCACGACAGCGGCTGGGCCTTGACGCCCCGGGATAACGCGGCCGCCGCCAGGTCCGTGTCGGCAAAGTCCGCGTCGAAGGTGATCGTCAGGTGCAGGCCCGCCGCCGCGCCCTGCACGGCCGCCCCGGGGAGGTGCGTGCCGATCGCCCGGATCATCGCGTCGCGGCGCGCCCGGTGCCGCTTGCGCAACTGCCGCAGCCGGCGCTCCAGTTCACCGGTCTCCATCAGGTCGGCCAGCACCAGCTGGGGCAGCCCGGCGTTGCCGAGGTCGGTGAACCGCTTGGCGTTCACCAGCGCGCCGTGCAGCTCCGGCGGCGCGACGATCCAGCCGGTGCGCAGCGCGGGCGCCAGCAGTTTCGAGACGCTCCCCGCGTAGCAGACGTGCTCGGGCAGCATCGAGCGCAGCGCGGGCACCGGCGGCCGGTCGTAGCGGTGCTCGGCGTCGTAGTCGTCCTCGATGACCAGGCCGCCGCCGTCGGCCGCCCAGCGCATCAGCTCGCGGCGCCGCCCGCCGCCGAGCACCACCCCGGTCGGGAACTGGTGCGCCGGTGTGACCACGACCGCGCGGGCACCGCAGGCCCGCAGGTCGGCGACGCGGATGCCGTCCTCGTCGACCGGCACCGGCGGCGTCCGCATCCCCCAGTACTGCAAGTCCTGGCGGGAGCCGAGCGACCCGGGGTCCTCCACCGCCACCTCGTCGAGCCCCCGGTCGCGCAGCACGCGGGCCAGCAGGCCGAGCGTCTGCGCGGTGCCGGAGACGATCAGCACCTCGTCCGGGCCGACGGTGATGCCGCGGTTGCGGGCCAGCCACTTCGCGACGGCGCTCCGCAGCTCCGGCGTGCCGCGCGGGTCCCCGTACCCGAAGCCGGTGGCCGCGAGCGAGCCGAGCACCCGGCGCTCCGCGCGCAGCCACGCCGCGCGCGGGAACGAGGCCAGGTCGGGCGTGCCGGGGCTGAGGTCGATACGGGCCGGTGCCGCCCGCACCGTGTCGAAGACGTCATCGCCGGGCTCCGCGGTGTACACGGCGTCCGGCGGCAGCCTGCCGGGCGGACGCGCGGGCACCGGCGCCGCGGCGATGACGGGCGCGGCGACGACGACCGTACCGCCGCGGCCGCGGCCCACCGCGTGCCCGTCCTCGATCAGCCGCTGGTACGCCTCGGTCACCACGCCCCTGGAGACCCGGAGTTCCTCGGCGAGCGTACGGGTGGCGGGCAGCCGGTCGCCCACCGCGAGGCGGCCGTCCGAGACGGCGAGCCGCAGGCGCTGCGCCAGCCAGTCGGACAGGCCGCCCGCCGGGGCGTCGGCGGCGTTGAGCTGGAGGAAGTCGGACCCGGATGTTTTGGACCGGTCAGCCGGAACGTCTTTGGACCTGGGCACCGGACCATTGTGAGGCCAGAGTGACGGTATGAGAACGGCAGCAACAACGACGGACCAGCCGGTAGGCGCCGGGCACGGCCACCGGTCCCCCGCCCCGCACACCACAGGGTATGTGCACGGATATTCGGACCACGAGGCGCGCCGGCTGACCGACCAGGCGGACGCCCTGGCGGCACTCCTGCACGCGGGCACGGCGTACCCGGCGGGCAGCCGGGTGCTGGAGGCCGGGTGCGGGGTCGGCGCCCAGACGGTGCACCTGGCCGCGTCCAGCCCGGGGGCGCACATCACCGCGGTCGACATCTCCGCCGCTTCCCTCGCCCAGGCCCGCGCCCGCCTCGCCGCCCGCCCGCACGCGGCGACGGTGCGCTGGCAGCAGGCCGACCTGACCGACCTGCCGTACGACGACGCCTGCTTCGACCACCTCTTCGTCTGCTTCGTCCTGGAACACCTGCCCGACCCCGGGCAGACGCTGGCGGACCTGCGGCGCGTACTGCGGCCCGGCGGCAGCATCACCGTCATCGAAGGGGACCACGGGTCGGCGCTCTTCCACCCGGACAGCGCCCACGCCCGCGCCGCGATCGGTCACCAGGTGCGGTTGCAGGCCGCGGCCGGCGGCAACGCGCTGCTCGGCCGGGAGGTGCAGCCCCTGCTGACCGGCGCCGGATACGAGGAGGTCGCCGTGTCGCCGCGTACGGTCTACGCCGACGCGACCCGGCCCGGGCTGGTCGACAGCTTCACCCGCAGCACGTTCATCGCGATGATCGCGTCGGTGCGGGACGACGCGCTGGCCGCCGGGCTGACGACCGAGGCCGACTGGGAGCGCGGCATCGGCGACCTGCGCCGGACCGCGGACCCAGGCGGAACGTTTCACTACACGTTCTTCAAGGCCACCGCCGTCAACCCGCCGGCCTGACCACCCCAAGCCCCGCACGCCCGGACCACGGGGGTCGGGCGTGCGGCGCGCGGGCCCGCCCCAGCTCCGGGTCGGGCCCGCGCCTTGAGCAATCCGAGGAACGGGCCCCAGCCCTCAGCCCCCTTACCCCTCACCCCACCGAGGAGTACGCCACCACGCCCCTGAGCACCGCGTCCACGGCCTTCCGCGCGTTGCGCGCCACGTCCGACGGAGCCGCCGCCGCGATCTGGCCGAGGATGTCGATCAACTGCTTGCACCAGCGCACGAAGTCGCCGGCCGGCATCTCCGCCTCCCGCAGCACCTCGTCCAGGCCGAAGCCGGAGGCCCAGCGGTACGCGGCCCACGCGAAACCCAGATCCGGTTCGCGCTGGCCGACGCCCTCGGCCTGGTTGATCTTGTGGTCCTCCTCCAAGGCGTCCAGCCGGCCCCAGATCCGCACCATCTCGGCGAGCGCGTCCCGCGCCTTGCCGGACGGCAGCTTCGGCGCCACCGCGTCGTCCGCCTGCCGGGCCTCGTAGACCAACGCCGAGGCGCAAGCGGCCAGTTCGGCCGGGCCCAGCCCGTCCCAGACGCCCTCGCGCAGGGATTCACTCGCGAGGAGGTCCAGCTCGCCGTAGAGCCGCGCCAGCCGCCGGCCCTCGTCCGTGACCGTGTCCCCGTGCAGATAGCCCAGTTCGGTCAGCAGGGCACAGATGCGGTCGAAGGTGCGCGCGATCGTGTTCGTACGGCCCTCGATGCGGCGCTCCAGCTGCCGGGTGTCGCGCAGCAGCCGGTGGTACCGCTCGGCCCACCGCGCGTGGTCCTCGCGCTCGTCACAGCCGTGGCAGGGGTGCGCGCGAAGCTCCGTACGCAGCCGCGCGATCTCCCGGTCGTCGGCCGCCGCCGACCGCTGCTTGCGGTGCCGCTCCGGCACCAGGTGCCCGGCCTTCGTACGCAGCGCCGACGCCAGGTCGCGGCGCGACTGCGGACTGCGCGCGTTGAAGGACTTCGGGATGCGCATCCGGTCCAGCGGCGCCACCGGCACCGGAAAGTCGATCGACGCCAGCCGCTTGACCTGCCGCTCGGCGGTCAGCACCAGCGGCCGGGGCCCGTCGTGGGCGTCGTAGCCGCGGTGGCCGTTGGTGCGCCCCGACGGCATGCCCGGGTCCAGCACCAGCGCCAGCCCCGCGTACTTGCCCGTCGGCACGTGGATGACGTCGCCCGGCCTGAGCTTCTCCAACGCCGCAGCGGCCGCGGTCCTGCGCTGCGCCGCGCCCTGCTTGGCCAGCTCCGTCTCACGGTCCTTCAACTGCCTGCGCAGCCGCGAATACTCCTCGAAGTCGCCGAGGTGGCAGGTCATGGACTCCTTGTAGCCGGCCAGCCCCTCCTCGTTCTTCTGCACCTGCCGGGAGATCCCGACCACGGACTTGTCCGCCTGGAACTGCGCGAACGACATCTCCAGCAGCTCCCGCGAACGGTGCCGCCCGAACTGCGAGACCAGGTTGACCGCCATGTTGTACGACGGCTTGAAGGAGGAGCGCAGCGGATACGTACGCGTACCGGCCAGGCCCGCCAGCGCGCCCGGGTCCATGCCGCGCTGCCACAGCACCACCGCGTGGCCCTCGACGTCGATACCGCGGCGCCCGGCACGGCCGGTGAGCTGCGTGTACTCGCCGGGGGTGATGTCGGCGTGCTGCTCGCCGTTCCACTTGACCAGCTTCTCCAGCACCACGGAGCGGGCGGGCATGTTGATCCCCAGCGCCAGCGTCTCCGTCGCGAAGACCGCCTTGACCAGCCCCTTCAGGAACAGCTCCTCCACGACCTCCTTGAAGGTCGGCAGCATTCCGGCGTGATGCGCGGCGATCCCCCGCTCCAGCCCCTCCAGCCACTCGTAGTAACCCAGTACGTGCAGGTCCTCGTCCGGGATCCCGGCCGTCCGCTCCTCCACGATGGCGCGGACCTTCGCCCGCCCCTCCTGGTCGTTGAGCCGCAGCCCCGAATACAGGCACTGCTGCACAGCCGACTCGCACCCGGCCCGGCTGAAGATGAACGTGATCGCCGGCAGCAGACCCTCGTTGTCCAGCCGGTCGATCACCTCGGCGCGGCCCGGCGTCCAGATACGGCTGCGCTGGCGCCGCTCGCGCTCGCGGTCCGCCTCGCGCAGGTTGCGGCCCCGGCGCTTGTCCCGCCCGAACGTCGGCCGGCTGTTCTCCATCCGCGCCAGCCGCTCCAGGTCCGGGTTGACCTCGCGGCGCCCGGCCTTGCCCGTCCCCTGGCCCTCGCGCTCCTCGAAGAGGTCGTACATCCGGCGGCCGGCGAGCACGTGCTGCCACAGCGGCACCGGGCGGTGCTCGGAGACGATCACTTCCGTGTCGCCGCGCACCGTGTCCAGCCAGGCGCCGAACTCCTCCGCGTTCGAAACCGTCGCGGACAGGGACACCAGCGTCACGGACTCGGGAAGGTGAATGATCACCTCTTCCCAGACGGCCCCCCGGAAGCGGTCGGACAGGTAGTGCACCTCGTCCATCACCACATACCCGAGACCGGACAGCGACTGCGAACCCGCGTACAGCATGTTCCGCAGGACCTCGGTGGTCATCACGACCACCGGCGCCTCGGAATTGACGCTGTTGTCACCGGTCAGCAGCCCGACCCGGTCCGCGCCGTAGCGCCGCACCAGGTCCTGGTACTTCTGGTTCGACAGCGCCTTGATGGGCGTGGTGTAAAAGCATTTACGGCCCTGCTCCAGGGCCAGGTGGACGGCGAACTCGCCCACGATCGTCTTGCCGGATCCGGTCGGGGCCGCGACCAGCACTCCCTTCCCGGCCTCCAGGGCCTGGCACGCCTCGATCTGGAACGGGTCCAGCGCGAAGTCGTACATCTCACGGAAAGGGGCGAGTGCGGTGGCCTGCTCCGCCGCCCGCACCTTGGCGGCGGCGTAGCGCTCAGCAGGGGACATGTCCTCGGTCATCGTGCTTACGAGCCTACCGGCCACCTCTGACAACGAGCCGATCATTATGGCCGCCCTTTACCGACCCTCCCCCAAGCCCCCGCTTCCCCACCCGCCCACCGCCCCCGCCTCTCGAAGCGCCGGTCCGGGGGCGGGGATGCAGGGGGTGGGGATGCAGAGGGGGGTTCGGGGGCGCGGGTGCCGGGGGGGGCCGCGGGTTCTTAGGTCCGGGCGTCCGCGGCTCTGGGGGTTGGGGGGAGGGCGAGGGGCCAGGGGGTGGGGGCCGGAGGGCGGGGGCGCGGGCGCGGGGTCTGAGGCCCGCACGTCCGGGGGGGCCGCGGGTGCCCCGGTCCACGGGTGCCCCGGTCCGCCGGTTCCCCGGTCCGCCGGTTCCCCGGTCCGCCGATTCGCGCCCGTCACCCCTGGGTAACCCCCGGCTGGGGGGACGAGCACGTTCGATTCGCCCCGGAGAAGCGCGGGGCGGCGCAAGGACAGGGGCGGCGTCAGATCAGGGGCGGCGCGAGGTCAGGGGCGGCGCAAAGACTCGGGACGACGGTACGGGGAGGCGCCGCGCGGTTCGCGCCCGCCGCCCCCGGGTAACCCCCGGCCGGGGGGACGAGCACGTTCGATTCGACCCGGAGAAGCGCAGGGCGTAGGCCGCCCTGGAAAAGCGCGGGGCGTAGGCCGGGGCGTAGACCGCCCCGTAGGCGCTGGGCGCGACCCCAGGCCGGTGCCAAGACAACGGCCGGGGGTCGGTGTTTCGGGTCACACCTCGCCCCGGCCTTGCGGTCACGTCGCGTCGTCGTAGCCGTTGTGGCGCGGCGACCGGTCGCCGCCGGTCTGCTCCGGCAGCATCCGCCGGCCGGTGACCGGCTCCACCTCGCCGATGTCGTCAGGTGTCAGGTCCAGCTCGGAGGCCTCGTCGTCCGCGGGCCCCGCGTCCAGCCGGCGCTGCCTGCGTGAGTCGTTCAGCATGGCGATCACGACGGCCGCGAAGTACAGGAGGCAGATGGGCGCGGCGAGGGCGATCATCGTCAGCGGGTCGGTGCTCGGGGTGGCGATGGCCGAGAACACGGTGATGCCCATCACCATGCCGCGCCACCAGCCGCGCATCCGGGCCGCGGACAGTACGCCGGCGAAGTTGAGCATGACCAGCACCAGCGGCAGCTCGAAGGAGAGCCCGAAGACCACGAACATCCGGGTGACCAGGTCGAGCAGCTTGTCCAGCGGCAGCAGGTTGTCCACGCCGACCGGTGTGAAGTCCAGGAGCACCTTGGCGGTGGTCGGCAGCACCGAGTACGCGAAGTACGCGCCGACGACGAAGAGCGGGAAGCCGGTGCCCACGAAGCTCAGGGAGTACTTCTTCTCGTGGCGGTGCAGTCCCGGCGCGAGGAAGCCCCACAGCTGGTACAGCCAGACCGGGCTGGCCAGGATGACGCCACCCATCAGGGAGACCTTCAGGGCCAGCGCGAACGGCCCGAGGAGGTCCAGCATGACGATGCGGGCACAGGTGCCCTTCTGCTGCTTGGCCAGGTCGGTGAACAGCGCATCACAGCCGACGGCCTGCAGGACCGGCTTGGTGATGAAGTTGATGATCTCGCCGTAGAAGAACGCACAGACGATCGTGGCGATCAGGATGGCCAGGACCGATTTGGCGAGCCGGTTGCGCAGCTCGCGCAGGTGCTCCACGAGCGGCATGCGCCCCTCGGGATCCTTCTCTTTGCGGTTCTTCGGAAGGGCGGACTTGAGCACCCCACGTCCTCATCTCGTGCGAGAGGCAGTGGCCGTCACCCCTGCCCCGTCCGGGCCCTCGGTCAGCGCTTGGTGGTGTCGGACGGCTGGGCGACCGGCCGTCCGCTGTTCACGTCGCCGGGGGCGGCCTGGATGGTGCGCGGGGCTTCCTGCTGGCCGTTCGGGTTCGGCGGGTCGGACGGCGCCGACTGGGAGTCCGTTCCCTCCGACTTCATCGCCTTGGCCTCGCTCTTGAGGATGCGTGCGGACTTGCCGAGCGAACGAGCCATGTCGGGGAGCTTCTTCGCGCCGAACAGCAGCAGGACGACGACGAGGATGAGGAGGATCTCGGGAACACCGATCTTTCCACCGAACATAACTGGGTACCTTCTCACCGAGGCGGCTGGGGTTGGGGCTGCTCGACAGATCGGACATATGTCCGTCCGCCGTGCCAGCAGCGATCGTAACGCGCGGCGGCAAACGCTGGACAATCTCCGCGCGTACTCCCGGTTGCGGGCCGGTGCCTCGCTCTTCGGCCCGCTTCAGCAGCGTACCGGTCGCGCGTGCGACTGAGCAGAGCGCGTCATCCCTTTACTCTTCCGCCCCGCGCGGCCAGCGGTGTGGCCGCGCGTTCCAGGTCCTCGGCGGCCCGCTGGATGCGCTGCGAGGTCTCTCCGACCTGGCGGGCCAGCCGCCGTACCTCGACGAAGACGCGGACGGCGAGGACGCCGAGCACGGCGAGGCCGAGGAAGCCGAGAGCGATAGCGATCATGGGCCAGAGCATGGGGCGAGCCTATCGGGGGGTGGGTGGGGCGGGTGGTGTCCCGGGGCGCGTCAGCCGCAGTGCAGCCGCAGCGTGCGCACCCCGCCCCCGGTGAGCAGTTCGATGATCCGTTCGCCGGCCGGTTTGCGGACCGCGCTGCCGCAGTCCGGGCAGGTGAAGGAGTAGAAGGTGGTACGGCTGCTGGCGCCGATGGCCAGGCGCAGCGCGTCCGACGCCAGCTCGAAGCGGCCGCGGCAGGCCGGGCAGGCCGCCTTGAAGAGCACCGGTCCTGCCAGGGTCGTGGTCATCGTGCCCGCCATGGTCGTCGTCATCGTGCCGCCGCCCTTCGCGTCCTATTCGCCGTAAGCCGCGAGCGCCTGCCGGGACGCCTGGCGCGCGCTGTCCGCGAGGGCCTGCGGCGAGACGATGCGGCCGTCCCGGCCCAGGCGCAGCGCGAGCCGCCGGAGCGAGGCGGGGTCGGGGGTGCGCAGCGTGATGCGCAGGCCGCCGTCCGGCAGCTCGTCGGCGCTGTCGTGCGGGTAGTACTCGGCCACCCAGCGGCCGCCTGGGCCGACCTCGATGACGACCTCGGGGTCTTCGGCTGCCGGCTGGACGAGCCCTTCGGACAGGTCGCGCAGCTCGACGGGCGGCGGGTCGGAGGGGGCGTCGAGCAGTTTGATCTCGGCGACGCGGTCGAGCCGGAAGGTACGGCGTGCCTCCGAGAGCCGGCACCATGCCTCTACGTAGGTGTGGCCGACCGCGAACAGCCGGATCGGGTCCACTTCGCGCTCGGTCAGCTCGTCGCGGGCGGGCGAGTAGTAGCGCAGCCACAGGCGGCGCCGCTCGGCGATCGCCCGGTCCACGTCGGCGAAGACGCCGCCTTCGGACTCGAAGGTGACCGACACCCGGGAGCTGGCGCCGGCCGCCTCGCCCGCTGCGGCCTCCAGCTTGGCGGTGGCGCGCAGCAGTGCCTGCCGGTCGCCCTCGCGCAGGCCGGGGAGGGTGGCCACCGCGCGGGCGGCCACGAGCAGGGCGGTGGCCTCGTCGGCGGCGAGGCGGAGCGGTTCGGCGACGTCGTCGGGGTTGTGCCACCAGATGCGGTCGCCGTCGGTGTCGATGTCGAGCAGGTCGCCGCCGCGGAAGCTGGTACCGCACATGGGCAGTACGTCGAGGTCGGCGATCAGCTCGTCCTCGGTGATGCCGAAGGCGCGGGCGACGTCGGAGACGCGGGCGCCGGGGCGTTCGCGCAGGTAGGTCACCAGCGACAGCATGCGCCGGGTCTGGTCGATCGCGTTCGTAGCCATGGAGTGTGCGTCCCGTCTCTCTCAGCCCTTGGCCACGGCGCGCAGCCGGTCCACGACGTCGGCCCGCAGTTCGGCGGGTTCCAGCACCACCACGTCGGGGCCGAACTCCACCAGCCAGGCGTCGAGTCCGTGCCCGTACGGGATCTCCAGTTCGTCCCAGCCGCCGCCGAGGTCGCGGATGTTCAGCGCGCGGGCGCGCAGCGGGTAGCCGTGGTCGGCGCGCAGTCTGATGCGGGCGGTGCCGGTGGCGGTCTCGCCGGCCCAGCTCTCCACGGTCTCGCGGACCGTGACGTGGTCGGGCACCTCGGCGGTGAACTTCCCCTGCCGGGAGCGGACCTTGCCGGTGATGCGGGAGAGCCGGAAGACGCGCTCGGCCTGCCGCTCGCGGTCCCAGCCGGCCAGGTACCAGTGGCCGCGCCAGCACTCCAGTATCCACGGCTCCACCTGCCGCTGCTCGGGGCGCGCGGCGTTGGACTTGCGGTAGTCGAAGACGACGGGGCGCCGGTCGCGGCAGGCGAGCATCAGCGGTTCGAAGGCCGCCTCGTGAGCGGGAATGCGGGGCTCCAGCGCGCTGTGCGGCTGCTGCGCCTCGAACGCGTCGTCGTCCTGGAGGGGCATGCCGGCGGCGCGCAGTTTCTGGAGCGCGCCGCTGGCCGCGCCGGCCAGCCGGGCCTGCTGCCAGATCTTGGCGGCGAGTCCCAGTGCGGCGGCCTCGGCCGCGTCCAGGGTGATCGGGGGGAGGCGGTTGCTGTCCCGGCGCGCGAGGTAGCCGGTCTCCCCGTCCAGTGCCTCGACGGTCTCGATGACCAGGCCCAGCTCGCGCAGATCGTCCTTGTCGCGCTCGAACATCCGGTTGAAGGAGTCGTCGCTGCCGCTCCCGGCGTCCCCGGCGCCGAACGTCTCCACGTACGCCTCGATGGACGACCGCAGTTCGCGTTTGGTCAGCGGGCGACGGGTACCCAGAAGGCACAGCGCCAGGTTCATCAGCCGCTCGGCCTTGGCAATGGCCATCGACGCCCTTTCTTGTCGGACTCCCGACCGATGACCGTACCGCTCCGGGGACCTGCGGCAAAAGCCGAGGGTCCGGACGGCGAAGGCCGAGGGTCCGGACGGCGAAGGCCGAGGGTCCGGACGGCGAAGGCCGGGGGCCCTGACGACGGGCGTCGGCGGCCGGGGCGGCGAAGGCCGAGGGCCCGTGCCGGGTGGCACGGGCCCTCGGTGGGCCGGCCGCCGCGGTGCGGTGGGCCGGCGCCTTCGGTCTCAGACGGAGATCAGGTCACAGACGAAGATCAGCGTCTCGCCGGGGGCGATGCGGCCGCCGCCGGCGCCGCGGTCGCCGTAGGCCAGGTGCGGCGGGATGGTCAGCCGGCGGCGGCCGCCGACCTTCATGCCCTGTACGCCCTTGTCCCAGCCGGGGATGACCTGGCCGGCACCGAGCTGGAACTCCAGCGGGTTGCCGCGGTTCCAGCTCGCGTCGAACTCCTCGCCGGAGCTGAAGGAGACCCCGACATAGTGGACCTTGACGAAGTCCCCGGCCTTGGCGACCGGCCCGTCACCCTCCCACAGGTCCACGATCTCCAGATCGGTGGGGGCGTCGCCCTCGGGGAAGTCGATTTCGGGCTTGTCGATGCTCACGAAAGTGCTCCTACGAACGAATCTGTACTGCTACGACCACAGTCTGGCAGATCATGTTCACACCGTGCCGACGATGTCCACGGAGAACACGAGCGTGCTCTTGCCCAGCTCGTGCTGCGGGTTCGCGCCGTAGCCCAGCTTCGGCGGGATCACGATCTCCACCCGGTCGCCGACGTTCTTGCCGACCAGCGCCTGGTCCCAGCCCTTGACGACGGCACCGGTGCCGATCTGGAAGGCGGTCGCCCCGCCGTGGTCCCAGGAGGAGTCGAATTTCTTGCCGTCCTCCCACTTCACGCCCGTGTACTGCGCGATCAGCCCGTCACCGGCCTTCACCTTCGGGCCCTTGCCCTTGATCAGGACCTGCTCCTTGAGGTCGGCCGGCGCCTTCTCCCCCTTGGGGATGGTGATCGTCGCGGCCTTGTCGCCCTCCGCCTTGACCTCGGGCATGCCCTCCTCCGGCGCCGCCTGCTCGCCCTCGGACTTGCCCTTCTTGTCCGCCTTGCCCGCGCCGGCCACGTCCACGACCCACACCAGGCCGTCCTCCGGCTTGATGCCGGACTGCGGGTTCAGGTTCTCGCCGATCAGCGCCTTCGCGGTGCCCTCGACCTCGAACCGGCTGCCGACCTTCTGGCCCGCCACCGCCTCCAGCACCTTCTGCGGCAGCTGCTGCTGGGTCTGCTGGTCGCTCACCTCGCTGACCAGCTGCATGCGCGGCGCCTTCACATCCGCACCGGGCTGCTTGGTCCAGGTGCTGCCGAGGTTCTGGCCGCTCTTCATGGTCTGCGCCGCGAAGTCCAGGCGTACGTAGTCGCCCTTCTTCACCGTCGCGCCCTTGCCCTCGATCAGCGTCTTGGTGACGGCCTCGTCGGGCGCCTTGGCGTCCTTCGGCACGGTGATCTTGGGCTGTTCCCCGGGCTTCCCCTCCACCTTGGCGACCGCGGAGGCGGAGGCGGAAGCCGACGAGCCCTTGCCGTCATCGGACCCACAGGCGGCGGTGAACAGCAGGAGGGGCACGGTCAGCGCCGCGGCGGCAGCGCGGCTGGTGTTCTTCGTGAGGTTCATGAAGTCCAACTCGGGGTCGTGGGGCGGGTGGGCAATGCCCGCCACTCTACGACCTGAACCTGGGTGCATTTCCATAAGCAACACAACGGTGGAATAGAGCAATGTGCCGGGAGCGCCCCCGCGCTCCCGGCACCTCCACGGCCGGCCGTCACCGTATCCGGTGACGGCCCGGGCTCACATACCGGCGATCAGCTTCTCCACCCGGTCGTCCACCGACCGGAACGGGTCCTTGCACAGCACCGTGCGCTGCGCCTGGTCGTTGAGCTTCAGGTGCACCCAGTCCACCGTGAAATCGCGGCGCTGCTCCTGCGCACGGCGGATGAAGTCGCCGCGCAGCCGCGCCCGGGTGGTCTGCGGCGGCACCGACTTGCCCTCGAAGATCTTCAAGTCGTTGCAGATACGAGCCGCCTGGCCCTTCCGCTCCAGGAGGTAGTAAAGGCCCCGGCGGCGGTGGATGTCGTGATACGCGAGGTCTATCTGCGCCACTCGCGGATGCGACATGCTGATGTTGTTCTTCGCGCGGTACCGCTCGATGAGCTGGTACTTCATCACCCAGTCGATTTCGGTGGAGATACGGTCGAGATCCTCGTCACGGACGGCTTCGAGCGTACGGCCCCACAACTCCAGGACCTGTTCGACCGTGCCCGTACGGATTCCGCGCCGTTCGCAGAAGTCCACCGCCTTTTCGTAGTACTCCTGCTGGACCTCCAGCGCGGACGCCTCCCGGCCGCTGGCGAGCCGCACCTTTCGCCGGCCCGTTATGTCGTGACTGACCTCGCGAATGGCGCGGATCGGGTTTTCCAGCGTCAGGTCGCGCATGACCGTGCCGGCCTCGATCATGCGCAGCACGAGGTCCGTGGCGCCGACCTTCAACAGCATGGTCGTCTCGGACATGTTGGAGTCGCCGACGATGACGTGCAGCCGGCGGTAGCGCTCCGCGTCGGCGTGCGGCTCGTCGCGGGTGTTGATGATCGGACGGGACCGGGTCGTCGCCGAGGAGACGCCCTCCCAGATGTGCTCGGCGCGCTGGCTCACGCAGTAGACGGCCCCGCGCGGCGTCTGCAGTACCTTGCCCGCGCCGCACAGCAGCTGACGGGTGACCAGGAAGGGGATGAGAATGTCCGCGAGCCGGGAGAACTCCCCGTGCCGGGCCACGAGATAGTTTTCGTGGCAACCATAGGAGTTTCCGGCGGAATCGGTGTTGTTCTTGAAGAGATAGACGTCGCCCGCGATTCCCTCCTCGTGCAGGCGGCGCTCGGCGTCGACCAGCAGACCTTCGAGAATGCGCTCGCCGGCCTTGTCGTGGGTGACCAGCTCGGTCACGTTGTCGCACTCGGGGGTTGCGTATTCCGGGTGCGATCCCACGTCCAGGTACAAGCGGGCGCCGTTCCGCAGGAAGACATTGCTGCTGCGGCCCCATGACACGACACGGCGGAAGAGGTACCGCGCCACTTCGTCAGGAGACAGTCGGCGCTGTCCCCTGAACGTGCACGTGACGCCGTACTCGTTCTCCAGCCCGAAAATGCGGCGGTCCATGACTGAACATTACGCCTGATGGCCTGCTCTGAAACCGGGTTGGGCCGCCCCGTTCCGATCATTTTCCGCCGCGGCCCGGACAGCCCCGCTCACAGCGGCCCCACCACCAGGGGAAAGAAAGCGCTTTGTCGACAGAAGGACGATCAGTGCGGCCACTCCGCCCGCTCCCGCCACGGCGAACCCGGCGGCCGGGCCGCCCTGCTGCACCGCGGGCCCCACCACCGTCATCCCCACCGCCGACCCGACCCCGATCGTGGTCACCAGCCACGAGAACGCCTCGGTGACCGTCCCGCGCGGCGCGTGCCGGTCCACCACCACGAACGCACACGCCAGCGCGGGCGCCAGGGAGATGCCGGACAGCCCCGCCAGCAGCGTCATCCCCACCACTCCCGGCGTCACCGCCAGCGGCACGTACCCCGCCGCCAACAGGGCCACCAGCAGCAGCAACCGGTTCTCCGGATGCCCCGGCCACTGCCGTGCGCCGTACACCACGCCGCCCAGGAGCGCGCCGACGCCGAGGGCGGACAGCAGGTAACTGGAGACCATGCCGCCGCCGTGCGCGTCGGCGTATGCGACCGCCGCCACCGCGATCGACCCCAGCGCCGCGCCCACGAAGAAGAACGACGCCACGAGCACCACGATCCCGGAGGACTGCAAGGCGCCCAGCCAGTGCGCCTCGCGCGGCGCGCTGCGCCACTCCCGCGACGGCGCCGAGACGGCCACCGAGAGCGCGCCCAGCACCCCGAACACGTTGACCACCAGCAGCGCCGCCCGTTCCGACCAGGCCGCCACGCACGTGGTCACCAGCAACGGGCCCACCGCGAACAGCACTTCCTGCGCTACCGCGTCCAGCGCGTACGCGGCGTGCACCCGGTCCTCGCGCTTGAGCACCGAGGGCCACAGCGCGCGCAGCCCGCCCTCCAGAGGCGGCGTGAAGAACCCGGCGACCGCCACGGCCGCGTACACCACGGGCAGCGGGCCGAGCCCCACGGCCGCCGGCAGTGTCATGCCCAGGGCGGAGACCACGGCGGCGGGCAGGATCACGCGCGGCTGCCCGTACAGGTCCACCGCCCGCCCCAGCAGCGGCTGCCCGATGGCGTTGCTCAGTCCGTACACGGCGGACAGCACCCCGGCGAGGACGTAGCTGCCGCCCTCCGCGCGGGTGAAGAGCACGATGGCCAGCGGCCCGGTCGCGTTCGGCAGCCTGCCGATCAGCGTTCCGACCAGCAGCCGCGCCGCGTGCCGTGTCCTGAGCAGCTCCGCGTACCCAGCGGCCATGCCCGCCCCTTCCTACCCGGCGCGGCCGGGAGTGTTACGTATAACGTGCGGGCGTCATACGTACCATGGGACCGGTCGGCGGGTCCACACCGCGACGTACCGAAGCGAGGAGCCCGAACCCGGTGACCCCCCAAGAGGACCCGACAGCAGCGCGCCCGGGCACGGCCGCCGGCGCCCGCGTGACCAGCCGGGACGTGGCACGCGCCGCCGGTGTCTCGCAGGCCGCCGTCTCCCTGGTCCTCGGCGACAAGTGGCACGGCCGCGTCTCGCGGCCCAAGGCCGAATCCGTCCGCGCCGCCGCCCGCGACCTCGGCTACCGGCCCAACCTGGCCGCCCGCAGCCTCCGGCTGGGCCGCACCCGTACCGCGCTGCTCGTCGTCCCCGCCCTGACCACCGAGTTCTTCGCGCGCGTCTACACCGGCGCGGCGCGGGTCGCCGCCGAGAACGGCTTCGGCGTCGTGCTGTACCCCTCCCCCGAAGGCGTCGGCCCGGCCCGTGACCCCTTCGACTCGGCGCGCGCCTCACTCGACGGCGTGATCGCCTCCTCGATGGCCTCCGACGCGCTGGCCGCGATGCGCGGCGAGGGGCTGCCGCTGGTCCTGCTCGACAGCGACCCGGACGACTCCGGGGCCACCGCGACCGTCAACCTCGACCTCGCCGACGGCGTCCGCCGGCTGGTCGCGCACCTGCTCGCGCTGGGCCACCGCCGGATCACCCACCTCGCCGCCGACATCGACTCCTGGACCTTCCGCGTACGGGCCCGGGCGCTCGCGGAGGCGTTGCACGGCGTCCCGGACGCCCGCGTACGGACCGAACCGGCCGCCCTCAGCGTCGAGGCGGGCCTGCGCGCCGCGCACGCCTCCCTGACCCGGCCCGGCCCCCGGCCGACCGCCCTCCTGTGCGACGACGACCTCCTGGCGGCGGGGGCCTGCAAGGCCGCGCGACGGCTGGGCCTGCGGGTCCCGGAGGACGTGTCCGTCACGGGCGTCGACGACCTGGCGCTGGCCACCGCCCTGGAGCCGGAGCTGACCACCCTGCGGCTGCCCGCCGAGGACGTCGGGGCCGCCGGCATGCGGGCCCTGATGACGGCCTTGGACGGCGGTACGCCCGCGCCCGTGACCCTGCCGGCCGAACTGGTCGTCCGCGGGTCCACCGCGCCGCCCCGCTGACCGCCGCACAACGCGGCGCGCCCCGGCGGGTGCTCGACCCGCCGGGGCGCGTAGGTGCCCGTCCGCCGCGCCGTACGGCTGCCGGTCACCGGCACGCCGCACGACGCCTCGTAAGCGCTACTTCCCGGTGTCCTGGCCGCCTTCGGAGCCCGAGGTGCCTTCGGAGTCCGACGGTGCGCCGCCGGCCCCTTCCCGGCCCTCCTCCGCCGCGGACGCCGCGGCGCCGTTCTCCTCCAGCAGCCGGGAGAGCTGACGGCCCAGGATCCGCTTGAACTTCCGCTGCTGCGGACGCGTACGGTCCAGGGTCGCGACCTCCAACTGCTCGGCGGTCAGTGTGCGTTCACCGCCGTTGTTGTCGCGCGAGAGCGACTCGACGGCCAGTTTCAGCGCCTCGCCCAGCGTCATGCCGTCACGGTGGCGCTGATCGAGGTAGCTGCTGATCTGATCGGCGTTGCCGCCCACCGCGACCGAACCGTGCTCGTCGACGATCGATCCGTCGTGCGGCAGCCGGTAGATCTGGTCGTCCTCGGGGGCATTGCCCACCTCCGCGACGATCAGCTCCACCTCGTAGGGCTTCTCGGCGGCGCTGGAGAAGATCGTGCCGAGGGTCTGCGCATAGACGTTGGCAAGGCCCCGCGCGGTCACGTCCGCGCGGTCGTAGGTATAGCCGCGCAGGTCGGCGTAGCGCACGCCGCCGATGCGCAGGTTCTCGAACTCGTTGTACTTGCCGACCGCGGCGAAGGCGATGCGGTCATAGATCTCGCTGACCTTGTGCAGGGCGCGGGAAGGATTCTCGGCGACGAAGACCACGCCGTCGGTGTACTGCAGCACCACGACGCTGCGGCCGCGCGCGATGCCTTTGCGCGCGTACTCCGCACGGTCGGCCATGGCCTGCTGGGGTGAGACATAGAACGGCGTCGACACCGGCTATCCGTCCCTTTCTGTCAATGACTCTCTCAGTGGCGCGTGCATGGCGGACTTCCGTCCCCTCAGAGCAGCGCGGCACGCGGGCCGTCGGGCTCGTCGAGCCGCCGCTCGTGGACGGCCCGGGCGATCTGGGACACCTCGGCCTCGGTGTACCGCTTGAAGCCGTCCTCGGTGATCACGGTGACGATCGGGTAGATGCGGCGCGCCAGGTCGGGGCCGCCGGTCGCCGAGTCGTCGTCCGCGGCGTCGTACAGCGCCTGGACGACCGCGGTGGCGGCCTGGTTCTCCGTGAGGTCGTCGCGGTAGAGCTTCTTGAGGGCGCCGCGCGCGAAGACCGAGCCGGAGCCCGTCGACGCGAAGCCGTGCTCCTCCGAACGCCCGCCGGTCACGTCGTACGAGAAGATGCGGCCCTTCTCGCGGTCCACGTCCCAGCCGGCGAACAGCGGCACCACGGCCAGGCCCTGCATGGCCATCCCGAGGTTGCTGCGGATCATCGTGGAGAGGCGGTTCGCCTTGCCCTCCAGGGAGAGTTGGGCACCCTCGACCTTCTCGAAGTGCTCCAGTTCCAGCTGGAAGAGCCGGACCATCTCGACCGCGAGACCGGCGGTGCCGGCGATGCCGACGGCCGAGTACTCGTCGGCGGGGAAGACCTTCTCGATGTCGCGCTGCGCGATGACGTTGCCCATCGTCGCGCGGCGGTCGCCGGCGAGCACCACGCCGCCGGGGAACGAGGCCGCCACGATCGTCGTGCCGTGCGGCGCCTCGACGGCCCCCTGCACGGGCAGCGGCGGCCGCTTGCCCGGCAGCAGTTCCGGCGAGTGCTCCCCGAGGAAATCCATGAACGACGAGGAGCCGGGCGTCAGGAAGGCCGCCGGCAGACGCCCGGTGCTACGAGTGTTGGCTTCCACACGTTTCCTTCCGGATATTCGGCCGCCCGCCCCAAGACGTCCGGCCGATCCTTGAATTGGCCCAGCGCTGCGTTGCTGCTGAAGCACCGTACGCCCCGGACCTTACCCGTCTTGTGGTCGTGATCCACATGCGGCCGTCCGCCGGGCGCCCCGGGGGGTACCGGCGGTGTGCGGCTCCGCGCTCCGCCGCGCACCGCCGGCACCTCGGCCGGAGGCCGGCCCGCCGGTTCCGCCCGGCAGCGGGTGCGGCCGCGGGCAGCCCGTGCCCGTGCCCGCCGCACCCCCGGCCGGCCGAAGCGGCGGATCGGCTACTGACCGCCCTTTTGCACGAAACTCCGCACGAAGTCCTCGGCGTTCTCTTCGAGCACGTCGTCGATCTCGTCGAGGACGGAGTCGACGTCGTCCGACAGCTTCTCCTGCCGCTCCTTGAGATCGTCGGCAGCCTGTGCGTCCTGCGACTGCTCCTCGACCTCCTCGGTGGAACGCGTCGCCTTCTGCTGTCCGCCGCCGGTGTCCTTGGTCGCCATATCCCTCACCCCGCTCGGTTCGCCCCGCTCGATGTGACTGTCAAGATCAGACCCTACAAGCAAGGTCTGACATCGGCCCTGTTCTTCGTTGTCTTGGTGCAACGTCCGCCGGACACCCCGATGATTCCCGTTCGGGGGACCTTTCAGCCCCTCGCCGGGCACCGGATCGGGACCCGGATCACCCTCCGGAAAGGACCCTGACCAGGTCCTCGGCCGTACGGCACCGGTCGAGGAGCTCCTTGACGTGGTTACGGGTGCCGCGCAGCGGCTCCAGCGTCGGTACCCGTTGCAGAGAGTCACGGCCCGGCAGATCGAAGATCACCGAGTCCCAGGAGGCCGCGGCCACGTCGTCCGCGTACTGCTCCAGGCAGCGGCCGCGGAAGTACGCCCTGGTGTCCTCCGGGGGCGCCTGCACCGCCCGGTCGACCTCGGCGTCGGTCAGCAGCCGTTTCATCTTGCCGCGGGCCGCGAGGCGGTTGTAGAGGCCCTTGTCGGCCCGTACGTCGGCGTACTGGAGGTCGACCAGGTGCAGCCGCGCCGCGTCCCAGCCGACGCCGTCGCGGCGCCGGTAGCCCTCCATGACCTCCCGCTTCGCCACCCAGTCCAGCTCGCCGGACAGGCTCATCGGGTCGTGCTCCAAGCGCCCGAGCACGTCCTCCCAGCGGGCCAGCACGTCCTTGGTCTGCTCGTCGGCGTCCGCGCCGAGGCGGTCCTCCACGTACTTGCGCGCCAGCTCGAAGTACTCCATCTGGAGTTGTACGGCGGTCAGCGTGCGGCCGCTGCGCAGCGTGATCAGGTGCCGCAGCGTCGGGTCGTGGGAGACCTGGTGGAGGGCGCGTACGGGCTGGTCGACGGCGAGGTCCACGGCGATGAAGCCGTCCTCGATCATGGACAGGACCAGCGCGGTGGTGCCCAGCTTGAGGTATGTCGAGATCTCGGAGAGGTTCGCGTCCCCGATGATCACGTGCAGCCTGCGGTACTTCTCGGCGTCGGAGTGCGGCTCGTCGCGGGTGTTGATGATGGGGCGCTTGAGCGTGGTCTCCAGGCCGACCTCGACCTCGAAGTAGTCGGCGCGCTGGCTGAGCTGGAAGCCGTGCTCGTGGCCGTCCTGGCCGATGCCGACGCGGCCGGCGCCCGCGAAGACCTGGCGGGAGACGAAGAAGGGCGTCAGGTGGCGCACGATGTCCGAGAAGGGGGTCTCCCGCTTCATCAGGTAGTTCTCGTGCGTGCCGTAGGAGGCGCCCTTGTTGTCGGTGTTGTTCTTGTAGAGGTGGATGGGCTGGGCGCCGGGGACCTGGGCCGCGCGCTCGGCGGCCTCGGCCATGATGCGCTCGCCGGCCTTGTCCCAGAGCACCGCGTCACGCGGGTTGGTGACCTCGGGCGAGCTGTATTCCGGATGCGCGTGGTCCACGTACAGACGTGCCCCGTTGGTGAGGATCACATTGGCCAGCCCGATGTCCTCGTCGGTCAGCTGGCTGGCGTCGGCGTTCTCGCGGGCGAGGTCGAAGCCTCGGGCGTCCCGCAGCGGGTTCTCCTCCTCGAAGTCCCAGCGGGCGCGTCGCGCCCGGTGCATCGCCGCCGCGTAGGCGTTGACGACCTGGGACGAGGTGAGCATGGCATTGGCGTTCGGGTGGCCGGGGACGGAGATCCCGTACTCCGTCTCGATTCCCATTACTCGCCGTACGGTCATGCGGCCCTCCTTGCCCGGCGGCGCCCCCGGATGGGGTCGGCGCTCAAGTACCGCTGCGCTTCCGGTCCGTGTGCGGTCCCCGCTCCCGCACTGCGTGACGCGGCGGTACCGAAGAGCCTAGAACGCCTTTGCGGCGCTGGGGAGATCATTACAGTCATTGCTCCAGTCCGGTTTTTACCTGCTCCGTCGCTGCGTTCCGGAGGATCACCCCCGTGGCCCCGGAAATGCGTCCGGCTGCGGACGCCCCGTGCAGGACATCCGCAGCCGGTCGGCGGTGTTACAGGTATTGGCCGGTATTCGCCACCGTGTCGATGGAGCGGCCGGTGTCCGCGCCCTGCTTGCCGGTGACCAGGGTGCGGATGTAAACGATCCGCTCGCCCTTCTTGCCGGAGATGCGGGCCCAGTCGTCCGGGTTGGTGGTGTTGGGCAGGTCCTCGTTCTCCTTGAACTCGTCCACGCACGCCTGGAGCAGGTGGGCGACGCGCAGACCCTTCTGGTTGTGTTCGAGGAATGCCTTGATGGCCATCTTCTTGGCGCGTCCGACGATGTTTTCGATCATTGCGCCGGAGTTGAAGTCCTTGAAATAGAGAACTTCCTTGTCACCATTGGCGTAGGTGACCTCCAGGAAGCGGTTCTCCTCGGACTCCGCGTACATCTGCTCGACGACCGACTGGATCATCGCACTGACCGCGGCCGAGCGGACTCCGCCGTGCTCGCCGAGGTCGTCGGCGTGCAGCGGCAGGCGCTCGGTGAGGTACTTCGAGAAGATGTCCTTGGCGGCCTCGGCGTCCGGACGCTCGATCTTGATCTTGACGTCGAGCCGGCCGGGACGCAGGATCGCCGGGTCGATCATGTCCTCGCGGTTGGAGGCGCCGATCACGATGACGTTCTCCAGGCCCTCCACGCCGTCGATCTCGGAGAGCAGCTGCGGGACGATGGTGTTCTCCACGTCCGAGCTGACCCCGGACCCGCGGGTGCGGAAGAGGGAGTCCATCTCGTCGAAGAAGACGATGACGGGCGTGCCCTCGCTCGCCTTCTCCCGGGCCCGCTGGAAGACCAGCCGGATGTGCCGCTCGGTCTCGCCGACGTACTTGTTGAGGAGCTCGGGGCCCTTGATGTTGAGGAAGAAGCTCTTCCCCGCGGGCTGCCCGGTCACCTCGGCGACCTTCTTGGCGAGCGAGTTCGCCACGGCCTTGGCGATGAGCGTCTTGCCGCAGCCGGGCGGTCCGTAGAGCAAGACGCCCTTGGGCGGGCGCAGTTCGTGCTCCTTGAACAGGTCCGGGTAGAGGTACGGGAGCTCGACCGCGTCGCGGATCAGCTCGATCTGGCCGCCCAGACCGCCGATCTTCGTGTAGTCGATGTCCGGGACCTCTTCGAGGACGAGTTCTTCGACCTCGCTCTTCGGGATGACCTCGTAGACGTAGCCGGAGCGCGGGTCCAGGAGCAGGGCGTCGCCGGGGCGGATGGTGATGTCCAGCAGCGGCTCGGCGAGCCTCACCACCCGCTCCTCGTCGGTGTGCCCGATGACCAGGGCCCGCTCGCCGTCCTCCAGGATTTCCTTGAGGGTGACGATGTCCCCGGCGTTCTCGTACTCCATGGCCTCGACCACGTTCAGAGCCTCGTTGAGCATGACCTCCTGGCCACGCCGCAGCTCTTCGAGGTCGACGCTGGGGCTGACGTTCACCCGGAGTTTCCGGCCTCCGGTGAAGATGTCGGCCGTACCGTCCTCGTTCGCCTGTAGAAAGACTCCGAAGCCGGCCGGCGGCTGCGCGAGCCGGTCGACCTCCTCCTTGAGGGCGACGATCTGGTCGCGCGCCTCACGGAGCGTGTTGGCGAGTCGTTCGTTCTGCGCCGAAACGCCGGCCAGGTTGGTCTGCAGCTCGACGATCCGCTCTTCGAGAATCCTCGTGTGACGCGGAGAGTCGGCGAGCTTGCGTCGCAGGACGGCGATCTCCTGCTCAAGATAGGCGACCTGGCCGGCCGGGTCGTCAGACCCTCGCCCTGGCCGGATGCCGCGGTTGATGTCGTCGTCGTGGGCTGCCACGGTCCTCACCTCCTCCAAGGGGAGCTGGACGCTTCCTGACCCTACCTGGGCCGGTGCAGGTTGAAACCCCTAGATCGAAAAGACTGTCGGGGTGTGTCCGATCTTCACCCTTGCGCACGTCCTCACCTCAGGGGGATACCCACCCAACAACATCAGAAAGCGGACGGTTGTATCGTCGAGACGGTCAACACCCGTCAGGGTGGGCCCCATTTGATTCAGGTACGCAGGAACGGCAGGCGAGATGACGGCGCAGGACGAAGCACTGGAGGTCTGGATCGACCAGGACCTCTGCACCGGCGACGGCATCTGTGCGCAGTACGCGCCGGAGGTCTTCGAACTCGACATCGACGGTCTGGCTTATGTGAAAAGCGCCGACGACGAGCTGCTGCAGGACAAGGGGGCCACCACCCCCGTACCCCTGCCGCTGCTCAATGACGTACGGGACTCCGCGAAGGAGTGCCCGGGCGACTGCATCCACGTACGCCGCGTCGCGGACCGGGTGGAGGTCTACGGCCCGGACGCGGAGTAGACGGTATGTGACGGATCACACACCCTCGGTGACGGATGAGGCGGGAAGTTCGCTCTGGACGAACTTCCCGCCTTTCCATTGCCACTTGACCTGCTCGCGCTCGTCGGGGCAGCAGCGCGGCACATCGGCCGTGGAGTAGCCCAGCAGGGTCGCGGCGACCACACCGCCGCGTACGGCGAAGCCCTCGACGCTGCGCTGCCGTGCGGGCGCGAGGAGGGTCGCGGCGACCCGCGGGGCGCCCCGGCCCGCCTCGGGGCGGGCGAGGACGTACACCCCGCTCGGCGGCGTGCCCGTCTCGGTGTGGCAGCGCACCACGGCGACCGTCTCGGGGCTGCCGTCGCCGTCGAGGTCGCCGGTGGCGCTGTCGACCACGTCGAGGCGGTTCGGGCCGCAGTCCACCGGGTACGCGGCGGCACGCGGGTCGGGGGCCGGCGCGGCGGCGGCACGGGCGCTCGCGGCGCCCCCGGTGGTGGCCGTGGCGTCGGGCGGCTGGACGAGGGACGCGGTCGCGACGACCGCCGCCAGGGCGGCGGCGGTGGCGAGCCAGTGCAAGGCGCGGGCGCGGGTGTGCGGAAGGTCCTGGCCTGCCGTGAGCTGCACGCGGGGTAACTCCTGTGAAGAACTGTGGCGGTGGGAGTGCCCAGCATCGTTCCACAGGGCAGGCCGTCAGGGAACACCCGGGCAGGGAGCTCTACCCGCCGAACGACGCGGCGCCGCCGGCGGTTCCCGCACAGGGGAACTCGTCGGCGGCGCCGGGTGGTTCGGGTCGTCGTCCGGGCGGCGGGTCAGCCGCGCTCCGCGCCTCCGCTGGAGCTGCCGGGACCGCTGTAGTCCTCGCCGTACGCGCCCTTGGCCGGGCGGCGCCGGCGCAACGGCGGCTCGACGCCGTCCGCGAGGCGGCGGGCGGTGAGCAGGAAGCCGGTGTGCCCGATCATGCGGTGGTCCGGGCGGACGGCCAGGCCCTCGACGTGCCAGGTGCGGACCATGGTCTCCCAGGCCGACGGCTCGTTGAAGGTGCCGTGCTCGCGGATGGCCTCGACGGTACGGGCCAGCTGCGTGGTCGTGGCGACGTACGCGCACAGGATGCCGCCCGGCACGAGCGCCTTGGAGACGGCCTCCAGGCACTCCCAGGGGGCGAGCATGTCCAGGATGACCCGGTCGACGTCGGTGTCGGAGAGGTTGTCCTGGAGGTCACCGACGGTGAGCGTCCACGCCGGGTGCGGGCCGCCGAAATAGCGCTCCACGTTCTGCGTGGCGATCTCGGCGAAGTCGGCGCGCCGCTCGTAGGAGTGCAGCATGCCCTGGTCGCCGATGGCGCGCAGCAGGAAGCTGCTGAGCGAGCCGGATCCCACCCCCGCCTCGACGACGCGGGCGCCGGGGAAGATGTCGGCCATCGCCAGGATCTGCCCCGCGTCCTTGGGGTAGACCACGGCGGCACCGCGGGGCATGGACAGGACGTAGTCGGGGAGCAGCGGGCGCAGCGCGAGGTAGGCGACGTTCCCGGTGGTACGGACAACACTGCCCTCGGGAGCACCGATCAGCTCGTCGTGGGGGAAGGCTCCCTTGTGGGTGTGGAAGCTCTTGCCCTCTTCGAGCGTGAACGTGTAGTGGCGTCCCTTGGGATCGGTGAGCTGGACCTGGTCCCCGACCTTGAAGGGCCCGCGACGGCGGGCGGCACCGGTCGGTTCGGACATGTGACCAGCCTACCGGGCGCGGGGGGCGCTCCGTACCAGGAGGGGCGGGGGTGGGGGGGGGCGGCGGGCGGGCCGAGGCGGGACGAGGGAGCCGGGTCGCGGCGGGGCCGGGGCTCGGCGGGCGGGGCGCGGCCGGGGCCGGTCGCGGTGGGGCCCGGGCGGGGCGCGGCCGAACCCGGGCGTGCGGCCGGGCCGGGGCGTGCGCTCCTTCGGGGCGAATCGAACGCGATCATCCCCCCGGCGGGGGCTTACCCAGGGGTGGCCCGGGGAACCCCGTTCGGCTCAGGAAGGTCGTGCCATCGCTGCCACGAAGGCGCGCTCCACGTCGGCCGTGGACAGGACGCCGTAGATCTCGCCGGTCTCCTCGACCACGAGGTATTCGGTGGCGGGGGTGGCGCGCAGGTAGTCGAGGAGATCCTCGCCGGCCAGTTCGGCGGAGACCCGCATGCCGTCTTTCAGGTCCTGGGCGAGGCCGCTGACGGCGACCCAGGGGCGGCGGTGCTCGGGGACGCCGACGATGGCGGTCTCGCGGACGACGGCGGTGGGCCGGCCCACCCGGTCCACCACGACCAGGGCACGGGCGCCGGCGTCGTTGGCGCGGCGCAGGGCCTCGGACAGCGGGGTGTCGGCCTCTACCGGCACGGCGCGCCGGGTGAGGGTGCGGGCCTGGAGGTCGGGGAGGCGTTCGCGCAACCGGGCCATGCGCAGGCTGTTGCCGGCGCCGGTCCAGATGATCGCGGCGAGGATCGCGGCGAGCAGCGCGTCGGTGATCGAGTCGGCGCCGCCGAGGTCGGTGGGCGCGTTGCCCAGGGCGCCGGTGTGGGTGAGCAGCGGCAGGCCGATCAGGACGGAGACGGCGAGCGCGCGGCCGACCCAGGCGGCGGCGACGGTGCCGGTCATCGGCTTGCCGGTGATCTTCCACACGACGGCGCGGAGCATCCGGCCGCCGTCCAGCGGCAGGCCGGGGAGCAGGTTGAAGACGGCGACGATCAGGTTGGAGATCATCAGTCCGGCGAGCAGGACGCCGGGTACGGTGCCGGGTTCGACGAGCGTCATGCCGCCGTAGAAGACGCCCGCGAGGACGAGGGAGAGCAGCGGGCCGACGAAGGCGAGGACGAATTCGCGGCCGGGGGTCTCGGACTCCTTCTCGATCTCGGAGACGCCGCCGAAGAACTGGAGCTGGATGCGGCGGACGGGGAGTTTGTAGCGCAGCGCGGCGACCGTGTGCGCGAGCTCGTGGACGAGCACGGAGGCGTAGAAGGCGACGGCGAAGAAGAGGGAGACGAGGTAGCGGGCGGCGCCCAGCTCCGGCAGGATCCGTTCGAGCTGGCCGCCGAAGACCCAGGTGATCAGGGCGGCGACGATGAACCAGCTGGGGGCCACGTAGACCGGTACGCCGAAGGGGCGGCCCATGAGGATGCCGCCGCCCGTGCGCCGTCCCCTGCGGGTGTTCTTGGCCGGCTGCTGCTTCGGGGGGCGCGGCCCGGCCGCGCGGGTGCGCCCGGTGTCGCGGGCCGGGTCGGACGGTCCGGGCGGGTTGGGCGGTTGGGGGTGCGCGGACTCCTCTGGGTCCTGCGGCTTCCCACTCTCGTCCACGGTGTCCCCTCGTCGATTGCGGCCTTCGCTCCTGTCCGTACGGATCCTGTCCGGCGGCTTGTCGATCATGCAGGGCGAAGGGGTCTGGCGTCGATGGTATGCGGAGCGCTCCGCGGCGCCCCGCCTCGGTCTCCCATTGTGATCCCTCGGTTGCGCGAGCTGTCAGTGGCGGGCCGTAGGGTCGGGTGTCATGGGAACGAGCACCGAGAAGGCCGGGCCGGACGCCGCGGGCGGCAGCGGCGGGCAGGACGGGACCGGCGAGGCCGGCGGGGCCGCGGCGCGGGAGGCCGTGGATGTCGCCGGCGTGCGCGACGGCGCTGCCGTACGGCCCGCGGACGCCGCGCCGGGCACGGGGGCAGCGGCCGGGGCGGGGGCCGGGTCGGGCGCCGGGGCGGAGGCCCAGGGTGTGACCGGCTCCACGCCGGAGGTTGTGGCCGGTTCCACGCCGCCGGTGGTCGCCCTGCCTGCCGGGCGGCCGGTCGCGCTGTCGCCTTCACGGGCGAGCGACTTCATGCAGTGCCCGCTGCTGTACCGCTTCCGTGTGATCGACAAGCTGCCGGAGAAGCCCAGCGCGGCGGCGACGCGCGGCACGGTCGTGCACGCGGTGCTGGAGCGCCTCTTCGACGCCCCCGCGGCGCAGCGGACGGCCGACGGCGCGCGGTCCATGGTGCCGGGCGAGTGGGAGAAGCTGCTGGCGAAGCGGCCGGAGCTGGCCGAGCTGTTCGAGGACGACCCGGCGGGCGAGCGGCTGGCGGCGTGGCTGGCGGACGCCGAGGCGCTGGTGGAGCGGTGGTTCACGCTGGAGGACCCGACGCGCCTGGAGCCGGCGGACCGCGAGCTGTACGTGGAGACGGTGCTCGACTCGGGGCTGCGGTTGCGCGGCTTCATCGACCGGGTGGACGTGGCGCCGACGGGCGAGGTGCGGCTCGTCGATTACAAGACCGGCAAGGCGCCCCGCCCTGAGTACGCGGACGGTCCGCTGTTCCAGATGAAGTTCTACGCGCTGGTGATGTGGCGGCTGCGGGGCCTGGTGCCGCGGCGGCTGCAGCTGGTGTACCTGGGCAGCGGGGACGTGCTGACGTACGACCCGACCGAGGCGGACCTGCGGGGTGTGGAGCGCAAGCTGCTGGCGCTGTGGGACGCCATCCAGCGGGCGGCGGCGAGCGGCGACTGGCGGCCGCGGCGTACGAAGCTGTGCGGGTGGTGCGACCACCAGGCGGTGTGCCCGGAGTTCGGCGGTACTCCCCCGCCGTATCCGCTGCCGGTTCCGGCCCCCGGCCGGGCTCTCCCCGTGGAGGCGTCCGGGCCGGGGCAAGGCAGAATGGGCGCGGTCTAACGAAGGAGTTCCTGTGGCTATCCGCGTCCTGCTGGTCGACGACCAGCCGCTGCTGCGTACCGGTTTCCGGATGATCCTGGAGGCCGAGCAGGATCTCGCGGTCGTCGGCGAGGCCGGGGACGGCCTGCAGGCGCTGGAGCAGGTGCGGGCGCTGCAGCCCGACGTGGTGCTGATGGACATCCGGATGCCGCGGATGGACGGGGTGGAGGCGACCCGGCAGATCACCGGCCCGGCGAAGGACGGTCCGGCGAAGGTGCTGGTGCTGACCACGTTCGACCTGGACGAGTACGTGGTCGAGGCGCTGCGCGCCGGGGCCAGCGGCTTCCTGTTGAAGGACGCGCCCGCGCAGGAGCTGGTGCAGGCGATCCGGGTGGTGGCGGCGGGTGAGGCGATGCTCGCGCCGAGCATCACGCGCCGGCTGCTGGACAAGTACGCGGGTCATCTGCCGTCGGGTGAGGAGCCGGTGCCGGACACGCTGAACACGCTCACCGAGCGTGAGGTGGAGGTGTTGAAGCTGGTGGCGCGCGGCCTGTCGAACGCGGAGATCGCCGCGGACCTGTTCGTGAGCGAGACGACGGTCAAGACGCACGTGGGGCACGTGCTGACGAAGCTGGGGCTGCGCGACCGGGTGCAGGCCGCGGTGTATGCGTACGAGAGCGGTCTGGTGCGTCCCGGCGCGCAGTAGGCGGGTGCCGGACACGTACGGACGGCCCGGCCCGCCCGCTCCCGGAGGAGTGGGCGGGCCGGGCCGTTTCGCGTGGTGGCGCGGGCCGTTCCCGCTAGCCCTTGTTGATCTCCCAGAAGCGGAAGACGGTGCTGGCGTCCAGGGTCCACTGGAGGCCGTCGACGTTCTCGCGGGCGACGGCGTACTGCTTGCCCTGCCACACCGGGATCATGGGCAGGTCCTCGGCGACGATGTCCTGCATCTCGCGGAAGGCGGGCTTGGTCGCCTGCCGGTCGGGCTGGCCCGCGGTGCCGGGCAGCAGCTTTCCGGTGATGCGCTTGGCGTCGTAGTTGTTGCGCAGGACGTTGTCCTTGCCGAAGAACGGCTGGGTGAAGTTGTCGGGGTCCGGGTAGTCGGGGACCCAGCCCTTGACGTACACGCCGTACTTGCCGGCCTCCACGCCCTTCTCGTACTCCTCGATGGGCACGCTCTTGACCTTGGCGTCGAAGAGGCCGCTGGCGTTGAGCTGCTGGGCGATCTCCTCGAAGGCCGGGACGGTGCCGGGGCCGTAGCGCACGGGGGTGGCCCAGAGGGTCAGGGGCACCTTCTTGTCGCTGCCGTAGCCGGCCTCGCGCAGGGCGGCGGCGGCCTTGTCGGGCTGCGGCCGGTCGCCGTAGCTGGCGAAGAAGGCGGTGTTGTGGCCGGTGATGCCCGCGGGGACGATCGAGTAGAGCGGGGTGGCGGTGCGCTTGTAGACGTCCCGGACGAGGGTGGAGCGGTCCAGGAGGTGGGCGATGGCCTTGCGGACGCCCAGCTTGCCGGCGACGGGGTCGTGCATGTTGAAGACCAGGTGCATGACCTCGGCGCTGTTGCCCTCGACGACCTGGACGCCGTGCTTGCGGCTGTCGGACGCCTGGTCGAGGGAGGCGATGTCCTTCATGGCCAGGCCGCGGTAGGCGATGTCGATGGAGCCGTCCTGGACGGCCTTCTTCAGCTTGTCCTGGCTGTCGAAGAACTTCATCGTCATGCCGGAGTTCTTGACCTTGGCGGGGCCCTTGTAGGAGCCGTTGACGCCGAAGACCGCTTCCTTGTCGCCGTACTCCTTGAGGGTGTAGACGCCGGAGCCGACGGCCTTGTTGTCGGTGCGCAGCTTGTCGGGGGCGTACGAGCGGTGGTCGACGATGGAGCCGGCGCCGGAGGCGATCTTCATGGGGAAGGTCGCGTCGGGGGCCTTGAGGCGGAAGACGACGGTCTTGGCGTCGGGGGCCTCGATCTTGTCGACGGAGGCGAACATCACGGACGGGCCGCGCTTGTCGTTGATGCGCTTGATCCGGTCGAAGGAGAACTTGACGTCCTCGGAGGTCAGCGCGTTGCCGTTGCTGAATTTCAGGCCGTCTTGGAGGGTGCACTTGTAGACGGTGCTGCCGCCTTCGGCGAAGCCGCAGGTCTCGGCGGCCTCGGGCTGGGGCGTCGTGCTGCCCTTGGGGAAGCTGAGCAGCGACTGGAAGACGTTGTTGAACAGCAGCCAGGAGACCGGGTCGTAGCCGGCCGCGGGGTCGGTGGACACGACTTCGTCGGTCATGCCCATCACGACGGGTTCACCGGTCCCGGCGTCCTTGCCGTCACCTGAGCCGCAGCCACTGAGCAGAGCGGCGATGAGCCCTGCCCCGATCGGTGCGGCCAGCCACTGGTCGCGTTTCCTCACGTGCGTGTCCCTCACAGTCGTCATGGCGGTGAAGCGTTGTGATCCGCGCCGGCGGGTGCCGGTGTCGGTGTGCCGGCAGGTGCCGTCATCGGTTGTGGTGGTGCGCGCCGTCCTGGACGGAGCAGCCGGCCGGCGCGTGTGGGCGCCGGCCGGAGATCGGGTCAGTTGCTGCTCACGCCGCGGCCGAGTTCCCAGATCTGGAGGGCCGAGGAGGAGTTGAGGGCCCATTCGGCGCCGGTGATGTCGTCACGGGCCGCGACGTACTGCTTGCCCTGCCACAGCGGCAGGATGGGTACCTCGTCCGCGATGATGTCCTGGGCCTGCTTGAATCCCTCGCCGGCGGCGTTGCGGTCGGTCTGCTGCCGGGTGTTGGGGATCAGCTGGGATTCGAGCTTGTTGTTGCGGTACGGGGAGTTGAGGAAGTTCCCCTTGCCGATGAACGGCGCGATGTAGTTGTCGGCGTCGGGGAGGTCGGCGAACCAGCCCATGCCGTAGACGGCGTACTTGCCCTCGGTCTGCTCCTTGCGGAACTGCTGCCAGCTGTCGACGCCCTTGATGCTGACGTCGAACAGGCCGCTCTTGTTGAGCTGGCTCTGCAGTTCCTTGAACTCCTTGGCCGTGATGGTGCCGTAGTGGTTCGTAGTGTAGGTGAGGGTGAGCTTGACCGGGGTGTTGATGTGCGCCTGCTGGAGCATCTTGCGGGCGGCGGGGACGCTCGGGTTGCCGTACTTGGTGAAGAAGGAGTTGATGTGGCCGGTGAGGCCCTTCGGCACCAGGGAGTACAGCGGGTCGCCCGCGTAGGAGTACACGTCGCGTACCAGCGTGGAGCGGTTGACCAGCTGGGCCATGGCCTGCCGGACGGCCTTGTCGGAGACCGACGGGTCGTCGGTGTTGAAGGCCAGGTAGCGGATCTCGGCGCCGGGTACCGCCGTCAGGGTGACGTGGTCGTCCCTGGCGTCCTCCAGGCCCTTGATCTGGTCGGGCGCCAGGCTGCGGTTCATCAGGTCGATGTCGCCCTTGCGCAGGGCCTTCTCCATGCCGTCCGAGTCGTCGAAGAACTTCATCTCGACGGTGGAGTTCTTCGCCTCGATACCGCCCTGGTAATCGGGGTTCTTGGTGAAGACGGCCTTGGTGACGCGCTCACCGCTGTGCTCGACCTTCACGGTGTACGGGCCGGAGCCGGCGACCTCGAAGCCCTTGTAGAGGCCCTTTTGCGGGTACACCTCGCTGTCGACGATGGCGGCGGCCGGGGTGGCGAGCTTCTGCGGGAAGGTGGCGTCCGGCTTCCTGAGGTGGAAGACCACCTCGGTCTCGCTGGGCGTCTCCACCTTGTCGACGTTGTCCACCAGGGAGAACGGGCCGGTGTCGAACTTGATGGCGAGCATCCGGTCGATGGAGAACTTCACGTCCTTGGACGTGAGGGCGTGCCCGTTGGAGAACTTCAGACCGCTGCGGAGTTTGCAGCGGTACTGCTCGTTCTGGGTGTCACGGAAGCCGCAGGACTCGGCGGCCTCGGGGACCGGGGCGGTGCCGGTACGCGGCAGCCGCATCAGCGTCTGCAAGGTTCCGCGCAGCACGTTCCACGCGTCGACGTCGTAGGCCTGCGCGGGGTCGAGCGGGGCGGGCGCGTCCTTGGTGGCCTCCAGTTGGGCGGTGGTGCCGACCTTGATCGGCTTGCCGCCGTCCCCGGAGCCGTCCGAGCTGCCGCAGGCGGCGAGCGCGGGGACGAGCAGACCGGCCAGGGCCGGCAGCACCAAGGTCTTGCGATTCATCGTCGGCAGGTTTCCTTATCAGCGCAGAGGTGTTGCTCGCGATGACATTAGTAGGAACGGCCAGGGCGTCCGGGACACAACAGAGTTGAACAGATATCACGCCCGGATAACGGCCGCCAGGTGACCGATATCCGGACGGGGGAACGATTTGCGCGAGCCTCCATGAATCCGGACACTTGCCCCGGCCGAAACCACCTTAAATTACCCGCGAGAGACCCAAGGGCTTCCCTGTCGACGGGCTGGCGCGTGAGAAACGTCACTCCGGCATTGCGGGGTTCGGGCGGGTGAATTCAGCCAGTGCATTCGTCACGGAAAATGAGCGGCCCACTCCTTACAGTTTCTTCCGTTTTCGAACGCCACGCTCGGTGCACGTCTCACCGGCTATCCGTGATGAGCGAGCGGAGAAATGGGAGATCCACTTCTTCGAGAGAACCGACGACGGTGCGGCCCGCCGCGGGGGCGATCGGCGTCACCGACGGCACGGCCACGACCCGGCAGCCCGCCGCCTCGCCGGCCGTCACCCCGGTGACGGTGTCCTCCACCACGGCGCAGCGCCGCGGGTCCACGCCCAGCCGGGCGGCAGCGGTCAGGTACGGGTCCGGGTGCGGCTTCGTACGGGGCAGGTCGTCGCCGGCCAGCGTCAGCCGGAAGTGCTCCGGGCCCAGGGAGTGCAGCATCCGGTCGATGATGGTGCGGTGCGAGGCGGAGACCAGGGCGGTGGGCACGTCGTGGGCGGCCAGCTCGGCCAGCAGCCGGCGGGCGCCCGGCATCAGCGGGACGCCGCGGGCGATGCGCTCGGCGAAGCGCGCGTTCAGCAGCACGGTTAGTTCCGGGAGGCCGATGTCGGCGCCGGTCGCGCCGATCAGGTACGCGGCGCTGCGCGTCATCGGCCCGCCGACGACGACCTCGCGGTGGTGGTCGTCCAGTACGTGGCCCAGCTCGGCGAAGACCTCGGACTCCGCTTCCCACCAGAAGCCTTCCGTGTCGACGAGGGTGCCGTCCAGGTCGAGGAAGACGGCCTGGAGGGTGGCTCCGCCGGCCGTACGCGTGCCTACCGCGGGGATGCTGCTGGTCATCCGTGCACCTCCGTTGACGTGTCCCCGGAGGGACAAAAGGGCCGGTCGTTTCCCCGTACGGGGAAACGACCGGCCGCTACCGGACCCGCCCCTTTTCGGCGACCCCGGGCACCGCCCGGTGGGGCCGCTCCCCGGGGGCAAACCCCCGCCCCCCCCGCCCGCCCCCGCCCAACCGCGCGTTGAAGTACTTGGCCTCCGGGTGGTGGATGACGATGGCGTCGGTGGACTGCTCGGGGTGCAGCTGGAACTCCTCGGAGAGCTGCACGCCGATACGTTCCGGCCGGAGCAGGTCGGCGATCTTGGCGCGGTCCTCCAGGTCGGGGCAGGCACCGTAGCCCAGCGAGAAGCGGGCGCCGCGGTACTTCAGCGCGAACATGTCCTCGACGTCCGCGGGGTCCTCGCCGGCGAAGCCGAGTTCGGCGCGGACGCGGGCGTGCCAGTACTCGGCGAGGGCCTCGGCGAGCTGCACGGACAAGCCGTGCAGCTCCAGGTAGTCGCGGTAGGAGTCGGAGGCGAACAGCTCGGCGGTGGCCTCGCCGATCCTCGAGCCGACGGTGACGACCTGGAGGCCGACCACGTCCGTCTCGCCGGACTCCTCGGGGCGGAAGAAGTCGGCCAGGCACAGCCGGCGGCCGCGGCGCTGGCGCGGGAAGGTGAAGCGGGTGCGCTCGGTGCCGTCCTCGTTGAGGAGGATCAGGTCGTCGCCCTTGGAGTGGCAGGGGAAGTAGCCGTGGACGACGGCGGCTTCGAGGAGGTTCTCGGTCTGGAGCTTGTCGAGCCAGCCGCGCAGCCGGGGGCGTCCCTCGGACTCGACCAGTTCCTCGTAGGAGGGGCCGTCGCCGGTACGGGCCTGCTTGAGGCCCCACTGCCCCTTGAACAGGGCGCCCTCGTCCAGCCAGGAGGCGTAGTCGGCGAGCTGGATGCCCTTGACGACGCGGGTGCCCCAGAAGGGCGGCGTGGGGACGGGGTTGTCGGTGGCCACGTCGGAGCGGACCGTGCCCTCCTCCTGCTCCGGCTCGGCGACCTGGACGTCGCGCTTGGGGACGCGGCGCTGCTTGAGCTCGGGCAGGGTGGCGCCGGGCACGCCGCGCTTGACTGCGATCAGGGCGTCCATCAGGCGCAGGCCCTCGAAGGCGTCGCGGGCGTAGCGGACCTCGCCCTCGTAGATCTCGTGGAGGTCCTGCTCGACGTAGGCGCGGGTCAGGGCGGCGCCGCCGAGGATGACGGGGAAGTCGGCCGCCATCTTGCGCTGGTTGAGCTCCTCCAGGTTCTCCTTCATGATCACCGTGGATTTGACCAACAGGCCCGACATGCCGATGACGTCGGCGCGGTGTTCCTCTGCGGCCTCCAGGATGGCCGACACCGGCTGCTTGATGCCGAGGTTGACGACGTTGTAGCCGTTGTTGGACAGGATGATGTCGACGAGGTTCTTGCCGATGTCGTGCACGTCGCCGCGCACGGTCGCGAGCACGATGGTGCCCTTGCCCTCGGAGTCGGACTTCTCCATGTGCGGCTCCAGGTAGGCCACCGCGGTCTTCATGACCTCGGCGGACTGGAGCACGAACGGCAGCTGCATCTGGCCGGAGCCGAACAGTTCGCCGACGACCTTCATGCCTTCCAGCAGCGTGTCGTTGACGATGTCCAGGGCGGGGCGTTCGGCGAGCGCCTCGTCCAGGTCGGCGTCCAGGCCGTTCTTCTCGCCGTCGATGATGCGGCGCCGCAGCCGCTCCTCCAGGGGCAGCGCGAGCAGTTCCTCGGCCTTGCCGGCCTTCAACGACTTGGCGGTGGCGCCCTCGAACAGCTCCAGGAGCTTCTGGAGCGGGTCGTAGCCCTCTTCGCGCCGGTCGTAGATCAGGTCGAGGGCGACCTTGACCTGCTCCTCCTCCAGGCGGGCGATGGGCAGGATCTTGGAGGCGTGCACGATCGCCGAGTCCAGTCCGGCCTTGACGCACTCGTCGAGGAAGACGGAGTTGAGCACGATGCGGGCGGCCGGGTTGAGGCCGAAGGAGATGTTGGACAGGCCCAGCGTGGTCTGCACGTCGGGGTGACGCCGCTTCAGCTCGCGGATCGCCTCGATGGTGTTGACGCCGTCCTTGCGGGACTCCTCCTGGCCGGTGCAGATGGTGAAGGTCAGGCAGTCGATGAGGATGTCCGTCTCGCGGATGCCCCAGTTGGACGTCAGGTCCTCGATGATGCGCTCGGCGATGGCGACCTTGTTCTCGACGGTGCGGGCCTGGCCCTCCTCGTCGATGGTCAGCGCCATCAGGGCGGCGCCGTGCTCGCGGGCCAGCGCGGCGACCCGGGCGAACCGCGACTCGGGGCCGTCGCCGTCCTCGTAGTTGACGGAGTTGATGACCGCGCGGCCGCCCAGCTTCTCCAAGCCCGCCTGGATGACCGGGACCTCGGTGGAGTCCAGCACGATGGGCAGGGTGGAGGCGGTGGCGAAGCGGCCGGCCAGCTCCCGCATGTCGGCGACGCCGTCCCGGCCGACATAGTCCACGCACAGGTCGAGCAGGTGGGCGCCCTCGCGGATCTGGTCGCGGGCCATCTCCACGCAGTCGTCCCAGCGGCCGTCGAGCATGGCCTCGCGGAACTTCTTGGAGCCGTTGGCGTTGGTGCGCTCGCCGATGGCCAGGTACGAGGCGTCCTGGCGGAACGGGACGGTCTGGTAGAGCGAGGCGGCGCCGGGCTCGGGGCGCGGGTTGCGCTCGGTGGGGGCCAGGCCCCGTACCCGCTCGACGACCTGGCGCAGGTGCTCCGGGGTCGTGCCGCAGCAGCCGCCGACGAGCGAGAGGCCGTACTCGCCGACGAAGGTCTCCTGGGCGTCGGCCAGCTCGCCCGGGGTCAGCGGGTAGTGGGCGCCGTCCTTGCCGAGGACGGGCAGGCCGGCGTTGGGCATGCAGGCCAGCGGTACGCGGGCGTTGCGGGCCAGGTAGCGCAGGTGCTCGCTCATCTCGGCGGGGCCGGTGGCGCAGTTCAGGCCGATCATGTCGATGCCGAGCGGCTCCAGGGCGGTCAGCGCGGCGCCGATCTCCGAGCCGAGGAGCATGGTGCCGGTGGTCTCCACGGTCACCGAGCAGATCACCGGCAGGTCGGTGCCGGTGGCGGCGAGGGCGCGGCGGGCGCCGAGGATGGCGGCCTTGGTCTGGAGGAGGTCCTGGGTGGTCTCGACCAGCAGCGCGTCGGCGCCGCCGGCGATCATGCCTTCGGCGTTCTGCTGGTAGGCGTCGCGCAGGGTGGCGTAGTCGACGTGGCCGAGGGTGGGCAGCTTGGTGCCGGGACCCATGGAGCCGAGCACCCAGCGCTGCTGCCCGGTCGAGGCGGTGAACTCGTCGGCGACCTCGCGGGCGATGCGGGCGCCGGACTCGGACAGTTCGAAGACCCGTTCGGGGATGTCGTACTCGGCGAGCGCGGCGTGGTTGGCGCCGAAGGTGTTGGTCTCGACGCAGTCGACGCCGACCGCGAAGTACTCCTGGTGGACCGAGCGGACGATGTCCGGACGGGTGATGTTCAGGATCTCGTTGCAGCCCTCCAGCTGCTGGAAGTCCTCCATCGTCGGGTCCTGGGCCTGGAGCATCGTGCCCATCGCCCCGTCCGCCACCACTACGCGGGAGGCGAGGGCCTCGCGCAGTGCCGTGGTGCGGGATGTGCTGGTGGACGATGGCGTGTACGAGGCCATGGAGGTGCTCCCCTGGTTGCGACGGCTGTCGGCTTTGCGCCTTCCGGTAGAAGGCGCACCCGGTCAGGGTAGCGGTCGTGGCTGCCGGTGGCCCGGGTGTCCCACGGCGTGGACGGCGCGGGGCGTGCGCGGGACGGTTCCGGGGCCGCGCCGGACCAGGTCAAGATCATTGACAGGGGTCGGCCGACTGCCACAGGGTCGGCATTCACCGATATCGTTCAGCATTGCCGAACCGCTCGTGAGCTGCTCGTGAGCCGTACGGCGCTGCTGCACACCGCACCATGTCACCCGCTTCACACCGCTTCACCCGGAGGTTGCCCGATGGCACGGACCATCCAGTCGCTGGAGCGTGCCGCCGCGATGCTGCGGCTGCTGGCCGGCGGCGAGCGGCGGCTGGGGCTCTCCGACATCTCCTCCGCGCTGGGCCTGGCCAAGGGCACCGCGCACGGCATCCTGCGCACCCTCCAGCAGGAGGGCTTCGTCGAGCAGGACCCGGCGTCGGGCCGCTACCAGCTGGGCGCGGAGCTGCTGCGCCTCGGCAACAGCTATCTGGACGTGCACGAGCTGCGCGCCCGCGCGCTCGTGTGGACGGACGACCTGGCGCGTTCCAGCGGCGAGAGCGTGTACCTGGGGGTGCTGCACCAGCAGGGCGTGCTGATCGTGCACCACGTCTTCCGGCCCGACGACAGCCGCCAGGTGCTGGAGGTCGGCGCGATGCACCCGCTGCACAGCACCGCGCTGGGCAAGGTGCTGACGGCGTACGACCCGGTGGCGCACAGCGAGGCGGCGGAGGCCGAGCGGCAGGCGTTCACGCCGCGCACGGTGACCGCGCTGGACGAGCTGGAGGCCGTGCTGGACCTCACCAGGGCGCGGGGCTGGGCGGCCGACGTGGAGGAGACCTGGGAGGGCGTGGCGTCGGTGGCGGCGCCCATCCACGACCGGCGGCGGATGCCGGTGGGCGCGGTGGGTGTCACGGGCGCGGTGGAGCGGGTCTGCCGGGACGGCGAGCCGGGTGAGCTGCGGCCGGAAATCGTCGCCGCTGTGAGGGATTGCGCACGTGCCGTCTCCAGGGACCTCGGCGCCGGGCGATTCTGACCCCTTCCGCCCCATATGTTCACCTAAGTTTTCAGTCACAGAACCCTTGACGGGGTGCTGCGTGTGAAGAAAACTGCCGTTCGTCGGTCGGCATTGTCGAACACCAAACGACAATATTGGTTATGGTGGACAGTGCCGGAGGCCGACCAACGCCCTCTCGGAGGGCGCGGACCTCGGAGGGACCCGGGGTCCGCCTTCCCCTGGACGAAGGACAAAGGAGTCGCGGGTGTCCAGCTCCGACATCTTCATCAGCGAGACCATCGGTACCGCTGTTCTGATCCTGCTGGGCGGTGGCGTCTGCGCCGCCGTCACGCTCAAGCGCTCAAAAGCGTTCAACTCGGGCTGGGTGGCCATCACCTTCGGGTGGGGCTTCGCCGTCCTGACCGGCGCGTACATCGCGACGAAGTCCGGCGCCCACCTGAACCCGGCGGTCACCGTGGGACTGGCCGTCAAGGGCGGAACGCCCTGGAGCGACGTGCCGGTGTACTTCGCCGGCGAGCTGTTCGGCGCCATGATCGGTGCGGTACTCGTCTGGCTGGCGTACTACGGCCACTTCAAGGCCCATCTGACCGACCCGGAGATCGTGGGCGAGCAGAGCGGCCGGGAAGGCATGGTCGACAAGGCGGCGGCCCCCAAGGCCGGCCCGGTTCTCGGGATCTTCTCCACCGGACCCGAGATCCGCAACGCGGTGCAGAACCTGACCACGGAGATCATCGCCACCATCGTGCTCGTGCTGGCGATCCTCACGCAGGGCCTCAGCGACAACGGCAAGGGCGTCGGTGTCGTCGGAGCGCTGCTGACCGCATTCGTGGTCGTCGGTATCGGTCTGTCGCTGGGCGGCCCGACCGGCTACGCGATCAACCCGGTCCGCGACCTCGGTCCGCGTATCGTCCACTCGCTGCTTCCGCTGCCGAACAAGGGCGGATCGGACTGGGGCTACGCCTGGATCCCGGTCGCCGGTCCGCTGATCGGCGGCGCGATCGCCGGTGGTATCTACAACCTCGCGTTCGCCTGAGCCGCGCCGCCCGCACAGAAGACTTTTGGAGCACAGACACCATGAGCGACAACCACAGCGCCGCCTCGCACGGTCACGGCCCCTTCATCGCGGCCATCGACCAGGGCACCACCTCCAGCCGCTGCATCGTGTTCGACAAGGACGGCCGCATCGTGTCGGTCGACCAGAAGGAGCACGAACAGATTTTCCCCAAGCCGGGGTGGGTCGAGCACGACGCCAAGGAGATCTGGGCGAACGTCCAGCAGGTCGTGGCCGGTGCCGTCGAGAAGGCCGGCATCACCGCCAAGGACGTCAAGGCCATCGGCATCACCAACCAGCGCGAGACCACGCTGATGTGGGACAAGAACACCGGTGAGCCGGTCCACAACGCCATCGTCTGGCAGGACACCCGCACCGACGCGCTCTGCCGCGAGCTGGGCCGCAACGTCGGCAAGGACCGCTTCCGCCGCGAGACCGGCCTGCCGCTGGCCTCCTACTTCGCCGGCCCGAAGATCCGCTGGCTGCTGGACAACGTCGAGGGCCTGCGCGAGCGCGCCGAGGCCGGCGACATCCTCTTCGGCACCATGGACTCCTGGGTCATCTGGAACCTGACCGGCGGCGCCGAGGGCGGCGTGCACGTCACCGACGTCACCAACGCCTCGCGCACGCTGCTGATGAACCTGCGCAAGCTGGAGTGGGACGAGAAGATCCTGCACTCCATCGACATCCCCGCCGCGGTGCTGCCGGAGATCCGCTCGTCGGCCGAGGTGTACGGCACCGCCGCCTCGGGCGCGCTGGCCGGTGTGCCGGTCGCCTCGGCACTGGGCGACCAGCAGGCCGCGCTGTTCGGCCAGACCTGCTACGAGCAGGGCGAGGCCAAGTCCACGTACGGCACCGGCACCTTCATGCTGATGAACACCGGTGACGAGCCCGTCAACTCCTACAACGGGCTGCTGACCACGGTCGGCTACCGCATCGGCGACGAGAAGCCGGTCTACGCCCTGGAGGGCTCGATCGCCGTCACCGGTTCGCTGGTGCAGTGGATGCGCGACCAGATGGGCCTGATCAACTCGGCCGCCGAGATCGAGACGCTGGCCAGCACCGTCGAGGACAACGGCGGCGCGTACTTCGTCCCCGCGTTCTCCGGCCTGTTCGCCCCCTACTGGCGCCCGGACGCGCGCGGTGTGATCGCGGGCCTGACCCGCTACGTCACCAAGGCGCACATCGCCCGCGCCGTCCTCGAGGCCACCGCCTGGCAGACCCGCGAGATCACCGACGCCATGACCAAGGACTCCGGCGTCGACCTGACCTCGCTGAAGGTCGACGGCGGCATGACCTCCAACAACCTGCTGATGCAGACCATCTCGGACTTCCTGGACGCGCCCGTGGTGCGTCCGATGGTGGCCGAGACGACCTGCCTCGGCGCCGCCTACGCCGCCGGACTGGCCGTCGGCTTCTGGCCGGACACCGACGCGCTGCGCGCCAACTGGCGCCGGGCCGCCGAGTGGACCCCCCGCATGGACGCGGAGACCCGCGACCGCGAGTACAAGAGCTGGCTCAAGGCCGTCGAGCGGTCCATGGGCTGGATCGAGGACGAGGAGTAATCAAATGAGCACCCTGCAGAGCGTCCCGGCACTCGGGACGCACCCGGCCGACGGTTCGACCCAGAGCCGCGCCGAGACCCGGGAGCGGCTTTCCAAGGCGACGTACGACCTCCTGGTGATCGGCGGCGGCATCCTGGGCATCTCCACCGCCTGGCACGCCGCGCAGTCGGGGCTGCGGGTTGCGCTGGTGGACGCCGGCGACTTCGCCGGCGCCACCTCCTCCGCCTCCTCCAAGCTGCTCCACGGCGGTCTGCGCTACCTGCAGACCGGCGCGGTCAAGCTGGTGGCGGAGAACCACTTCGAGCGCCGTGCGGTCTCGCGTGAGGTGGCCCCCCACCTCGCCAACCCGCTGACCTTCTACCTGCCGGTCTACAAGGGCGGCCCGCACGGCGCGGCCAAGCTCGGCGCGGGCGTCTTCGCCTACTCCGCGCTGTCCGCCTTCGGCGACGGCGTCGGCCACGTCATCAGCCCGGCCAAGGCCCGGCGCGACGTGCCGGAGCTGCGTACGGACAACCTCAAGGCCGTCGCGGTGTACGGCGACGACCAGATGAACGACGCGCGCATGGCCCTGATGACGGTCCGCGCGGCCGTCGAGGCCGGCGCCACCGTCCTGAACCACGCCGAGGTCACCGGGCTGCGCTTCACGCAGGGCCGGGTCACCGGTGCGGAGCTCAAGGACGGCACCGACGGCACCGAGTTCGGCGTCAACGCGCGCCTGGTCCTGAACGCGACCGGCCCGTGGGTCGACCACCTGCGCAAGATGGAGAACCCGAACGCGGCGCCCTCCATCCGCCTGTCCAAGGGCGCGCACCTGGTCCTCAAGCGCACCTCCCCCTGGAAGGCCGCGCTGGCCACCCCGATCGACAAGTACCGCATCACCTTCGCCCTCCCCTGGGAGGACATGCTGCTGCTCGGTACGACCGACGAGGAGTTCGAGGGCGACCCGGCGGACGTCCGCGTCACCGAGAAGGACACCGCGCAGATCCTGGACGAGGCGGCCTTCTCGGTCCGCGACCAGCAGCTGTCCCGTGACCTGATCACGTACTCCTTCGCGGGCCTGCGGGTGCTGCCGGGCGGCCCCGGCGACACCTCCAAGGCCAAGCGCGAGACCGTCGTCACCGAGGGCGCGGGCGGCATGCTCTCCGTCGCGGGCGGCAAGTGGACCACGTTCCGCCACATCGGCCGTACGGTCATGAACAAGCTGGCGGCGCTGCCCGGCCACCCGCTGGCCGAGGACATGGAGCCGATCGCGCACCTGCCGAAGAAGCTCCCGCTGCCCGGCATCGCCAACCCCAACGCGGTCGCCCACCGCCTGCTGGTCGACGGCTCGGCCCCCGGCCCGCGCATGGCGCCGGAGACCGCCCGCCACCTGGCCACCCACTACGGCTCGCTGTCCTTCGACATCGCGCGGCTGGCCAACGAGGACCCGGCGCTGGCCGAGCGCATCCACCCGGACGCGCCGGAGATCTGGGCCCAGGTCGTCTACGCCCGCGACCACGAGTGGGCGGAGACGGTCGACGACGTGCTGCGCCGCCGCACCACGCTGACCATCCGCGGTCTGGACACGGAGGACGTCCGTACCAAGACCAAGGACATACTGGGCCGGCGCGGCTGACGCCCTGCCACCCACCGTCGTCCTGAGGGGCGGCTCCCGGCCCGGGAGCCGCCCTTCGGCGTGTCCGGGGGCAGTCCCAGGCTGTTACGGCTTCAGCTCCGCGCAGTGCTCGGCGATGGCCATGGTGGTGAGGTTGGTGTTGGCGGCGGGCAGCGTCGGCATCACGGAGGCGTCGACGACGTGCAGGGCTTCGACGCCGTGTACGGCGCCGGTGGCGGAGACCACCGCGCCGCGGTCGCCGGCCGGGCCCATCCGGCAGGTCCCGGCGGCGTGCTGGTAGCCGCTGACCGTCCGCCGCAGCGCCTCCGCCAGCTGTCCGTCCGCGGTGACGGACGGGCCGGGCGCCCGCTCCTCGCGGAGCAGTGCGGACAGGGGTGCCGTACGGGCGAGGGCGCGCGCCAGCCGCATGCCCGTCACCATCCGCCGGGTGTCCTCCGGTTCGCGGAGGAAGCCCACGTCGATGCGCGGGGCGTCCAGGGGGTCGGCCGAGCGCAGCCGCAGACGGCCGCACGAGGACGGCCGCAGCAGCGCGACCCACAGGGTGAGCACGGTGTCCCCGTTCTCGTCCGCCTCCGGGCCCGAGGGGAAGACGTGGAGGTCGACGGGGCCGCCCGCGCAGCCGACGCTACAGGTCAGGAAGGTCTGCAGGACCGGGTCTCGGGGGCCGGGCGGCGGGGCGTCGGTGGCGTACTCGAGCGTCACGGCAGGGTGGTCGCGCAGGTTCTCCCCCACGCCGGGCAGGTCGGCCGCCACGGGGATGCCGAGGTCGTGCAGGTGGTCCGCCGGGCCGATGCCGGTGCGCAGCAGGATCGGCGGGCTGCCGTACGCGCCGGCGGCGAGCACGACCCGGTGCGCGGGCAGCACCGTCCGCTGCGGATCGGCCAGTTCCACTCCCGCCGCCCGCCCGCCGCGCAGGACGACCCGGTTGACGAGCGCATCGCCGCGCACGGTGAGGTTCGGGCGCCCGCGCGCCCGTGCGAGGTAGGTGAGGGCGGTGCTCTGGCGGACGCCGTCGATCCGGTTGACCGGTACCGGGCCCACGCCGCGTGCGCCGGGGGCGTTGTGGTCCGTGACGGGCGGGTGCCCGAGGGCCGTGCAGGCGCTGTGGAAGGCGCGCTGCCACCGGTTCGTCTCGGCCTGCGCGTACCGCCGTACGGGTACCGGGCCGTCCGTGCCGTGCCAGGGCGGCCCGGCGTCCAGGTCGCGTTCGACGCGGCGCAGGCTGGGCAGGAAGTCGGCGAACGCCCAGCCGGGGTTGCCGCGGGCGGCCCAGTCGTCGTGGTCCTGCGGGTGCCCGCGCAGGGCGATCGCGGAGTTGATCGCCGAGGAGCCGCCGACGAGCTTGCCGCGGGGCAGGCCGACGGGGCGGCCGAGGGCGCCCGGTTCGCTGACGTACCCCCAGTCGTGGCTGTGGGTGGCGGCCGGGCTGGTGGCCACGTCGTCGGGCAGCCCGCCGGGCGTGCTGCCGTAGTCGGGCCCGGCCTCCAGCAGCAGGACGGACCGTTCCGGGTCCTCGGTCAGCCGGGAGGCCAGGACGCCTCCGGCCGACCCCGCGCCGACGATGATCACATCCCATGCGTCCATGACCTGCGTCCCTCGCCTCCCTCGGGTGCACGTTCCGTACTTCCGGCCCCCCGGGGTACCCGTCCCACAGGAATCACACACCCGGCGGGCCGGCCGTCCCGGGGACCCGCCGCACTAGCATCGCCGGCAGGGGCCGGCCGGCCCGGCCCGTACAGCCTCCAGACCCGTCACCGACTTTGGAGAGCCTCATGACCTTGCTGACCACCTGGCCGGAGAGCGGCCCGGAGACCGTGGTGCGGCACACGTCCGACCCCGTGGAGATCGCCGCGGCGCTGGCGCCGATCGGGGTGCGGTACGAGCAGTGGCCGGTGCGCGCGGGCGTGGCGCCGGACGCGGACGCCGGCACCGTCCTCGCGGCGTACCGGACGGAGATCGACACGCTGACCGCAGAGGAGGGCTTCGCGACGGTGGACGTGGCGGCCCTGCATCCGGCGGACGACCCCGCGTGGGCGGAGCGGGCGCGGGCCGCGCGGCAGAAGTTCCTGGCCGAGCACACGCACGAGGACGACGACGAGGTGCGGTTCTTCGTCGCCGGGTCCGGGGTGTTCTACCTGCACGCGGGAGGCGAGGTGCACGCGGTGCTGTGCGAGGAGGGCGACCTGCTCGGGGTGCCGCGGGGCACCACCCACTGGTTCGACATGGGGACCCGCCCGTCCTTCACCGCCATCCGCTTCTTCCACGAGGAGGACGGCTGGATCGCCACGTTCACGGGCGACGACATCGCGCTGCGGTTCCCGGACTTCGACACGCTGCGGGCCGCGCGGGCCGAAGGGGGCGCGGCGTGACCCACGCCTTCGAGGTGGACCACGTGGTGCTGGACATCGAGGGCACCACGGGCGCGACCGGCTTCGTCGTCGACAAGCTGTACCCGTACGCGCGCGAGCGGTTCGGGCGGCTGCTGGCCGAGCGGGCCGGGGAGCCGGACGTACGGCGGGCCGTCGGGCAGATCAGGCGGATGCTGGACGAGCCGGACGCCGACGCCGCGCGGATCGAGCAGGTGCTCGGCGCGTGGCTCGACGAGGACCGCAAGGCCACGCCCCTGAAGACGTTGCAGGGGATCGTGTGGGCCGAGGGCTTCGCGAGCGGTGAGCTGGTCTCGCACTTCTACCCGGACGTGGTGCCCCGGCTGCGGGAGTGGCATGCGGCCGGGGTCCGGCTGCACGTGTACTCGTCGGGTTCGGCGGCGGCCCAGCGCGCGTGGTTCGGGCACAGCCCGGAGGGGGACCTGCGGCCGCTGGCCGGCCGGTTCTTCGACACGGAGAACGCCGGTCCCAAACTGGCGGCCGCCTCGTACGGGACGATCGCCGCCGAACTCAAGGCGTCGCCGGAGCGGATGCTGTTCCTGTCGGACCGGCCGGGGGAGCTGGACGCGGCCAGGGCGGCGGGGTGGCACACGGCGGGGGTCCGGCGGCCCGGGGAGCCGTACTACGAGAGCGGGGTGGGCGACCACCCCGAGGTGGCGTCCTTCGCCCAGCTGGAGATCGGTACGGGCGCGGGGCGCGGCGGCGGCCCGGGTACGGAGAAGCTACGGCGGGCCGGTGCCCGGCTGGCCGCCGAGGCCGCGCGGTTCGCCTCGCTCGGCTGGATGCGCGGCACGTCCGGCAACCTCTCGGTCGTCCTGGGCCGCGATCCGCTGCGGCTGGCGGTGACCGCGAGCGGGCGGGACAAGGGCGAGCTGACGGCGGACGACGTGGTGCTCGTGGACGACGCGGGGGCGGCGGTCGGCGGTCCGGCGGGCGGGCGGCCCTCGGCGGAGGCCGGGCTGCACGCGCGGGTGGCGCGGCTGACCGGTGCCGGGGCGGTCGTGCACGTCCACACGGTCGCCGCGGTGGCGATGGGGCGGCGTCGGCCCGGCGGGATCGTGCTGCGGGACCTGGAGATGCTCAAGGGGGTCGGGCTGCCTGCCGAAGGTGCCGCGGTGCGGCTGCCGGTCATCGCCAACAGCCAGGACATGCGCGTGCTCGGGGACCGCCTGGAGGAGGCCAGGGAGCCGCGGTTGCCCGCCGTGGTCGTGGCGGGGCACGGCCTGTACGTGTGGGGCGCGGACCTGCTCCAGGCCCGGCACCACGCCGAAGTGGTGCAGTGGCTGCTGGAGTTGGAGCTGGCGTCAGGGCGGGAGTGATACGGCCGGCCCGGGGGCGCATGGCGTGCGGTCGCGCGTACCGGACCACGTCGCGGGCGCGGGAAGGCCGACCCGTAGGTTGGGAGGCGCGGCGTGCGGTCCCGGCCGGCGTCGTCCCGTCAGCGATGTCCCGTCCCGCGGGCCATGCGCCCGAGCCACTGGAGCCGACCCGTGACACCAGACCTGTCACCCATCGCCCGCCTGCCCCGCCGCGGGCTGCCGCCGTCCGCCGTCGTGGTGGGCGACCCGGCCCGCGCGGCCGCCGTCGCCGGGCTGCTCGACGACGCGGCGGAGATCGCGTACCAGCGCGAGTACCGCACGTTCACCGGCAGCTGGAAGGGTCTGCCGGTGGTCGTCGCGTCGCACGGGGTGGGCGCGCCCGGCGCGGTGCTGCTGTTCCAGGAGCTGGCCGACGCGGGGGTGCGGACGTTCGTGCGGTTCGGTACGGCGGGGGCGATCAGGCCCGGGATCGGCGACGGCGACCTGGTGATCGCCGAGGCCGCGGTGCGGGACGACGGGGTGACGCAGCAGCTGGTGCCGCCGGAGTACCCGGCGGTGGCCGCGCCGGAGGCGGTGCTGGCGCTCGCCGGGGCGGCGGCGGAGGCCGGGGCGCCGTACCACCGCGGTGTGGTGTGGACCCGGGCGGCGTTCCAGCCGGGTCTGCTGCCGCTGCCGGTGGCGGCGTACACGGCGGCGGGCGTGGCCGCGATCGAGATGGAGGTGTCCGCGCTGCTGGTGACGGCGGGCCTGCGCGGGCTGGTCGCCGGCGCGGTGCTGGTGGTCGACGGGGTGAACGCGGACGAACTGGTCGACGAGGCCGCGACCGGCGGCTACGACCCGCACCGGGACGTCGTCGCGGACGGCGTGGCGCGCGGCGCCGTCGTCTCGCTGGAGGCCCTGCGGACGCTGGCGGAGGGAGTCCGGTGAGCGCGGCGGGAGACGGGATCGCGGCGGGCGGCCGCGCGGAAGCGGCGGCGGCCGACCTGCTGGTGCACGGCGGTACGGTGCTGACCGTCGACGCGGCGGGCACGGTGCTGCGGGACGGCGCGGTCGCCGTACGGGACGGGGAGATCGTCGCGGTGGGACCGGCCGGCGAGGTACGGGCCGCGTACCGCGCGGCCGAGGAGATCGACGCGGCCGGCTGCCTCGTGCTGCCGGGGCTGGTCAACACCCACACCCACCTGGCGATGACGCTGCTGCGCGGCCACGCCGACGACGTGACCCTCCAGGGTTTCCTGGCGCGGGTGGTGCCCCGGGAGGGCACGCTGCTGTCCCCGGAGGCGGTGGCCGCGGGCCTGCGGCTGGCCGTCGCGGAGAGTGTGCGGGGCGGGGTGACCACGGCCCTGGACATGTACTGGTTCCCCGAGGCGGCCGACCGGGCGGCGCGGGACGCCGGCTGGCGGCTGCTGTCGGGGCCGACGTTCATGGACGTGCCGGTGACGCCGGACCGTGTGCCGTACGGGGATCGGACGAAGTGGGCGCGCCGTTACCTCGAAGAACGCCGCCCCCGCCCCGGCACCCGGCCGGTGGTCTTCGCGCACAGCGCCTACACCCTGGACGCCGCCCAGCTGACGGACATCGCCGCGCTCGCCCGGGAGCACGGCGCGCTGCTGCACCTGCACGCGGCCGAGAACGCCGCCGAGGTGGCGATGGTACGCGAGCAGTACGGCAAGCGGCCCGTCGAACTGCTGGAGTCGCTGGGCCTGCTGGGCCCGGACACGCTGCTCGCGCACGCGGTCGAACTGAGCGACACCGAGATCGCGGCGCTCGCCCGGACCGGCACCGGCGTGGCGCACTGCCCGGTCTCCAACCTCAAGCTGGGCTGCGGCATCGCCCGGGTGCCCGACCTGCTGCGCCACGGCGTGCCGGTCGGGCTCGGCACGGACGGCCCGGTCAGCTCCAACTCCCTGGACATGGTGGGCGCGTTGGGGACAGCGGCGCTGGTGCACAAGGCGGGCGGCGACCCCACGGCGGTCGGCGCCGAGCAGGCCGTGCGGATGGCGACGATCGAGGGCGCGCGGGCGCTGGGGCTCGACGGGCAGCTCGGTTCGCTGGAGGCGGGCAAGCGCGCCGACCTGGCCGTGCTCGACCTCGGCGGGCCGCACCTGGCGCCGCGCCACGACCCGTGGTCGACGCTCGCCTACGCGGCACGCGCCGCCGACGTGCGGGACACCGTCGTCGACGGCCGGGTCCTGATGCGCGACCGGCGGCTGACGACGCTGGACGAGGCGGCCGTGATCGCCGAGGTGGAGGCGCTCGTCGCGGCCGGCTGAACCGAGGCGGCCGCCGGGCCCTCCCGGCGGCCGCGGTGCCGCCGCCATAATGGCGCAAACATCGGATGTCTTCGGAGATCCGGATGGCGAACCCGAGCGGAAGGGCCGGCCATGGCGGTCACGGACGAGGCCATAGAGAAGATCAAGTCGATGATCGTCTCCGGCGCGCTGCGGCCGGGCGACCGGCTGCCCAAGGAGTGCGAACTCGCCGCGGACCTGGGCCTGTCGCGCAATTCGCTGCGCGAGGCCGTACGCGCCTTGTCGCTGGTCCGCATCCTGGACGTACGGCAGGGCGACGGCACCTACGTCACGAGCCTGGACCCGCGACTCCTCCTGGAGGCGCTGGCCTTCGTGATGGACTTCCACCGCGACGACACGGTGCCGGAGTTCCTGGCCGTCCGCCGGATCCTGGAGCCGGCCGCCACCGCGATGGCGGCCGGCCGCATCGAAGCGGGCGAACTGGACGAGCTGGAGCGGCGGTTGGACGCCCTCGGCCCGCGCCCGTCGGTGGCCGAGCTGGTCGCCTGCGACCTGGAGTTCCACCGCGGGATCGTGGCCGCCGCCGGCAACTCGGTGCTGAGCTCCCTCCTCGACGGGCTCTCGGGGCCGGCGACACGGGCGCACGTCTGGCGCGGGCTGACGCAGCAGGACGCGGTGAGCCGCACGCTCGCCGAGCACCGGGCGATCGTCGCCGCGCTCCGCGACCGGGACCCGGAGGCGGCGCGGGCCTGGGCGACGGCGCACGTCGCGAGCGTGGAACAGCGGCTGCGGTCCACGCTGTGAGGAGGGGACGGGCCCCGCGGGCCGCGCCCCTCCCCCACAGCCCGCGTCAGACGGCGAATCCCCCGTCCACCGCGATGGAAGCGCCCGTGACGTACCGGCCGCCCTCGCCCGCGAGGTGCGCGACGGTCGCCGCGACGTCCGATGGCTGCCCGTAGGACCCCAGCGCCGTCAGCTGGGCCTGCATCGGCGCGCTCTCCCCGTCGGCCGGGTTCATGTCGGTGTCGATCGGGCCCGGGTGCACGAGGTTGGCGGTGATGCCGCGCGGCCCCAGTTCCCTGGCGAGGGTCTTGGTCAGGCCGGTGAGCGCGGCCTTGCTCATGGCGTACAGCGTGCCGCCGGGGAAGGCGACGCGCTCGGCCATGCAGCTGCCGATGGTGACGATGCGCCCGCCGTCGCCGAGGTGCGCCACGGCGGCCTGCGCGGCGAGGAACGGCGCCCGGACGTTGACGGCCAGCACGCGGTCCACGTCCTCCTCCGCGATCCCTTCGAACGGCCCGAGGACGCCGACGCCCGCGTTGTTGACGAGGATGTCCAGCCGCCCGAACCGCGCCACGGTGCCGTCCACGGACGCGCGTACCGCCGCCGTGTCCGCACTGTCGGCCCGCACCGCCCAGGCCCGCCGGCCCAGCTCCTTGATCCGTTCCACCACCCGCTCCGCGCGCTCCTCCCCGCCGCGGTAGGTGAGGGCGACGTCGGCGCCGTCGGCGGCGAGCCGCACCGCGATGGCCTCCCCGATCCCCCGGCTCCCACCGGTCACCAGCGCCACCTTGCCGTCGAGCTGTGCGGTCGTCATGTCCGCCCCTTCATTCCGCGCTTCTGTCGCGCTATATACCGAGTTCTTGTGATGTGTCGCCCTTGGCGACATGACTCGATACTCGTACGCGGCGGACGGCGCGGCTGGCGGAATCCGGACGCCTAACGTCAGGGGCGGGCTGCCGGATCGGCGGTGGGCAGCGGCAGGTCGGCGCCGAGGAGACCGCGGTCGGTGAGCGCGTGCCAGAGCGCGTCGGGGATGTCGTACGTGAACAGGCCGGCGTTCTCCCTGGCCTCCTCCGGGGAGGCGGCACCGACCAGGGCACCGGCCACGGCGGGGTGCCCGAAGGGGAAGCGCAGGGCCGCCGCCTTGAGCGGCACGCCGAACTCCGCGCACACGGCCCCGAGCCGCCGCGCCCGCTCCACCAGCGCGTCCGGCGCCGGCACGTAGTCGTACGGGGCGCCGGGCGACGGGTCGGCCAGCAGCCCGGAGTTGTAGACGCCACCGACGACGACCGACGTGCCGCGGCGCGCACAGACCGGCAGCAGGTCGTCGAAGGCGCCGCGGTCGAGCAGGGTCCAGCGCCCGGCGCACAGCACCACGTCCGCGTCGAGGTCGGCGACGAACCTGGCCAGGGGGTGGCTGTGGTTCATGCCGAAGCCGATGGCGCCCACCACGCCCTCGGCGCGCAGTTCGGCGAGGGCGGGGAAGCCGGAGTCGTACACCGCGGCCTCCTGCCCGGCGATGCCGTGCAGGTAGACGATGTCGACGGCGGAAACGCCCAGGCGTTCCAGGGAGGCGTCGAGCGTGCGGCGGATGCCGTCCCTGCTGAGGTCCCGCACGCGGGCGCGCGCGGGGGTGTCGGTGTAGCCCTGGCCGTCGACCGCTTCACCGGGGGCGAGCGGGCGCAGCCGCATCCCGACCTTGGTGGACAGGGTGTACGAGGCACGGTCGCGCCCCGCCAGCGCGCGGCCGAGGCGCTCCTCGGACAGGCCGAGTCCGTAGTGCGGCGCGGTGTCGAAGTGGCGGGCGCCGGTGTCGTAGGCGGCGCGCACGGTCTGCCGGGCGCGCTCTTCGGTGAGGGGCCGGTAGAGGTTGCCCAGCGGCGCGCAGCCCAGGCCGAGCGGCGGCACGCGCACGCCCGTGCGTCCCAACCGGCGTTCCCCGCGCGGTACGTACGGCATCGTGGTCTCCTCGGTCCGGATTCTCGCCGCCGGCCACCCACGGTCTCCCGCCCCCGCACACCGCAACGTAGTCGAACATCGCCGGATGCTGAACCGGCCCGCGCGGGTGCGGACGAACATCGGACCTTTCCCGGACATCCGATGTATGGCACCGGCGGCCCACCAGCGTCCACCGGACGCACGGAAGTTGACCGAGGCCGGGGCCCGACCGGCACCGGCCGGGTGCCGGGCGCCCGGCCGGACGGAATCCGAACACGTCGGATGTATGCACACTCGTTCGTGCACAGGGGCTGCGTCGGGGTCCCACGGACGCCGTAGGCTGGGGGCGCACGCAAATGGAACTGCTGCCGGCGACCGTCCCGAGGAGGCGGCGCCGGTCGGAAGGAGGCGCTGGGTGATCGAGCTCGACGGAGTTCCCGAGCTGATCGACCCGGTCATGGTGGCCGCGTTCGAGGGCTGGAACGACGCCGGTGACGCCGCCTCCGCCGCGGTCGCGCATCTGGACCGGGAATGGAAGGGCGAGGTGTTCGCCGCGCTGGACGCGGAGGACTACTACGACTTCCAGGTCAACCGCCCGACCGTATGGCTGGACGGCGGCGTCCGCAAGATCACGTGGCCCACCACGCGCCTCTCCGTCGTGCGGATCGCCGACGCGAACGGCAAGGGCAAGCCGCGCGACCTGGTGCTGGTGCGCGGCATCGAGCCCAGCATGCGCTGGCGCTCGTTCTGCAACGAGCTGCTGGGCTTCGCCCACGAGTTGGGCGTGGAGATGCTGGTGGTGCTGGGCGCGCTGCTCGGCGACACCCCGCACACCCGGCCGGTGCCGGTCAGCGGCGTCACCTCCGACCCGGACCTCGCGCGCACGATGGACCTGGAGGAGACCCGGTACGAGGGCCCGACCGGCATCGTCGGCATCCTCCAGGAGGCGTGCACCCACGCGGGCGTCCCGGCGGTCAGCCTGTGGGCCGCGGTGCCGCACTACGTCTCGCAGCCGCCGAACCCGAAGGCCACCCTCGCCCTCCTCAACCGCCTGGAGGACCTGCTCGACCTGCGCATCCCGCTGGGCGAGCTGAGCGAGGACGCCCGCGCCTGGCAGCTGGGCGTGGACCAGCTGGCGGCCGAGGACAGCGAGGTCGCGGAGTACGTCCAGTCGCTGGAGGAGGCGCGGGACACCGCCGAGCTGCCGGAGGCGTCGGGCGAGGCCATCGCCCGGGAGTTCGAGCGGTATCTGCGGCGCCGGGATCCGCAGGCCGGCCCCGGCCTGGCGACCGACGGCGGCGTCGCGGACGGCCGCGACGGCTCGTACCTGCGCGACACGACGAGCGGACGCACCCGCCCGCCCCGGCCGGCGTCCAAGGACCCCAAGGACGCGAAAGAGCCGAAGGAAGCCAAGGAGCCCAGGGAACAGAACCGGGAGGCGCGCGACGCCGAGGAGTCCCGCGACTCCCGCGAGCCCGGCGGCTCGGCGGACGCCAAGGGCCCGGAGGACGGCGCCTCGGACGACTCCGGGGAATGACCACAGGCTCTCGCCTAGGGGGCGGCCTCCGGGGCGTCCCCTGAGCCGGGGCAGGGGCGGGCTCCTCCTCGGCGGCGATTCCGGGTGCGGCCGTGTCCGAGAAGCTGCTCTTCGTCTCCGGACGAACGAGCCCGGCCCGCCGCCTCTTTGGAGCTTCCTTGCCTACCCGCTTATCCGCCGCCCCGGCCGCCGCACCCGTCACGGGCGTCCGGTGATCCGGGTGCTGGTCGCCGACGGCGACGCGATGATCCGCGCGGGGGTACGCGCCATGCTGGCCGCCGACCCGGGCATCGCCGTCGTCGCCGAGGCCGCCGACGGGCGCGACGCCGTGGAACTGGTCCGGCGCCACCGCCCCGCGGTGGCCGTGCTCGACATCCGTATGCCGGGGATCGACGGCATCGAGGCGGCGGCCGTGATCCGCGGCACCGTGCCGGGCACCGGCGTCGTCATGCTCACGACGTCCGGCGAGGACGACCACATCCTGCGGGCGCTCGGCGGCGGCGCGGCCGGCTTCCTGATCAAGTCGGGCGACCCGGCGGAACTGATCGCGGGGGTCCGCGCGGTGGCCGAGGGCGCCGCCTACCTGTCGCCGCAGGTCGCGGCCCGGGTCGTCGCGCACCTCGTGGCGACCGGCGTGGGCGCGGCGGCCGCCCGCAGGACCACCGCCCGTGACCGGGTACGGTCCCTGACCGCGCGGGAGCGGGAGGTGCTGGCCTTCCTGGGGAGCGGGCTGTCCAACGGGCAGATCGCCCAGCGGCTGCGGGTGGCGGAGAGCACGGTCAAGGCCCACGTCAGTGCCATCCTGGCGAGGCTGGGCGTGGACAACCGCGCTGCCGCCGCCGTCGTCGCCCACCAGGCCGGAATCGGCTCGCCGCCGGCGCTCGCCTGAGACCACCCCCGCGGTGTGTGCCCTTGTGTCCCGCCCGTCATACGCGGTCCACCGCGACGGCGGTGTACGTCGTGGTCGGCAGCGGCGGGTCCACGTCGAAGCGGGCGTTGGGCAGGTAGATGCGGTCGCCGCAGGCGGCGGCGGTGGTGGGTATCTGGAAGCGCGGGTCGGTGATGCGGGCGACCGCCCGGCCGTACGTGCCGCTGCGGTTCAGGCGCAGGACGTCCACGGCGTTCTGTGCCTGCTGCACGACGTACAGGTCCCGGTCCAGGAGCAGCAGGCCGTCGCCGTTCACGAGCGGCGGTCCGGTGTGCGTGACCTTGCGGGCGTCCCCGGTGCGCGGGTCGACGCGGAAGAGCACGCCCGCGAAGGTGTTGACCACGAGCAGCGCGGCGCCGTCCGGGGTGCGTTCGATGCCGTTCGCCGTGAAGCCGGGCCCCTGGGCCCACTCGCCGGTCAGCGGCAGGGTGCGGAGCCCGTCGGGCCCCGGCAGTTCGCCGTGCCGCCCGAAGGGCAGCACGTAGAGCTGAGGGCGGAAGGAGTCGGTGAAGTAGGCGGCGTCCGGGGTGAGGACGACGTCGTTGACGAGGTTCTGCCCGTCGCCGGCCGGGTAGGTGGCCAGGACGGCGCCGCCGCGGGTGTCGACGACGCGGAGCGTGCCCGCGCCGCCCGCGACGAACAGCCGACCCCTGGCGTCGGTCTTGAGGCCGATGGCCTGCCGGCCCGTACCGAGGCTGCCGGTGATCAGCCGGCCCCGTCCGGTGGCCAGGTCGGCGCGGTAGACGGAGGCGTCGGCCAGGGAGCCGAAGTACGCGTACGGGCCGGGCCCGATGGCGATGCCCTCGGGCCGGAACCCGTCGGGGAGGCGGATCGTGGTGGGCCGGCCGCCGGCGGCGCGGGCGGTCGGCGCGAGGGGGCCGAGCGGGGCGAGGGCGGCGCCGGTGCCCAGTGCCGTGCCGGTGGCGAGCAGTCTTCGGCGGGAAAAGGAGTGTGGCATGGTGCGCGTCCTTCCTGCGGGAGTCCCGGGACACCCAGCCCAGCACACCCCGGGCCCGCCGTCCCGCGCAACGGCACGTCTTCACAAGCGAATCGGGGCGCTCCCTCGGTGGAGGGAGCGCCCCGGGCTGACGGGTGCCGCGCGCGGCCGGCGGTCCGGTCACGCGGTGGTGCGGTTGCGCCGTTGCAGGGTTACGCGGTTACAGGGCGACGCCGAGGAGCGCGTCCACGGCGCGCGAGACGAGGCCGGGCGCCCCTTCGTCGCTGCCGCCGTCCGCCTGCTGGGCCGCGGCCCAGCGGTCGACCGCGGCGAGCGCGGCCGGCGAGTCCAGGTCGTCCGCCAGCGCGGTGCGGATCTCCTCCAGCAGCGCGTCGGCCGGCGGCCCGTCCGGGCGGGAGACCGCGGCGCGCCAGCGCGCCAGCCGCTCCACGGCCTCTTCCAGGACCGCGTCCGTCCACTCCCAGTCGGCGCGGTAGTGGTGCGCGAGCAGGGCCAGGCGGATCGCCGCCGGGTCCGTGCCGTCGCGCCGCACCTTGGAGACGAAGACGAGGTTGCCCTTGGACTTGGACATCTTCTCGCCGTTCAGGGCGACCATGCCGGCGTGCACGTACGCCTTGGCGAAGGGGTGCTCGCCGGTGAGGGCCTGGGCGTGCGAGGCGCCCATCTCGTGGTGCGGGAAGGCGAGGTCGGAGCCGCCGCCCTGCACGTCGAAGCCCATGCCGAGGTGCTGCAGGGCGATGGCGACGCACTCGATGTGCCAGCCGGGGCGGCCGCGGCCGAGCGAGGCGCCGTCCCAGCTGGGGTCGCCGTCGCGGGCGGCCATCCACAGCATCGGGTCGAGCGGGTTCTTCTTGCCGGGGCGCTCCGGGTCGCCGCCGCGCTCGGCGGACAGCACCCGCATCGCCTCGGCGTCGAGCCGGGAGACCTGGCCGAAGTGCCGGTCGGCCTCGACGGAGAAGTAGATGTCGCCTTCGAGCTCGTAGGCGGCGCCGCTGTCGCGCAGGCGCTCGACCATGGGGACGATCCACGGTATGGCCTCGACGGCGCCGACGTACTCGCGCGGCGGGAGCATCCGCAGGGCCGTCATGTCCTCGCGGAACAGGGCGGTCTCCCGCTCGGCGAGCGCGGTCCAGTCGTCGCCGGTGGCCAGTGCCCGCTCCAGGAGGGGGTCGTCGACGTCGGTGACGTTCTGCACGTAGTGCACCTGGCGCTTCGTGTCGAGCCACACGCGCTGGACCAGGTCGAACGCGTTGTAGGTCGCCGCGTGCCCCATGTGGGTGGCGTCGTACGGCGTGATGCCGCAGACGTAGATACGGGCGACGGGACCGGGGGCGAGGGTCACCCGTCCGCCGGTCGCTGTGTCGTGGATCCTCAGGTCGCGGCCCTGGCCGGGCAGGGCGGGGACCTCAGAAGCGGGCCATGCATGCATGCCTTGAGCGTAACCGGATGCATGTTCCGCATACGAACCGGATCACGGATCTTGGCTGAATAAGCCCTCTTGCGCCGAGCCGCCCGGGTGTGCAGGCGGGGCTGTACGGGCGGTTCCGCGGCGCCCTGGGCGCTCAGACCGGCGGCCAGGGGATCGGCGGCCAGTCCCCGCCGGGGCTCGGGTGCACCCCCGTGCGCAGCAGGTCGGCGACCCGTCCGCGCAGCGCCGCCAGCTCGGCCGCGGTGATCAGCCCGGCCAGCCTGGCGGCGAGCGGGGCACCGTCCGCGAGCTGCCCGGCGAGCCCTTCCAGCACCGCGCGGGCCTCTTCGGTCAGCGGTTCGCCCGCCCAGCCCCACAGGAGCGTGCGCAGCTTGTCCTCGGCGTTGAAGGTCACACCGTGGTCGATGGCGTAGAGCCGTCCGCCGCCGGCGGGCAGCAGGTGGCCGCCCTTGCGGTCGCCGTTGTTGATGACCGCGTCCAGGACCGCGAGCCGCCGCAGCCGCTCGTCGTCGGCGTGTACCAGAAGTGCCGTACGGCCTTCGCCGACCTCGGCGAAACCCACCGGTTTCCAGCCGGGTCCCGGCTCCTCGCCCTCGACCAGGGCCAGCAGCCCGGCGTCCCCCGGCACCACCTCGATCCACTCCTGGACCATGCCCTGCCCGTAGGGCCCGTCGCGCAGCACCGTGGTGGGGACCAGGTCCCAGCCGGTGGCCCGCGACAGCTCGTACGCGGCGACCTCGCGCTGGGCGAGCGTGCCGTCGGGGAAGTCCCACAGCGGGCGCTCGCCGGCGACGGGCTTGTAGACGCAGGTGCCCGTGGTGCCCTCGTGGGTGACCGTGCAGTACAGGACGGCGTTGGACGCCTCGCGCACCTGTCCGCGTACGGTCAGCTCGCCGTGCGTCAGCGCCTCGGCGGACAGCCGTACGGGGTCCGCCTGCGCCGTCCGGCCGCCCGGCTCCGCGGCCGCCCCGCCGTCCCGGCCGTCACCCGGGCGGCGGTCCGCCACCCGGTCGGCCGCCCCGTCCCCCCGGGCCGTCACCGTCTCCTCCCCCGGCATCACGCGTCCCGCCGGTATCCGTTCTGACGCGGGCATACGTGTCCTTCCGGATCGAGCGGCAGGCTGCACAGCGGGCAGGGCGGGCGCCCCGCGTTGACGACTTCCAGGGCCCGCTTGGCGAAGGAGCGGGCCATCGTGCCGGTGAGGCGGACGCGGAGCATCGGCGGGCCGTTCTCGTCGTCCTGGAGCAGCCGCTCCTCGGCCTCGGCGAGGTCCTCGTCCGTGTCGGCCTCCAGCTCGACGAGCGCCTGGGCCTCGATGATCATGCGCTGCTCGTCGCCGTCCCAGGCGAGCGCCATCGTGCCGACCCGGAACTCCTCCTCGACCGGTGACTCCAGCGGAGCGGTGTCGGACAGCTCGGTGGGGGCGACCGCGGGGACGGGCGCGTTGCCGCCGCTGCGGCGCACCACCTCGTCCAGCAGCTCGTCGACGCGCTCGGCGAGCGCGGCGACCTGGGTCTTCTCCAGGGCGACACTGGTGGTGCGGCCGGCGGCCGTCGCCTGGAGGAAGAAGCTGCGGCGGCCAGGCAGCCCGACCGTACCGGCCACGAAGCGGTCCGGCGCGTCGTAGAAGAACACCTGACGGGACAACGTCCTGCTCCGTTTGCTCGACTGCGGGGTCACTGTGGTCGCTGCGGTTCCTGTGGGTGTGGCTTCCGTGTGCGGATCGCAGGAGGTGTGGCAGGCAGCGCCGTCGCCCCACCCTACTGCGCCCGCTGATCACGATCCGCCCGCGCCACCACCCACGGCCGCGTCCCGGTCGTCCGCCGCGGTGGTGCCGTCCTCCCGCGGCGCCAGTCCGCCGAAGTCGCCGGTGTCGCCGAGGCGTACGACGTACGGGCGCAGCCGGGTGTAGCGGATCGCGGTGAGCGAACAGGGCTCGACGGAGATCCGCTGGAACAGGTCGAAGTGCAGACCGAGGGCGTCGGCCACGAGCGACTTGATGATGTCGCCGTGCGAACACATCGCGTAGACCGCTTCGGGGCCGTGCGCGGCCTCGATCCGGGCGTTCCAGTCGCGTACCGCGTCCACGGCGCGCGCCTGCATGCCGCGCATGGACTCGCCACCGGGGAAAGCGGCGGCGGACGGGTGCTGCTGGACGACCTCCATCAGCGGTTCGTCGTTCAGCTCCGCCAGCTTGCGGCCCGACCAGTCGCCGTAGTCGCATTCGCTGATGCGCTCTTCGGTGTGCAGCGGCAGACCGGGGCGGGCGTCCAGGAGGGGCTGCAGGGTCTCCCGGCAGCGTTGCAGCGGGCTGCTCACGGCGGCGGCGAGCGGCAGAGCCGCCAGGCGGCCGGGGAGCGCGGCGGCCTGCGCGGCGCCCCGCTCGTCGAGAGCCACTCCGGGCATCCGCCCGGCGAGCAGGCCGGACGTGTTGGCGGTGGAGCGGCCGTGCCGCACCAGGATCAGCGTGGGCATGGCAGCACCCTACGTTGCCGGGGCCGGCCGCCGGACGCGGGCCCGGAGTCCTGGCACGAGCCGGTACGACGAGTGACAATGCCCAGTGTGATCGTCGACTGCGCCATCTACCGGGACGGCCGCCGCACCGAAGGGCCGTCGGACTTCTCCGACGCCCTCGAAGCGGCGCGCGCCGAAGGTCACTCCTTCCTGTGGCTCGGGCTGCACGAGCCCACCCGGGAGGAGTTCGACCGCGTCAGCAGCGAGTTCGGGCTGCACCCGCTCGCCGTGGAGGATGCGCTCAAGGCGCACCAGCGGCCGAAGATGGAGGTGTACGACGACTCCCTGTTCATGGTGCTCAAGCCGATCTCCTACGACGACGCCGAGGGCGCCATCACCGCCAGCGAGCTGATGCTCTTCCTCGGCGACTCCTTCGTCGTCACCGTCCGCCACGGCACGGCCAGCCCGCTCGCCGCGGTGCGCCGCCGCCTGGAGCACGAGCCGGACGTGCTGTGCCACGGCCCCACCGCGGTCGTGTACGCGGTCAGCGACGCGGTCGTCGACCACTACATCGAGGTGGCGGCCGAACTCCAGGTGGACCTGGAGGAATTGGAGGCGGAGGTGTTCGCACCGTCCGGCTCGGACACCGGCAACACCGCGGCCGCGATCTACGCGTTCAAGCGCGAGGTACTGGAGTTCCGGCGCGCCACCAACCCGTTGGTCGAGCCGATGCTGCGCCTTCAGAACGCCGGGGTGCCCTTCGTGCACGCCGAGGCCCGCCCGTTCTTCCGGGACGTCGGCGACCACCTCACCCGCGCCAACGAGTCCGTCGAGGGGCTGGACCGGCTGCTGTCGGACATCCTCAGCGCCCACCTGGCGCAGATGGGGGTGCGCCAGAACGACGACATGCGCAAGATCTCCGCCTGGGCGGCCATGGCGGCCCTGCCGACGCTGATCGCCGGCATCTACGGCATGAACTTCGAGCACATGCCCGAGCTGAAATGGACCTGGGGCTACTACGGCATCCTGCTGCTGATGCTGTGCCTGGAACTGCTCCTGTACCGGCTCTTCAAGCGGCGCGGCTGGCTGTGAGAACGGCCCGCCGGACCGCGGCCTTCACACGAACTCCGGCGCGGAGGCGGCCGGGCCGCCCAGCGCGTCGCGCCGCTCCGGGGTGCGCAGCGTGACCATCCGGCGCCAGCCGGCGAGCCGCTCGTACGCGTACACCGCGCGGATGCCGGCGACGAGCACGGCGGACTTGGCGCGCGGCCAGCCCAGGATGCGGCCCATGTGGGCCATCACGGCCAGGCTGACGTCGCGGTAGACCGCGGCCTCGGCCAGGGCGCAGTCGCGCAGCGCGCGCCGGATCGCGGGGCCGTGGCCCTGCTCCGCCAGCCGCAGCAGCTCCTCGTGGCAGTAGGCGAGGTGGTTCTCCTCGTCAGCGGCGATCATCAGGATCGCCCTGCCGATCTCCGGGTGGCCGCCGAAGTACTTCTTGAGCAAGTCCATCTGGCCGGCGGCGCGCTGTTCGGTGACCCGGCTGTGCGCGAGGTAGGTGACGACGTCCTGCTCGGTGAGCGGTTCGTCGCGGCGCAGCTTGTCATGTGCGAGGCCGATGCCCCGGCGCTCCAGCAGCGCGGTGTAGTCGGTCTCCTCCGGGACCGTCGCCGGCTGGAGGCCACGCTTGCGCAGGAGGGCGTTGAACAGCCGGCCGTGCTTGTCCTCGTCGGCGCCGTGCCGGGCGGCCTTGGGGGCCAGTGCGCGCTGCGACGCGGGGACCAGCGCGGCGATCCGCCCGTTCTCCCAGCCGCCCTGCGCCTCGCCGCTGGCCGCGATGGAGCAGAACAGCCGGTAGGACTCGTCGTGGTCGAGGATCTCCTGGAACAGGCTTCTGGCCGAGAGCACCGGGCCACCTCCGATACGCACATCCGCAAAAGAAAAGTAAAGTGCGGTACGCGGGAAGTGGCAACGGGTACGTCGGCCAACTCCTCCGTTCGAGGGACCGTACGACCGGCGCCTGACGGGGCGGGACCGGGCCGCGGGCGTAACCACGCGGGCCGTCCCGGCGTTGTGCGGGGTGACGGCCGTGGCGGGGAAGACCCCCGAGCCCCCACCACGGCCGCAGGCTTGTCCTCCGGGCCCGGCCCCGGACGCGGGGCGGGCGCTTACGCCAGCCCGGCGCGCTCCAGGGCCTCGGTGCCCGCCCGCAGCGAGGCGATCCGGTCCTCCAGCGTGAACCCGGCGGGCGCGAGGGTCAGCGTGGTCACCCCGGCCGCCGCGTACGCCTGCATCCGCTCCGCGATGCGCTCGACGGAGCCGAGCAGCGTGGTCTGGTCGATCAGCTTCCGGGGGATCGCCGCCGCCGCGCCCTCCTTGTCGCCGGACAGGTACTTCTCCTGGATCTCGGCGGCCTCCTTCTCGTAACCCATGCGGCAGGCGAGCTGGTTGTAGAAGTTCTGCTTGCGGCTGCCCATGCCGCCCACGTACAGCGCGGTGTACGGACGGAACATGTCGGCCAGCGCGCTGACGTCCTTGTCCGCGCCGACGGCCAGGGGCAGCGTCGGGCAGACGTCGAAGCCCTCCAGCGTCTTCCCTGCCTTCTCCCGGCCCGCCCTGATGTGCGAGACCGCCGTCTCCTCCAGGTGGTCGGCGGAGGGGAAGATCAGCAGCGCGCCGTCGGCGATCTCACCGGTCTGCGCGAGGTTCTTGGGGCCGATCGCGGCGATGTAGAGCGGGATGTGCTCGCGCTGCGGGTGCACGGTCAGCTTCAGCGGCTTGCCGGGGCCGTCGGGCAGCGGCAGCGTCCAGTGCTGCCCCTGGTAGGACAGCCGCTCGCGGGTCATCGCCTTGCGGACGATCTCCACGTACTCGCGGGTGCGGGCCAGCGGCTTGTCGAACTTCACGCCGTACCAGCCCTCGGACACCTGCGGCCCGGAGACGCCGAGGCCGAGGCGGAAGCGGCCGCCGGACAGCGAGTCGAGGGTGGCGGCGGTCATCGCGGTCATCGCGGGCGTACGGGCCGGGATCTGGAAGATCGCGGAGCCGACGTCGATGCGCTCGGTCTGGGCCGCGACCCAGGAGAGCACGGTGGGGGCGTCGGAGCCGTACGCCTCGGCGGCCCAGCAGACCGCGTAGCCGAGCCAGTCCGCCTCCTGCGCCACGGCCAGGTTGTCCGCGTCCATCCCGGCGCCCCAGTAGCCGAGGTTGATCCCGAGCTTCATGCCGCTCCCCTTACTGATCAGTAACGTCGGTGTTCCGGGGACTCTAGCGCGGGGCGGCGGCAGCCGTCACCGGCCGGTTGTCCACAGGCCGCCCGCGCGGCGTGCCGACCGGCTGTCCACAGGTCCACCGGCGCGGCCGACGGGCCAGTAACCTCAGGGCCCATGGAGCAAAGGCACCTCGGCCGTACCGGCCTGCGCGTGTCCCGTCTCGGCCTCGGCACCCTGACCTGGGCCAGGGACACGGACGAGCACGACGCCGCCGAGCAGCTCAAGGCGTTCTGGGAGGCCGGCGGGACCCTGGTGGACACCGCCGACGTGTACGCGGACGGCGGCGCCGAGTACCTCCTCGGCCGGCTCTGCGAGGGACTGGTGCCGCGCCGCGACCTGGTGATCGCGACCAAGGCGGGCAGCGTCCTGGACGCGGACCGCCGGGTCGACGGCTCCCGCCGCCACCTGCTGGACGCGCTGGACGCCTCGCTGGAACGTCTCGGCACGGACTACGTCGACCTCTGGCAGCTGCACGCCTTCGACCCGTACACACCCCTCGAAGAGACCCTCCAGGCCCTCGACACCGCCGTCGCCACCGGCCGCGCGCGCTATGTGGGCGTCTCGAACTTCTCCGGGTGGCAGCTGGCCAAGGCCGCGACCTGGCAGCTGGCCGCACCGGCGATCCGCACCCGCCTGGCAGGCACCCAGATGGAGTACTCCCTGCTCCAGCGCGGCATCGAGCGCGAGTTGCTGCCCGCGGCGCGGGACCTGGGCGTCGGCCTGCTGCCCTCGTCACCGCTGGGCCGCGGGGTCCTCACCGGCAAGTACCGGCGCACCACCCCGGCCGACTCCCGCGGCGCCTCGGAGCAGCTCGCGCCGTTCGTCGCCCCGTACCTGGACGAGACGGGGAGCCGCATCGTCGAGGCGGTCACCACGGCCGCCGACGGGCTCGCCGTCACCGCGCTGCAGGTGGCTCTCGCGTGGGTCCGCGACCGGCCGGGAGTCGCCGCGCCGGTCGTCGGCGCGCGCACCGCGCAGCAGCTCAGGGCGGCATTGTCAGTGGAGGGCCTTAGTCTTCCTGACGAGATCTGCCGGGCCCTGGACGACGTCTCGGCCCCGGTGCACCACTATCCCGATCACGACTGGAGCACGCTGTGAGCACCGACCGCCTCTCCGACGAGGCCGCGCCCGAGCCGACCGCGCCCGGCCCGGAGGCCGCCAGCGGGGAAGCGGAGGCCGCCCCTGAGGAGGCGGAGGCCGCCCCCGGGGAAGCGGCGGCCGGTAAGGACGAAGCGGCAGCCGCTCCCAAGAGGGGCGATGCGGCGACCGCCGCCGCGCTGGCGGCAGCGGTGCGGGCCGTGGAGAGCGGCGAGCGGTCGGCTGACTCCTTCTTCACCGGGCGTTCCCCCCGGCCGGGCGGCGCCCCACGGGCGGCGGGCGGCCCGCGGAACGCCGGCGGCGTACCGGCTCCGTCCACGGGCGCCCAGGAGCGCGGCGGCCCGGCAAGCGTGCCGCAGCCCGCGGCGGGCCCCGGCCAGGACGCCGCCCCGGGACACGCCCGCCCGGCCGCGGATGGTGGCGCCCACCGCCCCGGCCCGGCGGAGCACGCCGCGGCGCACCCGGCCGTGACGGCGCCGCCCGCCCCCGGCATCGAGGGCGTACGACAGGTGCTGACGGCGGGCGGCGCCCCGGAGGCGCTGGCCGCGAAGACCGCCGAAACGCTCGGCGAGCGCGCCGCCGAGGCGCTGCGCGAGGACCCGTGGCAGCTGCTCGCCGTCCCGGGTGTCCGCCCCGAGCAGGCCGACGGCTTCGCGCGGGCGCTCCTCGGCCCGGCCTGCGGCCCCGGCGACGAGCGGCGCGCGCAGGCCCTGGTCGGCTGGCTGCTGGAGCAGGCCGCCCTGGCGGGGCACTCCGCCCTGGAGGCGTCCGCGCTGCGCGCCGCGCTCGCCCAGCGGTCGGTGCCGGACCCGGACGAGGCCCTGCAGACGGCCATCGCCGAGGGCGCCGTGCTGGTCTTCCAGGACGCGATCGAGACGCCGGGCGCCGCCCGCCCGGTGGCGTCGGACGACGAGGACGCGGAGCAGCCGGTCCGGGTGCTGCTCGGCCTGGACCGCTTCGCCATGGCCGAGGAGAGCGTCGCGGACGGCCTGGCGCGGCTGCTCAACACCTTCGAAGAGCCCGCCGACCTCCCTGCCCCGGCGGACACGGACGACGCCAACGACGAGGAGCGCCCCGCCGGGGACTCCCCGGATGCGGACGGCGCCGCGCCGGACGAGGACCCCGGCGCGCCGGCCGCCCGCCGGCCGGGCGCGGCCGACTGGGAAGCCGTCGCGGCGGCCGCCCCCTCCCCCTCCGCCGCCGAGCTGATCCGTACCGCCGCCCGCGGCGGCCTGGTCGCCCACACCGGCGCCGAGGCCGCGCGCGCCGAGCCCGCAGCGCTGATCGCCGCGGCCCGCGCGCTCGGCCTGCGCGCCTGCGGCGCCACGCACACCGACGACGGCCGCGCGCGGCTGGCCCGGCTCGTCGCCGAGGCCGCCGACGCGTACCAGGACCGGGCCTCGGCGCCGGCCGCCCCCGACGACGCCGCCGTCACGCTCGCCGGGCTGCTGGCGGGCCGCGAAGGCCCGGGCCGGGACGCGGACGGCGCCCTCGCCCTCGACCTGCTCGTCGTCCTGGACGCGCCCCAGCTGGACCTGGAGACCGCCGCCGCGCTCGTCGAGTCGCTGACCGACGGCACCCGGCTGGTGCTCAGCGGCGACCCCGGCGTGCTGTGGTCGGCCGGCCCCGGGCGGCTCTTCGCCGACGTGCTGGCCGCCCGCTGCTGCCCCCAGGTCGCCTCCCGCACACCGGACTTCGGGCCGGTCGGCGAGCTGGTCTCCGGCATCGGCATCGGCGAGCTGAACCAGGTCGAGGCGCCCGGCAAGGAGGTGGTGATCGTCCCGGCGCGCGACCCCGGCGAGGCGGTGCACCGCACCGTGCAGCTCGTCGCCGACTCGGTGCCCCGGGCGATCGGCGTGCCCGCCGGGCAGACCCAGGTCGTCACCGTCGGCCACGGCGGCGCGGCAGGCACCCGCGCCCTGAACACGGCCCTCAAGGAGCGGCTCAACCCCGGCCCCGGCCGGTTCGGCGGCTTCGACCCGGGCGACCGCGTCGCCTACTCCCCCGCCCCCGGCCGTACGGTCGCGGGCACCGTCACCGGCGCCGACGCGGCCGGGCTGCACCTGGACTGCGCCGGCTCCCCCGTGGTCGTGCCGCGCGAGGAGGTCGGTGCGGGTGCCGTGCGCCACGGCTGGGCGATCACGGCCCACCAGGCGGCCGGTTCGCGCTGGCCGGCCGTCGTGGCCGTGCTGCCGGGCGACGCCGCCAAGGGGCTGACCCGCGCCTGGGTCTACACCGCCTTCAGCCGCGCCGAACGCCATCTGTCCGTCGTCCAGGGCGTGGACCAGGCGCTGCCGCGCGCGGTCGCCGAGGTCCCGGTCAAGGAGCGCACCACCCGCCTGCGGACGCTGCTCCAGCAGCACACCGCCCAGACCGCGGCGGACGCCCTGGCAGGCTGAGAGCCGGGGGCGGCGCGCGTGCGCCGCCCCCGGCCCACCGGTCACACCGGCGCCGTCACGCTTCCGTCACGGCCGCCTCACCGCTCCCCGTCGAGCGTCTCCAGCACGTCGTCGTCATCGATGTCGGCGCCCCGTTCCTCGTCGAAGACGGAGCTGACGTCGAAGCGGCACACCACCCGCTGCGGGTCGGTCTGGTCGAACGGCGCGGACAGCCACTCCCCCGGCTCGGGCGTCTCGTCCGCCGCGACCACCCACAGCGTCGAGTCGCCCTCCTCCAGGCCGAACTCCTTGTGGCGGGTGGCGATCTCGTCCGGTTCGAACTCCCCGAACAGCACGCCCAGCGCCGCGTGCACGCTGCTGCCGACCACCCCGGACACCGATCCCGCACCGCCGTTGACCGCCCGCACCTCCGCGGCGGCGTCGGCGGCCGACTCCGGGTCGAGATCGGCGATCCGCTGCGCCTGCGACAGCAGCCGCTGGGGTTCGGCCACCGCGTAGTCGCGCCGGATCAGCACGCTCAGCGCGCTGGGTTCCTCCGGGCCCGCGTAGGCGGGCAGCGCGTCGTTGCCGGGGATCTCGAAGGGAGTGACCTCGTCATAGGTGTCGTACAGCAGCTCGTCGTACGCCTCAGCCGCCGCGGCGAGTTCGTCGAACGCGGCATAGACGGCAGGGTCGTCCTGGCCCGAGCGGTGTTCGACCGCGTCGAGGTGACGGTCCAGCGCGGCTTTGACCGCCTCGGCGGCGGCACGTACCTCGGCAGCGGAAGGCTGCGCAGCATCAGACATAGTGCAGACGCTATCCGTACCGGGGCCGGTCCCGCACAATAGATGCGATGCCGGAATACGAATTCTGCGATGTGTACGTGCCGCGGGGGGTCTCCCGCAAGGCCGCCACACGCCTGCTGACCGACCATGCCGAGTACGGACACTGGGAGTTGGACCGCCTGCGCCTCAATCCCGACGGCAGCCGCCGCGTACGGCTGCGCCGCCGGATCATCCGCCAGATCCGGGCGACCTGGTGAGCGTTCGCGCCCGCCGCGGCACCCGCCGCGCCGCGTGACCGCACCGTGGCCCCCCGAACGCATGCCTGAATCACCCGCGCTCCCGGACGTGGACGCCGCGGACCGGGCCCGCACACGGCTGGGCGGGCCCCGCCGTCGCGGAGCCCGCCCAGCCGTACCGGTCCGGCAACGCGGTCAGACGCGTGCGGATCGCGCGCGGCGGTAGAGCACCGCGCCTCCGATCAGCAGGCCCGCGCTGGCCGGCAGCGCGACGCCGAGCGCGGCCGCCCCGGTCTGCGCGAGGTGTTCGAGTCCACCGCCCTCCGGCGGGGTGACGATCTGCGTCCGCGGCTCCGACTCCTCCTGCGTCCGCGCCCCCCGCTCCTGGACCGCGCCCGCGGTCTCCGTGTCCGGCCGGTGCCCGGCCGCCGGTCCGCCGGGCGCACCCGGTGCGGCCGGTCCGCCCGCCCGGTCCTGCGCCGGAGCGCCGGGCCCGGCCGGGGACCGCGGGTCCTCCTGGCCGCCGGACGGCTTCGGGCCGTTCCGGCCCGACGGCGGCTCCGGGTCGCGGCCGGTGCCGGTGCCCGTGCCGTCGCCCGCGCCGCTGCCGCTGCCGCTGGTACCGCAGCCGTTCGTGTTGACCGCGTTGCCGACGCCGACGACCGACACCGAGTTGCCGCAGGCGTTGACCGGCGCGTGGACCGGCGCCTGCACCTGGTTGCCCGACGCGACGCCGGGCGAGTTCTGCGCCGTCCCCTGCGCACCGGCGCCGCCGGAGCCGTGACTCCGGCTGCCGCCGCCACGGGACCCGCCACCGTTGTCACAGTGGTTTCCCATGGACGGATTCAGCAGCCCGACGACGTCCACGGAATTCCCGCAGGCCTGCACCGGGACATTCACCGGAATTTGAGCCGTATTGCCGGACAACACCCCCGGGGAATTCGCGGTCTTCCCCTGCGCACCGGAGTCCGCGTGCGCGTAGCCGCCCGCGACGGCAAGTACGCCGCCGGCCGCCACTATCGTGATCAGGCCCTTTTTCGCGACCTCTCGCATAAGTTCCTCCCCTGCCTTCGACCTTCTGGATGGCGCACGGAACACTCCGCTTCCGCGCACCGAAACAACCGTCGGCTCCGGAGTGCATGGTGCGCACTCCGGAGCCGACCGGGATTACAGCCTTACGGGTTCAGGCACCGCGTCAGTCGTTGACGCAGGTGTTGCCAAAGGCGGGGTTCAGCAGCCCGATGATGTCAATCGTGTTGCCGCACAGGTTGATCGGCACGTGGATCGGCACCTGGACGGCGTTGCCCGAAATGACACCCGGGGAGTTCAGGGCGGCACCCTGGGTCCCGGAGTCGGCAACGGCCAGGCCCGCGCCGGCGAGCACCAGACCACCGGTGGCAGCCGCGGCAGCGACGACCTTCTTGATCATTATTCCTCCTTGTTGGCAATGCGGTCCCAGCCGCGGACCGCACCCTCTGCAACGAGGAGAAGGTGATGAAGCTACGAGCCTATGACGGCATTCACTCGTTCCGGCTAAACGCGTACGTCTGGCCGAATGTCCGGGCTCGCGTGCGATGCCCGGCGGCGGAAGTCCCGTACGCCGGTACGGGACTTCACCTCAGCTCTGCTCGATGAACCGGTCGAGTACGCGCGTACCGAACTTGAGTCCGTCGACCGGCACCCGCTCGTCCACGCCGTGGAACATTCCGGCGAAGTCCAGCTCCGGCGGCAGCTTGAGCGGCGCGAAGCCGAAGCAGCGGATTCCGAGGTCGTCGAAGGACTTGGCGTCCGTACCGCCGGAGAGCATGTACGGAACGGCCCGTGCGATCGGGTCCTCGGCCCTGAGGGCCGATTGCATGGCGTCCACCAGGGCGCCGTCGAAACTGGTCTCCAGGGCCTTGTCGGCATGAATGTCCTCGCGCTTGACCCGCGGCCCGAGAATCCGGTCCAGATCGGCGAGGAATTCCTCCTCGTGGCCGGGCAGGAACCGTCCGTCGACGGCCGCGGTCGCCTGGCCCGGGATGACGTTGACCTTGTAACCGGCGCCCAGTTGGGTCGGTGCCGCGGTGTTCTGCAGCGTGGCACCGATGATCTTCGCGATGCCGCCCAGCTTGGCGAGGGTCTCCTCCATGTTCTCCGGGTCGAGTTCGGTGCCCAGGGCGTCGGAGAGCTCGTCGAGGAAGGACCGTACGGTCTTGGTCACCCGCACCGGGAACTTGTGCCGGCCCAGCCGCCCGACCGCCTCGCACAGCTCCGTGATCGCGTTGTCGCTGTTGGTCATCGACCCGTGGCCGGCGGTGCCGTCCACGGTGAGCCGCATCCAGTGCATGCCCTTCTGGGCCGTCTCGACCAGGTAGAGCCGCAGGTTCTCGTTGACGGTGAAGGAGAACCCGCCGACCTCGCCGATGGCCTCCGTGACGCCTTCGAAGAGGCCGGGGTGCTTGTCCACGAGGTGCCGGGCGCCGTACACGCCGCCCGCCTCCTCGTCGGCGAGGAAGGCCAGCACGATGTCGCGCGGCGGCTTGCGCCCGGAGCGCAGCCGGTCGCGGACGACCGCGAGCGTCATCGCGTCCATGTCCTTCATATCGACCGCGCCGCGGCCCCACACGCACCCGTCCGCGATCTCGCCGGAGAACGGGTGGTGGGTCCAGTCGTCCGCGTTGGCGGGCACCACATCCGTGTGCCCGTGGATAAGCAGCGCGGGCCGCGACGGGTCGGCGCCCTCGATGCGGGCCACCGTCGAGGCGCGGCCCTTGTGGGACTCGATGATCCGCGGCTCCAGCCCGACCTCGGCCAGCTTCTCCGCCACGTACTCGGCGGCGGCGCGCTCACCCGGGCCCGAGTGGTCGCCGTAATTGCTCGTATCGATCCTGATCAGGTCCCGGCACAGGTCGACGACCTCGTCCTCGCCGGTGACCGTACGGGCCGGCTGCGACTCGCTCACACTGCCTCCTCATGGTTCACGGCCGCGCCGTGACTCGGGGGTCCGGTCCGCGGCGGGGGTCCACCGCCATCCTCCACCCCGGCGGCGCTGCGCCCAAGGCCGCAATGCTGCCGACATCCGCTGGTCACAGGCGCGCCCCCGGTGCCGGACGGCCGTGATCGACCACCCCTGAACGTTTGCTATTGTTTTCCATGTCGGAACGGCCAAGCGGCCGGACCGGCAGACACCTGGTCCGGGTGGCGGAATGGCAGACGCGCTAGCTTGAGGTGCTAGTGCCCTTTATCGGGCGTGGGGGTTCAAGTCCCCCCTCGGACACCAGCAAAGACCCCACTTCACGTGGGGTTTTTCTGTATCTCGGGCTGTGGCGTGGCCAACCACGTGACCAACAGCCGAGCGATTTTCCTGGTCAGACCAGGGATGCCAGCCCGATACGGGCTGCGCTGGAAGCGGCGAGCTTCTTGGCTCCCTCGGCGCGGCGCCTGCCGTAGCGGGCCATGGTGTAGCCGGGCGAGTGGTGCCGGGCGTTGGCCGAGACCTCTACAGGGTTCTCGTGGTTGTCCAGATCATTCGTGATCTTCGATGCCCGCCAGTCGTGCAGCCGGAAGTTCTCCGGCAGGTGCAGGCGGTTGCGAGCCGTCCGCCAGCGGGCGGAGACCTTCTCCGGGCCCTGGGGGCCGCCTGCTTCGCCCCGGTACAGCTTGAAGCCGTCCCGGGCGAACACCAACCCGTGCTCCACCCACAGCGGGCCGAGTCGTTCCTTCTCGGCCTGCTGACGCTCCCACTGCCACTTGAGGACGTTCATCAACGCTTGGTCCACATAGATGATCGCGTTGTCGTCGCCGTCCTTGCTGAGCTTGCGGAGCCGGTAGGTGTTGCCCTCTTCGACCACGACCCAGCCGAGCTCGATGGCGCAGTCGTCCCAGTGGATCAGGTCCCACATCCATCCCAGAACTTCACTGCTGCGGCACGAGGTTGCCGCGTAAGAGGTCCACAGCGGGGCGTCCCGGAGACAGTGATGGGTCAGGCCGCCGTCACACGCCCGATTGCCGCACGGCTGCCAGATGTCCGCGAGAAACCGCCCCGTCTCATGGTCGTTGAGCGTGGGGAAATTCGGTTCAGCGGCCTTGATCTGTCGTTCGGTCGGCGGGTTGGAGTCACGGAGATTGACTCCGTGCGCTCGGTCGGCTTGAAGCTGAAGGCTTCCTAAGCCAGGCGCAGAAGGGGGCTACTGAGAGCGGCCCCCTTTCCTCATTCGACAGGAAATGGTGAGGCGATGTGGCCTGACAGGCAGGACGTTATCCGTCGCGCAGTGAAGCCGGAGAAGCACATATTGGATGTGCACTTCGGATCGGATGAAACCACTCCAGCAATTGAAGAGGAGTTCAACCTGTACACCGCCCGAACTGCGGGCGAATCGATCGCTATGGAATATGCGGCAAGGTTGCACCGAGATGGAGCGAAACCTTCAGTCGAGTTTGAATCGTTCGCTTATTTTTAGTCGAGATTCATTTCACGTAATTCTTTTTCGGTTTCGCTGAACGTTTCGTGAAAAAATTTGAAAGAAAACAAGGCGCGATGGGTGGGGGGTGTCTCCCTGAACGCTTTCTTCCCGACCGAGGCGTCATAGAGGTTCCGAACCGCCGCAGATCAGAAACCCTCTTCGGGAGTGGCGTCGGAGGCTCTATAGAGCGGCAAAACCCACTTTGGCGACGTACTCCAGGGGTGTACTCAGAACGCCACAGAAGGGCGGCCGGCATGGCCCATAGAACACCCGCTCAGCGCATCGAGGCTGAGCTGCTCGACAAATACGAGGCGGATGGAATTCGCCTATCCGGATTCGAGACACGCTATGTGGAATCAGCGGCGCAGCATTTGGCGCAGGCTGAACGTATGGACCGACTGGTCAAGGAACAGGGCCGCATGGTCGAGGGCGGGAACCGTCGGGGCGTGTTTGTTCTTCATCCGGGGATTGCCGAGGCGTGGCGGAGTGGATCGAAGGCCCCGAGGACGACCGCGACCACGTCGAGGCTGCCATGCGTCGGTACGTGCGGTACCTCGGCATGACGACAGATGAGTACCTGGCCCACGTGCGCGGACCGAGCGTCACGCCGGCCAGCGCGGAGGGTGAGGGAAGCTGAGCCCCATGGCCGGGCGGGTGGACGCTCGGCCGTTCTGCTCGGCAGGCTCCGGAGCCTGCGACCGTAGCGAAGTGATAGCCCCGGCCCGTGATGGGTCGGGGCCTCTTTGCTAAGGGGCCTACCGCAGCGGACACATCAGTTCCGGCTCGGCCTGGTTCGGAGAACAGCACACCAGAGCCAGAGACAGGAACGAGGGGCGTTCGAGGTAGAAGCCGTGGGAAACGTCCCCGCCCCAGCAGAGCCGTTCGGCAGCAGAGCTGACGAGTATCGCCAGCCGCGTCGTGTCGCGGTCCGGCTCGGAGGCGAATCGGGGCGCGTACGCGGCGAGCTGTTCCCCGAGCCATTGTGCGGCCTCTTTCGACTCGTCCCAGGTGCCCCGCACCAGCCTGCCGGGCTTGACGAGCCAATAGGCCATCTCCAGCGGAGGCAGGTCCACGACAGGGAACTCCGCCTTCACCAGCCGATAACGTTCAACGAGCCGCTTGCCTGCCATGTCGTCGTCACCGGCCGGAGCCGGGGGCGGATCAGGGTGGGCAGGCCGCCTCAAAGCCTCCTCGTCGAACCGTTTTTTGGAGCCGGTCCACAGATAGCCGTGGTAGTGCAACTGATGATCCTCGTCAGAGCAGTTGAAGGCGGCCCCGCCCTCCCTGGAGGACGAAGGCCGCCGGTCAGGGAACGGCCATTCAGGCCGAGAGGCCGAAGCGGACCGGGTCGATACCGGCCGCGTCCAGCTCGGCGGTGGTGAACCTCAGCGGCTCCGCACCGGGCCGCTTGCTGTCGCCCAGCGCCCACGCATCGGGGCCGATCTTCGCGAGGGTCGCGCAGGACTCACCGTCCGGGTGCGTGTTACCCCCGCACGCCTTGAGGAACGTGGCTCCGTCGATGGGCAGGCTGTAAAGGTCGGTTCGGGACATGGGTGCGCCTTCCTGCGAGATCAGTGAAGGGGCAGGCTCAGAACGGGTACTGCTCCGGCTTGCGCACGTACACGACGCCAGAGGCAAGAGCCGTCGCGGACTCCCGAAAGAGTTCGTCCAGCATCGACCTGGGACCGTCCCGCATGGCATTGGTCAGACTCTCGGCCAATAGAGCGGCCTCGGACGGAAGCAGGACCATTTCTGTGTCTGCCATATGCCGACCGTTCTTCGTCAACCACATCGGGACACGAATGTTCCCATCATCATCCCGGTACGCCTTACGGCTCGGAATCGGGTCCATCCGCCAACCTTGCGGGATGCCCTGCCTGTGGTTCTTCGGTTCGGACGGCATGGGTACATACTCGGGCCGCCGACGGGGAACCTCCAGCATTATTCGCGTTGTCGGGTAAATAGCATGGACCACTCGTTCAGAAGTTCCCGGCAGTCGCCTCCGAACGCTGCGTACGACTCGTACCTCTCGAAGCCTTCGCGGTACGCGTTCACGTCGCGATGGTCCCGAAGAATCAAAGCACCTGTTCCGGTTTCCACGGTGGCTAGTCGTCGGTCGTAGACCGTGAAGGTATTCAGTGGCATCTCTGGAATGTGATTCGCCAGGGGAATGACCCCAAGTCGAACATTCGGAATTCGAGAGACCGAAGCCATTCGGTCTAGCTGCATCGCCATGGCGAGAGGCGGCAAGAGCGGCCAGCGAACAGCTTGTTCCGTGAGAAGGAACGTGAACGACTTTGACGAGTCGTAGAGGACATTTTGACGTTCCAGTTTCTTCGCGATGGTCTTGGACTGGCCTCCAGGAACGTCCGCGATGCTGGCGCGCACATACTCCGGCGTAGCCAGTAGCCCCGTGATCGCCGAGAGTAGGAAGAATCGAAATTCTGTTGTGACTGTTTCGAGCCTGGCTAGCTCGCTCTGCTTCTTGTCGAGCCCTCGGCGCCGTGAAGACCAATGGTCCTGCCACTCGGTATTCGCTGTCCGAACCAATTCCAGGATCTGTGAGGCTGCCGGATCATCGGTCCCGAGCGCTTCAAGTATTAGGTCGACGTCGATAACAGCGGGAGTGAGTTTCCCGCTCTCAATGTTGCTGACCTTGGTTTGCGACATGCTGCAGCGGCGAGCGAGCCAGGTCTGAGTTTTCCCGGCTCGCTTCCGCAGGCTTCGCAGTGCTTCCGCTAGGTCCGACCTGGACTGACCTAGCCGTTCAGGCTCAAAGGTCAAGGCCCTTAACGTACTCCTCGAAGGGCAGGGACTCGGCTACCGCGATTCGCTGATATTCGATGAACTGGGACACGTCGCCCCGGAATACCTTACGGTTGATCTGCTTTCCGTCGGGCTCATAGTTCATGAGTACGACTTCCGATTGATCGAACATCCAGAAGTCCTGAACCCCTTCAAGGGGGTTGAGCCGGTCAGTCACGTCGAGAATGCGGATCTGTTCCCCGGCCAAGAGATGCGGCCGGTAGTACTGGGAGAATTCGAACCGCAGGTACTCAGACAGAGGACGAGTGACGACGTGGACGCGTCCTTGAACGCGCCCCTGCGCTGCCTGTCGGCGGAGCCGGTCTGTGTACTCGTTGCGGACCATGGCGGGGTCGATGCGCACGCCGTCGCGGAACGCCTGGAGTTCCTCGGCTTCCTGCGGCATGAGGTACTGCGGCAGGGTCTCAAGGCGCCACGCTTCGCGCTGGAAGCCCTCGAAGCGCGCGGCCCAATCTTCACCAGCCAAGAACACGGACAGCCTCCCTCAGAACGTCCTCGGGGATCTCGACAAGCCCTTCCCCCTCCGGGGACTGGAATGCCTTGGACACGTCGCCCTGGACGACGATGGAGCCGGAGGCGGTGCGGTAGACGTTTGGGCAGTCGTCCTTGCCGCACGGCCCCCCGTTGCCGTTTCCGGTGAGTCGGGTCAGTTCCTCACGAGCCATGGTGAAACCCCCTGTCCCCCGCCCCCTCGTGGGGCGGCTCCATGACCGTACGGAGGGCGCGGTATCGCCGTCTATGCGGCCGCGCCAATATTTGTGTTGTCGCATAAACCTGTGGCGCTCGCCCCCTCCCGAAGGCAGCCGGGACGGTGGGTGTGGGCAGGCTGGCCACATGACCAACGCATGACCAACAGCGGTCCGGAACGGCCCGAAACGGGGGGGAACGCATGGCCAACGGGATTGGTCAAGTCTGCGGCGCGCCGAGTACGTTCGCGCAGGTCAGGTAGCTAGAAGGCTGGTGCCCGAGTGGAGAGTTCAAGTCCCCCCTCGGACACCAGCAAGAACCCCGGTTCATCTGGGGTTTTTCGCATTTCCGGACGGCGCTCCCGCGCCGCTACCCTACGCGCATGGATCTTCACGTTGTCATAGGTTTCGGTCCCGCGGGGGCGGCCACGGCCCGGCTCCTGGCCGGGCAGGGGCATTCCGTGCGGGTGGTCACCAGGTCCGGCGGGCGCGCGGAGCCGGGGATCGAGCACGTCGCGCTGGACGCGGCAGACGCCGGGCGGCTGACGGAGGCCGCGCGGGGCGCGGCCGCCATCCACCAGTGCGCCTCGCCGCCGTACCACCGCTGGACGCGTGACTGGCCCGCGCTGGCCGCGTCCGTGAACCAGGTGGCGGAGGCGACCGGCGCGGTGCTCGTCATGCTGGGCAACCTCTACGGCTACGGCCCGGTCGACGGCGAGCTGACCGAGGACCTGCCGCTCGCGGCGACCGGCCCCAAGGGGCGGGTGCGGGCGGAGCTTTGGGAGCGGGCGCGCGCCCTGCACGAGGCGGGGCGCGTCAAGGCCGTCGAGGTCCGCGCGTCGGACTTCTTCGGGCCGGGCGTGACCGACGGCGGGCACCTGGCGTCCCGGGTCGTGCCGCGGCTGCTGGACGGCAAGCCGGTCTCCGTTCTCGGCGATCCGGACGTTCCGCACAGCTGGACCTACCTCCCCGACGTGGCCGCGACCATGGCCCAGGCCGCGGTCCTGGAGGAGGCGTGGGGGCGGGCGTGGCACGTTCCCACGGAGCCCGCGCTGTCCGTGCGGGAGATGGTGGGCAGGCTGGCGGCGCAGGCGCGGGTGGAGCCGGTTCCGGTGCGCCGGCTGCCGTCGGCCGTGGTGGGCGCGCTGTCGGTGGTCTCGCCCCTGCTGCGGGAACTTCGGGAGATCCGTTACCAGTTCGACCGGCCGTTCGTCGTGGATTCCACCGCTTACCGCAAGGCGTTCACCGCGGCGGCCACGCCTCTCGACGAACAGGTCGAGGCGACGGTGGACTGGTGGCGTGCCCGCCTGGCCGGGGATCAGAACCGGCCGTGAGACCGGGGCAGGCGCGCAAACCGGCCTGCCCCAGGGGGTTTTCACCGTGCGTGCGGCTCATCGCGCCGGCGCCGCGCGACCGTGGTGCAACCGGTCGCCGTCGCGACGAGCTCTTCCTCACGCGAACACCCCCGTCGTCCGCGTGAGTGGACGTGGGAAACTCTCTGTCCATCTCCGCTAACGCGCTCCGACGTTAAGTGCACGCCACAGTCCTGTCAACTAGGATGAGTCGGCACTTCGGCAGCCCACCCGGCGCACATTGAAGGAGTCCTGATGTCGTCACTGGCCGGGAAGGTCGACAAGCTGTTCACCACGATCCGCTCGGACGGCAAGGAGTACACGTACGAGGAAGTCGCGCGCGGATGCAGCGAACTGAGCGGCGGTACCTTCTCCAAGACGTACGTCTGGCAGCTGCGGACCGGCCAGCGCACCAACCCCACCAAGCGTCACCTCGAAGCGCTCGCGGCCTTCTTCCGGGTGCCGGTGGCCTACTTCTTCGACGACGACACCGCCGACCGAGTCGACTCGCAGCTGGCCCTCGCCTCCGCGATGGGCAACGCGGAGGTCCGGGACATCGCGCTGCGCGCCATGAGCATGGACGACTCCGGCCGCAAGTCGCTGGCCCGCATCATCCGCGAGGTCAGCATGCTGCACTCCGCCACCGCCGCGTCACGCGGCCGGCAGCCCGCCCGTCCGTCCGACAGCGAGGAGTAGTGCCCCGGATGCCTTTTCCCTGGCGTGACCGCCACGGCAGAGGGTCCGGCATGAAAGCGCTGCGCCGGCAGTGCCGGGCCAAGCTGGCCGCGTTCGGGCTCCCCGCCGGCTACGACCTCCCGCTGCTCTGCGAGCACGTGGCCGGGAACCGGGGCAGGGAGATCGAGTTGGTGGCCATGCCGATGGATTCCTCGGGGCCCTGCGGCCTGTGGCTGTCCTTCCCCGGCACGGACTACGTCGTCTACGAATCGCAGACCAGCCGCCACCACCAGGAACACATCGTCGCCCACGAACTGGCCCACATGATCTGCGGCCACCACGGCGTCGGCGTCCAGGGGGCCGACGCCAACGCCCTGCTCTTCCCCGACCTCGACCCCGCCCTCGTACAGGACTTGCTCTACCGCGAGAACTACTCGGACGCCCAGGAACAGGAAGCGGAGGTCATGGCCTTTCTCCTCGGTGAGGCACTGCGGGCAGGGCCGCGCGGGGGCGCGGCCGCGCCGGACCCCGACAGCGCGCTGGGCCGCGTGCACGGATCGCTCGACTGGCGCCGCGAGGACGGTTCATGACCGGCATCACCCACATCCGTTACCCGATCGCCGCGCTCGCCTGCTGGATCGCGTTCGCCTACACCCTCGTGCCGCTGCTGCGCGGGCACCGCCGCAACGCCGGTCTGATCGCGCTGTGCGCCTCCTTCGGCTGCCAGGGCATGTACCTGTCGATGTCCACCCCGGCCCGCTGGACGGGCACCCTGTTCGGGACCATCACCTGGTACAACGTGTCGGTCCAGCTGTGGATCATCGCCGTGCTCGCCTGCCAGCAGATCCTGCTGATCCACTGGATATACCCGAGGGCCGAGGCGCTCGTACGGGCCAGGCGGCGGCTGCTGACCCTCGCGGTGGTGCCGGTCACGATGGCGGTGCTGTTCTTCCTGGCGACCCTCCAGGGTGCGCCGCGCAACGTCTTCAAGCACCCCGGCGACCAGCCGTTCTTCGTCGCCTACCAGGCCGCGTACCTCACCGCGTTCGTGGTCGGCAAGGTGTTGGTGGCCCGCGCCTGCTGGCACTTCGCGAAGCTCACCGACCACCCCTGGGTACGCCGCGGCCTGCGCATCGCGGCGGCCGGCGCGGCCGTCGAACTGGTCTACCCGGCCGGTCGGTACGCCGACGTCTTCCTGACGCAGTACGGCTGGAACCCGCTGCGCTGGTCGGACGTGTCCCGGACCACGCTGACCGTGGGCATGGTGCTGAACATCGTCGGCTGGACCGCCCCGCTGTGGGGGCCCCGGGTCTCCGCCGCCCGCCGCTGGCTGGCCGACTACCGCAGTTACCGGCGGCTGCGCCCGCTGTGGCTGGCCCTGCACCGGGCCCATCCGGAGATCTCCCTGCCGTCCAGCACCGGCAGCGACCTGTCGGCCCTGTACGACCTGCGGTTCCACCTGCACCGCCGGGTGATCGAGATCCGGGACGGCTGCCTGGCGCTGCGCGGGCACCACGGCGGCCCCGGCGCGGTGCCGGATGCGGGGCAGGGCGCCGGGGAGCGGTCGGCGGAGGCGGAGGCCGCGTACATCGCGGCGGCGCTCGCGGCCGGGCCGCGGCCGGCGGCCTCCGGCGCGGACGAGCCCGACGGCAGGCCGGCGCCGGCGCCCGCGGGCGGCACCGACTTCTCCGCCGATGTGGCGTGGCTGGTCGAGGTGTCCCGGGCGTTCGCCCGTATGCGGCCCGCGGCGGCGCAGGCCGAACAGGACAGCGGCGAGGCCGCCCTTACGCCCTAGCCGTCGAACGCCGCGCTTTCCACGCCCTGGGCGATGCCGGGTACCACGAAGAGGTTGCCGGCCTCGGGTTCGGCGTCTCCGAGGTCGCGGCGGGCCGAGGTGACGTAGAGGTCCGTCAGGTCGGTGCCGCCGAAGCTGCAGGCGGTGGTCAGCGAGGCGGGCAGGGCGATCTCGCGGTCCAGCCGGCCGTCGGGGGTGTAGCGGCGGACCGCTCCCCCGCGGAAGAGGGCCACCCAGATGCCGCCCGCGGTGTCGGTGCACATGCCGTCCGGTACGCCCTCGGTGTCCGTGATGGCGGCCAGCGCCCGGCGGTTGGCCGCCTTGCCGGTGTCGATGTCGTAGTCGAAGACGTCGATGCGGCGGGTGGGGGTGTCCACGTAGTACATGCGGGTCGCGTCCGGGCTCCAGGCGATGCCGTTGCTCAGCCGGATCCCGGTCGCCGCCGGGTGCGTGGTGCCGTCGGCCGAGACGTGGGCCAGCCAGCCGGGCGAGGACGCGCCGGCGATGGTGCCCACCCACAGGCGGCCCCGGGCGTCGATGCCCGCGTCGTTGCCGCGTACGTCCCGGTCCGGCCATTGGGCGAGCCAGCGGCGGGTGCCGTCCTGCCCGGTCACCGCGACGCCGTCGTGCAGGCTCAGCACGAGTCCGCCACCCGCCCTGGGCAGGGCCGCCGCCACCGGTCCGCCGGCCGTGGTGACCGTGTCGCTGCCGTCGGAGGGGCGGTAGCGGTGGATGTCCCCCTCGTTCATGTCCACCCAGAGCAGCGTGCCGCTCCGGGCGTCCCACGCGGGGCGTTCCGCAAAGTGCGCCCGTATGTCCAGGGCCACTTCAACACTCACCGTGCACCTTTTCCTCACCATTGCGGACCGGGCCTCCGGATCCGGGGCCGGGCAGGGTCATACGATCACCACGGGTCGCAGCGCGTCCAGGAGACCCTTTCCAGTGAGGGGACGACCGGGGCGGCGCGGAGCGGCAACCGAGAGAACCCGGAAAGGATCATGACCGGAACCTTACCCATCGGTCAGCCGGCATGACCTGCTCAAGTCAACGCGTTACCGGTTCCGTCGGATCCGTGGCGAAGGTCTTCGTCTCCATCAGGAACTCGGCCGGCGACCCGTCATGCGGCAGGCCGGGCCGGGACCAGTACGTCGGTACGTCACCCCAATGCGTGTTGCGGATCAGCGGACTCGCGAGGCACTGCCGTACCAGGCCGGGGTCGCCGCCGAGCACCGTGAGGGCCAGGGTCCGGCCGAGCCCGTCCGGGCGCAGGCCCGGCCGCCACGGCGCCACGGCCGCGTAGGGGAAGGGCAGTTCGGTGCCGAAGTACGGATGCCCCGGGCCGTCCAGGAGGGTGATCACGGGCCGCAGGACGGCGCTCCCGTCCCCGAGGTCGGTGATCGGCTCGCCGGGCACACCGGAACCGGTCGCGGGGTGCGCGCCGACGGCCTCGTACACCTGCCGCGCGAGCTGCCGGGCCTCGTCCAGCGGCCGTACGGGCAGGGCCGCTTCGGGGTGGCCGGCGGGCAGCGGCGGCAGGCCGGCGAGCCGTTCGGCGAGGGCGGCCGCCAGGCCACGCGGGTCCTGCTCGCACAGTACGGCGCTGGCGTTGAGGCACTGCACCCCGGCGTCGCCCGCGACCGAGTCGGCGATGGTGTCCAGGTGGTCCTGCCAGGACACGTCCCCGGTGAGCAGGATCTTCGAACGGCCGGGGCCCTGGGCGAGGACCCGCCGGCTGCCGGCGTAGCGGTCCACGACGGCGTCGCCGCCGTAGACCAGGCCGCGGTCGGCGTGTTCGACGACGGCGTCCGCGTGCTCGTGGGTGGTCGGCAGCAGCGCCGTGTACCCCGGCGCGAGCCCCGCCCCGCGCAGGGCGCGGACCAGCCGCCGCGGGGTGAAGGGGTCGCGCCGGGAGGGGCGTACGGCGACGCGGTAGCCGAGGGCGAGGGCGCTCAGCCACTCCAGGTGGGTGGCGGGGTGATTGCCGGGCGCCAGTACGCCGAGCACGTCGCCCTTGCGCACCCACACCGGAACGGCGCCGGTGTCCGGGCGGCCCGTGGCCGGCAGCGCGTCGAGGGACACGGCGCCGGCGGGGCGCTGCGCGGCCAGGGTTTCCGCCGCGGCCCGGCCGGCCCGCGCCACCTTGGCGAGGGTGCGGCGGGCGACGGAGACCGGCAGTCCGGAGACCAGGGCCTGGCGGTGGCAGTAGGCGTCGGGGGTCTCCCCGTCCAGCGTCGCGGTGGCGAACAGCTCGCCCGCCCTGGCCAGGGCCGCGAGCCGGTCCGCTGCGGGCTGTTCCGACGCGGCGCGCATCTCGTTGATCACCTGGCGGATCAGCAGCGGTGGCGCGAGGGAGAGTTCGCCTGCCGGGCGCCCCGTGACGTCCGTGAGGGCGGTGCGGTTGGCGGAGCGGTACGGGCCCGAGGGCCGCTCGACGGCGATGTCGCCGTCGTCGCTCCCCGCGGCCGCTTCCGGGTGCCCCGTCACGTCAGTACACCCCCTCGATGATCTTCGTGCCGCCGTCGGCGAACGGCCGCACGTCGGCGACGCCGTCCCCCGCGAAGCCCGGCACCGGCGCGACGCGGACCGCGGTGTCGCGTTCGAGGACGTGCGGCAGCAGGACCTCCGGGCTCAGCTGGCGCATGCACACCCGGCCCCGCTCGCCGTACGCCACCTCGCGGGACAGGTCGTCCGGGTCGAGCAGGGACAGGTGGACGTACGGGTGGAAGCTCTGGAAGACGCAGGGTTCGGTGTCGCCGGGGACGGCGGGCCGCTGCGGTGCCGCGCCCATCATCGTGTTGCCGTACAGGCCGCTGACGGCCGCTTCGGGGAAGACCTCGGCGGCGAGCAGCCGGAGCGTCTCGGGGTCGATGGAGGTGCTGCCCCACATGATGCCGCGGACCTTGGCGCGCACGAGGTCCGCGAGCCGGGGGCGTTCGGCGATGGCTTCCAGGAGCGGCGGGGTGGCGTACAGCAAGGAGACGTGCTGCGAGGCGAGCACCCATTCGGCCTGGTCGAGAATGTGGTCGACGTAGCGTTTGACGACGTCGTGGTGGCCGTCCTGGAGGGACCTGCGTACCCAGCGCGGGTCGAGGTCGACGGGGAAGAACACCGCGCCGCGCAGGCGGGCGAGGCCGCGCAGCGCGTCGGCGACGACGTGCGGGCCGGTGGGGCCGAGGAAGAGCAGGTTGCCGTCGTGCGCGGGGAAGCCGTGCCGGTCGAGGACGTCGGACCACCACCGGGTGTTGCGTTCCCACTGGCCGAGGTCGACGACCCGCTTGGGGGCTCCGGTCGTGCCGCCGCTCTCCCAGACCGCGGGCAGCCGGCCGAGGCCGCGCAGCCCGGCCGGCAGCAGGTCCTCGACCGGTACGTCCCGCCACTCCGCGCTGACGTCGGGGAACCTGGCCAGGTCGGCGAGGGTGGTGATGTCCCGGCGCGGGTCGAAGGGCAGCGACGCGGCCCGCTCCACCCAGAACCTGGAGCCGGTGGCCGGGTCGAAGTGCCAGGCCATGGCCGCTGCCACCACGTCGTCGGCGGTCGGCAGTTCGTGCCAGGGCGTGCCGAGTACGGCATCCACGTCGCGCATGCTGTGTCACCTCTCTGACGGCGGTGTACTCCGGGCGTCGGCCGGCGCCCGGCGAATCCACCGGATCATGGGATGTTTGTCGGTGCAAAGCGGCACCTGGCATTCCGGCTTGAACGAAACGGGGGCTGGCTTGATCCGTGGCACGCGCCGCGCCCGCCTCAGGACTTGGTCGCGCGCAGGGCGAACAGCAGCGGGACGCGGGGGTGGTCGGCGGGCAGCCGCCACCAGCCGTTGTCGGCCTGCTCCATCGCCGCGAAGCGCTTCCAGGGCAGCAGGTCCGTCTCCCGCAGCAGGTCGACGGCGAGCCCGGCGCCGGTCACCGCGCTCACGGTCTCCCCGAGGCCGTGCCGCCACTCGTAACTGGTCGTCGCGCCCGCCACGGGCGGCCCGTCGGTGTACGTGTACGGGGTGTCGCTGCGGAGCGCGCCCCGGCCCTCCAGGTAGTCGCGGGTGAGCAGCAGCTGTTCGTCTCCCGGAGCGGAGCCGGCGCCGGGGGTGGCCCCCAGGGCGTTGAGCACCGGGTGGAACTCGACGACGTACAGCGTGCCGCCCGGCCGCAGCAGACCGGCGACCACCCGCGCCCACCGGGTCAGGTCCGGCAGGTAGCAGAGCGCGCCCTTGCCCGTGTAGACCACGTCGAAGCGGCGGCCGGCCAGCGCTTCGCCGGCGCGGTGCACGTCGGCCTGGACGAACTCGACGCACCGGCCGCGGCCGGCCGCCAGCCGGCGCGCCACGGCCAGCGCCGCGCCGGAGAAGTCCAGGCCGACCGTGTGCGCCGCGCCCCGGTCGGCGAACGCCTGCGTCTCGGTGCCCAGGTGGCACTGGAGGTGCAGCACGTCGCGGTACTTCAAGGGCCCGAGATCGTCCCACTCGAAGGGGGCGAACCAGTCTTCGGCGGTCCGCGAGCCGTCCAGGCCGTAGAAGTCGCTGGCCACGTGCACGGGGGTGCGGGCGTCCCAGTTCTCCTGGTTGGCCCGCAGCATGGCGTCGGTCGCGGGGTCGGTGTCGTGAGTCTTCACAGCGCGGTCCCTACCCGTCGGCCGCCGGGCGGATGCGGTCCCGCGGGGGCCCCTTTCGGGTCAGGTGCCCGGTGGTGCGGTGCGTCTGACCCGGTGAGGAGGTGTGTGAGGTGTATCCACCGAAGACGTTCGACATCGGCTGGCCGGATCTCGCGTACGGGTTGGCGGCCTGTGCGCGCGACGGGGACGCCGAGGGGGCGGCCGCCGCCGTGGAACGGCGGTTCGGGGCCGGCGGCACGCTCGGTACGGCGCGGAGCGCGGATGACGGGGGCGTACGGCACTGCGTGGCGGCGCTGTCCGTGCGCAGCGCGCTGGACCTGGCGCTGAGCGCCGCTGCACTGCCGCGTGGCAGCGAGGTGCTGATGTCCGCCGTCACCCTCCCCGACATGTGGCGGATCGTGACGGAACACGGCCTGGTGCCGGTGCCGGTGGACCTCGACCCCGGCACTCTGCTGCCTGCCGCCGGCCAGTGGGAAGCGGCCGCCACCGCGCGAACGAAGGCCGTTGTCGTCGCCCACCTGTTCGGCACCCAGGCGCCCTTGGGCGCCCTGGCGGAACTGGCCGCGCGGCACGGCTGGCTGCTGGTCGAGGACTGCGCCCAGGCGTACAGCGGCCCGGATTTCCGGGGCTGCGCCGCAGCGGACGTATCGCTGTTCAGCTTCGGCCCGCTCAAGACCGCGACGGCGCTGGGCGGCGCGGTGGCGGTCGTACGCGACCCCGGCCTGCTGGACTCGATGCGTGCCCTGCACCGCGCGTGGCCGGTGCAGGGGCGGGACGCGCAGGCCGGGCGGATCGCCAAGTACGCCCTGCTGGCAGTGCTGACCTCGCGGCCGCTCTACACCGGCCTGGTGGCCGCCGCCGGGCTGCTCGGGCGGGACCACGCGAGCGGCCTGCACAGCGCGGTGGGCGCCTTCGCCGGCGCGGATCTCCTGCCCGCGATCCGGCAGCGCCCCGGGCCGGCTCTGCTGGCCCTGCTGGACCGGCGGTTGGGCGGCGCCGGCACCGTACGGGCGGTGGCGGCCCGTACGGCGGTGGCGCGGCGGCTGGCGGCGCGGCTGCCGGACCCGGCGCTGGTGTACGGCGCGGCAGCCCCCGTCCACACCTTCTGGCTGTGCGCCGTCCCCACCCCGGACCCGGACGCGACGGCGGCCCGTCTGCGGTCCGCGGGTTTCGACGCGGCGCGGCCGGCGTCGCTCGGCGCGGTACCGGCCCCGCCGGACCGCCCGCAGGGCGCACGGACCGCCGCCCACCTGGTGCGGCACGCGGTCTGCCTGCCGCTGCGGCCCGGTATGCCGGACCGCGCGCTGGACCGGATGGCCGCCGTGCTCGACCCGGAGGACTGGGGCCGGCGGCCGTGATCCCGGCGCGGCGGGCGGCGTCACGGCAGCGGGCGGGCGGCCCTCCGGTACACCGAGCACAGCAGCTGGGTCTTGGCCGGTCCGCCCACCCGCCAGCGCAGGTGCCACTCCTGCGGCGAGACGACAGTGAACTCGCCCTCGTACAGGTCGGCGGCGCAGGGGTGCCGGGTGTTCCAGCGGCCGGTGCGCAGGTCGAGGTCGTGGAAGGGGCGCCCGTCGGCGAAGGTGACGTCGGCGGTGCCGTCGGGGCGCGGGCACAGCCGCAGCGTGCGGGTGGCCGGGGCGGTCGCGCCGTTCCAGGCCAGCTCGCCCTCCTCCACGTGCAGCAGCACGGTCCCGGCCCCGCCTTCGGGCCGGAAGTGCGCCGTACCGCGGAAGGTCCCCTGCGTACCGGTGCGGACGTCGAGCACGGTGCGGTCGATCGTCCACCGTCCGGCCAGGTACGCCGCCGCGTCGGTCACCGCGTACCGGCCGCCGGGCCCGTTCGCGGCCTCGTGCTCTGTCGACATGACGTCATTGTCCCCGGCGGCCGCTCCCCCGCGCAGGCCGGGCCGCGTTCCGGGCCGCTGTCCGGGCCGTTGTCCGGGCCGCCGGGAAATGCGGTGCGCCCGCGCGGACCTGGTCAGTAGGGTGCCGCGGGGCCGGAGCACCGGCCGGCCGGGACGACGGAGCACGAGGAGACGGTGTGGGTACAGGGGACGGCGGGTCCGGAATGCGCCGGGCGCGGCAGGTGCTGGTGTTCGACGCCGACGACACGTTGTGGGAGAACAACGTGATCTTCGAGCGGGTCATCGAGGAGTTCCTGACCTGGCTGGACCATCCCGAGCTGGGGCGGGACGGCGTACGGGCCCTGCTGGACGAGATCGAGGCCGCCAACGCCGCGGTCCACGGGTACGGCAGCAAGGTGTTCCTGCGCAGCCTCGGCGAGTGCGTGCGCCGGGTGCGCCGCCGGGAGGCGAGCGCGCAGGAGCTGGCCAGGATCGCGGGCTGGGCCCGCGCGTTCGAGGCGGACGAGGTCGAGCTGATCCCCGGGGTGGCCGAGACGCTGGCGGAACTGGCCGGGCGGCACCACCTGCTGATGCTGACGAAGGGCGACGCGGAGGAGCAGCGCAGGAAGGTGGACGCGTCGCGGCTGGCGCACCACTTCCGCGGGGTGCACATCGTGCCGGAGAAGAACGCCGGTACGTACGAGGAGCTGGTGCGCACCCGCACGCTGACGCCGTCGGCCACCTGGATGATCGGCAACTCCCCCAAGTCGGACATCCTGCCGGCCCGGGCGGCGGGCCTGAACGCGGTGTTCATCCCGAACGACAACACGTGGGTGCTGGAACACGACGTCCTCGACCCGGCGGACGGGCAGGTGCTCCACCTGGAGAAGTTCACCGAGCTGCTGCGGCACTTCTGAGCCGCGGCGGCCCGGTGCGCCGCCCGGGTGGTCACATCGGTGCGGTGTCCGCCAGTTCGCCGTCCAGGGCGAGCCAGCGGGTGATGCCGATCTCGCGGAGGAAGGCCAGGTCGTGGCTGACCACGATCAGGGCGCCGCGGTAGGCGTCCAGCGCCGTGACGAGTTGGCGCACGGAGGCCATGTCCAGGTTGTTCGTCGGCTCGTCCAGCATCAGGAGCTGGGGCGCGGGGTCGGCGAGCAGCAGGGCCGCGAGGGCGGCCCGGAAGCGCTCGCCCCCGGAGAGCGTGCCCGCGGGCTGGTCGGCACGGGCGCCCTTGAACAGGAAGCGCGCCAGGCGGGCCCGTACCTGGTTGTTGGTGGCGTCCGGGGCGAAGCGGGCGACGTTCCCGGCGACGGTCAGCCCGTCGTCGAGGACGTCCAGCCGCTGCGGCAGGAGGCGGTGCGGTACGTGGATCTCCGCCGTGCCCTCCTCGGGCGGTATCCCGCCCGCCAGCGTCCGCAGCAGCGTGGTCTTGCCGGAGCCGTTGCGCCCGGTCAGCGCCACCCGTTCGGGGCCGCGCAGCTCGATGTCGGCGCGTGCCCCGTAGCGGGTGCGCAGGGCCCGCAGGGTCAGTACGCCGCGGCCCGGCGGTACCTCGGTGTGCGGCAGGTCGACGCGGATCTCGTCGTCGTCGCGCACGGCTTCGGCGGCCTCGCCCAGCCGCTGCCTGGCCTCCTTGAGTTTTTCGGTGTGCATGGCGCGGTGCTTGCCGGCCGAGACCTCGGCCGCGGCCTTGCGCCCGTTCATGATGATCTTCGGCTCGCGCTTCTGGGCGTACATCTTGTCGGCGTACCTGGCCCGGCGCGCCAGCTTCACGTGCGCGTCGGCCAGTTCGCGTTTCTGGCGCGCCACGTCGGCCTCGGCGACGCGCATCAGGCGTTCGGCCGCCTCCTGTTCGACGGCGAGCGCGTGTTCGTAGGCGGTGTAGTTGCCGCCGTACCAGTGGATCTCGCCGCCGCGCAGGTCGGCGATCCGGTCCACGCGGTCGAGCAGTTCGCGGTCGTGGCTGACGACGACCAGGACGCCGGACCAGCCCTCCACCGCCGCGTACAGCCGACGGCGGGCGGCCAGGTCGAGGTTGTTGGTCGGCTCGTCCAGCAGCAGTACGTCGGGGCGGCGCAGCAGCAGCGCGGCGAGGCGCAGCAGGACGGACTCGCCGCCGGAGACCTCGCCGATGGTGCGGTCGAGATCGATGGCGTGCAGGCCGAGTGCGTCGAGGGTGGCGCGGGCGCGTTCCTCGACGTCCCAGTCGTCGCCCACGGCCGTGAAAGCGGCCTCGCCGGCGTCACCGTTCTCGATGGCGTGCAGGGCCGCGCGGGTCTCGGCGATGCCGAGGGCCGCGTCCACCCGCAGGTGGGTGTCCAGGGCGGCGTTCTGCGGCAGGTAGCCGAGCTCGCCGGCGGTCCGCACGGTCCCTTCGGCGGGCTCCAGCTCCCCGGCGAACAGCTTCAACAGGGTTGACTTGCCGGACCCGTTGAGGCCGATCAGGCCGGTGCGGCCGGGGCCCACGGTCAGCTCGAAGTCCTCCAGGACACGGGTGCCGTCGGGCCAGGCGAAGCCGAGGCCGGAGCAGGCGACGAAGGCGCCGGAGGGTGCGGCGGAATGGGTATGCATACGGGTCTCCTGAGTGCGCGGTGCGGTTCGGGGGGCAGCGCGGGAGACACCGCGAGAAGGTCCACGGGAGGCCGGGCCGGTGCACGGGGGCGGGCCGGCGCGGAGGCGGGCCGGAGATCCGGGGTCGCCGAGGTCGCGGACGTGGCCGCACGGCGGGTGCCGGGCGCGCCGAACGCGCGCACCGTCGCACCTCGCGCCGTGGGCGCGGTGTCTCAGGACCTCAGACGAGCAACGGCCTTCTCCTGTCGGCGGCAGTGGGGCGAGAAGAACGGTACGGCGGGCGCCACGGAAATGCAAACGCTATTTATGTTGCGTTTGCCGCGGTGCCCGCCGCGCGCTCGCACCCCCGCCGCCCGGCCGTCAGGAGACCGCGCGCAGCCGCACCCGGGCCGGACCCGCCGCCTGCAAGGTGATCCCGGCGGTCAGCGGCACCTCCCGGTCGACGGCCGTCAGCTCGTACGAGCGCAGCAGGACGGCCGCCGCCAGCACCGACTCCAGCATCGAGAAGTGCTGCCCGATGCACGCCCGCGGGCCGCCGCCGAAGGGGAACCAGGCGTAGCGGTGCCGCGCCGCCTCGCGCTCCGGCGTGAACCGCAGCGGGTCGAAGCGCTCCGGGTCCTCCCACAGGCCGGGGTGCCGGTGGGTCACCCAGGGCGAGACGATCACGTCGGCGCCGGCCGGTACGGCGTGCCCGCCGATCTCGGTGGCCGCGACGGCGCGGCGGCTGACCACCGGTGCGGCCGGGTACAGCCGCATCGCCTCCTTGAGGGCCATCGTGAGCCGCGGCAGCCGGTCCAGGTCGGCGGCCTCCGGGTCGCGCCCGGCCAGGACGGCGGTGACCTCCTCCCGTACGAGCGCCTGCTCCTCGGGGTGCCGGGCGAGCAGGTGGAGGGTGAAGGCCAGGGACGTCGCGGTCGTCTCGTGCCCGGCCAGCAGGAAGACCAGCACCTGGTCGCGGAGTTCGGTGGCGTCCAGGCTGCCGTCCGCCGCGTTCCCGGCGCGGGTCAGCAGCGAGAGCAGGTCGGTGCCGTCGCCGGGCTCGCCGGCGGCCCGGCGCCCGGCGACGATGCGGTCGCAGACGGCGTACAGTTCGGCCGTCGCGGCGGCGGCCTTCCGGTTGGCGGGCGTGGGCCAGTGGCGCGGCGGGTTGCGGGGCGAGAAGCCGCGCCGCACCACGTACCTGTTGATGACGGGGAAGCAGCGGTGCACGGTGTCGACCGCGGCCTCGACGTCCGTGCCGAACAGGATGCGGGAGACGGTGCGCAGGGCGAGCCGGTTCATCTCGCCCACCAGGTCGACCGTGCCGCCGGGCGGTGTCCGCCAGCGTCCCGCGACGGCCTGGGCCTCGGCTGCCACGGCCGCCGCGTAGCCGTCCACCCGGCGCTTGGTGAACAGCGGCTGCACGATCCGCCGTTGGCGCAGGTAGTCGGCGTCCTGGCTGGTCAGCAGCCCGTTGCCGAAGGACTGCCGGACCTCTTCGTAGAACGGGTGGTCCTTGCGGAAGTCGGCCGCCTCGGAGGCCAGGATCTGCTGGCTGCCCTCGGGTGAGAAGACCGCGAGGAAGACGCTGCGCAGGCCGGGCGGGCCGGCCGTGAAGCGCACCACGTCGCCGTGTTCGCGCCGGGCGCGGGTGAACGCGTCGAGGGTGTCGCGCCGCAGGTCGAACATCGATCCCAGGAGCGGCAGTCCCTTGGGTCCCGGTATCGCCGGGCGGTCGTGCGTGGTGGAGGTCATGGGGCCGATACCTACCCCACGTAGCATGGGTCGAATGATCAGCAAGCGTTCCGGCCGCCCGTCCGCCGAGACCCCGTGCCGGGTCACCGTCTGCCGCGGCTGCTGCTGCGGCGACCCGCGCAAGGTCCCGGGCGTCGACCACGCGGCCCAGATCCCGCGGCTGCGCGCGGCCTTGGCGGGCGCGGCCGAGGTGCGGGCCTCCGAGTGCCTGGACGTCTGCGACCAGGCCGACGTCGTCGTGGTCCAGCCGTCGCGCGCGGGGCGGGCGGCGGGCGGGCGCCCGGTGTGGCTGGGCCTGGTCAACGACGACGCGGCGCTGGACGACATCGCGGCCTGGATACGGGCCGGCGGCCCCGGCCTCGCGGAGCCGCCGGGGGTGCTCGACCTGTACGCGTTCACCGTGTCCCGGCGGGTGCGCGAGGCGCTGGAGGACTGAGGGCCCGCGTGCCGGCCCTGCCCGTGTGCCCCGGCCCCGGTCAGGTGAGGTGGCGTACGAAAAGGTGCGTCACCGTGGCGGGACCGGCGGGGGTGGGCTGGTCCGGCGAGCTGCCGAAGAGCACCCTGTCCCCGGCGCGGTCGACGCCCAGGAGACGGGCGTGGTCGGTGCGCTGCGCCCCGTCGGTGCCGGTGCTGGCGCGCGCGACGGCACCGGTCACCAGGTCCCGTACGAAGACGTCGTCGGTGCCGTTGGTGTCCCCGGGCACGAGGTTGGTGGCCCGGGAGCCGAAGTACGCCCTCCGGTTGTCGGCGCTCAGGAACGCGCCGGTCGCCGAACCGCCGTCGCCCTGCACCCCGCCGGGGCCGCGGCTGAGCAGCCGTACGGCACCGGTGTCCAGGTCCGTGGCGAAGACGTCCGCCGCCTCGTTGGTGTCGCCGTCCACGACGTGCGGCGAGGTGCAGGAGAACAGGGCGTGACGGCCGTCGGGGCCGAGGCCGATCCGGTCGGCGCGCACGTCCTCGCCGTCGAGGCCCCGGGCGGCCGGGCGTATCCGGCGGGTGCCGATGTCGTACACGTAGAACTGCCGGTCGGGTGAGGGGCGCCGCGGCCCGGCCTGCCCGGTCGCCGCCGGCGGGTCCGTGGGCACGCCGTTGGCCTTGAAGCCGGCCTTCCGCCCGTCCGCGCTGATCACCGGTGAGGTGTACCGGCCCCAGGCCAACGGGCCGCCGATGCGCACCGTGGTCCGCTCGCGGCGGTCCCGTACGTAGAGGTAGTCGGCGCCGTCGGCGCCCGGCGCCAGGTCGGTGCGGTCGGAAGAGAAGACGGCGAAACGGCCGTCGTCGCTGATCTGCCCGTCGGAGCTGTGCGCGGCCGGGGAGGCGCCGGGCACGAGGAGTTCGGTGCGGCCGGTCGCGCGGTCGCGGACGTAGGTGTCGGTCCCGCCGCCCGCGCGCGCCGTGCCGGTCAGGTCGGTGGCGGCGGACGAGAAGACGACGTACCGCCCGTCCGCGCTGATGCTGTCCGCCACGGAGTCGCCGTCGGCCACCGTGCCGTCCGGGGTGGCGCTGATCAGCTCGACCCGGCCCGTGCCGAGGTCTTTGAGGAAGACCTTCGACCGGTCCCCGGCGGCTCCGGGAACGAGGTTGGCGGCCCGGGAGGCGAAGACCACGAAGCGCCCGTCCCCGCTGATCCTGCCGCCCTCCACGGGCGCGTCGGCCGGGGTGCCGTCCTGCGCCACGTCCACCTGCTCGGTGCGCGGCTGCCGGTCGTCCGCCGCTGCCGTGGTCACGGGCAGGGCGTTGACGGAGCCGGCCAGTAACGCCGCCGTCGTGGCGGCACGTGCGAGCCGACCGGATCGACCCATGCTGGTCCCCCCTCTGCGGTACGCGCATCTGCGCATCGATGACGCGCAAGCAGCCAACAGCCCCACCAGTCCCCCGGTCAACGCCCAGCACGCTCCCCTCAGCCCCGGATACGGCCGTTGCCGCAGGGAGCGGCTGGACGCGGCGCGCGGCGGCGGCCCGCGGTCTGCGGCATGATGGCGATCATGACGGAGGAACGCCTGCCGGCGGCGGCAGAGGTGGCCCTGCTGGCCCAGGACGCGGTGCCCGGAGTGGACGTGGCGGACGTGCGGCCCATCGGCGAAGGGGGCGATCACGCGTCCTGGTGGGTGGGTACGGAGCACGTCGCCCGCTGCGCGCTCGACCGGGGCGGATCGGAGCGCCTGCGCCGCGAGGTGGCGCTGCGCGCTCTGGTCGGCGACCGGATCGGCGTGCCCGTACCGCGGAGCGTGGCGAGCGGTGAGTGGGCGCGGGGGCGCGCGTTCACCCTCGACGCGCGGCTGGACGGGGTCTCCGCCGAGCTGCGCCCGGTCCCGGCGGCCGGCGAGGCCGATCTGACGCGGATGCTCGTCCTGCTCGCGGAGGTGCCCGTGGCGGACGCCGAGGCGCTGGGCGTGCCGCCGGAGGCGCCGCGCAACATGCCCGGACTGCTGCGCCGGGCCGCGGCGGCGGCCGAATCCGTCGCGGCCCGCGGCGAGTTCGACGCCGCCTGGCTGCCGAGGCTGGACGTGCCGGCGGCGGAGGCCGCGACGGCGCCCGGCACGCTCGTGCACAACGACCTCAAGGGCGAGCATCTGCTCGTGGCCGGGGACGGGCGGATCAGCGGCGTACTGGACTGGACGGACGCGGTGACCGGCGACGCCGCCGAGGACGTCGCCGGGCTCGCGATCTCGGTCGGTGCCGTGGCGGCCGTACGCGTCGCCGAGGCGGCCGGGTTCGGCCCCGGCGCGTGCGCCCGCGCGCTGCAACTGTCGCGCTGCGACACGCTGACCCTCCTGTCCGACCGGCTCCGCGGTCTCGACGACAGCCCTTTGCCGCTTCTGCGCGCGCAGTTGCGGCGCGCGTGGGAACCGACGTCCCTGGACGCGCCGCACAGCGCTTAGTCCGCGTGGCAGTGCCCCGGCCCGCCGCTCTCGCGCGGCAGGTCGAGCGCGGGGTTGCGGTCGAAGAACCCGGTCGGCCGCAGGGTGAAGCCGCACCGGTCGACCGGCATGACCGGCCAGTCCTCCAGGCGCGGCAGGTGCGTCGGCCCGAAGCAGTGCCAGAGGGTGAGGGCGGTGTTCTCCAGTGACTCGCCGGGGCGCGACCACTGCACGACGCCCGCGCCGCCGGGGTGCTGGTTGGGGTAGTCGCCGTCCGGGTAGCGCCGGCCGGGGGCGCTGCGGGTGACCCAGAGGTGCTTGGTGGCGTAGGCGACGCGCGCGGCGACCGGGGACCCGGGCTGGGCGAGCAGCGTGGGCCCTGCCTGCGGGGTGAGGGTGTACGCGACCGGCCGGCCCGTCCGGTTGGCGGAGCCGGGGTTGGTGATCCGCCAGCGGCGTCCGGCCGCCGGGTCGGCCAGCCGTCCCGCCGCGCCGGAGTCGGTGACGGGGGTGGTACGGGTGGTGAAGGCGTTGCCGTTGGGGTTGTCCGGGCCCATGGGGAGCCGGACGACGTCGACCTCCTCCACCGTGTTGGCGTGGCCGTCCACTGCCGGGTCCAGCCGGGCGCAGAACAGGTGCTGGTGGTAGGGCGCCTGGAGGCCGGGGGCGATCTCGGTGGCGTACGGGGACACGGTGCCGGGCTCCGCCGCCGAGGTCTGCACCAGGCCGGTGGACTTGACCTCGAACTCGATCGTGCCGTCCTGGTAGAGGTACCAGTAGAAGCCGTAGTCGTAGTTGCCGAGCGTGGCGATGCAGGAGACGACCAGACGGCGCGCGCGGCGGCTTTCGGCGGCGAAGTCGTCGAACATGTTGGTGTGCTTCCACAGGAGGCCGTGGTCCTCCTCGTGGATGCAGATCGCGTTGGGCAGCGTCTGCGGGGTGCCGTGGTCGTCGGGGACGACGGCGTCGACGTACACGATCTCGCCGAGGCAGTCGCAGCCCAGCCGCAGCGCGTTGGCGTTGCGGCCGAGGGTGTACTCGCCGACGTCCAGGTAGCAGATCCAGTTGCGGTCCTCCCCGGGGTCGGCGTACGGGACGGCCATCTCGGCGAGCGACGCGCGGTGCAGTACGGGGCGCACCCGGTCGCCGTCGCGGAAGGACAGCTCGTGCAGGACGAGACCCTCGCGGGAGTTGAAGTCCAGCCGCAGTGACCAGTTCTGCCAGGTCAGACGGTGTCCGTCGAGGGCGAAGGAGGGGCCGTCGGGCTGGTGGATCTCCAGCGGCTTGAGGTCGGTGCGCGCCGGGCCGTTGAACTCGGCCTCGTAGCGCCCGCACTCGGCGGGGACGGGTACGGCACCGGTGTCCACGAGCCGCACGACCCGCCGCTCGGTCAGGTCGACGTCGGCGACCAGGCCGCCCACGGGGTGCGCGAACGGGTTGTCGGCCGCCTCGCAGCGCAGGAACGTCAGCGAGCGCAGCATGCGGCGCCCGGTCTCCTCGGCCCGGCCGAAGTTGCCGGCGGCCAGCGGGGCGCAGACGGCGAGCGTGGTGTCGGTGAGGCCGCGTTGCGCCATGGCCCGGCGCCAGCCGGGGTCGGCCTTGACGATCGCGTCGCAGCGTTCGTACTCCTCGAAGAGGATGGGCGGCTGGCCGTCGGCGCCGGGGTCCAGGGAGCGGTGGGAGAGCAGGACGCGCGCGCCCACGTCGACGACGGCCTCGGCACAGGCGCCGGTCCCCGTGTCGAGGAGGGTGACGCGCAGCCGGCGGGTGACCGGGTCGCCGGGGCGGTGCGCGGCGACGGTGTGCCGGTCGGGCTCGTCGAGGAGGACGAGGGGGAAGCGGGTGGCGTCGCCCACCAGGCCCTCGCGGCGCAGGACGTCGCGGGCGGTGGTCAGTTCCTTCGCGGTCAGCGGGTCCAGGGGGTGCGGGGCGGCGGGCGCCGCGTCCGTGTCCTTCGGGGGCTGCGGTTCCGTCGCGCCGTGTGCCATCGGTCAGCTCTCCTCGCGCAGGGTCGGCACCGGCGGCACGCTCGCCGCCTTCTCCAGTTGGAACGCCTCGTTGCCCAGTCCGATACGGGCGTGTACCTCAGGCCGCCGGGCGCGCAGCACCCGCCCGTACCCGAGCCCGACCACGGCCGCCAGGCCGATGACGCCGGGCAGCACCCAGCCCAGTGCCGAGCCCTGCCCGGCGCTGACCAGCACGCCGAAGTCCTTGACCGCGTAGACCAGTACGGTCAGCAGCGCGAGCGCGGCCAGTCCGGCGGCCAGCAGCCGCCCGGCCTGGGCGCGGCCCGCTCCGCGCCGCAGGAAGAACGCGATGACCGCGACGGACGCGGTGGCCATCAGCACGATCACGCCGAGCGCGCCCACGTTGCCGCCCCAGGTGAACAGCTTCAATACGGGAGTGGCGGGGTCGCCGTCCGGCATCCGGTCGGTGAGCGCGAAGGCGCCCACGACGAGCAGCGAGATGACGGACTGGAGCAGCGAGCCGAGGGCGGGCGCGCCGCTGGACCTGGCGGTGCGGCCGAGGGCCGCGGGCAGCAGGCCCTCGCGGCCCATGGCGAAGGCGTAGCGGGCGACCACGTTGTGGAAGCTGAGCATCGAGGCGAAGATGCCGGTCACGAAGAAGACGTGCAGGACGTCGGTGAAGGTGCCGCCGAGCCGCGGCCCGGTGAGGGCGAAGATCAGGTTGGGGCCTTCCTTCCCGGCGGTGGCCACGACGTGGCCGGGGCCGGTGGCGACGCCGATCAGCCAGGAGCTGAGGGCGAAGAAGACCGCGACGAAGCCGACGGCGAGGAACATCACGCGGGCCACGACCGTCTGCGGCCGGCTGGTCTCCTCGGCGTAGACGGGGGCCTGTTCGAAGCCGACGAACGCGGCGACGGCGAAGCACAGCGCGGTGCCCAGGCCGGCGCCGCCGAGGGTGGCCGGGTCGAAGGCGTGCAGCGACAGGCCCTGCGGCCCCGGGTCGGTGGCGAAGGCGACGTCGAAGACGACGATGAGGGCGACCTCGGCGGCGAGCAGCACGCCGAGCACCTTGGCGTTGAGGTCGATCTTCAGGGCGCCGAGGACGCCGATGACGGCGACGCCGAGCAGCGCCGGCACCCACCAGGCGACGGTGAAACCCAGGTGCTTGTCCAGCAGCCCGGCCATCTCGAAGCCGAAGATGCCGTAGATGCCGAACTGGAGGGCGCTGTAGGCGGCGAGCGCGACGAAGGAGGCGCCCGCGCCCGCCGTGCCGCCGAGGCCGCGCGCGATGTAGGCGTAGAAGGCGCCCGCGTTGTGGACGTGCCGGCTCATCTCCGCGTAGCCGACGCCGAACAGCGCCATCACCACGCCCAGGATGACGAAGAGCAGCGGCTGCCCGACGATGCCCATGACCTGGTACGTGGTGACCATGACGCCGGCCACGACCATCAGGGGCGCGCTGGCGGCCAGGACGGACAGCAGCAGGCCCGGCGTGCCGATGCGGCCGGCGCGCAGGGCCCGCTCCTGGCCTTTGAAGGTGCTGATCTCCCCCGTGCCGTCCGGTCTTCCCGTGCGTCTCGGGCGGCTCTGTTTTCCCGTACTGCTCGTGAGCATGGCGCGAAGGTCCTCTCCGTGGAGTGCGGCGAGTGCGGGTGCGTCAGGCGGTGCGGAAGGCGGTGTCGCGCGCCGCCTTGAAGGCCGTGCGTGCGTCCCGGTCGGGATAGGACCACGGCACGGCGGTGACGTGCGGGCCGATGCGGTGGAAGAGGGCGGCGGCCTCGGCCATCCTCCCCTCGTAGTACTTGGCGTGGGCGAGGAAGTTGAGGTCCACCTTGCGGCGCGGGTGGCCCTCGCCCTCCCACTCCAGCCACCAGTCGAAGGCCGCCTTCATGACCTGGCGGGCGCGGCGGGAGGACCAGTGCCCGGAGGCCGCCGGGTCCGCGGGTTCGAGGCCGGCCGCGGCCAGCGCGCGGTAGCGCTCCGCGTGCGCGACGACGGGCAGGATCGCCAGCGGCGAGTCGGCCGGGGCCTGTTCGGCGGCCCAGTACGCGAAGTCGTAGACCTGGTGCAGCGGGTCGCCGGCGCCGCCTTGATGCTGCTCGGCCAGGCAGGCGGCCATCAGGTGGTGCGCGTGGTGGTGGTCGGGGTGCCGGGCCCGTACCTGGTCGAAGGCGTGCTCGCGTTCGTCGGCCGTGCCGGTGTGGCGGGCGAGTATGAGCATCCCCAGCCACGGTGTGGGGTCGCGGGGCGCCATGCGGGCGGCGACGCCGCAGGCCTCGCGGGCGGCGTCGGCGCCGCACTTGCCGCGCAGCGCCTGGAAGACGAGGGCGCAGGCCAGCAGGGCGGCCGCGTCGGCGCTGTCGGGGTCGGCGAGGCGCCAGTCACCGGCCCAGGCGGCGCCGGCCGGGCCTTCGCCGAGTACCACCAGCCGGTGGCCGCGCAGGTCCCAGTCCGTGCCGGTGTCGGCCAGCAGCGTACGGACCCTGACCCACCGGCCGTGCGCCAGCGCGTCCACGGATGCGGCGAGTTCGACGTCGTCCAGGGCCGGGTCGAGGACCAGGGAGTCCTTGCGGCGGGATCTGCCCAGCGGCGGGGGCGGCGGAGGGGTCACGGGCAGGAACACTCCACGACGCGCTTCACCTCCGGGCGCGCCGCGTCCGGGGCGCGCCTGTGCGGAATCCGGGGGACCGGCCCGCACCGTCGGCCGACTGGTCCACACCACTGGGTCACGCACAGCAAAGCGGCAGTCACAGCTTCACGTCAAGGCCGTCCGGAGAATGTCCGGAAACTCAACTCCCTTGCCTGTCAATACACTTGTCAACAAGAGCGGGTGACGTCTCAGCCCACCGCCCGGGCCGCCGCCCGCCCCGCCGTACGCCCCGAGAAGATGCAGCCGCCCAGGAAGGTCCCCTCCAGCGACCGGTAGCCGTGCACGCCGCCGCCACCGAAGCCCGCCGCCTCCCCGGCCGCGTACACGCCCGGCAGCGGCTCGCCGCCCTCGGTGAGCACCCGCGACGACAGGTCGGTCTCCAGGCCGCCGAGCGTCTTGCGGGTGAGGATGCCCAGCCGTACGGCGATCAGCGGCCCGGCCTTGGGGTCGAGCAGGCGGTGCGGTGACGCGGTGCGGATCAGCCGGTCGCCCAGGTATTTTCGCGCCCCGCGCATGGCGGTGACCTGGAGGTCCTTGGTGAAGGGGTGGGCGATCTCGCGGTCGCGCGCGACGATCTCGCGGCGCAGCGCAGCCTCGTCGACCAGCGGCTCCTTGGTGAGCTGGTTCATCCGCCGTACGAGGCCGCCGAGCGTGCGCTCGACGACGAAGTCCGCTCCCCGGTCCATGAACGCCTGCACCGGCCCGGGGGCGCCGGGCAGCGCACGCCCCAGCACGTCCCGCACGCTGCGGCCCGTCAGGTCGGGGTTCTGCTCGGACCCGGAGAGGGTGAACTCCTTCTCGATGATCTTCCGCGTGAGGACGAACCAGGTGTGGTCGTAGCCGGTGCGCATGATGTGTTCGAGGGTGCCGAGCGTGTCGAAACCGGGGAAGAGCGGCACCGGCAGCCGCTTGCCGCGCGCGTCCAGCCACAGCGGCGAAGGCCCGGACAGGATGCGGATGCCGTGCCGCGGCCAGATCGGGTCCCAGTTGCCGATGCCCTCCGTGTAGTGCCACATGCGGTCCCGGTTGACGATCCGGCCGCCGGCCGCCTCGGTGATGCCGAGCATCAGCCCGTCCACGTGGGCGGGCACCCCGGACAGCAGCCGCTCCGGCGGCGTGCCGAGGCGCTCCGGCCAGTTGGCGCGTACCAGCTCGTGGTTGCCGCCGATGCCGCCCGAGGTGACGATCACCGCCTGCGCCCGCAGCTCGAAGGCGCCGGCCACCTCGCGGCTGCTGGGCGTGCCGCGCCGGGCGTCCGACGGCTCCAGCACCTCGCCACTGACGGTGTCGACCGCGCCCGCGCTGCGCGCCAGGCCGGTGACGCGGTGCCGGAAGCGCAGCTCCACCAGGCCGCGCGCCACCCCGGCCCGCACCCGCCGCTCGAACGGCTGGACCAGCCCTGGCCCGGTGCCCCAGGTGATGTGGAAGCGGGGTACGGAGTTGCCGTGCCCGGTCGCCTCGTAGCCGCCGCGCTCGGCCCAGCCGACGACCGGGAAGAGCCGGACGCCCTGCCGGTGCAGCCAGGAGCGCTTCTCGCCCGCGGCGAAGTCCACGTACGCCTCGGCCCACTTGCGCGGCCAGTGGTCCTCGGGGCGGTCGAAGCCCGCGGCGCCGAGCCAGTCCTGCCAGGCCAGCTCGTGGCTGTCGCGGATGCGCAGCCGCCGCTGCTCGGGCGAGTCGACGAGGAAGAGGCCGCCGAAGGACCAGTGCGCCTGGCCGCCGAGGCCGCTCGCCGGCTCCTGGTCCAGGAGGATCACCTTGCGCCCCGCCTCGGCCAGCTCGGCGGTGGCCGCGAGACCCGCGAGACCCGCTCCGATCACGATCACATCAGCGTCGTAGGCCATGTCCGCCAGCTTCTCTCCTCGCCGCGGCGCGCCGGAGGGCCCGGCCGCCATCGTGGGTACCGATCCTCAGTGCGGGCGGGCGGGGCGTCAACCGGGGGTTGGCGGCCGTGCGGTCGGGTACCCGGGGGCGCCCGACGGCGGCGGACGGCCGCGCGGCTCGCTATCCTCGGCCAAGTCCCCGTCGTCCCGCTGGACTTGAGGTGCGTGTCGTGACGGTGTTCCTGCTGGCCGTGAGCGCGGCCGGCTGCCTGGGGTGCGGTTTCGTCCTCCAGCAGGGCGCGGCCCAGCGCGCTCCGATGCAGGACTTCCTGTCCCTGCGGCTGCTGCTGGACCTCGCCCGGATGCCGCGCTGGCTGGCCGGTATCGGCTTCATGGTCGCCGGTATGGCGCTGGGCGCCGCGGCGCTGGGCCTGGGCGAGATCACCCTCGTCGAACCGCTGCTGGCCACCAACCTGCTGTTCGCGATGGCCCTGTCCCGGTGCCTGACCCGGCAGCGGCTGGGGCGGCGGGGCTGGGGCGGGCTCTGGCTGCTGGCGGGCGGCGTGACGGCGTTCATCGTGGCCGGCGAGCCGCACGGCGGCCGCAGTGTCGCCGATCCCCTGCGGCACTGGCTCGTCATGGGCGCGGTCCTGGGGCTCGCCCTGCTGCTGGCGGCCGGTGCCAAGCGGGCGCGGATGAGCCTGGAGGCGGCGCTGCTGGGTGTCGCGGCCGGGCTGCTGTACGGGCTCCAGGACGCCCTGACCCGGATCAGCGGCGACCGGTTCGGGCACGGCGGGTGGGCGGCGCTGCTCACCGGCTGGCAGCCGTACGCGGTTCTCGCGCTGGGCGTCCTCGCGCTGGTGATGGTGCAGAGCGCCTTCGAGACGGCGCCGCTGCGCATGTCGCTGCCCGCCTTGACGGCGGCCCAGCCGCTGGCGGGCATCGCCTGCGGCGTCGGCTTCCTGGGCGACCGGCTGAACCTGACGGTCGGCGCGCTCGCCTGGGAGGCGGCCGGGCTGGCGGCGGTCGTGGGCGGCATCGTGCTGATCGGCCGGCACCCGGTGCTGCCGGCGGGGGCGTCCGTACGGCCGGAGCGGGTACGGGAGTTGCAGGTGGGGTGAGATGGGGGTGGGGTGAGATGCGGTCGGGCCGGGAACGGCTACCCCCTGCACCCCTTCCTCTTTGCGTCGCCGTCGCGGAACCTCTTCGTACGAACCCCGTACAAGCCGCCCGAAAGGTGAGGCATGCCATGAAGAACGACGCACGCCGCCCCGCCCGCACGCAAACCGCCCCGGACGACGCCTGGTACGTCGACGACCGCTGCACGAACTGCGACGTCGCCCGGCAGCTCGCCCCCGGCCTCGTCGCCGAGCGCGGCGGACGCTCCGAGATCGTCCGGCAGCCGCGCGACGCGGCGGAGGAACGGCAGCTGCACGCCGCCGCCTTCGCCTGTCCCACCCGCTCCATCCGCCACCCCGCCCGCCGGCTCGACCCGGCGCTGGACCCCTACCCCATGCCGCTCGGCACCACCGACGTGCTGCTGTGCGGCCACAACTCCCCGCACACCGCCGGCGCCAACTCCTACCTCCTGCGCCGCCCCGGCGGCACGCTCATGATGGTGGACACGCCCCGGTGGAGCGAGCCGCTGGCGGCCCGGTACGAAGCGCTCGGGCCCCTCACCGACATCCTGCTCACCCACCGGGACCACGTGGCACACGGCCGCCGCTACGCCGACCGCCTCGGCGCCCGGCTGTGGATACACGAAGGCGACCTGGACTCCGTACCTGAGGCCGACCACGTCCTGCGGGGCACCGAAAGCACGGAGATCGCCGCCGGTGTGCTCGCCCACCCGCTGCCGGGCCACACCGAAGGCAGCGTCGTGTACGTCGCCGACGAGCGCTACTGCTTCAGCGGGGACAGTTTCTACTGGTCGCGCACGACCGGGGACGTCGAGGTGGCGGACAGCGTCACGTGGTTCTCCATCGAGGCGCTGGCCGCGTCCCTGGCCCGTACCGTCGGCCGGCTGCGCTTCGAGTGGCTGCTGCCCGGCCACGGCGACCGCAAGCACCTGCCCGCCGCCGACATGGCCGACCGGATGCGCCGGCTGGCCGCGCGCACCCGGGAACTGCGGCCGCGACCGGTCGACTTCACGGCCGTCCGCTGGTGAGCCGCGGCGCGGCGGCCCCGGCGGGCTGGTTGCATGGGGGCATGAACCGACAGCAACCACTGAGCGCGGACGAGATCGTCGACGTCGTCAACGAGAGCGACGAGGTCGTGGGGCAGGCCCGGCGCGGAGACGCCTACGCGCACCGGCTGCGGACCCGGTGCGCGTTCATCCTCGCTCGCGACGCCGAGGACCGGATCTTCGTGCACCGCCGTACCGCGCAGAAGCTGGTCTTCCCCTCGCACTACGACATGTTCGTCGGCGGCGTGGTCGGCGCGGGCGAGACGTACGACGAGACGGCGCTGCGCGAGGCGGAGGAGGAGCTGGGCGTGAGCGGCCTGCCGCAGCCGGTCCCGCTGTTCAAGTTCCTCTACGAGACGCCCGAGCACACCTGGTGGTCGGCGGTCTACGAGGTGCGCTGCACGCTGCCCGTCCGGCCGCAGGAGTCGGAGGTGGCCTGGCACGCGTTCCTCAGCGACGAGGAGCTGGAGCGGCGCATACCCGGGTGGGAGTGGACGCCGGACGGCATGGCCGCGTACCGGCGGCTGCTGGAGTGGCGGGCGGTGCGGGAGTGACGGCCGCCGGGCGGTACGGGCAGGGGGCCGGCCGGGGCACCGCGTAGGGTTCTGGCCATGATCCTCACCGACAGGCTGCGGTCGATCGGCGCGGGCGTACGGCTGTGGTTCACGCCCGCGCGGGTCCGCGAGGAGGGCACGACGCCCGACTACCGCTTCTCCCTCGCCAACGAGCGGACGTTCCTGGCCTGGCTGCGCACCGGGCTGGCGCTGGTGGGCGGCGGGTTCGCGGTGGACCAGTTCCTGCCCCGGCTGCACGACGTGCTGCGGGTGGCGTGCACCGTGGTCCTGCTGGTGGGCGGCGCGCTGTGCGCGGTGCGGGCGGTCAACCACTGGGTGCGCTGCGAGCGGGCGATGCGCCGCGGCGAGGATCTGCCCGCGTCCCGGTTCCCGGCCGTGCTGGCGGTCGCGGTCGCCCTGCTCGCGGCGGCGATGGTCGTGCTCGTCGCCGTCGGCCGGACGCGCTGACCGATGGCCGGTTCCCTGCCGCCGGAGCGGCCGCGCCCGGCCCGCGACCCGGGGCTGCAACCGGAGCGCACCCGCCTCGCCTGGCGGCGCACCACCCTGTCCTGCACGCTGGTCGCGATCCTCGCGGGGCGCCGACTGGTCCAGCACCGTGCCCCCGGGCCGGTGGTGGTGGTCGCGGCGGCGCTGGTGATGGTGGTGTGGGTCGCGTTCGTGGCGGCCGCGCACGTCCGGATGCGGGCGATGGGCGCCGGCCGGCCGCCGGCCCTGTCCGCCCGTACGGCCCTGGCGCTGGCCGCCTGCACCTGCGCGCTGGCGGTGCTGGGCGCGGCCATCCTGGTCTGAGAGCCGGGCCGGCCGGCCCTTCCGGGCCGCGTGACCCACACCCCACACTCTCCCTCTGGACGCCATACCGACTAGTCGGCATGATCGTACCGGCCGTCCGCCAGGGGCGGCCGTCCCTTCCGTACGGAGGAGCACGATGAGCAACGGCACCCCTCCCACGCCCACGGGCCGGCCGGCGCCCCCGGGCCTCGACCCGGAACGGCTGCGGGACCACCTGGACCGGGAGCGCCCCGGGCTGGTGCGGGGCCCCCTGGAGGCCGAGCTGATCGAGGGCGGCCGGTCCAACCTCACGTACCGGATCACCGACGGCACCGGCCGCTGGGTCGTCCGGCGCCCGCCGCTCGGCCATGTGCTGGCCACCGCGCACGACATGCCGCGCGAGTTCCGGGTGATCAGCGCGCTGCACCCGACGGCGGTGCCGGTCCCCGAGGCGCTGCTGCTGTGCGAGGACGAGGCGGTCCTCGGCGCGCCGTTCTACGTGATGGAGCTGGTCGAGGGCGTGCCGTACCGCACGGCGGAACAGCTCGCCGGGCTGGGCCCGGAGCGGACCCGCGGCGTGGTGCTGTCCCTCGTCGACACGCTGGTCGCGCTGCACGCCGTGGACCCGGCGGCGGTCGGCCTCGGCGACTTCGGGCGGCCCGACGGCTTCCTGGAGCGCCAGCTGCGGCGCTGGGGCAAGCAGCTGGCGGCGTCGAAGAACCGCGACCTGCCGGGCATCGACGCGCTGCACGAGGCGCTGGGCGCGGCGCTGCCCGCCTCCCCCGCGCCCACCGTCGTGCACGGCGACTACCGGCTCGACAACGTCCTGGTCGGCGACGGCGACCGGATCACGGCTGTGCTGGACTGGGAGATGTCCACGCTCGGCGATCCGCTGACCGACCTCGGGCTGCTGGTGATGTACAGCGAGCAGGAGGACGTCCCCGGCTCGCCGATCGCCACGACGCGCGGCGCGCCGGGCCACCCGGAGGCGGCCGAGCTGATCGAGCGGTACGCGGCCGGGTCGGGCCGGGACGTGTCCGGCATCGCCTGGTACACGGCGTTCGCGTACTTCAAGCTCGCCGTGATCCTGGAGGGCATCCACTACCGCTTCACGCTCGGGCAGACCGTCGGCGCGGGCTTCGACCGGATCGGCGAGCTGGTGCCGGTCTTCATCGGCCGCGGCCTGGCCACCCTCGACACCCTGACGACCGCCAAGGAAGGCTGAGGCACGCCGATGGACTTCGCATTCGACGCCCGTACCGAAGAGCTGCGGGACAGGCTGCTGGCCTTCATGGACGAGCACGTGTACCCGGCCGAGGCGGTCGCCGACGAACAGCGGGCCGCGCTCGCCTCGCCCTGGGACACCCCGCCGGTCGTGGAGGACCTCAAGGCGGAGGCGCGCAAGCAGGGCCTGTGGAACCTGTTCCTGCCGGACGAGGAGTACGGGGCGGGGCTGACCAATCTCCGGTACGCGCCGCTGGCCGAGATCACCGGCCGCAGCCCGCAGCTGGCGCCGACCGCGCTGAACTGCGCGGCGCCGGACACCGGCAACATGGAGGTGCTGGCGCAGTTCGGCTCCGAGGAGCAGAAGAAGCAGTGGCTGCGGCCGCTGCTGGCGGGCGAGATCCGCTCGGCGTTCGCGATGACCGAGCCCGAGGTGGCCTCCTCCGACGCGACCAACATCGAGACCCGCATCGACCGGGATGGCGACCAGTACGTCATCAACGGCCGCAAGTGGTACATCTCCGGCGCGATGAACCCGCTGTGCCGGATCTTCATCGTGATGGGCAAGACCGACCCCGACGGCGCCGACCAGCGCCGCCAGCAGTCGATGGTGCTCGTCCCGCGCGACACCCCCGGCCTCGAAGTCCGCCGCGCCATGCAGGTGTACGGCTACGAGGACCACTACCACGGCGGCCACGCCGAGGTCGTCTTCCACGACGTGCGCGTACCGGCCGCGAACCTGATCGGCGAGGAGGGCGGCGGCTTCGGCATCGCGCAGGCCCGCCTCGGCCCCGGCCGCATCCACCACTGCATGCGGCTGATCGGCATGGCCGAACGCGCCATCGAGCTGATGTGCCGCCGCGCCGTGACCCGTACGGCCTTCGGCAAGCCGCTGGCGCACCAGGGCGTCGTCCAGGGGTGGATCGCGGACGCGCGGGTGGCCGTCGAGCAGCTGCGGCTGCTGGTGCTCAAGACCGCCTGGCTGATGGACACCGTCGGCAACAAGGGCGCGCACACGGAGATCCAGGCCATCAAGATCGCCACGCCGCGTACGGTCGTGGACATCCTCGACCAAGCGGTGCAGCTGCACGGCGCGGGCGGCGTCAGCCAGGACTTCCCGCTGGCGGAGCTGTGGGCCGCGGCCCGTACGCTGCGCCTCGCGGACGGCCCGGACGAGGTGCACCAGCGGTCGCTGGCGCGCCGGGAACTCAAGCGTTACCTGTAGCGCGGCAGGCCGTGCGGCCCCGGGGGCCTCACGGCCGCAGGGCCCGCAGCAGCAGGTCGGCGAGGTGGTCGGCGACCTGCTGCGGCGTGAGCGGGCCGTCCTCGCGGTACCAGGTGCCCAGGTGGTGCACCGACCCGAAGTGGTAGTCCACGACCAGGTCGGCCGGGGTGGCGCTGCTAAACACCCCGGCGCGCTGGCCCTCTTCGACCAGCGCGCGGAACCGCTCGTGGTAGCGCCGCCGCTCGGCCCGTACCTGCTTGTCCTTCTCGGGGGCGAGGTGGTGCATCGAGCGGAAGAAGATCTTCGTGTCGTCGAGGTTCTCGATGGTGGTGACCACGACGTCGGCCGCGGCGTCCCGCAGCCGCTGCTCCACGGGCGCGTCGGCGCGGGCGAAGTGGTCCAGCCGCTCCTGCTGGAGCCGCAGCACCCGCCCGTACACCTCGTGCAGCAGATCGTCCTTGGAGCCGAAGTAGTGGTAGAGGGCGCCCTTGGTGACGCCCGCCGCCTCCACGATCTCCTGGACGGAGGTGCGGTCGTAGCCCTGCTCGGCGAAGAGCCGGGTGGCGGTGGCCAGCAGCCGCCGTGCCACGGGTTTGGTACTCCCGCCGTCCGTCGTGCCGGCCATCGCGCTCACCTGTCCCTTGTGCGTCGTGCGTCGTGTCGTTGCGTGGTGCCCGCAGCGGGCGCGGTCAGCCGCGCCCGCGCAGCTCCCGCCTGAGGATCTTGCCACTGGTCGTCTTCGGCAGGTCGGGCAGGATCTCCACCTGCCGCGGATATTTGTACGCGGCCAGCCGCTCCTTGCAGTACCCGGCCAGCTCGTCCGGCCCGGCGTGCCGCCCGGGCCGCAGGCTCACGTACGCCTTGACCGACTCGCCCCGGTAGGCGTCCGGCACGCCGACCACCGCCGCCTCGCGCACCGCGGGGTGGCCGTACAGGACGTCCTCGACCTCCCGCGGCCACACCTTGAACCCGGACGCGTTGATCATGTCCTTCTTGCGGTCGACGACGTACAGCCAGCCGTCCGGGTCCATGAAGCCGATGTCGCCGGTGCGCAGTTCCCCGTCCGGCAGGGTCTCGGCGGTGGCGTCCGGGCGGCGCCAGTAGCCGGGCACCACCTGCGGGCCGCGCACCGCGATCTCGCCCTGCTCGCCGAACGGCACGTCACGCCCCTGCTCGTCGACGATCCGGACGACCGTGTCGGGGCCCGGCACGCCGACCGCGAGCGTCCCGGAGGCCGGGTCCACGGGCGCCTCGCGGCCGGGCGGGACGCTGGCGCACGGCGCGGTGCACTCGGTCAGGCCGTAGCCGTTGTGCAGGTACAACCCGAAGCCCGCCCGGAACTTCTCCACCAGCGCTGGCGGCAGCGGCGCGCCGCCGGAGGAGAGGGTGCGGAACGACGCGAAGTGCTCGCGGGTCACCCCCGGCTGGGCCATCAGCGCCATGTAGGCGGTGGAAGGGCCGACCGTGTAGGCGGGCCGGTGCTCCAGGAAGGCGTCGAGGACCACGCCCGGCTCGAAGCGGTAGGCGAGCGCGAGGGTGCCCGCGTTGGCGAAACAGGCGGCCAGCTCGCAGACCATGCCGGTGATGTGGAAGAGCGGCGCCAGCGCGAAGTACGTCGCGCCCTCGGGCAGCGCCAGGCCGGTGCGCTGCCGCTCGGCGTTGTAGGCGATGTTGCCGTGGGTGTTGGCGGCGCCCTTCGGGGTGCCGCTGGTGCCGGATGTGTAGCTGATGAGGGCGGTGTCGGCGGCGGCAGGCGGCGTCACGCCGGGCGGCTTGCCCTCGTACGCGCGGGCCGCCGCCAGCAGGTCGTCGGCGCCCTCGCGCGGCCCGAGGCGCTCGCCGCGCAGCACGCGCACGTCGTCGCGGGTCTGGAGGCCGAGTTCACAGGCGGTCAGGGCGATCCGTACGGAGGGGGCCGCGGCGGCCGTCGCCCGCAGGAAGGCGTCCCAGGCGCGGTCCGCGCAGACGAGCGCGGTGACCTCGGCGTCGGTGAGGATGTGCGTCATCTCGGCCGACTTGTACATGGGGTTGACCGGGACGACGACACCGCCCGCCTTCCAGACGCCGAGCAGCGCGAGGGCGAAGTGCGGCGTGTTCTGGAGCATGACGGCGGCGCGGTCGCCGGGCCGGAAGCCGCGGTCCGCCAGATGCCCGGCCACGCCGTCGCTGAGCGCGTCGGTCTCGGCGTAGGACAGCCGGCCGTCGAAGTAGGCGAGGGCGGTACGGTCCGGGGCGCGGCGGGCCGCGTCCCGGAAGGCGTGCAACGCGGAGGGGCGCGGGTGCACGGGCGCGCGCTGCGCCTCGGTGAGCTGCGCCAGCCACGGCTTGTCCTGATAGGTGGTCATCGGCTTGTCCCCTCGGCTTCCGGTGCGCGGCCCACGGCTTGTTCCAGCTTCCGCTGGAGGCGGTTCATGCCACCCAACCAGTGCTCGGTGTCGGCCGACCGCGCGGCGTAGTAGGTGGCGACTTCCGGGTGCGGCAGCACCAGGAAACGTTCCTCCGCCATCGCCGCGAACAGCGCGTCGGCGACCTCGGCGGGCTCGATCGCGGTGGGGGCCAGCACCAGCTCCCCGGCCGCGCCGGTGCCGCCGAGCATGTCGGTGCGCACGCCCTGCGGGCAGACGGCGTGCACCGCCACCCCCCGGTGCCGGTACGTCAGCGACAGCCACTCGGCGAAGGCGTACGCGCCGTGCTTGGTCACGCTGTACGGTGCCGCGCCGACCATCGTGAGCAGGCCCGCCGCCGACACGGTGGACACGAACCGGCCCGCGCCGCGCTCCAGCCACTCGGGCAGCAGCGCGCGGGCGGCCCGTACGTGCGCCATGACGTTGACGTCCCAGGCCAGCTCCCAGGCGGCGTCCGGCGCCTCGGGGCCGCCGCCTGTGCCGACCCCGGCGTTGGCGCAGAAGACGTCGACGGTCCCGCCCAGCGCCTCGCGGGCCGCCGGCACGACGGTCGAGGCGTCCCCGGGCACGGCCACGGCGCCGATCTCCCGCGCCGTACGCTCCGCCTTGACCGCGTCCAGGTCGTTGACCACCACCCGGGCGCCCGCGGCGGCGAAGCGGCGGGCCAGCGCGGCACCGATGCCACCGCCCGCCCCGGTCACCACGACTGTCTTGTCCCGTACGGCTTCCACCAGCGGTCTCCCTCGGTCGCCCTCGACTCGACTGCCAGGCAGACTAACCAGTCGGTATGCCGGAGTGGAAGGGCACGGGCCCGCCCGGCGGCCCGGCGCGCGGCGCGCCGTCCGCCGCGTTCCCCCGGAGGCCGCCGGGCGTTAGCGTGCGCACGACACTGCCCCGACGGCGGAGGTGGACGCATGACCCTGTCCAGACGGAATCTGCTGGCCGCGACGGCGGTCACGAGCGTGGTGGGTGCGATGGGAATGCCGGACGAGGCGGCCGCGGCCGGAGAGTCGGCGGGGACCTACGGTGCCGGAGCGGCCGCACAGGGCACGGGCCACACCGGCCGGCCCCGCCCCCGCGTCCGTACCGGCTTCGACCGGCTGGCCGCCGACGGCTACGCCCTCCTGGCCGGCCGCCGGACCGGCGTCGTCACCAACCCCACCGGCGTCACCCCGGACGTACGCCACATCGTGGACGTCATGCACGCCGACGACCGGGTGAACCTCACGGCCGTCTTCGGCCCCGAACACGGCTTCCGGGGCACGGCGCAGGCCGGCGGCTCCGAGGGCAGCTACGAGGACCCCGCCACCGGGCTGCCCGTGCACGACACGTACGGCAAGAGCGGCCGGGCGCTGGCCGACATCTTCACCCGGTCCGGCGTGGACACCGTCGTCTTCGACATCCAGGACGTCGGCGCGCGCTTCTACACCTACATCTGGACCCTGTACGACTGCATGATCGCCTCCGTCCTCGCGGGCAAGCGCCTCGTCGTCCTCGACCGCCCCAACCCGGTGACGGGACGCGCCGCGACCGGCCCCGTGCTGGACCGCGCCCTGGCCTCCGGAGTCGGCCGCGAACCGATCGCGCTCGCACACGGCATGACCGTGGCCGAACTGGCACTCCTGTTCAACGCCGAGTACGTGCCCCGCGCCGCGGGCCGGGCCGCCGACCTGGAGACCGTACTGATGACCGGCTGGCAGCGGACCGGCTTCTTCGACGCGACCGGCCTGCCCTGGGTGCCGCCGAGCCCCAACATGCCCACCCCGGACACCGCCCTCGTCTACGCCGGCACCTGCCTCTTCGAAGGCACCAACCTCTCCGAGGGCCGGGGCACCACCCGCCCCTTCGAACTGCTGGGCGCGGACGGCATCGACCGCCGCTGGGCCGCCGCCGCCAACGAGCTGGCCGCGGACACCGGCCTCCCCGGCGTCCGCTTCCGGGAGGCGTACTTCGCCCCCGCCTTCTCCAAGTTCCAGGGCAAGACCATCGGCGGCGTCCAGCTCCACGTCCACGACCGGGAGGTCTTCGACCCCGTCCGCACCGGCATCGCCCTCCTGACCACCGCCAAACGGACCTGGCCCGGCTTCGCCTGGCGCCCCGACCAATGGATCGACAAACTCACCGGCACCCCGCGCGTACGGACGATGATCGACGCGGGCGCCGGCGTCGACGAGGTGGCCGCGGCCTGGCACGAGGACCTGGCGGGCTTCCGCCGGACGCGGCGGCGGTACCTGCGGTACCGGTAGCCCCGCAGGGGGCAGGGAGCACGGGGCACGGGCGGCGCAATGTGCCCTGGTGGCGCCAGGGACGTACGGCCATGGTGGAAACCCCGGCCGCCACCCACGGAAGGACCGCGCCCCCATGCCCACCACACCCCCCTCCCCCGCCGTCCGGCTCACCGAACACGCCCTGGCCTATCTCCACTCCGCCGCGCTGCGGGCGGCGGCGCTCCTCGGCGTCGCCGACCACCTGGCCGACGGCCCGCGCACCGCCGAGGAACTCGCCGCCGCCACCGGCACCGACCCCGCACACCTGCGCCGCGCCCTGCGCCTGCTCGCGACCCGCGAAGTCTTCCGCGAGGACGAGACGGGCGCCTTCCACCTCACCCCCGCGGCCGACCCCCTCCGCTCGGACGCCCCGTCGTCCATGCGCGACGCCGTCGTCATGCTCACCGACGAACCGTTCTGGCGCCCGGCCGGACACCTCGCCGACACCGTCCGTTCCGGCCACACCGTCTTCGACGACCTCTTCGGCGCGCCCTATTTCACCCACCTGGAACGCGTACCGGAAGCGGGCGCCGTCTTCGACACCGGCATGGCCGGCCTCGCCGAGAGCGAGAACGACCCGATCGCCGCCGCCTACGACTTCCCCGCCGACGGCACGGTCGTGGACGTCGGCGGCGGACGCGGCGGCCTGCTGCGCCGGGTCCTGCGGCGCAACCCCGGCCTGACCGGCATCCTCTACGACCAGGAATCGGTCCTCCGCCACCACACCCTCGACACCCCCGAACTCACCGGCCGCTGGCAGACCCACCCCGGCGACTTCTTCGCCTCCGTACCGCCCGGCGCCGACGTCTACCTCCTCAAGCGCATCCTGCACGACTGGAGCGACACCGACTGCCTCCGCATCCTGCGCGCCTGCCGCACCGCCATGACCCGGCCCGGCAGCCGCCTCCTGGCCATCGACGCGGTCGTCCCCGCCGGCAACGACCCGCACCCCGGCAAGACCATGGACATCCTGATGATGGCCTCCCTCGACGGCCGCGAACGCGACGAACCCGCCTTCCACCGGCTCCTCACCACCGCCGGCCTGAAACCGGCCCGCACGCTCCCCACGGACTCGACGCTCTCGATCGTGGAGGCGGTGGCGGCGTAACGGCACGGCGCGACGGGGCGGCGCAACGGGGCGGCGTCAGGAAGCCTTGTGGAAGTCGATGCCCAGCGCCGAGTCCGCGTCCACCGGTACGTGGATGCCGTCCCGCGCCCCTCGGCCGTCGACCACCAGCTCGATGGTCGCGCGCCGCTCCGTCCCGGTACCGATCTCAATCTCGATCGCCTGTTCCGCAAGGGAGTGCTTCGGCTTACGCAGCGTCCAGGTGCCCTTGCCGCTGAAGGCGTGGACCGGGTTGTAGCCGCTGTAGTCGCCTGGCACCTTCGTCGCGGTCGCCGAACCGTCTTCGCGCAACGTCACCTGCGCGCCGCGCGGCCCGTTCCAGGTACCGACGACGTCGCCCGGCTCCGCCCTGCCCGGTCCCCACCCGACGAACAGGGAGATATAGACCACGCCCGCCAGCACCAGCACGAGGATGGCCGCCGAAACCCCGATGGCCACCCGAGCTACGTATTTCATCAGGCCGACAACCCGCCTTCCCCCGTAAAAATCCCCAGGTCACGCCCTATGCCGGAAATCGTACTCAGCCGCAAAACCAGCACTTCACCGCCCCTGCCACCCCGCCCGCCACCACCTCCCCCATCCCACCCACCAAGACACCGCATCCCACCTATTGACTGGCCCGGCGTGCCGCGTGACAGTGCGGCTCGTGCACAGTGACGCGACATCAGCAGCCGTACCGGCGGACGGCATCCCGGCCGCGAAGACCACGCCCCCGAGCGAGGGCGCCCAGGCGCCCGGCTCCGCCGCCGGGCGGGAGAGCCTCCGCCGGGTGGCCGTGGCCTCGTTCATCGGGACCGCCATCGAGTTCTACGACTTCTACATCTACGGGACGGCCGCCGCGCTCGTCCTCAACCAGGCGTTCTTCCCGACGCTCGACCCGGTCAACGCCACCCTCGCGTCCTTCTCGACCTACGCGGTGGCCTTCGCCGCGCGGCCGATCGGGTCGGTGGTGTTCGGCCACTTCGGGGACCGGGTGGGACGCAAGTCCGTACTGGTGGCCTCGCTGCTGCTGATGGGGCTTTCCACGGCGCTGGTGGGCCTGCTGCCGGGCTACGGCACACTCGGGATCTGGGCGCCGCTGCTACTGATCCTGCTCCGCTTCCTCCAGGGGATCGGGCTGGGTGGCGAGTGGGGCGGCGCCGCCCTGCTGGCGGTCGAGCACGCGCCGAAGAAGCGGCGCGGACTGTACGCGGCGTTCCCGCAACTGGGCCCGTCCGTGGGGTTCTTCGCCGCGACCGGGGTGTTCTGGCTGCTGTCCGCCGTGCTGGACGACGGCGCCTTCCGGTCGTGGGGGTGGCGGGTGCCGTTCCTGCTGTCGTTCCTGCTGGTGGCCGTCGGACTGTTCGTACGGCTGAAGATCAGCGAGACACCGGTCTTCGCGAAGGTGATGGACGCGCACGAGGCCAGCCGGGTACCCGCCCTCGACGTGCTGCGCCGCCACCCGCGCGAACTGCTGCTCGGCGCGGGCGGCATGGTCGTCGCGTACGGCCTCTTCTACACCGCGACCACCTACTGCCTGTCGTACGCCACCGGCACGCTCGGCGTCTCCCGCAACACGATGCTCGGCCTCTCGCTCCTCGCCTGCCTCTTCCTGGCGGCCGGCACCTGGCTCGCGGCCACCCGCTCGGACGGCGCGGGGCGGCGCCGGCTGGTGCTGGCCGGAACCGCGCTCTCGGTGGTCTGGGGAATGATCCTCTTTCCGCTGCTGGACACCGGTCAGCCGGCGCTCATCGCGGCGGCGGTCGGCGGCGCGCTGTTCTGCATGGGCGTGGTGTACGGCCCGATGGGCGCGTACCTGCCCGAACTGTTCGGCACGACGGTGCGCTACTCGGGCGCCTCACTGGCCTACAACCTGGGCGGCGTCCTGGGCGGCGCGGTCTCCCCCCTGGTCGCGACCCGCTTGCAGGCGGCATTCGGCTCCGGCTCCGTGGGCTGGTACGTGACGGCGATGGCGGTGGTGTCACTGGCCTGCGTACTGGCCCTCCCGGAGACCCGGGAACGGGAGTTGGGCTGAGGCCCCGGCACCCGGCCGCCCGGACGCGTCGTCGGGAACCGGTCATGCGTGGCGTATGGCCGGATACGCGCGGTCGCAGGACGATGCGCTGCACACGGCGGTGCGGTCCGGAAGTCCGGCCCCGTAGCGGGGGCCGGCGCGCCGCTCAGGGGGTCGTCATGACGGATACCGCGGGCAGCGCAGGCGCACGGGCGGCCGGGGGCATCGGCGTGGTGCCGTACTGGGAGCTGACGTTCGACGCCGATGGCGATCCGGACGCCGGGGAGCGCGACCGGCTGGTGGCGGGGGCGGCCCAGCAGCGCGTCACCGACCTGCTGGTCTTCGCGCACGGCTGGAACAACGACCGGTCGATGGCCACCGGTCTCTACGGCCGGTTCTTCGCGCCTTTCCCGGCCATGGTGGGCGCCGGGGTGCGGCTCGGTTACGCCGGTGTGATCTGGCCGGCGATGCGCTTCACGGACGAGCCAATCCCGGACTTCGACCCGTCGGCCGCCCCGGCACCGGCTCCGGCACCGGCCGGGCCGCCGTTGCTGGACGACGCGACGCTGGACGCCTTGGCGCGGACGTTCCCCGGCCGGGAGCTGACGCTGCGCCGCATCCAGCAGTTGCTGGCCGAGCGGCCTGCGGCCCGTTCCGCGTTCGACGAGTACGCCCGGCTCGTACGCGAACTGGTTTCGGTGCGCGAGAGCAGCCCGGCGCAGCAGCTGGCCGAGGACGCGGGAACCGGCGCGCCCGCGATGCTCACCGACGATCCGCTCGGGGTGTGCGAGATCTTCACGGCGGCGTTGGAGAAGGCCGGGCAGCAGGAGCTGTTCGGCGACGGGCTCAAGCGGATGTGGAACGGGGCCAAGGAGTTCCTGCGGCAGGGGGCCTATTACGCGACGAAGCGCCGCGCCGGCGTGGTGGGGCAGCTGGGTCTGGGCCCGGCGCTCGGGAAGCTGGTACGGAGCGCGCCGGGCACCCGCATCCACCTGATCGGGCACAGTTTCGGGGCGCGGCTGGTCTCCTACGCGCTGCGCGGCATGCCCGCCGGCGTGACCGGGGTGAAGTCCGTGACGCTGCTGCAAGGGGCCTTCTCGCACTACGCGTTCGCCGCCCGGCTCCCGCACGACCCGGATCACGGCGGGGCTCTGAACGGCGTGCAGCAGCGGGTGGACGGCCCGATGGTGGCCTGCTTCTCGCGGCACGACTCGGCGCTCGGCATGCTGTATCCGCTGGCCTCCAAGCTGTCCGGCGACTCGGCGGGCTTCCTGGGCCTGTTCGACCGGTGGGGCGCGGTGGGGCACGACGGCATCCAGGCCGTGGACGGCGCGCAGCGGTTGGTCCTGGGCGCCGCGGTGCCCGGCAGCGGCTGCGTGAGCGTCGACGCGGCCTCGGTGGTGCGCGACGGCCCGCCGCCCGCCGGCGCGCACAGCGACGTCTGCCACCGGGAGCTGGCGCACGTCGTCCTCACGGCGGGGCGGGTGATCGCGCGGTAGGCGCGGGGTGGCCCGGCCGGCCACCCCGCTCGGTCGCGTGCTACTCCTCGGTGACCGGGCGCACGTACTCCAGCGTCCACGTCTCCTGGAAGTCGGACGTCGGCGCGGAGAGTTCGAGCTGGGCGCCGCGGTGGCCGGAGCGCCAGGCGAGGCCCTTCTCCGAAAGGATCTTCACGCCGCCGATGACCCGCTCGAAGGTGAACTTCGCCCACTCGGAGCGCGGGACGGAGTTGACCCAGATTTTGTCCTCATCGGTCACGATGCCCGCCGCATCGTGGTAGGCGAGGTGGATCACGTACGGTGCGCCCGGAATGTTCTCGGCGGGCACGACGACCCACTCCTGCTCGATCGGGAGCGGATTCAGCCGGTCGGTGATGACGGGGGCACCGTGCTTGGTGGCGTACTCGGTGGCCGTCACCAGGGAACTCGGACCGATGATGTGGGCGTGGATCTTGTAGATGCCAGGTTTTACCGGGATCGGAGCCATGTACGGGACTTCCTCTCTCTCGGCTTGCCGACGGGTCGTCGAGGGCACGCCGCCGGCGCCGTCCCACCATCGCGGCGGGCCGCGTTTCCGTACAGGGCGGGATAGCGCCAAGAACGGAGGTGGCGTGGATCGCGCAGCCCTGGGCAACTGACAGGTGAACCTTAACTTTCCCAAATCCCCACAGATGTACGGTGGATGATGCACAGGAGGCGCGCTGGGCGCCGCGGGGGGCACCGGGAGCGAGTGGCGCGCCCGGTGCGGCGTGAGTGCCGCCACGACTTACTCGCAAGGCAGTTCGATGGATCCGGCGGGCCACCCGCTACGTCCATTCCCTGTCCAGTCGGGTCCTCCCCACGGAGGTGGGATGAAATGGCCGGTTTCAGAGCTCTCGCAGAACAGGTGCGCAATCCGCGTCTCGTCGCCACACAGCGGCGCACGGCGTTGCGCAAGTGCCTGGAGCGCTTCGCCCCGTACGGGCATCGCGCCACCTGGCACCATCTGTGCACCAGGGCGGGCATCGCGACCGAGGACCGCGAACCCGACCCGGCGCGGCTGATGGCCGCACTGGAGGAACTGGAGGAGGCCCGGGCCGTCTGGCTCGGGTACGAGAAGGAGTTCGCGGCCCGCAGGCGCCGTGAGAAGCACGACGGCATCCGGCAGCCCAGCGCGCTCGACGACTGGCACCGGCGCACCTGGGGCGGCTGCGACATCGTCCCGTGCGAGGCGCCGCACCGGCACCCGGCCGCGCCGCTGGCCGTGGTGCTGCGCGGGATGATCAGGGCGATGGAGGCGGGCGACCCGCGGTCCGGGTGCCCGGTCTGCGGCACGGAGCGGTTCGTCTGGCGCACCGACCTGGAGCGCTACCCGGTGGCCGGCCCGGTGTGCCAGGAGTGCGGGATCGTGGCGCCGCTCTCGGTGCTCACCCGGGAGACGCTGGCCAGGGCCCGGCAGTCCTCCCGTGAGCGGCGGCTGTCCGTGGCGGCCTGAGCCGCGGGTGCGTCGGCGCCGGTGGTCCCGGTGGAATGGGCCGATGCCGCGGGGAAGGCGGTAACGGCCGCCGCCGGGACGTCCGCGCCGGGCCGGGGCGCACGTCCCGGGGCGTACTACCCGGGGGTGGGTGAACGATGTACGTTCCCCGTCATGCGTGCGTCCGGCCGTCTGCCTACCGTAGCGCCGCCAGGGTGGAGCCGTTGGCTCGTGCCGCCCGCGGCGCTGTCCGTCCACCTCGCCATCGGACAGGTCTATGCCTGGAGCGTGTTCAAGCCGCCGCTGGAGTCCGCGCTCGGGCTGTCCGGTACGGCCTCCGCGCTCCCCTTCCAGCTGGCCATCGTCATGCTGGGGCTGTCAGCGGCCTTCGGCGGCACCCTCGTCGAGCGCAATGGGCCGCGCTGGGCGATGGCCGTCTCGGCCGTCTGCTTCTCCTCGGGCTTCCTGGTGGCGGCGCTCGGCGCGGCCACCCGCCAGTACTGGCTCGTCGTCGCCGGCTACGGCTTGATCGGCGGCATCGGCCTGGGCATCGGCTACATCTCCCCCGTCTCCACGCTCGTCAAGTGGTTCCCGGACCGCCCCGGCACGGCCACCGGCATCGCCATCATGGGTTTCGGCGGCGGCGCCCTGATCGCCTCGCCGTGGTCGGCCTGGCTGCTGGGCGTGCTGGTCGCCGACCCGGCCGGTATCGCCCGTACGTTCCTGGTCATGGGGCTGGCGTACGCGGTGTTCATGACGCTCGGCGTGCTGCTGGTACGGGTGCCGCCCACCGGTGCGGACGCGCCCGGCAGGGGCCGCGCGGCCGCTCCCCGGCCGCTGGTCACCACCGCGCAGGTCTCCGCCCGTAACGCCCTGCGCACTCCGCAGTTCTGGTGCCTGTGGGTGGTTCTGTGCACGAACGTCACGGCGGGCATCGGCATTCTGGAGAAGGCCGCGCCGATGGTCTCCGACTTCTTCGCGCGCGGCCCCGCGCCGGTGACCGCGTCGGCGGCCGCGGGCTTCGTCGGCCTGCTCTCGCTCGCCAACATGCTCGGCCGGATCGTCTGGTCGACCGCCTCCGACCTCACGGGACGCAAGCACGTCTACCGCCTCTACCTCGGCGCCGGCGCGCTGACGTACCTGCTGATCGCGCTGGCGGGCGACGCGTCCAAGCCGCTGTTCATCGCGTGCGCCGCGGTGCTGCTGTCGTTCTACGGCGGCGGGTTCGCCACCGTGCCCGCCTACTTGGCGGACCTGTTCGGCACGTACCAGGTGGGCGCGATCCACGGCAGGCTGCTCACCGCCTGGTCGACGGCGGGCGTCCTCGGACCGCTGATCGTCAACGCCGTCGCGGACGCGCGCAGGTCCGCCGGGCACACCGGCCCCGAGCTGTACACGACGTCGTTCTTCATCATGATCGGGCTGCTGGTGGTGGGGTTCGCCGCCAACGAGCTGGTGCGGCCCGTGCATCCCCGGCACCACGAACCGCCGCCGGCCGGCGACCGGGCCGCCGCCCCCGCCGCCCCGAAGGGAGCCGCCCCGTGACCGGCCGCCGCACCGCCCTGCTCGTCGCGGCCTGGCTCTGGGTGGGCCTGCCGTTCGGGTACGGCCTTTACGAACTCGCCCTCAAGCTGAGACAACTCTTCACAGGATGAACCGGACCATCACCCACCGCACACGCGAAGGCGGACCCTCATGGCCGAGTTGCACGACCTGACCGCGCTGGAGCAGGCCGAGGGGGTCCGGACCGGCGAGCTGTCCCCCGTCGACCTCACCGAGCACTACCTCGCCCGCGCCGATCAGCTGGACGCCACGCTCGGCGCCTACCTCACCCGTACGCCGGAGATTGCACGCAAGCAGGCGTCCGCCGCCGAGGACGAGGCCGCCGCCGCCCGCCGCGAGAGCCGCGCGCTGCCGCCCCTGCACGGCGTGCCCGTACCGGTCAAGGATCTCAACCAGGTCGCCGGGGTGCGCTGCACGATGGGCTCGGAGGCGCTGGCCTCGTACGTGCCCGAGGTGGACGACCACGTGGTCACCAGGCTGCGCGGGGCGGGCACGATTCTGCTCGGCAAGACCAACACCCCCGAGTTCGGCCTGCCCTGCTACACGGAGAACCGCCTCGCGCCGCCGGCCCGTACGCCCTGGGACCTGGAGCGTTCGGCGGGCGGTTCGAGCGGCGGGGCCGCCGCCGCGGTGGCCGGCGGGCTGGCGCCCGTCGCGCACGGCAGCGACGGCGGCGGGTCCATTCGCATCCCCGCCTCGCTCTGCGGGCTGTACGGCATCAAACCCAGCCGCGGGCTGGTCAGCTCGGGCCCGCTGCTGCACGACGTGACGGGCCTGGGCACCTCCGGCCCGCTCGCCCGTACGGTCGCGGACGCCGCCGCGCTGCTGGACGTGCTGGCGGGCCCGATGCCCGGCGCCCCGTACGCGGCCCCCGCGCTGCCGCCCGGCGAGACCTACGCCTCGCACGCCCGGCGCGAGCCCGGGCGCCTGCGCGTCGGCTGCCTGACCGACGTGCCGTTCCCCGGCATCACGGTGCACCAGGACTGCCGGGACGCCGTCACGCGGACGGCCGCGCTGCTCGCGGAACTGGGCCACGACGTGGACGAGTTGACGCTGCCCGCCGACGACAGCTCCCGGTACGCCTTCACCCGCGTCTGGTCGGTGATCGCCGCCAACCGCCCGGTGCCGCCGGCGGACGAGGCGAAGCTGCTGCCGCTCACCCGCTACCTGCGCGAACGCGGCGCCGGCATCCCGGCCACCGAGTTCGCCCGCGCGCTGTACTCGTTCCGGATGCTGGGCCAGCTGGTCGCCGACGGCGTGATGCAGCCGGACGGCGGCTTCGACGTCATCCTGACGCCGACGGTCGCGCAGCCGCCGCCGCGCGTGGGCGGGCTGCGCAACGACGCCGACCCGCAGGCCGAGTTCGCCGCCGTGGGGGCCTTCACACCGTTCACGCCGCTCTACAACGCCACCGGCCAGCCCGCGGTCAGCGTGCCGCTGCACTGGAACGCGGCCGGCCTGCCGATCGGCGTCATGCTGGGCGGCCGGTACGGCGAGGACGCGACCTTGATCGCACTCTCCGCCCAGCTGGAGCAGGCCCTGCCGTGGGCCCACCGCAAGCCCGGGGTGTGGTGAGCGTCAGCCGTCCGTGCCGCGCGCGGCGGACGGTTTGCCGACCCGGTCCACACGCAGCCGCCGCGCGCCCGCTCCCTGCTCGCCGAGCTTGTCGTACGGGTTGGACAGCGCGCAGGTCTGGAGGGAGAGGCAGCCGCAGCCGATGCAGTCGGTGAGCCGGTCGCGCAGTTCGACGAGCTGGGCGATGCGCTCGTCCAGCTCGGTACGCCAGACCTCGGAGAGGCGGGCCCAGTCGTCCCGGTTGGGGGTGCGCTCGTCGGGCAGTTCGGCGAGCGCGTCACGGATCACCGCGAGCGGGATGCCGACCCGCTGGGCGGCGCGCACGAAGGCGACCCTGCGCAGTGCGTCGCGGGTGTAGCGGCGCTGGTTGCCCGCGGTCCTGGTGCTGCTGATCAGCCCCTTGGACTCGTAGAAGTGCAGGGCGGAGACCGCCGCGCCGCTACGCGCGGAGAGCTGGCCGACCGTGAGTTCGTGGACCTTGAAAGGAAGCTGAGGCACAGCGCAACCCTATCCACCGGTCACAGGTAGAAGCGGCTGAGCGTCTGTGCCACACACACCGGCTTGTCGCCGCCCTCGCGCTCGACGGTCACCGTCGTGGCGAGCTGCACCCCGCCGGACACCTCGGTCACCCCCGCGATCCGGGCCGTCGCCCGCAGCCGCGAGCCGACCGGGACGGTGGCGGGGAAGCGGACCTTGTCCACGCCGTAGTTGATGCCCATGGTGACGCCTTCGACCCGCATCAGCCGCGGTACGAGGGTGGGCAGCAGCGCCAGGGTCAGGTAGCCGTGCGCGATGGTGGTGCCGAACGGCCCGGCCGCGGCACGCTCCGGGTCGACGTGGATCCACTGGTGGTCGCCGGTGGCGTCGGCGAACAGATCGATCCGCTTCTGGTCGATCTCCAGCCAGTCGCTGGGGCCGAGGTCCTCGCCGACCGCGTTCCGCAGCTCGTCGAGCGAGCCGAACACCCGGGGCTCTGCCATGTGCGTGTGCCTCCTCAGTCTCCGCCGCCGCGGACCGCGACGTCCGCCGACTAAGCGCTTGCTCAGGATGCTCAGCGGGCCGCCCGCTGTCAATGCCGTCCGGTGCCCCGCTACGGCCGCCGCGCCCCCACCATGCGCAGGACCAGGTCGGCGTACAGGTCGCCCACTTCCTCGGGGGTACGGGCGCCCTCAGCGGAGAACCAGCGGGCCACGTCCACGCACAGCGACAGCACCGCGAGGGTGGTGCCCGGCACGTCGCCGACGGTGAACTCGCCCGCCTCCGCGCCGTCGCCGATGATGCCGCGCAGCGCACGGTCGGTGCGCCGCCGCAGGTCGGCGACCACGGCGTAGTGTTCCTCGCTCAGCGCCTGTAGCTCGTACTGGATGACCCTGGCGGTGGTGTGGTGCCGCGCGTGCCAGCGCGCGAAGGTGCGGACCGCGGCACCCAGCCGTTTGGTGGCGCTGCCGCCGGCGCCGGCCGCCGCCTCCATGATCCGCAGGGCCTTCTCGTGGCCGACGCCGCTGATCCGGTAGAGCAGCTCTTCCTTGGTCTTGTAGTGGATGTAGAGCGCGGCGGGGCTCATGCCGGCGCGCCCGGCGATGTCACGGGTGGTGGTGGCGTGGTAACCACGCTCGGCGAACGCCTGGACGGCGGCGCAGACCAGGCGGCGGGCCGCTTCCGGGGTCACGTCGGCCCAGTCCTCCGCCGGGCCGTCCGACCGCTCCGCCTCCGTGACCATCGCGCACCCCGATCCTCGGTCCGCCGCGGGCCATCCGCGACGGACCGAACACCTTACCCCGCCGGTGAGCAAGCGCTTAGAGCCGCCGGGGCACGGTGTGCGGTACGGGCTTCCTCAGAACGCCGGGACCCCGGTGAGCGCGCGGCCGATGACCAGCTTCTGGATCTGGCTGGTGCCCTCGTACAGCGTCATCACGCGGGCGTCGCGCAGCAGCTTGCCGACCGGGTACTCGTCGATGTAGCCGTAGCCGCCGAAGACCTGGAGCGCGTTGTTCGCGGCGCGCACGGCCGCCTCGGAGGCGAACAGCTTCGCCTTGGACGCCTCGGTGGCGAACGGCTCGCCGCGGTCGATCAGGTCGGCGACCCGCCAGGTCAGCAGGCGCGCGGCGTCCACGTCCACGGCGATGTCGGTGAGCAGTTCCTGCACCAGCTGGTGGTGGGCGATGGTGCGGCCGAACTGCTCGCGCTCGCCGGCGTACCCGACGGCGGCGTCCAGGGCGGCCTGGGCGATGCCCACGCAGCCGGCGGCGACCGACATGCGCCCCTTGGCCAGCGCCGACATGGCGATGGAGAAACCTTTCCCCTCGGGGCCCAGCAGCGCGTCGGCGGGCACCCGCACGTCCTCCAGCACCAGTTCGGCGGTGGCCTGCCCGCGCAGCCCCAGCTTGCCGTGGATCTCCCGGCGCGCCAGGCCGGGGGTGTCCGCGGGGACGAGGAAGGCGCTGACGCCCTTGTGGCCCGGCGCGTCACCGGTGCGCGCGAACAGCAGCACCACGTCGGCCCAGGTGCCGTTGGTGATGAACATCTTGGTGCCGTTGATGACGTACGTGCCGCCCTCCCGCACGGCGCGGGTGGTGAGGCTGCCCGCGTCCGAGCCGGTGCCGGGCTCGGTGAGGCCGAAGCAGCCGACGGCCTCCCCCGAGGTCAGCCGGGGCAGCCAGCGCCGCTTCTGCTCCTCGTCGCCCCAGGCCGCGACGGTCTTGGCGACCAGGCCCAGCGACACGGAGACGATGCCGCGGACCGCGGAGTCGCCGCGGCCCAGCTCCTCGGTCACCAGCGCGTACGCGAGGTGGCCACCGCCGGAGCCGCCGTACTCCTCGGGGACGGTCAGGCCGAGGAAGCCGAGCCCGCCGAGCTTCTTCACGATGCCGGGGTCGACCCGTTCGGCGCGGTCCCAGGCGGCGGCGTGCGGGGTGATCTCGCGGTCGACGAAGTCCTTGGCGAGCTGCCGGACGGCAGTCTCTTCCTCGCTGAGCTCCAGGTTCATCAAGGCCCCTTGGGAAGGGTGACGGCAACCGGGCCGCCGGGAAGGGCCGGGCGGCCAGTTAACTACCACTGCTAGTTTTTGGTCGGCAGCCTCTACTATGTGCGTCATGGCCCGACCCCGCAAGCCCCTCCTGAGCCGGGAGCGCATCGTCACCACGGCGCTCTCGCTCATCGACGCGGAGGGCCTGCCGGCCCTGTCCACCCGGCGGCTCGCCGCCGAACTGGGCGTCAGCGGACCGTCCCTGTACAACCACTTCACGACCAAGGACGAGATCCTCGACGCGGTCGCCGACACGGTGATCGCCGAGGTCGACGTGTCCGCCCTCGCGGCCGGCGCGGACTGGCGGACCGGCCTGCTGGCCTGGGCCCGCTCCTACCGCGCGGCGCTCGCCGCGCACCCGCACGTCGTGCCCGTCCTCGCCCAGGGGCCAGGACGCCGCCCGGCCGGGCTGAAAATGGCGGACGCGGCCTTCGGCGGCATGGTGGAGGCGGGCTGGCCGCCGGCCCAGGCGACCCGGATCTGCGCCATGGTGCGGTACTTCGTCGCGGGCTCCGCGCTGGGCTCCTTCGCGCGCGGCTTCGTCGACGACCCGAGCGCCTACGACCCGGCCGACTACCCCCACCTGGGCCAGGCGCACCTGCTGGCGGAGCACCAGCAGCGGGTCGACGAGGGGGCGTTCGAGACGGGCCTGCTGGCCCTGGTCGACGGGCTGGCGCTGCGCCATCCGGGCCCCGCCGCGCCGCCCGAGGAATAGCTGTAAGGTGCATCTGCCCGGGTGGTCCCGGCGCTGCGCGCGTACGGCCCGGCCCCGCGGCCCGGCGCGCTCCACCTTCACGTGGGGAGGACGACGTGCGAGACCCGATCGCCGCGGCACCGGACCGGAGCGCTCCCCGGGCCCTGGACCGCTGGGCCCGCCACCTCGTCCACGTACTGCGCGGCCAGGCACAGGTCGACTTCATGCCGAGCGCCGTCACGGGCGCGGTCTTCTCCCTCGCGCTCCTCGCGGCGGGCTGGTAGTACGCCCTGTACGGCCTCCTCGGCGCCACGGCGGGCACGGCCACGGCACGCCTGCTGGACGTGGACCGCGAGCGGGTGACCGCGGGGCTCGAAGGCTTCAACGCCTGCCTCGTGGCCGTCGGTTCGGCGGTCTTCCTCGGCGCCGGCCACCTGTCCACCGTGCTGCTCGCGGTCGGGGGCAGTGTGGTCGTCACGGTCGTGACCGCCGCGGTCGCGCGCGTCCTCGACACCTGGCGGCTGCCGACGCTCACCCTGCCGTTCTGCCTGGTGGCGAGCGCCATGACGCTCGGCGCGCCGGGCTTCGCGCGCGTCTGGCACCAGGGCGCCGGCCCGGCGGCGCTGCCCCGGCCCGCCGGACCCCCGTCCGGGCCGGCGTTCACCGACGTGTGGCACGGGCTGTTCGCGAACGTCGCCCAGGTCTTCTTCATGCCGCAGTGGTACGTCGGCGCGCTGTTCCTGGCCGGGATCTTCGCCGCGAGCCGGACGGCCGGAGCGGCGGCGGTCCTGGGCAGCCTCACCGGCACCGCCACCGCGTGGGCGCTCGGCGCGCCGGCGGCGCAGCTCGCGTCCGGCGCCGCTGGCTACAACGCGGTGTTGGTCGCGATGGCGCTGTGCGGGGTGTTCCTGCCCGCCGGGCGCGGGACCGCGGCGTACGCGGTCGTCGGCGCCGCGGCCGCGACGGCCCTGACACCGGCCCTGGCCGCGCTCACCGCCCCGCCCGGCGGGCACGCCTTCACCTGGCCGTTCGTCCTGACCACGCTCGTGTTCCTGGCGGCGGCCCCGGCGTTCCCCCGCCTGCGGGGAGCCTGACCCGCCGCGGGGAGCCCGGCCCGCCGCCCGGCGGCCGTACAGCGGTCACGTACCGGCCGCGCCCAAGTACCGCCGCAGCCCCACGCATTCGAGCGCAGCGAACACCGCGACCACCGCCGCGCCGAACGCCAGGAACACGGAGCCGAAGGCGGTGAGCGGCAGCGGGCCGGAGAAGGCGAGCAGCAGCATCGCCACGCAGGACAGGCCGTTGACCACGACGACGGCGGCGGCCGGGCCCTTGGGGATACGCGGATAGCCGGCGATGAGGGCGACGGCAGCGGCGGCGCCCAGCATGGCGACACCGGACGGCACCGACCAGGTGGTCGGCAGGCCGAGCGGTGCGCTGAGCGGTCTGCCGCCGGCGAGCAGGACGACGCCGAAGGCGGCGGCACTCCAGGCGTCGATACGCAGGACCGTGCGCAGCAGGCCGGCCGCGCCCGTGCGGGCCACCGGTGCGGGTCGGTGCGCGGTCGCGGAGCTGGTGGGGCTCATACGGGTCTCCTCACTCCGTGGGCGGTCCCGGCGGGACCGGGCCGTTGCGGGAGACGATGCCGCCACCGGAGCCAGGGCCTCAATTACCTGCGAGGTCATGGCCTTGGTGACCGTCGGCGGACGCGCCGGCCACTGGCGGACCGCGCGCCTCAGAAGACGACCAGCGCCCGGCCTCCCCTGCCCTCCCGCATCGCCTGGAACGCGGCGGGGATGCCGTCGAGGCCGATGCGCTCGGTGACCATGCCCGCCAGGTCGAGCGCCCCGCTGCGGACGTGTTCGGCGATGCGGGGCAGGTCCTTCGCGGGGTCGCTGTTGCCGTAGACGCAGCCCGACAGCGTACGGCCGAAGTAGAAGAGTTCCAGGGCGGAGAAGGCGACCTGCTGGTCCTGGCCGCCGATGCCGACGACCGTGGTGCGGCCGCCGCGCCGGGTGGACGACCAGGCCGTACGGATGGTCTCCGCCCGGCCGACGCACTCGATCGCGACGTCGGCGCCGTATCCGCCGGTGAGTTTGCGTACGCGCTTCGCGGTGTCGTCGGAGGCGGCGAGGAACTCGGTGGCGCCCGCCGCACGGGCCAGTTCCTCCTTGGCCGGGGACACGTCCACGGCCACGATCGTGCCGGCGCCCGCGATCCGCGCGGCCTGGAGGGTGGCCAGGCCCACGCCGCCCACGCCGAACACCACCACCGACTCCCCCGCGCCGACCCGCGCGCTGTGGTGCACGGCGCCCCACCCGGTCAGCACCGCGCAGCCCAGCAGCGCGGCGTCGGTGAGCGGGACGCCGGCCGGCAGCGGCAGGGCCGCGTGCGCCGGGACGACCGTCTCCTCGGCGAAGGCGGCGGTACCGAGGCCGGGGTAGAGGTCGCTGCCGTCGGCGGCGAGCCTGGCGTACGGGGCGCCCGCCGCCTTTCCTGCGTCGGCGCACAGCCACGGCTCGCCCAGTCCGCAGAAGTGGCAGGCGCCGCAGGCGGGGGCCCAGTTCAGGACGACCCGGTCGCCCGGGGTGAGGGTGCCGACGCCCGCGCCGACGGCGGTGACGGTGCCCGCTCCCTCGTGGCCGAGGACGGCGGGGGCGTGCTGCCGCAGCGTCCCGTCGGACAGCGACAGGTCGGAGTGGCAGACGCCGGCCGCCGCGAGGCGGACGCGCACCTGCCCGGGCCCCGGGTCCGGCAGTTCGATCTCGGCGACCTCCAGTGGGGCGCCCACGGCGGTCAGTACGGCGGCGCGGGTGGTCATGGCGTACGCGACTCCCTCTTCTGTCGGAACTGCGGGGGCTGTCAGAGCTGGAGGGACTTGGTCTGGAGGTATTCGCTCAGGCCGTGCCGCCCCAGCTCCCGGCCGAAGCCGGACTGCTTGTAGCCGCCGAACGGCGCGAGCGGGTTGAAGCGCCCGCCGTTGATGTCCACCTGCCCGGTGTCCAGGCGGCGGGCGAAGGCGACCGCCTCGTCGGTGCCGGCGGCCCAGACCGCGCCGGCCAGGCCGTACACGGTGCCGTTGGCGATCCGTACCGCCTCGTCCTCGTCCGCGTACGGCAGGACCGCGACGACCGGGCCGAAGATCTCCTCCTGCGCGATGGCCATGCCGGGCGTGACGTCCGCGAAGAGGGTCGGGCGGACGTAGTAGCCCCGCTCGCGGCCCTCGGGGGCGTCCGGGCCGCCCGCGACGACGCGGGCGCCCTCCGCGACGCCGCGCTCGATGTAGCCGCGCACCCGGTCGCGCTGCGCGGCGCTGACGACCGGGCCGAGCCGGCTGGCGCCGTCCAGCGGGTCGCCCGGCACGTACTTGGCGACGGCCGCGGCGGCCAGTTCCAGCGCCTCGCCGTACCGGTCGGCGGGGACCAGCATCCGGGTCCAGGCGCTGCACGTCTGGCCGGAGTTGGCCATGACGTTGGCGATGCCGACGCCCACGGCCCTGCCCAGGTCGCCGCTGGGCAGCACCACGTTGGCGGACTTGCCGCCGAGTTCGAGGGCGCAGCGCTTGACGGCGCCGCCGGCGATGGCGCCGATCTTCCTGCCGACGGCGGTGGAGCCGGTGAAGGAGACCAGGTCCACGTCCGGGTGCCCGGCCAGTGCCTGGCCCGCGACCGGGCCCAGCCCAGTGACGAGGTTGAAGACGCCGGGCGGCAGGCCCGCTGCGGCCACGCACTCGGCGAAGAGCTGCGCGACCAGCGGGGTGTCCTCGGCGGGCTTGAGGACGACGGTGCAGCCCGCGGCGAGGGCCGGGGCCACCTTGGCGACGATCTGGTGGAGGGGGTAGTTCCAGGGGGTGATCGCGCCGACGACGCCGACCGGTTCGTGCAGGACGGTGGAGTTGCCGATCTTCTCCTCGAACGTGTACGAGGCGGCCAGTTCGGCGTACGAACCGGCCACCGCGACCGGGACGCCGGCGTGCACCGCCTTGCTGAAGGCCAGCGGCGCGCCCAGCTCGGCGGTGACCGTCGCGGCAATCTCCTCGGCGCGGGCGGCGAGTTGGTCGCGGAGCGCGGCGAGGCGGGCGGCGCGCTCGGCGGGCGCGGTGCGGGCCCAGGCGGGCAGGGCGGCGCGGGCGGCCCGCACCGCCGCGTCCACGTCCTGGGCCGTCCCGGCGGGCACGGTGGCGATGACCCGTTCGTCGGCCGGGTTGACGACGTCGATGGCGTCCGGGCCCGCGGCGGGCCGCCAGCTTCCGTCGATGTACATAGCGTCGTGCTGCTTCACGTCGTCGCCCTCCCGCACCGGCTGCTGTTCCGTGAGCCCCGAAGGTACCCGCGAAACCCCAAACTAGCGGCGGTAGTTTTGAGCCGCCAACCCCACGCCGGCCACCGGCGCCGCAGGGGACCGGGTCACGCGGCCGGCGCGCGCATCGTCTCCGTGATCCGGACGAACTCCGCTCCCCCGTGACCGGCGGCGATCGTGCGGTCCATCAGCGCCTTGAGCGCGTCCAGCACGTCGGTGTTGACGCCGCGGTCCCGCGACGCCTCGACGATGTGCCCGACGCCCGCCGCCTCCATGGAGAGGCTGCCTTCCCCCGCGCCGTCGAGCCGCCCGGCGTCCAGGTCGCCGGCCATCCCCTCGGCGAGGGCCGGGAAGATCTCCACGATCACCCCGAGGTAGCCCATGAGGTCCTTGGCGGTGACCCCCTCCGCCCCGGCCAGGGTGAAGGCGTGCGCGAGGCCGGCCATGCCGGAGTAGAAGAAGCTGAGCATCGCCAGGTCGTAGACCGCCGCGACGCCGTGGTCGGCGCCGAGGTAGGGCGCGCGACCGCCCAGCGCCTTGAGTGTCTCCTCGTAGGTGTCGAAGGCCCGCCGGGAGCCGCTGTAGAGCACCATCGCCGCGGGGGTGCCGACGACGGGCGTCGGCACCATGATCGAGCCGTCGAGGTAGTCGATGCCGTGCCCTGCCGCCCACTCGGCGGCGCGACGGGAGCGTTCCGGGGTGTCGGAGGTGAGGTTGACCAGGACGCGTCCGGCCAGGTCGGCGCCGACCGGCTCCAGGATGCGGTGGGCGACCTCGTAGTCCAGGACGCAGACGACGACCAGCGGGCTCGCGGCGACCGCTTCGGCGACGCTGCCGGCCCGTACCGCGCCCGCGGCGACCAGCTCGTCGGCCTTGGCCGCCGAGCGGTTCCACACGGTGGTGGGGTGGCCGGCCTTGAGGAAGGCGCCGGCCAGCGCCCGGCCCATCGCGCCGAGTCCGAGCACGGTGACCGGCGTACGGTCCGCCGCGCCGGCGGCAGGGGCGGACGGGGTGGCGGGGGTGATTGCCATGGGGGCTGCTCCATCGGTCCGGCGGGCCCGGCCCGGTGCCGGGCCCGTCTGTCACCACCACCCTGCCGAGCCGCGCTTACGGATCACTTCGGGTCCGCTTCGGGTCCGCTTCGGTCAGGCCGGAAACGGGCCCGGAGGTCAGCAGCGGGCCGTCAGCAAGGGCTGGAAGTAGCCGTCGGCCGCCGGCTCGTGCCACACCAGGCGTTCGAACCCGGCGGCCGTGCCGAAGGCGGTGACCTGTTCCCTGGTCAGGGCCCAGGAGGTGGCGCGACGGCTGCGTACCTCCCAGGTGCCGCCGCGCGGCAGCAGCTGGATGAGGTCGAAGTCGTAGTGCTCGCCGTCGTCGTGCCACTCCCACAGTTGCAACGTGACGGCCCGGCCGCCGTCGGGGGTGCGGGCGACGCGGGGCGGCAGGACTTCCGGGTGCTCGCGGCGGGCCTCATCGTAGGCGCGCATGCCCAGCAGGAGCAGGCCGCCGGGGCGCAGCACCCGCCGCATGGAGCCGAGGGCAGCCCGGACGTCCTCGGGGGTGGTGAGGAGGGCCAGGGAGTTGTCGGCGCACACCACCGCGTCGAACCGGGCGTCGGGGAAGGGGAGCCGGCGCATGTCGGCGGCGGCCACCGGCAGACGCAGGCCGCGGGCGGCCGCTTCGTGCGCCGCGCGGGCCGCCGCGACCGGGCTCAGGTCGGTCCCCGTGACGGCGTGGCCGGCCGCCGCCAGGCCGATCGCCTGGGTGCCGATGCCGCAGGCGCAGTCCAGCAGGGTGTGCGGCCGGTCGCCGAGCGCGGCGCGCACGTACGCGTCGAGGGCGCGCCCCTGCTGGGCCACGGCTGCGGACCAGTCCGGGTACAACAGGTCGTAGGTGGGCGCGAGTTGGTTGAAGAACCGTTCCAATGGCGGGTCGGGCATGGGGTCACGATAGTGCGGCGGGCAGCGGCCTTCACCGGGTGGCGCGGGTTCCGTCGCCGGGGGCGGACAGCGGGGGGTCCGGGGGTGTCTTCCGGGCCGCCGCCGGTTCTTTCCGGGTGCGGCGGGCCGGGGTTGCGGTTTTCCGTGCGGGCGGCGGTGGCCGCGGAGACCAGGAGCAGGGCGCCGAGCATCGCGAAGGGGGCCGCGGTGCCGGCCAGCCCGGCCAGCAGGCCCGCGGTGGCGGGGGCCGCGACCTGGCCGAGGCGGTTGCCGGTCAGGCGCAGGGCCAGTGCGGTGCTGCGGGCCGCTTCGGGGGCGGCCTGGACGACCGTGGTCATGGACAGCGGCTGGCCGACGCCGAGGCAGAAGCCGAGCGCGGCGAGCATCACCGCCATGGCCCAGACGGGCGCGGGCAGGGTCAGTCCGGCGCAGAGCAGGCCCGCCAGCGCGCTGCTGCCGGCCATCAGGGCGGTGCGTCCGAGCAGGCGGATCAGGGGCGTCATGACGAGCCGGCAGGCGACCGTGGCCGCAGCCCGCAGGCTCAGCAGCAGGCCGACGGTGGCGGGCGCGACGCCGCGGGCCTCCCCGATGACGGGGAGGTAGGCGGTGAGGATGTCGGTCGCGGAGAGCACCGCCAGGCTCATGAAGATCCCGGCCGCGACGCCCCGGGTGCGCAGGATGCCGCGTACGGAGGGCGGGGGCGCCGCCGCTTGCGTACGGCTTTGGCGGACCGCGCCGCGGCCGGCGCCGCCGGGGCCCTGGCCGTGCTCCAGGCGCCACAGCGACCCGTACGAGAGGGCGGCGAGGGCTCCGGAGACCAGGAGGGCGGTGGCACTGGTGGCGGCCATCGCGTCGGCGTGCCCGGAGACGAGCAGCCCGGCGGCGGCCGGGCCGACGAGCTGGCCGAGGGAGGCGCCGATGGTGAAGTGACCGAAGTTGCGGTCGCGTTCGCCGGGGGCGCTGCGGCGCGCGACGATGGACTGGGCGCCGATGACGAAGCACAGGTGGCCCAGGCCCATCACCCCGCTCCAGGCGGCCATCGCCGGCAGGGAGCCGGCCACCCCGCTCAGCGCGCAGCCGCCGGTGATCAGGGCGACGCCCGCGACGAGCAGGGGTGCGCAGCGGCCGTGGTCGGTGCGGCGGCCGAGCGGCACGGCCACCAGCAGCGGCAGCAGCGCGTACACCGCCGTGATCACACCGACCGCCCGTTCGTCGGCGCCCAGCGCCAGCGCCCGGTAGGAGACGGCGGGCCGGGCCATGCTCACCGCGGACTGGGCACAGGAGAAGGTGATCACCAGGCGCAGCAGCCAGCCCCGGCCGGGCGTCGCGGCGTCCACGGGTCAGATGATCCCGTACAGCAGTCCGGCGGCGAGGACGACCAGGGAGGTCAGCACCGCCCACTTCACGGTGAACCTGGTGTGGTCGCCGAACTCCACCTTCGCCATGCCGACCAGGACGTAGACGGCGGGGACCAGCGGGCTGGACATGTGCAGGGCCTGGCCGACGAGCGAGGCGCGGGCGATCTCCAAGGAGCCGACGCCGTGCGCGGCGCCCGCTTCGGCCAGGATCGGGACGATGCCGAAGTAGAAGCCGTCGTTGGACATGAAGTACGTGAGCGGGATGCTCAGCACGCCGGTGACGATGCCCATGTGGGGGCCGAGCGCGTCCGGTATGCCGTCGACGAGCCAGCGGGCCATGTGCGCGACCATGCCGGTGCCGGTGAGGACGCCGGTGAAGACGGCGGCGGCGAAGACCATGCCGGAGACGTTCAGGACGTTCTCGGCGTGTGCGGCGATCCGGGCCTTCTGGTCCTTCATCTGCGGGAAGTTGACGGTGAGCGCGGTGGCGGCGCCGAGCAGGAAGAGCACCGGTATGGGCAGCGTCTGGAGGACGAGGAGGGTGAGCAGTGCGACGGTGAGCGCGGCGTTGAACCAGTAGAGCCTGGGGCGGAGGGTGGCGCGGTGCGGGTCCAGGCCCTGGAAGTCGTCGTCGGCGCCGGCCGGGGAGCCGGTGGCGGCCGGGGAGCCGGAACCGGTCGCGGAGCCGGACTCCGTGCCGCCGGTGGGCGCCGTGCCGCTGCCGCCGCCCGCCGTGGCGAGCACCGGCTCGGCCTTGGCCTCGGCCTCGTCGAGCGTGAGCAGGCCGAGCCGCTTGCGCTCCCGCCGCCCCAGGACGTACGCGAGCAGGAAGACCGCGACCAGGCCCGTGGCCAGCGCCGGGACCATGGGGACGAAGATGTCGCCGGCGTCCAGCTTGAGCGCGGTGGCGGCGCGGGCGGTCGGGCCGCCCCAGGGGACGGTGTTCATCACGCCGTTGGCGGTGGCGGCGACGCCGGTCATGACCACCAGGCTCATCTTCAGGCGGCGGTAGAGCGGGTAGAGCGCGGAGACCGTGATCATGAAGGTGGTGGAGCCGTCGCCGTCGAGCGAGACGATCGCGGCGAGCAGCGCGGTGCCGACCACGACCCGCACCGGGTCCGCCTTGCAGAACCGCAGGATGCCCCGGACGACCGGGTCGAACAGCCCGACGTCGATCATCACGCCGAAGTAGATGATGGCGAACATCAGCATCGCGGCGGTCGGCGCCAGGTCGCCCACGCCCTTGAGGACGTACTCGCCCAGGTGGGCCCCCTTGCCCACCAGGACGCAGAACAGCGCCGGGATCAGGATGAGCGCTGCCATCGGTGACATCTTCTTCATCATGATCAGCACCAGGAAGGTGGCAATCATGCCGAATCCGAGGATTGTCAGCATGCGGGTACCTCACGTTCGCCCTTGAACACCGCCGGAACGGCGGTCGAGGCGACGCTAGGTGGCCGAAACTTTCGTTAACAAGGTCTTGACGCGCGAGCAATACGAGCAAAACGCGAGGCCATGAGCGCGGCGTGGGGCGTTTTCCGGGGCGGTGCGGCCGGCGGCAGGGTGGCCGAGAGTCTCCGTTGACGGGCCGGGCCCGCAATCCTAAGGTCCTCCATAGGATTGCTGGATCCCCTGAGCGGCGGGAGCGCGCGATGACTGGCACGGGCAACGAGCGGGCGAGAAAGACGGCCGAGGGGCTCGCGTACTCCTCCGGCTTCGGCAACGAACACAGCTCCGAGGCGGTCACCGGCGCCCTGCCGGCGGGCCGCAACTCCCCGCAGCGCGCCCCCCTGGGCCTGTACGCGGAGCAGCTCAGCGGCAGCGCCTTCACCGAGCCGCGCGCCCACAACCGCCGCACCTGGCTCTACCGCATCCGCCCGTCCGCCGCGCACCCCGCGTTCGTACGGGCGGACAACGGCGCGGTGCGCGGCGCGCCGTTCACCGAGACCGCCCCCGACCCCAACCGCCTGCGCTGGAACCCGCTGCCCGCGCCCGAAGGCCCCACCGACTTCCTGGCCGGGCTGTGGACACTGGGCGGCAACGGCGACGCCACCCAGCGCACCGGCATGGCCATCCACCTGTATCACGCCAACGCCTCCATGGAACGGCGGGTGTTCGGCGACGCGGACGGCGAGCTGCTGATCGTGCCCGAGCACGGCGGCCTGCTGATCCGCACCGAGCTGGGCCTGCTGCGCGCCGAACCCGGCCATGTCGCGCTGATCCCGCGCGGCGTCCGCTTCCGCGTCGAACTGCTCGACGCCACCGCCCGCGGCTACGTCTGCGAGAACTACGGGCAGCCCTTCCAGCTCCCCGACCTCGGCCCGATCGGCGCCAACGGCCTGGCCAACGCGCGGGACTTCCTCGCGCCGGCCGCCGCCTACGAGGACGAGGAGGGGCCCTTCGAGGTCGTCAACAAGTTCTGCGGCAACCTCTGGAAGGCGACGTACGACCACTCGCCGCTGGACGTCGTGGCCTGGCACGGCAACCACGTTCCGTACGTCTACGACCTGCGCCGCTTCAACGTCATCGGGTCGATCAGCTACGACCACCCGGACCCCTCGATCTTCACCGTCCTCACCTCGCCGTCCGACACCCCCGGACTGGCGGGCGTGGACTTCGTGGTCTTCGCGCCGCGCTGGCTGGTCGGCGAGGACACCTTCCGGCCACCCTACTTCCACCGGAACGTGATGAGCGAGTACATGGGCCTGGTCGAGGGCGCCTACGACGCCAAGGCGGAGGGCTTCGTGCCGGGCGGCGGCTCGCTGCACAACATGATGTCCGCGCACGGCCCGGACCGGGAGACCTTCGACCGGGCCAGCGCGGCCGAGCTGAAGCCGCAGAAGATCGACGACGGGCTGGCGTTCATGTTCGAGACGCGCTGGCCGGTCACCCTCACCGGGCAGGCCGCGGGCGCGGACCACTTGCAGAGCGGCTACGACGGGGTGTGGCAGGGTCTTGAGCGCCACTTCCGTCCCTAAGAGCCTGCGCCCAGGCCCCGGCCCCTGATACGGAGTCGTCCGTGACCACCTTCGCCCCCGACTCGCTCGACCTGAACCGCAAGCTGCCGCTGTGGTACCAGGTCTCGCAGTCGCTGCGCGCGTCCATACTCGGCCGCTCCCCCGGCGCCCCGCTGCGCCTCCCGACCGAGGACGCGCTCGCCGTCCACTACGGCGTCAGCGTGCTGACCATGCGCCAGGCGCTCAAGGAACTGGAGGCGGAGGGGCTGATCAGCCGGCACCGCAGGCGCGGCACGTTCATCGAGCCGAGCGCCCGGCGCGGCGCGCCCGTGCGGCTGCTCGGTTCGGTGGACGCGATCGTGGCCCAGCAGTCCGGCATGAGCACCGAACTGCTGGGCCACGGGACGGCCGGCGTGCCGGCCGAACTGGCGGAGTACTTCCCCGGCCTGGCGGAGGTGGCCACGTACCGCAGGCTGCGCAGCGACGAGAAGACCGGCGAGCCGACGAACCACGCGGAGAACTTCGTGCACCCGGACGTGGCCGCCCGCGTCGACCTCGCGGACCTCGCGCGCTGGCCGATGACGAAGGTGCTGCGGGACGCGGTGGGCGTCTCCATCAGCCGGATCACCGACACGGTCGAGGCGCGGCTGGCCGACCCGGCGACCGCCAGGCTGCTCCAGGTGCCGCTGCTCAGCCCGATCCTGCACTACACGGGCATCACGTACGACCAGGAAGGCCGGGTGGTGGACGTCGCCCGCATCCACTACCGGGGCGACCGCTTCTCCTTCACGGTCACGCTCGACGCGCACTGAGCAGCGTCCTCCGGCCTCCGCGCGGACAGGGGCCGGGCCCGCGTGCAGGACATTCCGGCAGACCCCGCCCGTACCGACCGGCACCGCCCCAAGTCCCGCCCAGGAGGCACCCCGTGACCACCCCCGACCGTACGTCCCGCCACAAGCAGCCCGGCCCGCCGGCGGACATCACCACCGCCGGCGCCGCCGTCCCCCCGCTGGAGCGCCTGGCCGAGGAGATCAGCAGCCGCACCTCCGCGACGGTCGTCTACGGCGAGCCCGTCACCGCCGCGGGCGTCACCGTCATACCCGTCGCCGAGGTGAGCGTCGGCTTCGGTTTCGGCTTCGGCGGTGGTGCCGAGCGCCGGACCGGGACGGCGGGGGCCGGCGAAGGCGTGGCGGGCGGCGGGGTCAAGGCCCGTGCCCGCGGCTTCGTCGAGATCAAGGACGGCACCGCCAGGTACCGGCGGCTCCGGAGTCCCTGGCTGGACGCTGCCGTACCGCTCGCCGCTCTCCTGACGGGCATCGCCCTTCCGCACCTCGCACGCCGCCTTGCGGGGCGCCGCACCGGGTGAGCGAAGGGGCACCAAGCGCGCCCCGGGCGGGCGTCATATGCGCTCCAGGCTGCGGCCCGTGCTGCGCGGGCCGAGCAGCGCCACGTCCAGGCACAGCAGCCCCATCAGCACCGCCGAGCCGGTGAAGACGGCGCCGGGCCCCAGACCGTCCAGCACGCTCAGCGCGACGAACGGCAGCACCACCGAGGTGAGCCGGGACAGCGAGTAGGCGATGCCGATCGCGCTGCTGCGCAGGCCGGTCGGGAAGATCTCGGTCTGGTAGACGTGGAACGCGTTGGAGAAGACGTTGCTGCACACGGTCAGCGCGAAGCCGGCGCTCACGATCAGCCAGCCCGCGCCGGCGAAGCCGAAGGCCAGGCCGCTCACCGCCATGCCCAGCGCGGCGGCGATGATCAGCGTCTTGCGCTCGATCCGGTCGATGAGCGGCACGGACAGCGCCGAGCCGAGCGGGTAGCCGCAGAAGCTCAGGGCGGCGTAGCTCAGCGACGCGGTGACGGTGTGGCCCTTGGCGGCCAGCACGACCGGCGCCAGCGACCCGAAGCCGTAGTAGCCGACGGTCTGGAGGACCTGGAAGATCCACCACATGACGGTGCGCCGCCGCTGGTCGCCGCGGAACATCGCGCCCAGCGGGACGCGGCGCTGCGGCACCTCCGCCGCCACCGCGACCGACGGCAGCGTCTCGCCGGTCTCGCGCGCGACGCGCTCCTCGATGTCCGTGACGATGCGCGCGGCCTCCTCCTCGCGGCCGTGTACGGCGAGCCAGCGCGGCGACTCGGGCAGCCGGGCGCGCATGAGCTGGATGAACGCCGCGCCCAGCGCGCCCGCCACCAGCAGCCAGCGCCACCCCTCGACGCCGAGGAGTTCACGGGTGGCGACCAGGCGCGCGCCGACGAAGGCGGCCACCGGCACGCCGAGGAAGCCGAAGGTGTAGGCCCAGGCGATGTAGCGGCCGCGCACCGCGCGCGGCAGGAACTCGGCGAGGTAGGTGTCCACCAGGACCAGTTCGGCGCCGAGGCCGAGCCCGGCCAGGAAGCGCAGCGCGATCAGCCACTGGGCGTTCGGCGCGAAGGCGGCCAGCAGCGAACACAGCGAGTAAGCGCCCAGGTTGACCAGGAACATCCGGCGCCGTCCGAAACGGTCGGCGAGCACGGACAGCACGTTGGCGCCCGCGAACATGCCGAGGAACCCGGCGGCGATCACCCACGACCTGGTGGTGTGGTCCAGGTGCCAGCGCTCGGCGAGCACCGCGGCCAGCACGCCGCCGAGGAAGATCTCGTAGAGGTCGAAGAAGGCGCCGATACCCACGGTGAAGGTCAGGCGGCGGTGCCAGCGCGACGGCGGCAGCCGGTCCAGCCGGGCTCCCGCCCGCACCCCGGCGAGCTGCGTGGCGGTCATGGCGCTCCTCCCGGCGGACGGCGGCGGCACGGGCCTGCGGGCGTACGGCCAGGACCGTACCCGGCGTTGATCACTCGTAAAAGACCGCCTGCCGGCGTCGCCGTTACGATGCCTCCAGGCGACCGAGCGCACCGAAGGTCCAGGGAGGGCGGCCGCGTGACGGTGACACAGGCCACGGGCAGCGGCGGCGGCAGGCTCGCGGCGGCGCCCCGGCTCGACGACCTGATGCCCTGGTCGGCCGCGCCGCTGCGGCTCGGCCGCGGCTGGGTGATGGCCCCGGACTCCGCCTCGCTGCGGGCCCGCTGGGCGGCGCTGCACGAGGCCGGGGACGACGCGGCGCGCGAGCGGCTGTTCCGCCCCAGCCGCGCCCGTACGCTGCGGACGGCCGTGCCCCAGTTGCCCGGCCAGACCACCCCCACCGGCCGGCTCGCGCACACCGGCGGGCCGTGCCCCGAGCCGGTGCGCGTCCTGCACGGCCCGTTCGACCGGCAGTGGCTGCTGCCCGACCACCGGCTGATCGACAGCGCCCGCCCCGAGCTGTGGCGGGTCGCGGACGCGCGGCAGGTCTTCGTGGTCGAGCAGGGGCACGTGCCGCAGTCCGCGGGCCCGGCCCTGGTCGCCTCGGCGCTGCTGCCGGACGGCCGCTCGCCGGCCGGGCGGCCGGGCCGCATCCGCCCGCTCTACCGGCGCCCCGGCGGCCGCGAGCCCAACCTCGCCCCCGGGCTGGCGGAGCTGCTCGCCCGGCGCCTGGACCGGCCGGTCGGCGCCGCCGGGCTGCTGGCCTGGACGGTGGCGAGCGCCCGGCCCTCGCCGTCCGGCGCCGTCGTACCGCTGACCGCCGACGCCGGGGTGTGGGAGGACGGCGTCGCGCTGGGCGAGCGGCTGCTGTGGCTCCAGACGCGGGGCGCGCGGGGTGACGGGACGGCGTACGGGGCGCGTGCGGGCGACCGCCCTCGTATGCCCGGCGGGCGGCGCCCCTACGTGCGCGCGCCGCTGCCCGCCCGCGGGCTGCCCGACGGCATCTCCTACCTGCCCGACGAGGAAGCGCTGCTCCTCGGCCCCGGGCGGGTCTCCCCCGTGCCCGCCGCGGCCTGGGACTACGAGGCGGGCGGCGTACGCGTCCTGGAAGCGTGGTTCGAGCGCCGGACCGCTCCGGCCGCAGACCCGGAGAGCCTGGAGGCGCTGCGGCCTGCCGCCTGGCCCCAGGAGTGGACCACCGAGCTGCTGGAGCTGGTCTCGGTGCTCGCCCTGCTGGCCGAACTCCGCCCGGCGCAGGAAGCGTTGCACCGGCGCACGGCGGACGGGCCGCGCGTCGAGGCGCCGGAGCTGCGCGCCGCGGGCATCCTGCCGCCGCCCGGCACGGCCCGCCGCCCCGCCTCCGTCCTGGACCACCACGAGGAGGGACCCGGCGGGCAGTTCGCCCTCCTGTGACGCGGTCGGCGTTGCCCGGCGGGCGCGGACGGGTAGGTGCTCCGACCATGGACCCCACTCCCCCGCCGCAGCCGCCGCCCCTGGAGGGCATCACCGTCGTCGCCGTCGAGCAGGCCGTGGCCGCGCCGTTCGCCACCCGGCAGCTCGCCGACCTCGGCGCCCGGGTCGTCAAGGTCGAGCGCACCGACGGCGGCGACTTCGCGCGGACCTTCGACACCTCGGTGCGCGGGCTCGCCTCGCACTTCGTGTGGGCCAACCGCGGCAAGGAGTCGCTGGCGCTGAACCTGAAGGACCCGCGCGGCCGCGACCTGCTGGAACAACTGGTCGCCGGGGCCGACGTGTTCGTGCAGAACCTGGCGCACGGCGCGGCCGCGCGGCTCGGGCTGGACGCGGCGGCGCTGTGCGCCCGCTTCCCGCGCCTGGTCGCCGTCGACATCTCCGGCTACGGCGCCGCCGGCCCGTACGCGCACAAGCGGGCCTACGACATGCTCGTGCAGTGCGAGGCCGGGCTGGTCTCGCTGACCGGCACCCCGGAGGAGCCGGCGAAGGCCGGGATACCGGCGGCCGACATCGCGGCGGGGATGTACGCGTTCTCGGGTGTGCTGGCCGCGCTGCTGCGCCGCGGCACGACCGGGCGCGGCGGCCCGGTCGAGGTCTCGCTCCTGGACTCGCTGGCCGAGTGGCTGGGGCACCCGCTCTACTTCGGGATGTACGGCGGCGAGCCGCCCGCGCGTACGGGTGTCGCGCACGCCGTGATCGCGCCGTACAACGCGTACCCGACGGCGGACGGGCAGCCGGTCCTGCTGGCGGTGCAGAACGACCGGGAGTGGCGGCGGCTGGCGTGCCGGGTGCTGGAGCGGCCGGAGCTGGCCGGGGATCCGGCGTTCGCGACCAATGTCGCGCGGGTCGGCAACCGCGACGAAACGGACCGGGTGGTGGGTGCGGCGCTGGCCGGGATGGGGGTGGCCGAGGCCGTGCGGCGGCTGGAGGAGGCGGACATCGCGTGTGCCCGGCTCAACGGGGTGGCGGAGCTGGCCGGGCATCCGCAGTTCACCGCGCGCGACCGCTGGCGGGAGGTGGGGTCGCCGGCCGGGCCGCTGCGGGCGCTGCTGCCGCCGATCACGCTGCCCGGCGGCGCCGGGCCCGTGATGGGGGACGTCCCGGCCCTCGGCGAACACACCAACGCGCTGCTGGGCGCCCTCGGGCTGACGAGCGAGCGGATCGCAGCGCTGCGCCGGGACGGTGTGGTCGCCTGAGGGACCGGGTCGTCAGGCTGCCGTGACGCGTCAGCCGCGGCCGCCGAACAGCGACCGGCGCAGCCTGCGCAGCGGAGCGAACAGCGACACCCTGGCGCCGCGGCTCGTCCTCGTGCGCGTGTGGTCACGAGCGGTGAGCTCCTGCATCAACGAGGTCGCGCCCTCCGTCTCCCGCTGCGGGACGGCAGGTCCGCCCAGCACCGCGAGATGGCGGTCCAGCCGCGCGCTGGACGCGCCGCTTCCGCAACTGATCGCAGGCACTCGCGGCCTGCTGCGCATTGCTATCTGTTCCATGACTCTCCCCACCCGTACGAGGGCACCCGGCCCGGGCAGGGTAACCCTATCTCTCTCCCGCGACACGCGCGCGGCCTGGTCATCAGGATTCACCTGCCCCGCACCGACGTTGACGGCCACCTTACGGATCACGCCCGGCCGAGGGCGAGTTGGACGAGTACCGAGGTCGTGGGCCTGTCGGAGCCGCCGTCCGGTTCCAGCGTGACCGCGAGCCGGTCCGGCAGCCCCGCGGCACCGTGCCGAAGATCACGTACGACGGCGGGGCCCGCGACGCGGTACCAGGGCTGGTACGGCAGCAGCCCGGCCGGGCGGGCCGTGCCGGTGCCGTCGCGCAGCTGCCACAGCTGGTACACGTACCCCTCGGGCGGCGGCGGCAACCCGGAGGCGTTCACCACGGCCCGGTCCAGCGAGGCCGACTCGACCGCGCTCAGCGAGCGCCCGCCGACCGGGCGGCCGGCGACGGCCAGCGCGTCCGGCGCGGCCAGGACGGCGTTCACCTCCTGCGCCGCGGCCCGCTGTTGCTCCAGCTCGCCGTCCGTACGGGCGAGCTGGACGGCGAGCAGGGCGACGGCGGCGAGGCTCAGCGCGGCGACGGCGACGGCGATCCGGGTGCCGCGGCGCGCGGCGGCACGGCCGGGCACCGGTGCGGGAACCACGACCGGACCGACGGGTTCCGCAACCGGGACCTCCTGGGGGACGGCGCGCGCGGCCGCCAGCACGCGGTCGCGCAACCCGGCGGGCGCGGGCCGGGCGGCGGCCTGCGCCAGCCAGGTGACGTCCTCCGTCAGGCGGCGCAGCTCGGCCGCGCAGCCGGCGCAGCGGCGCACGTGCCGCTCGAAGCGGCGGCGTTCGCGCGGGGCGAGTGCGTCGAGCGCGTAGGGCGCGGCCAGGTCGTGCGCTCCCCGTGCGCCGGCGCGCAGCGCGTCGCGCAGGGCCGCGTACGGCGGGCGACGGCTCACCGGACGCCCGCCAGGCAGTCGCGCAGCCGCGCCAGCCCGTCGCGCAACCGGGACTTGACCGTGCCGAGCGGTACGGCCAGCCGACGGGCCACCTCGCGGTGGGTGTAGCCGTCGTAGTACGCCAGGGTGACCGACTGGCGCTGCAGCACGGTGAGCCGTTCCAGGCACCGGCGCACCCACTCGCGTTCGAAGGCCCCCTCGACCGCTTCGGACACCTCGTCGAAGGCGGGCGCCACGGCCCGCCGCGCGGCCCGCGCCTCGCGCTCGCTCGCGGCCCGCGCCGAACGCACCCGGTCCACCGCGCGGCGGTGGGCGAGGGTGAGGATCCAGGAGTGCGCGCTGCCGCGCAGGGGGTCGTACCGGCCCGCCCCGCGCCAGATCTCCAGCAGCACGTCCTGCGTCACCTCCTCGGCCTGCGCGCCGTCCCGCAGCACCCGCCGGGCCATGCCGAAGACGGGCGCCGACACCAGGTCGTACAGCTCCGCGAACGCGCCGTGGTCACCGCGCGCGATCAGGGGCAGCAGCGCCTCGGCGCTGCGCCCGGCAGCCATTCGGGACTCCACGCGGCCTCACCCCGCTCCGTCCGGACCGGACATTGTCCCTCCGGGGCGGGCCCGGGGCGAGAGGCGCGGCGGCCGGGTCGCGGCGCCGGGAAATCGGGACCCATCCACCGGGCGCGCGGCCCCGAATAGCCGCCACAGCGCCGGACCGGCGGGCGTCCGCCGGTCCGCTCCGACCCGCACACGCCCGAAGGACCCACACGATGACCGCCACCACGAGCACGAGAAGGACCGGCAGGACCACCAAGGCAGGCAAGGGCGGGAAGGCCCGCAGGACCGTCGCCGTGCTCGCGTGCGGCTCGCTGGTCACTGCGGGCGTCGCGGGCGCGGCCGCAGGACCGCTCGCGAACCGCTCCGCGCAGGCCTCCAGCCACCGGGAGGCCCCGCAGATCTCCGGGCAGCCGGAGTACGACACCACGGACGTGTACGCCTACCAGAGCCCCGACAAGCCGGACACCACGACGCTGACGGTGAACTGGTGGCCCTTCGCGGAGCCGGCGGGCGGCCCGAACTTCTACAAGTTCGCCGCCGACGCCCAGTACGACGTGCACGTCGACAGCGACGGGGACGGGCAGGGCGACCTGGTCTACCGGTGGACCTTCAAGGACCACTACCGCAGCGGCGACACGTTCCTCTACAACACCGGGCAGGTCACGTCCCTCGACGACAAGGACCTGAACTTCTACCAGACGTACGACATCGACCTGCTGCGGCTGAAGGACCAGAAGGTCGTCTCCAGCACGAAGATCGCGAACGACCTGGTCGCCGCGCCCTCCAACGTGGGCAAGGCATCGATGCCCGACTACCAGAAGCTGCGCGACCAGGCGGTGCGCCCCCTCGCGGGCGGCGCGCAGTCGTTCGCCGGCCAGGCGGACGACCCGTTCTTCCTGGACCTGCGCGCCTTCGACCTGCTGTACGGCGGCGACCTCTCGGAGGTCGGCCGGGACACCCTCAAGGGGTACAACGTGCAGTCCGTCGCCCTCCAGGTGCCGACGAGCACCCTGCGGCAGTCGGCCGCGCAGCCGGTGATCGGCGTCTGGTCCACCACCCAGCGCAAGAACGCCTCCGGCGGCTGGTCCCAGGTGTCGCGGCTGGGCAACCCGCTCGTCAACGAACTGGTCGTACCGCTCAAGGACAAGGACCGCTTCAACGCGTCCGCGCCCTGGAACGACGCGCAGTTCCTGAAGTACGTCACCGACCCCGAGCTGGCCCGGCTCATCGAGAAGATCTACGGGATCAAGGCGCCGGCCCTGCCCCGCAAGGACCTGGTCCAGGCGTTCCTGACCGGCATACCGAAGCTGAACCAGCCGCCCAACGTGCGCCCGGCGGAGGCCCTGCGGCTGAACACCGCCATCGCGCCCACGGCCCAGCCGAAGCGCCTGGGCGCCCTCGACGGCGACAACGCGGGCTACCCGAACGGCAGGCGGCTCACCGACGACGTCGTGGACATCTCCCTCCAGGCGGTGATGGGCGAGCTGGTGGGGCAGAAGAACGACCTGGGCGACGCGGTCGACGCCAACGACCGGGCCTTCGGCAAGACCTTCCCCTACCTGGCGCTGCCCGCCTCCGGCTCCGAAGGCCCGCTCGCCAAGAAGGGCGGCAGCGGCACGAGCGGGCAGGACCAGGGCGCGGTGAACCAGTCGTCGGGCTCGCGGACCGGGCTCCGGCCGCAGGACGACGACACCGTGCTGATCGTCTCCGCCTCGGCGGGCGCCGCCGGGCTCGCGCTCGCCGGCCTGGGCCTGCTGTGGCTGCGCGCCAACCGCCGACGGCACGGCGAGCGTTGAGGGCCCTCGTGATGTCCGGGAGCGTGCGCGGCCGGTTCGCCACCGCCGTCCTGACCGTGCTACTGGCCGGCGCGATCACGGTCGGCGGGCTCGCCCTGGACGGCGCCGGCGGCCGGGCACCCGCCCTCGTGCCCGTGCCGCCGGCGGCCGACGTGCCGGTGGGCCGGGGCGCGGCGGCCGGGCTGGCCGGCACGGTGGCCGCCCTCCAGTCGCGGCTGCGCGAGCAGCCGGGGGACTGGGCCGGCTGGGCGCAGCTCGGCGCCGCCTACGTCGAGCAGGCCCGTACGACCGGTGACCCGACCCGCTACCCGCAGGCCGAACGCGCCCTCGCCCGCTCGCTGGCGCTCCGCCCGCACGGCAACGACGCGGGGCTCGCCGGGCGGGCCGCGCTCGCCGCGGCCCGGCACGACTTCCGTGCCGCACTGCGGGACGCCGACGCCGCGCTCGCGGTCAACCCGTACGGCGAGCGGGCGCTGGCGGTCCGCGTGGACGCGCTGGTCGAACTCGGCCGGTACGACGCCGCCGCGGCGGCGGCACGGCACGCCGACACGGTGCGTCCGGGCATTCCGTCCTTCACCCGGCTCGCGTACGTGCGGGAGCTGCGCGGTGACACCGAGGGCGCCCGGAGGGTGCTGGGGCAGGCCCTGCGGTCCGCCGCGCGGCCCGACGACCTCGCGTACGTCGCCACGGCGCTCGGCCATCTCGCGCGCGGGCAGGGCCACTACACCGCGGCCCTGCGCCACTACGCGACCGCGCTGCGCGCCGTCCCCGGCCACCTTCCCGCCTTGGAGGGGCAGGCCCGCACGTACGCGGCGCGCGGCGAACTCGGCACGGCGGCCCGCAAGCTGCGCGAGGTGGTACGCCGCTACCCGCTGCCAGGGCCGCTGGCCGCGCTCGGCGAGGTGTACGAAGCGCGCGGCGAACGGGCCGCCGCCGCGCGGCAGTACGCCCTGGCCGCGACCTGGGTAACCCTCGCACGGGCCAACGGCGTGGCGGTGGACCTCGACACCGCGCTGGTCGCCGCCGACCACGGCGACCGCCTCGCCGCACTGCGCGCTGCCCGCGCTGAGTGGGCCCGCCGCCACACCGTGCACACCGCCGACGCCCTGGCCTGGGCCCTGCACCGCACCGGCCGCGACCGCGAGGCCCTGCCCTACGCGCTGCGCGCCGCCTCGCCCGGCTACCGGGACGCGGCGTTCCGCTACCACCGGGGCATGATCGAGCGCGCCCTCGGCCGAGACGCCGACGCCCGCCGCAGCCTGTCCGCCGCGCTGCGCCTGGACCCCGGCTTCTCGCCCACGGGTGCGGCCGCCGCCCGGTCCGCGCTGGCCGCCCTGGAGGCCGGACGATGAGGAGGCGTACGGCCGCCTTGCCGGCCGTGGTGTCCGCGGCCGTACTGCTGGTGCTCGCGCCGGCCGGTTCCGCGGGCGCGCACCCGCTCGGCAACTTCACCGTCAACCGGTACGACGGGCTCACCGTCCGGCCGAGCGAGCTGCGCGTGGACCACGTCGAGGACCTCGCCGAGATCCCGGCCGCGCAGCAGAAGGACCGCATCGACCGGAACCGGGACGGGACGGCGGACCGTGCCGAGCTGGCGGCATGGGCCCGGGAACGGTGCGGGCAGGCGGCGCGCGGCAGCGGGCTGACCGTGGACGGGCGCCCGGAGCGGCTGCGGACGGCGGGCGCCACCGCCGCCGTCCGGCCCGGCCAGGCCGGGCTGCCGACGCTGCGCCTGGAATGCCGGCTGACCGCGCGGCTGCCCGCCGACGGCCGCGCCGCCCTGCGGTTCCGCGCGGCCGGCGGCGACGGCGGGCCCGGCTGGCGGGAGGTCACGGCGCGCGGCGACCGGACCCGGCTCACCGCGTCGGACGTGCCGGCGGAGTCCGTCTCCCGCCGGCTGACCGCCTACCCGCGCGACGTGCTGGCGTCACCGCCCGACCGGCGGTCGGCGGCCGTGCGCGCCGAACCGGGCGGGCCGCCGCTCTCCGGCGCGGCACCGGCGGCCGGCCCGTCCGTACTGCCGCGCGGCGCGGACCGCTTCACGCGGGCGCTGACCGGGCTCGTCGCCCGGCACGACCTGACGCCCGCCTTCGCGGCGCTCGCACTCGGCACCGCGCTGCTGCTCGGCGCTCTGCACGCCCTCGCGCCCGGGCACGGCAAGACCATGATGGCGGCGGCAGCGGCGGCCGGAGGGCGGGGTTCGCGGCGGGACGTGCTGGCGCTGGGCCTGTCGGTGACGGTGACGCACACGCTCGGGGTGTTCGCGCTGGGGCTGCTGGTCACGACCGGGTCGGCCGCCGCGCCCTCCGTGGTGGCCTGGCTCGGTGTGGCCAGCGGGGCGCTGGTGGCCGGGGCCGGCGCGGTCCTGCTGCGCCGCGCCTTGCGCCCGCGCGGGCGCCGGCACGCGCACGACCACGGCCACGCGCACGACCACGGGCATCCGCACCACCACCCCCGCGCCCGCCCCCGCACGAAGCGCCCCGGCCTGCGCGGCACGGTGCTGCTCGGCTTCGCCGGCGGGCTGGTGCCGAGTCCCTCCGCCGTCGTGGTGCTGGTCGGCGCCGCCGCCCTCGGCCAGGCGTGGTTCGGCTTCCTGCTGGTCGTCGCGTACGGCGCGGGGCTGGCCTGCGCCCTGGCCGCGGCCGGGCTGCTCGCGGTACGGCTGACGCTGCGGCTCGGGGAGCGGCTGACCGCCGGGCGCGGCGCCGGCGCGCGGCTGCTGGCGCGGGCGCACCGCCTGGCGCCCGTCGCCACCGCCGCCGTAGTACTGCTGCTCGGCTGCGGATTGTTGCTCAAGGGGGCGGCAACCACGCTGGGTTGAGGTACGTTTCCCACCGAATCGCTCTCTTGCGAGGGGGGCTCGTCCATGAGCGAGGATCCAGGCGGTGCGGAACCCGGCGGCGAACGGGATGGCGGGGACGGCGCGCGGCTGCTGGCCGGGCGCTACCGGCTGGCCGACGAGCTGGGCCGGGGCGGCATGGGCGTGGTGTGGCGGGCCCGGGACGAGGTGCTGGCCCGCGAGGTCGCCATCAAGGAAGTACGGGCCCCGCGCGAGCTGACGGCGCAGGAAGAGCAGATGCTGTACGCGCGCCTGGAGCGGGAGGGCCGGGCCGCCGCCCGCATCTCGCACCGCAACGTGGTGACCGTCTACGACGTGGTCTCCGAGCAGGGGCGGCCGTGGATCGTCATGGAGCTGGTGCGCGGCCTGTCGCTGGCCGAGGTGCTGGACGCCGAGGGGCCGATGCCGCCGCGCCGGGCCGCCGCGATCGGCGCAGAGATACTGGCCGCGCTGCGGGTCGCCCACGAGGCGGGCGTCCTGCACCGCGACGTGAAGCCGGGCAACGTCCTGCTGTCCAACGACGGCCGGGTGGTGCTGACCGACTTCGGCATCGCGCGGGTGGCGGGCTCCTCCGCGCTGACGATGACGGGCGAACTGGTCGGCTCGCCCGAGTTCCTGGCGCCGGAGCGGGCGCTGGGGCAGCAGGCGGGCCCCGAGTCGGACCTGTGGTCGCTGGGCGTGACACTGTACGCGGCCGTGGAGGGGCACTCGCCGTTCCGCCAGGACACCCCGCTGACCACGCTGCGCGCGGTGGTCGACGAGCAGCTGCCGCCGCCCCGCCTGGCGGGGCCGCTGACGCCCGTCCTGGAGGGGCTGCTGCGCAAGGACCCGCGGGAGCGGCTGGACGCGGGCGCGGCGCAGCGGATGCTGGAGGCGGTCGCGGGCGGCGGTACGCCCACGGTGGTGGTGCCGCCAGGCGCGTACCCGCCGGCGATGGCTGACGACCAAACCCGTACGGGGTACGGCCCCGCCACCCCGATGCCGCCGCCGGTGCCGCCGGCCGGGGCGCCGGGCACGGACACCACGACGACGGCCGCGGCCGACCGGGAGGCCGAGCGGCGCCGGCGGCGGTCGGTCCGGCTGCTGGTGGCGGGGGCCCTGCTCGCGGCGCTGGCGGCGGGCGGGGTGGCGTACGCGCTCCTGGACGACGGCGGTACGCCCGACCGCACGCCGGGCAGTACGACGGGCGGCGGGGGTTCCGGCGGAAACACCGGCGGCGGTGGCGGTGGCGGTACGAACGGAGGCGGCGGCGCCACACCGGGGAGCACGTCGCCCGGCAGCACCTCCGCCGCCACCACGCCGCAGGGCACCACCCCGCCCGGCCGTACGTACCCCGGCACCACGCCGCCCGGCCACACCTATCCCCGTACCACCCCGCCCCGCCCGACGTCCTCGGCGCCGCAGCCCACCGAGCCCACCACGTCCGCTCCCACGACGGGCGGGGCGACGACCGGGGGCGGGGCAACGGACGGCGGGACGTACGGGGGCGGTACCGGCGCGACGGGCGACGGCGGGTAGCCGCACGAGGAGGCCCCGCCCGTGACGGCGGGGCCTCCTCGGTGCGCGGGCGGGGCGCCGGGTCAGGCGGCGGAGCCGAAGACGGGCAGGTATCCCCTGGCCTGTCCGTTGACGGTGGGATGGTAGGAGTTCTCCACGGGGAGGGTGACGCTGTGCAGCCAGGGGGCGCCGGAACAGATCTCGTGCCCGGCGAAGGTCGTGTTGACGTCCCCGAAGGCGAAGCCGTGGTCGGCGGCGCGCTTGGCGGTGACGGCGTTGATGTCGTCGGCGGCGGCGTTTATGGCCGCCCGGGACTTCTCGGAGAGGCCGACGGAGCAGCTGCCGCCGAGCTTGTAGAAGCGCGGGTAGCCCAGGACGACGACCTGCGCCGAGGGCGCCCTGCCGTCGATGGCGTCGTAGACCTGGTCCAGCTTGGCCGGCAGCGTGTCCCTGACGTACGCGCGGGCCTGCGCGATCCGGGCCAGGCAGGCGGACTCGCCCTGGAGGGCGCAGGTGGTCATGGTGTCGGCGAAGCCCGCGTCGTTGCCGCCGATGGTGATGCTCACCAGGTCGGTGCCGGCGTTCAGCGGGGCCAGCTGCTTGGCCAGCACGTCTCCCGTGCGGGCGCCCGAGCAGGCGGTGAAGTCGAACTTCGCGGGGTCGTTGGCGGCGGCCCACAGGGCCGCGTAGGACTTGGCGCTGCGCTTGCACGCGCCACTGCTGCCGTAGTAACTGCCGGCTCCCACACCGGAGGAGTAGGAGTCGCCGAGGGCCACGTAATCGGTGGCACGGGGCTGCGGCGCGGACGCGGCGGCGCTCGCGCCGGAGAGCGCGAGCGCCGAGGTGACGAGGAACGCGGACATCGTGGCCGCGCATCGGGACAGTCTCATGGAACCTCCCTGAGCAGGATCTCTGCCACTTCTCATGTAGCAGGACCCATCGGTGCCGGGAAGCGTCGCCGCCGATTGTCACGAGCACGAGTGATCTCCATGGCCGTGCCATGGCCATGGCATGACGCGCATACGGGTGAACGCCGGGGGCTCCCCGCCGCCGCCAAGCACGCTGCGGCCATGGCCCGTTCACGCCTTCTTTGCGTCTTGACGGGCGCGCGCGCCCTGCGCGACATTGAAGCCCGGCATCAGGCGCTTATGGGGGGCCAAGCTGCCCATGCACACCACCATCAACGGCAACGCGCCCAACGGCGGCAGACCGGACCGTGACGGGACCGCGCACGATGGCCCGGGTGACAGCGGGCCGGGCGATCCGGAGCCCGTCACGGACGGCCGGGGCGGCGGCAGGTTCCGCGCGGACACGGCGCCCGTGCTGGCCGGGGCCGCCGTGGCCGTGGGCGGGGTGGGCGCCGTCCTGGCGCTCGCCGACATCGCCTCCCCGCTGCGCGCGCTCTGCGTCCTCGTCTTCCTGCTGCTGGCGCCGGCCGCCGCCATCGCCACGGCGCTGGGCCGGCTGGACCCGCTCGGCCGGGCCGTCGCCGCGGGTGCCGGGGCGCTCGCCGTCAACCTGCTGGTGGCGCAGGCCATGCTCGCGCTGCACAGCTGGTCGGCGCGCGGCGGGGTGGTGGCCGTCGCGGTGCTCAGCGGCATCGTATTCCTAGGGGTCAGCGTGCGGCGCCGGCGTGCCGGCGCCCGTGGACGGGGAAGTCGGACGAACTGACGTGGACATCAGCGTGTACCGCACGGGCGAGTTGAACGGCACCGATCGGGCGGCGTGGAGCACCGTGCAGTCCCAGGCCCATCTGCTGGGGACACCGCAGCTGGCGAATCCTTTTCTCGCCCCCGAGTTCGCGCTCGCCGTCGGCCGCTGCCGGCGCGGGGTGCGGATCGCGGTGATCCGCGAGGACGGCGAGCCGGCCGCTTTCCTGCCCTTCCAGCGCTCGGCGCTGGGCGTCGGGCGGGCGATCGGGCTGGGGGTGTCGGACGCCCAGGGGCTGGTGCACCGTCCCGGCTTCCAGTGGGACCCGCGTGAACTGCTGCGGGCCTGCGGCCTGGCGGTGCTGGAGTTCGACCACCTGGTGGAGGGCCAGAAGCCCTTCGAGACGGCGTCGCTGCGCAGCTTCCCCTCCCCCGTCGTCGACGTGGACCAGGGGTTCGACGCGTACATGGCGCGGCTGCGGGAGCAGTCCCCGAAGTTCATCCGCAGGACCCTGACCAAGGGGCGCAAACTGGGGCGGGACATCGGCCCCGTGCGGTACGTGCACGACGAGCGGGACCCGGTGATGCTGCGCCGGCTGCTCGACTGGAAGTCGGCGCAGTACCGCAGGACGGGGCGCAGCGACCGCTTCGCGCACCCCTGGATCGTCCAGCTCGTCAACCAGCTCTTCCACACCCGCACCGCGTCCTTCGCCGGGCAGCTGTCGGTGCTCTACGCCGGCGAGCAGCCGGTCGCCGCGCACTTCGGCATCCGTTCCGAGCGGGTGCTCTGCTGCTGGTTCCCGGCCTACGACCCGGCGTACGCGAAGTTCTCGCCCGGCCTGACGCTGCACCTGCACATGGCCGAGGGGGCCGCCGCCGACGGGTTGGCCTATGTCGACCTGGGGCGCGGTGAAAAGCAGTACAAGGACTGTCTCAAGACCCGTGAACTGACGGTGTCGGAAGGGTGGGTGGCACGGCGCCACCCGGTGGCCCTGGGCCATCGGGCACATCGCGTCCCGGTACGGGCCTTGCGCAACACGGTGGTGTCCAGGCCGGAATTGTTCGAGCCTGCTGATCGTCTTCTCAAACGGATGGGCCGGATCCGCTCGGGAGGTTGAGGAAGGCACCGCTCCATATTCGCCAATGATGCCAAACGGGATGCGAGGTCGAGGTATTGCCATAGAGTCCCAGTCATCAATACCGTCGTACATCCACCCGCACCGGCCCGTCATGCAAAGCGGCACTAGGGGAGGGCTCAAGCGTCGCGAGGGGGCCCGGGGCGGGGCGCGGTAGGGGGGTGCCGTGCTCGATCTTCACGTGACGATCACCGCGTCGATCATCGGGACACGAGCCGCGCGGCCGGAAACACGCATGCCAGCTCGCCCTGTTCGCACGGCGAAAAGATCTCTGCCGTCATGAGCGGGGTGTGAACCCCCCTTTCGAACCGGATACCCATCCGGGCCGCCCGGGGGTGGGCGGTCCACCGGACGAGAGGGAAAAAGACTCATGAGTTCATCCCTTCGCCCCGCGGAAACGGATAAAAAGCCGTTGTCGCTGGTCTCCGAAGCGCAATACCGTCCCGTTTCCTCACACCTGGCCATCGCTCCGCCGGTCAGTGTGGTGATTCCCGCCATGAACGAGGCGGAGAACCTCCCGTACGTCTTCAAGACACTTCCGGAGTGGATACACGAAGTGGTGCTGGTGGACGGGAATTCCACCGACGACACCGTCCGGGTCGCGCGCGAGCTGTGGCCGGAGGTCAAGGTCGTCGAGCAGCGCGGCAAGGGCAAGGGCGATGCCCTGATCAGCGGGTTCGCGGCGTGCACCGGCGACATCATCGTGATGGTCGACGCGGACGGCTCGGCCGATGGCGCGGAGATCGTCAGCTATGTCTCCGCGCTGGTGGGGGGCGCGGATTTCGCCAAGGGCTCGCGGTTCGCCAACGGCGGCGGCACCGACGACATGACGCCGGTGCGCAAGCTGGGCAACCGGGTGCTGACCACCGTCGTCAACGCCAAGTTCGGCGCCCGCTACACCGACCTGTGCTACGGCTACAACGCGTTCTGGCGGCACTGCCTGGACGAGATCGCCCTGGACTGCGCCGGGTTCGAGGTCGAGACGCTGATGAACATCCGCGTCGTCAAGGCCGGCCTGCGGGTCCAGGAGATACCGAGCCACGAGTACAACCGCATCCACGGCGTGAGCAACCTGCGCGCCGTGCGGGACGGGTTCCGGGTGCTGAAGGTGATACTGCGTGAGCGCAGCACGCGCCACAAGCGTCCCGCCCGCCCGTCCGTGATCTCGGGAGAGGCGTCTTGAGCGTCCGCGTCTCCGTCGTCGTCTGCGCATACACCGAGGACCGCTGGGGTGACATCCTCGCCGCGGCGGCCTCGGTGCGCGACCAGTCCCACCCGGCTCACGAGACGCTGCTCGTGGTCGACCACAATCCGGCGCTGCTCACGCGGCTCAGGGCTCATTTCGCGTCACCCGAGTGGCCCGCGTCCCTGCGCGTCCTGGCCAACGCGGGGCCGCGCGGGCTGTCCGCCGGGCGCAACACCGGCATCGCCGAGGCCACCGGCGAGGTGATCGCCTTCCTCGACGACGACGCGGTGGCCGAACGCGACTGGCTGCTGCACTTCGCCGAGAACTACGCCGACCCGAAGGTGATGGCGGTCGGCGGCCGGACCGAGCCGGTGTGGTCCTCGGGGCGCCGGCCCGCGTGGTTCCCCGAGGAGTTCGACTGGGTGGTGGGCTGCGCCTACCTGGGCCTGTTCCCCGCGGACGGCGGCGCCGGGCGCCCGCACACCGTCCGCGTGCGCAACGTGCTGGGCGGCAACGCCTCCTTCCGCAAGGAGGCGTTCGAGGCCGTGGGCGGGTTCGCCACCCACATCGGTCGCGACCGCGGCAAGCGGCCGCTGGGCTGCGAGGAGACCGAACTGTGCATCCGGCTCTCCCGCGCGGTACCGGAAGCCGTCCTGCTGCTCGACGACCGGTCGGTGATCCACCACCGGGTGCCCGCCGGCCGCGAGCGCTTCGCCTACTTCCGGTCCCGTACGTACGCCGAAGGGCTGTCCAAGGCACTGGTGGCACGCAGCGTGGGTGCGCGGGACGGGCTGTCGGCGGAGCGCCGCTACGCGACCCGGGTGCTGCCCGCCGGGGTCGCGCGCGGCGTGCGGGACACGCTGCTGCGGCGGCCCGGCGGCGCCGGCCGGGCGGGCGCGATCGTGGCGGGCGTGGCCTCCACCACGTACGGCTACGCGCTCGGCAGGGTACGGGCGCTGCGCGACCGCGGGCGGCTCGCGGGCACCGGCGGACCGGCCGGGGCGCCGGACGGTGCAACTGCCCGCGCCCGCGGCGAGTCTTCGTCTGCGGGGAGTGAGGGGGCGGTCGCATGACGACACCGTGTGTGGTGCCGATCCTGATGTACCACGCGGTCGCGCACGCGCCCGCGCCGGCCGCGCTCGACCTGTCGGTCAGCCCGGAGGCGTTCGCCGAGCAGATGGCGGTGCTGGACGACCGCGGCTTCACCCCGCTGACCACCGCCCAGCTGGGGGCGGCGTGGCGGGGCGGCCGGCCGCTGCCCGCACGGCCGGTGCTGATCACCTTCGACGACGGCTACGACGGCGTCCACCGGCACGCCCTGCCCGCCCTGACCAAGCACGGCTTCGCGGCCACCCTCTTCGTCTCCACGGGCTGGCTGCGCGGCCCGTACGACACCGGGGGCGGCCTGGACACCATGCTCGACTGGGACCAGACGCGGGAACTGGCCGCCGCCGGGGTGGAGATCGGGGGGCACAGCCACGCCCACCCGCAGCTGGACCAGATCTCCGACGACCGCCTGTGGTTCGAGGTCTCGCGCTGCAAGCAGATCGTCGCCGACGAGCTGGGCACGCCGCCGGTGTCCTTCGCGTACCCGTACGGCCATTCCAGCCGGCGGGTGCGGCGGGCGGTGCGCGGCGCGGGCTTCCGGCAGTCGCTGGCGGTGAACAACGCCCTGGCGGGGCGCTGCCAGGGCCCGTACGCGCTGACCCGGCTGACGGTACGGCGCAACACCGGCACCGAGGAGTTCGAGCGGCTGGTGGAAGGCCGCGCCGTCGGGCGCTACTTCGCCAGGGAGCGGGCGCTCACCAAGGGATACGCCGTGGTCCGCAGGACCCGTCAGGCTGCCAAGGCAGTGGGGAAGGTGCGCGGAAGCCGTGTCTGACACGTCCACCCGGACCGAGCAGCGTACGGAGCGGGAACCGGCCGGGGGCGGGCGCAAGCGCCTGTTCGGCGGCCGGTTCCCCGGCGCGAAGGACGGCGGCGGGGGCAGCCAGCTGTTCCGCAACGCCTACGCGCTGATGCTGAACACCGGCATCTCCGGGCTGCTCGGCCTGGGGTTCTGGCTGGTCGCGGCCCGGTACTACACGGAGTCGGCGGTCGGCCAGGGCTCGGCGGCCATCGCCGCGATGAAGCTGCTGGCGGGCCTCACCTCGCTGACGCTGACCGGCGCGCTGGCCCGCTACATCCCGATCGCGGGCCGGACCACCGGGCGGCTGGTCCGGCGCACCTACCTGGGCAGTTCGGTGGTCGTCGCGCTCGCCGCGACGGTCTTCCTGCTCACGCTGAACCTCTGGGGCCCCTCGTACCGGTTCCTCCACGGGCCGCTGCACGGGCTCGGGTTCGTCGTCGCCGTGATCGCCTGGTCGGTGCTGACCCTCCAGGACGGCGTGCTGACCGGGCTGCGCAGCGCCCTGTGGGTGCCGGTGGGCAACCTGGTGTTCTCCACGGTCAAGCTGGCGCTGCTGGTCGCGTTCGCCGCGGCGATACCGACGGCGGGCGTCTTCGTCTCCTGGGTGGCCGCCATCGGGGTGTCCGTGCTGCCGCTGGGCTGGCTGGTCTTCCGGCGGCTGGTGCCCCGGCACGTGCAGGCCACCGAACGCACCGCCCGGCCGCCGTCGCTGCGCGAGATGGGGCGCTTCCTGGCCGGTGACTACACGGGCTCGCTCTTCTCGCTGGCCGTCGTCTACCTGGTGCCGGTGCTGGTCGCCTCCCAGGTCAGCTCCACCGACAACGCGTACTTCTACATCACGACCACCATCGGCGGCACGGTCAACCTGCTCGCCATCAACATGGGCGCCTCGCTGACCGTGGAGGGCTCGCACGACCCGGCGCGGCTGGCGGAGAACACCCGGGCGGCGCTGCGCCGGATGGCCCGGATCATGATCCCGGTCTGTCTCTTCCTGTTCGTCTGCGCGCCGTACATCCTGCGCGTCTTCGGCGCGGGGTACGCGGATGCCGCCACCCCGCTGCTGCGCTGGTTCGCGGTGGGCGCCGCGCTGCGCGTCGTCATGGAGGTCTACTTCGCGGTCCTGCGCGCGCAGAGCCGTACGTCGGGTCTGGCGTACATACAGGGCCTGTTGTGCGTGCTGGTGCTCGGCCTGACGGTGCTGCTGCTGCCGCGCATGGGGCTGACCGGTGCGGGCGTCGCCGAGATCTCCAGCCTGTCCGTGATCGTCTCGATCGCCTCCGTCAAGCTGTACCGCATCCTCAAGGGCCACCCCTCCGCTCCCCTGACGCGGGCCCCCGCCGAAGGGCTGGCCCCGGACGGCGACCTGGCGGACCTCGCCGTCAACGGTGACCTGGGCGACGTGCGGGCGCCCGGCGCCCCCGTGCCGCCCGGCCGCACCGCGCAGGAGGCGGGCGCCACGGCCGGTACGGAGGCGCACCGGCCCAGTTGGGCGGAGCGCACGCTGCGGGACGTCGACACGGTGCCGCTGGGCCTGCACGTGGACTTCGAGCACATGGAGCGCAGGCCGGACGTCCGGCCGCCGGCGGTGGGCCCGTCCTGGGCGAAGGGCGACGACGACAGCGACACGGAGCAGGAGGAAGCGCCGCTGCCGCCGCGCTTCCGCAAGGAGCCGGAGGCATCCGCGCCGGCGCCCGCGCCGGTGCCCGCGGCCGCGTCCGCTCCCCCTGCCGCGTCCACCACCGCCCCGCCCGCCGCCCGCCTGGCGGCCTTGACCACACCCGGGGCCCGGCTCGCCGCCCGCCTCGGCCGCCGCCCTGACCTCGGCGTCTGGGCCCTGCTGGCCGCCGCCGTGATCCTGTTCTGGCTGCCGCTGCGCGGCATGGGCGACGCCGACCTGGACCGGATGGGCGGGCTCGGGCTGATCAGCGTGCTGCCCGCGGCGACGCTGGTGGGCGCCGTGCTGCTGGTGCTGGCCTTCGCATCGGCCCTGTGGCTGTCCCGGCCGCGCCACGTCCTCCTGGCGGCCGTACTGGTCCTGACCGTGGTGGCCCTGCACGCGCTGCCCGCCGTCCTGGAGGCCGAACCGCGCTTCCCGACGGCCTGGCAGCACCTGGGCTTCCTGGACTACATCAACCGGACCGGCGTGGCGGTGCCGGACCTGGACGCGCGCTGGAGCTGGCCCGGCTTCTTCGCCGCAGCCCAGTTCGTCGCCGAGGCGTGCGGCGTCACGGACTTCACCGAGGTGCTGCGCTGGTGGCCGCCGGCCATCCAGCTCCTCTACCTCGCCCCGGTGCTCCTGCTGCTCAAGGCCGTACGGGCGAGCTGGCGGGCGAAGTGGAGCGCGGCGTGGCTGTTCGCGCTGTGCGGCTGGGTCGGCCAGGACTACTTCTCCCCGCAGGGCTTCACCTACCTGCTCTACCTGGTCTTCGTCGCGATCCTGCTGGTGTGGTTCCGCGACCCGCGGGTGCTGCGCGGCAAGCGCTGGCCCGGCGAGGCCGAGGTGGCTCCGGCCGGGCGCGGACAGCGGGCGGCGCTGCTGGCGGTGCTGGCGGCGCTGTTCCTGGCGTCCGTGGCGGGCCACCAGCTCACGCCGTTCGTGATGCTGGGCGTGCTGACGTTCCTGGTGCTGCTGCGCCGTACATCCCTGTACGGGCTGCCGCTGCTGTTCGGCGTCGTGGCCGTGGTCTGGATCGGGTTCCTCGCCGAGCCGTACTGGTCGGGCCACTTCGACGAGCTGTTCGGCGGGGTCGGCGGCATCGGCGGAAACGTCTCCTCATCGGTCTCCGGCCGCATCGGCGGCGACAGCACCCACAAGCTGGTGCTGTACGCGCGGGTGGCACTGGCCGGCGGGGTGCTCGCGCTGGCCTGCTGGGGCGTGCTGCGGCGGCGCGCCGCCGGCTTCTCCGAACGCTCCCTGCTGGTGCTGACCTTCGTACCGTTCCTCGCCTTCGGCATGCAGTCCTACGGTGGCGAGATGGCGCTGCGGGTCTTCATGTTCGCGCTGCCCGGCGCCTGCGTCCTCGGTGCGCTGGCGCTCTTCCCGCGCGCCGCCGGCACCCGCCGCGGCCTGGGCCCGCTCGCCGCCCTGCTGACGGGCGTGGTGCTGATCACCGGCTTCCTGGTGGTCCGCTGGGGCAACGAGCCGTTCGAGCGCGTCCGGCCCGGCGAGGTGGCCGCGATGGACTACGTCTACGCCCACGACCGGCCCACCGCTCGGCTGCTGTGGCCGTCCAACGACACCGTCAACGACGTCACCCCGGCCATGCCGTGGGGCGCGAAGGACATGGAACGGGTGCAGTACGTGCCCGTACCGGCGCCGCGCGACCCGGTCCTGGTCGACGCCCTCGTCAAGGCCCTGCGGGACGCCGGTCCCAACTCGTACTTCATGGTCAACCGCAGCCAGGCGGAGTCCCTGCGCCTGGGCTCGGGCTACGCCGCCTCCTGGGAGCAGCGGCTGCGCGCCGCCCTCGACCAGCGGCCCGAACTGCGCCGCGTGATGAGCAACGCGCACGCGGCGCTGTACGCGCTCAAACAGCAGCCACCGGGCCCGGTGGCCGAGCCGGCCCCGGGACCGGCCGGCCCGCGCATCACCTGGACGCCGTGGTCGGTCATCGGCGCCCTGGCGGCCGGTGCCCTGATCCTGCTGCTCGCGGCGCGCGAGGCGGTACGCGTGGCCGTGGCGCCGAGCGTACGCAAACTCCGCTGGATGCAGGCGTCCTTCTGGTTCTCGCTCCCCCTGATGCTGGTGTTCCTGGTGGCCCTGGTCCAGCGCTTCGTGTCGATGTCCTGAGCGGCCGGGTGCCGCCGCCCCGGCGGCCCCCGGCCCCGGGCGTCACGACCGGTCCAGCCACCGGATCCCGTACGCGTCCAGGGTGACGTTCTGCCCGTCCACCCGCGCCTCGACGGGCCGGCCGAGCGTGTTCACGACCAGGGCGGTCCGGCGGTCGGCCAGGACCCGGAGGCCGGCGCGGTCGCCGGAGGTCACGTCCACGCTCTCGTAGGAGGTGCCGGGCGGGAACGCGCGGGAGAAGCGGGACAGCAGGTCCATCATGGGCAGCTTGCTCCCGCCGCCGGGCAGTTGGGTGCTGCGCCACAGACAGCCGGGGCAGTCGGCGCCCTCGTTCTGCGGGTTCCAGTAGAAGCCGCTGGTGGCCCCGCCCTCGGCCATGGAGATCAGGGCGCTCGCCTGGACGGCGGTCCGGCGCGGCTCGCTCCAGCCGTTGCGGTCGTCGTTGGCGTCGGCGACCTCGACGTACCACTCCGCCCACCACAGCGGCAGCCCGGTCTGCTTGCGGAGCCAGCGCCCGATGTCGGCGAACTTGCGGGTCGCGGCGAACTCGCCGGGCACGTACCGGTCGTCCTTGGTGTAGCTGGACCCGTCGACGACGACGAAGTCCGCGCCCGCCTTGTGCTCGTTCCAGTACTCGACGGCGTCGACGGCCCGCTGGTCGAGGCTGCCCCAGGGGCCCTTGACGTCGGAGGCGTACGTGTCGTCGCCGGGCGCGTGGCTGTCCATGACCGCGTACGGGCCGCCCACCTGGTTGTCGGGGTTCACCTTTTTCAGTTCCTGGTAAACAAGGTTGTACAGGCGGGTGTACCCCTCGTAGTTCCAGCGGTTCTTGGCCTCGTCGAAAAAGCCCTTCAATTCGTTCCAGACGACGAAATGGCGGATGTCGGGGTAACGGCGGGCGACGGTGCCGACCAGCTTGGCGAAGTCCTCGTAATGCTGCGGACTCGGCGCCTTCTCCAGCGTGCTCCAGTCCGTTTCCCCCGCCTTGCCGCCCTTCATCCAGTCCGGGGCGCAGCACAGCGTCAGCACGGGCGTGCCGCCGGTCCGCCGGATCAGGCCGACGCGGCTGTCCAGCTCCTTGAAATCGGAACTGCCGGGGCTCGGCTCGGGGTTCTGCGCGCCCCAGCCCATGATGTGCTGGTTCTGCGGCATCGGGGCCTCCGACAGCAGCCGGTCGGCGCTGGCCGTGGCCGTCTTGTTGCCGGTGTCCGCGCTGTACTCGGTGTGCGTGAACCCCCAGCCCACCTCGGCCGCGCGCGAGGAACCCGACCGCGGCCCGCCCCCGCCCTCCGGCGGGAAGCCGCACATCACCAGGGCCATCGCCAGCGCCGCCACGCCCGTCGCCAGCAGGGCCGTGCCCCGCCACCGGTTGCGGTACCCGCGGCCGCCCTGCCGTTCCCCACCGTGACGTTCCCCACCATGACGTCCCACAACGGGCCAGCCTAGCCAGCTTCGCGGGCCGCACGGCCCGTTTCCCGCTAAGTGCCGGGGCCCGGCCGGGCCCGGCGCCTTTCCCCAAGATTCGGAAAGGAGTGGGGGCCGCACGGATATTCCGTGTACGCGGCGGCCGGTATTGGCGGATCATGGCGGGCATGTGTGCCGACCACGTCCAGCCGTCCGCCGCCGAGGAGTCCCTTCCCATCCGCCTGAACATGGACGACAGCGACTCGCCGTCCGATGTCGTCGACGCCCTGTTCCTGGGGCGTTTCGCCAACGGCGAGCAGCCGTACGCGCGCAGCCGCTCGGTGGACCGGGTCAGGGCCGGGCTGACGCTGCTGCCGCCCGGCGCCAAGGTGCTGCGCTCCGCGCGCGACGAGGACCGCAGCGCCACCCTCGCCGAGGGCGACGGCTTCACCCTGCTGGTGTCGCGGTGGAACCGCGGCGCGGACGTGACCGTCACGGCCACCACCGACGAGCTGGCCGAGAAGGTGCTGGGCCAGTCGGCCGACGGCGCGGAGGACGAGCCCGAACCGCAGCCGGAGAACGTCCCGATGGGCTTCTGGTACTTCTCCCCCCGGCGCGGCCCGCACCGCACGACCCGGCAGATCTCGGCCGGCACGTGGGACGAGATCCGCCCCAACTACACCGCTCCGGTGGCCGGTGCCCTGGAGCGGCTGATGAAGGTCGCGCCGGAGGAGATCGCCGGGCGGCTGCTGTTGCTGCACGGCCCGCCCGGTACGGGCAAGACGTCCGCGCTGCGCACCCTCGCCCGCTCCTGGCGCGACTGGTGCCAGGTCGACTGCGTTCTGGACCCGGAGCGCCTGTTCAACGACGTCGGCTACCTGATGGACATCGCGATCGGCGAGGACGACGTGGCGGGCAAGGGCCGCTGGCGGCTCCTCCTCCTGGAGGACTGCGACGAGCTGATCCGCGGCGAGGCCAAGCACACGGCGGGACAGGCGCTGTCCCGGCTGCTGAACCTGACGGACGGGCTGCTGGGCCAGGGCCGCAACGTCCTGGTCGGCGTGACGACCAACGAGGACCTGGAGCGGATGCACCCCGCGGTGGTACGCCCCGGCCGCTGCCTGGCCCGCATCGAGGTCGGCCCGCTGACCCGCGCCGAGGCGGTCGGCTGGCTCGGCAGGGAGGAGGGGGTCGGCCGCGACGGCGCGACCCTCGCCGAGCTGTACGCCCTGCGGCGCGGCACCCGCCCCGCCTCGGTGCCGGCCCAGGACCCGGGGGCCGACGCGGGGCTGTACCTGTAGTACTCCTCCCACTGGTCCAGCGCCCGGTCCGGGTCGACCGGGCGCCGTTCGACGTGGGTGACGATCCCGTCGGCAAGGCGCGGCCCCGGACGGCGGACGAGGGCCTTCCTGCCGGTCACGCTAGTGCCCCGCCCTGAGGGCCTTGACCCCGTCGTAGGCGGCCATCCCGACCTCCAGACCGCGGTTGTCGTCCCCGGGCTCGCGCATCTGGTTCGTCACGTACGCCACCACCGTGCGGGTGTCGGGCTCGATCATGACCAGCGAACCGCCCCAGCCGCCCCAGCCGTAGGTGCTGCCGAACAGGCCGTAGCCCAGGCCGTAGCACATCGGCATGCCCAGGACGCGGTCCTCGCCGCGGAACTGCTCCTCCCACGCGCGGTCGCGGCCCGCCTGCGACAGCAGCCGCACCCCGCGCACGGCTCCCCCGCACGCCATCACCGACTGCACGAGAGCGACCGAGCGGGCGTTGCCGAACCCACTCGCCGCGGGGATCTGCGCGCGGCGCCAGGCGACGCTGTTCCCGTCGCGGACCCGGATCCCCGTCCCGGCCGTGGGAGCCGCGGTCTTGCCGGGCGCGCTCGCGAGGTAGTCCTCGTCCCGCGACGGCGGCGGGACCGAGGACGCGACCCGGTGGTCGTGTTCGGCGGACAGCCCGATGTGGAAGTCCGCGCCCAGCGGCCCGGCCACCTCGTCCGCGAGGAACCCGCCCACGCTGCGGCCCGTGATCCGGCGCACCACCTCGCCCACGAGAAACCCCTGGGTCAGCGAGTGGTACCCGGCCGCGGTGCCCGGCTCCCACCGCGGAGCCTGCGCGGCGAGCCGCGCCGTGGCGGACGGCCAGTCGTAGAGCTCCTCGACCGGCCCGTCCCAGTCGGGCAGGCCCGCGGTGTGCGCGAGCAGGTGCCGCACCAGCACCCCGCCCTTGCCCGCCGCGGCGAACTCCGGCCAGTACCGGGCCACCGGAGCGTCCATGTCGAGGTCGCCGCGGTCGGCCAGCACGAGGGCGCACAGCGCCGTCATCGTCTTGGTGACGGACCACACGCCGGTGATCGTGTCGCGCCGCCACGGGACCGTGCGGTCCGCGTCGGCGCACCCTCCCCAGATGTCCACCACCGGCTCGCCGTCCACGAAGACCGCCGCCGAGGCGCCCGCGTCCCCGGCGTCCAGCAACGCGGCCAGCGCCTCGGGCACCGCGGTGAAGAGATCGTCGTAAAAACCCTGAATCTCGGCCATACACGAAGCTAGCCCGCGCCGCGCCACCCCGGTCAACCGGATTTCCGCCGGGCCGGAGCCACCGCGGTCACTCGAACGACCGCCGCCCCGCACGGGCCGCCGTGCGGCTCATGCGGGGCGGGAACGGGCGCGGCTGCGTGCGCGCCCGGTGTGGTCGTGTCGTTACGGCCGCTTGCCGGCGACCCGGCAGGCGACGTTGGCGACGTTGGCGCGCACGCCGAGGGCCTTGAACTCCTTCTCGCACTTCTTCTGGCTCGTGACCCCGGTCTGGCAGGCGTGCCGGGTCTTCGGGCCGACCTTGTAACCGGCGTTCTGGATCTGGTCCACGCAGAACGGAACCATGGACGCACATCATGATCAAAACGGACTTGGGGGAAGCGGTCCCGGTGCGTGCTCCGTCAGGCGTCCTCGCCATAGGCGGCGCGCAGGGCGTCCGTGACGGCCGCGAGGGCGGCGGCGTGGTCCAGGCCGAGCCGCCGGGCGCGCCGCGCGTACGTGTCGGCGGCGGCCGCGGCTTCCCTGTCGGCGGCCTCGCCGGCCGCCGCGACGAAGGTGCCGTTGCGCCCGCGTGTCTCGATCACGCCGTCCGTCTCCAGGGCGCGGTAGGCCTTGGCCACGGTGTTGGCGGCCAGCCCGAGTTGTTCGGCGAGGCCGCGTACGGTGGGCAGTTTGCGGCCGACGGGCAGGCCGCCGGCGCGGGCCTGGCCGGCGATCTGGGCGCGGACCTGTTCGAACGGCGCGTCCGCCGCGTCCGGGTCGATGGTCAGCCGCAGGGGCGGCGCTTGCTGGACGGCCACGGTGGCTCTCCTGGTACGAGGGCTGCGGGGGACGCGAGGGGTGGGTCACACCCATTGTGCGCCAGGGGCGACCGCCGTGTCCGCAGGGTCCGCCCGCGTCGCGCCGCGGTAGGGGGCGCACGCCGGATCACGCGCCCGGACCGCGCTCCCCCGATATTCGGAGGCGGCGCGCCGCCGCCGGGCGTACCGTGCCCGCTGATGACTGTCACCGTGCGCCCCTTCCGCCGCTCCGACGCCAGAGACGTCTGTGACGTGCGGCGTCGCGCGCTGCCTTATGCGATCGCCACCCCGCAGTCCGTCGCCTGGGAAGTCGCCGAGGCGCCCGCCGCCCGGCAGTTGCGGGTGTTCGTCGCCGAGACGGCCGGCCGTGTCGTCGGCGCGGCGAAGACCTTCGTCAGGCACGACAGCAGTACGCCGGGGCAGGGCGTCGTGGCGCCCCTGGTGGACCCGGACCACCTCGGGCGGGGCATCGGCAGTGCCCTGCTGGCCGCCGCCGAGGACCATGTGGCCGGTCTGGGCGCCACCCGTCTCCACGCTTACGCCCAGGACGACTCCCGCTCGCCGGCCTTCGCCGAACGCCGCGGCTACCGCCGCCTGCGGCAGGGCCACTACCTCCGTCTCGACCTCGCCCGCGCCGCGCTGCCGCCGCTGCCCGGCACCCTGCCGCCCGGGGTGGAGCTGCGCACCGCCGCCGACTTCGGGGCCGACCCCCGTCCGCTGTTCGAGGCGGACGCCGAGGCGACGGCCGACGAGCCGGACGAGCTGACCGTCGACGCGATGACCTACGAGGACTGGATCGTCCAGTTCTGGGAGCATCCGGACACGGACCTGGACCTGACCACGGTGGTGACCGTGGACGGCGAGGTCGCCGCGTTCAGCGTGGCCAGGACGGACGGGCAGGGCCGTTACGGGTCTCAGGGGACCGGCACCCGCCGTGCTCACCGCGGCCGCGGGCTGGCCAAACTGGCCAAGGCCGCCTCCCTGCGCCGCGCCCGCGACGCCGGCTGCACGGAGGCGTTCACGGCCAACGACGCCGCCAACGCCCCCATGCTCGCCATCAACACCGCGTTCGGCTACCGCCGTTTCGCCGGCGACTGGCACTGCGTCAGGGACGTCGCGGGCACGGACGCGTAGGCGGCCCGGTGTCCACGGGGTGCGGCGTCCGCCGGATACTCCGGATCCTGTCAGGAACCGAACAACCCCGAGCACACTCCTGCGGATGCGGGACAAGTTCCAAGGGAAAGTGCCAGCGGCCCTGTTGGGCCCGGCCGTCTGCGTAACCTCCTCCTCGCCCGGGAAGCCGGGAGCGCCGACCGGCGTGTCAGGAGAGGGAGTTCGCGTGCCCGGTATCGTTGTGAGCCTGTTGGAGACCATGAACGTGCCCGGCGCACGGGGCGCCGCGCTCGTGGACTGGACGTGCGGGTTCGCGCTGGAGTCGGCCGGCGAACAGGCCATGGGCGGGCCCGAGGCGACGGCCGCCGAAGCGGCCGAGCTGGCCCGGCTGGTGATGGGGGCCTCCATGTTCGCCGAGGGCCCCGGCCCCGTACCCGTCCCGCCGGTCGAGGACCTGATCGTCACCACCCGCAGCGGTTATCACTTGGTGCGCTTCGTGAACCCCACCGCGGAGCACAGCGTGCTCCTGCACCTGTGGCTCGACCGTACGTCCGGCAATCTCGCCCTGGCGCGCCTGCGCCTGGAGGGCGTGGCCGGACAGCTGGCCTTGACATGAGCACCGCACCGCTGGCGGCGCCGCCCGCCCTGCCTCCCCGCCCCTCGATGCTGTCGCGCCTGGCCGCGGAGCGCGCCACCGGCGCGCTCCAGTGCGGCCCCGGCTCGCTCTATCTGGTGGACGGCCGGGTCGTGCACGCCGAGAGCCCGGCGGCCCCCGGGCTGGAGGTCCTGCTCACCGCGAAGGGGCGGGTGCCGCAGGCCGCGTGGGACGAGGCGCTCGGACGGGCGGGGGTCCCCGACCACGTACCCAGCCGCCTGGTCAAGGAGGGGCTGCTGTCCGTGAGCCAGGCCGAGGTGTGGTGGCTGACCGCCCTCTTCGACGCGGCGTTCTTCGTCCTGGCTCCGCACAGCCGCCCGACGCGCTTCCAGCACGGCTTCGTACGGGAGGGGGGCGGCCATCCGCGCTCCGTCGAGGCGGAGCGGGTACTGCGGGAGACATGGCGGCGCAGGCGGCTGCTGGACGCCCGGTGGCCGGGGCCGGACATCGACACCGCACCCGTCGTGCGCCGGCCGGCGGCGGGCCTGCGGGTTCCGGCGCGGCTGGAAGCCGTGCTGGACCTGGCCGACGGGACGCGCACCGCGGGCGCCATCGCCCGCGAACTGGGGCGGCCGGCCTTCCACGTCCTCCTGGAGGTACGGCGTCTCGCCGTCGCCGGCCTGCTCGGCCCCCGCCCCTCGCCCCCGCCTCCCGGCGGCTGCCCGCCCGGCGCCCCGGGCGGCACGCGCCCACGGGCGCCGGGCCCTCCGGAGCCGCCCGACGTCGCCTTGCTGCGGCGCGTCCGTGACGCACTGGAGGCCCGTCTGTGAAGTCACCCCGCTCCGTCGTCGGCGGAGCACCGCCGTGAAGCGTGTATCGCGTCGCCTGTTCGGAAGGAAGCACGTCATGGCGACAGAGGCCGAGCTCGTCGGTGAACTGGAGCGGCTGCGGGCCTGTGTCGCGCAGGTCACCGGGGCACTGGTCGTCGGCGACGACGGCCGGGTGCTGGCCAGGGATATCTCCGGCGAGCATCCGCACCACCTGGGTCCCCGCGCCGCGGAGGCGCTGCGGACCGCCCTGCGCCTGGCCGCGGCGGCCGGGCACGGCACCGCCCGCGAACTCCTGGTCCGCGCGGACCACGGCTGGGTGGGCGCCTACACCGCGGGCCGCTCGGCCGCGCTGGTCCTGGTGACGGCCCCGCAGGCCAACGTCGGCCGGCTGCGCCTGGAAGCGCTCCGGTCCAGCACCCGCATCAGCGCGCTGATCGATGGCGCGCCGGAACAACAGGAGAACTCCAGACCATGAACCGGACCACCCCCCGCTCCCCGCAAGGACGAAAGGCAAGTGCGACTCCCATGATCAACACAGAGACCGCCCTCAAAGAAGCGATGACCGGCATCGAGGGTTCCCTGGGCGTGGCCCTGGTGGACTACGGAAGCGGCATGGCGCTCGGCACCCTGGGCGGCGGCAAGGACCTCGATCTGTCCGTCGCCACCGCCGGCAACACCGACGTGGTGCGCGCCAAGGTCCGCACCATGGACATGCTCGGCCTCAAGGACGAGATCGAGGACATCCTGATCACCCTCGGCACGCAGTACCACCTCATCCGGCTGCTCAAGTCCCGCAACAGCAGCGGGCTGTTCCTCTACCTGGCGCTCGACAAGGAGCGGTCCAACCTCGCCATGGCCCGGCACCAGCTCCGGCGCATCGAAAGCGAACTGGACATCTGACCGGGTCAGGGGCGGCGCCGCGCGCGGAAGGCGGCGCCGCTCCGCGTGCCGTCGGGCACGGCCGCCGGGCCGGGTCCGCCCACGTAGTGGAACCCCGGCTCCGGGTGCATCAGGAAGTCGTGGTGGGAGATGTTCCAGGCGTACGCGCCGGCCAGGGCGAAGGCGACCCGGTCGCCGGCGCGCAGGTGGGCCACCGGGACCCGGCGGGCCAGTACGTCCTTCGGGGTGCACAGCTGTCCGGCGAGGGTGACCGGCTGGTCGTGCGCGCCCGGCCGCGGCCAGGGTCTGGTCCACTCGTCGACCGGCAGGACGACGAAGGGGTGGTCGTGGCCCTTGGCTGCCGGGGTGCGCAGGTGGTGGGTGCCGCCGCGCAGTACGGCGAACGCCTCGCCGTGGCTGTGCTTCACGTCCAGCACCTCGGTCACGTACCAGCCGCAGTACGCGGTCAGCGCCCGGCCCGGTTCGATGCGCAGGGTGAACTCGGGGTAGCGGTCGGCCAGGTCGGCGAGGCCGGTGCCGTAGGCCGCCCAGTCGAAGCGGGTGTGCGGGCATTCGTAGTCGACCGCCATGCCGCCGCCCAGGCCGACTTCGCACAGGGAGTGGCCGTGCCGGGCGGCGAAGTGCCGGGCCCAGTCGGTGATGCGGGCGGCGAGGGCCAGTTGGGCGGGCGCGTCCAGGCCGCTGGCCAGGTGGGCGTGGATGCCGCGCAGGCGCAGCGGGCCGTCGCAGAGCAGCGGCAGGCAGTGCTCTGCGCGGGCGGGGTCGAGGCCGAAGGGGGTGGCCAGGCCGCCCATGGCGAGGGCGGCGCCTGCCGTGGCCGCCGCGCCGAGGGACAGGTTGACACGGAGCAGGACGTCCGCGCGCCGGCCGGCTTCGGTGGCGAGCGCGGTGAGCATCCGGAGTTCGTGCTCGCTTTCTATGTGGAACCGCTCCACGCCCAGGTCGAGGGCCGACCGCAGCTCCGCCTCGGTCTTTCCCGGCCCGCCGAACGCCAGGGGCAGCGCGGGCACGGCCGCGCGCACGTGTGCGGCCTCGCCTCCCGAGGAGACCTCGCAGCCGTCGGCGTACGGGGCCAGCGCCCGCAGCAGGCGCGGGTCGGGGTTGGCCTTGGCCGCGTAGTACAGCTCGACGCGCGGCGGCAGGGCGGCGCGTACGGCGGCCGCGTGGGCGGCGAGGTCGGCCAGGTCGTAGACGTAGGCGGGCAGCGGTCCGCCGGGGCCGGGGTGGCTTGCCGTGAGGGTGTCGAGATGGCGTACGGCCAGCTCCGTGATCATGTCGTACTCCGGAGGCGGTAGGCGGCGGCCCGGGGGCCGGGGAGGAGGCGGGACGCGGCCGGGCCGCCGGCCACCGTACCGTCCGGGCCGCCGGGGCCGACCGGCGAGGCGATCCGTACGTACCCCGCCTCCCGGTCCGCGGCGCGCCCCCACCGGGCCAGCAGGTTGGCCTTGGCGGGCAGCGGCGCGCCGGCCAGCAGGGCGCGCAGTTCCGCCGGTTCGCCGTGCGCGGCGCTCCGCTCGCGGAGCACTCCGCGTACGGCGCGCCACAGCTCGCCTTCGAGCGCCGGGTGCCGGTCGGCGAGGGCGGCGGCCGTCTCGGCCAGGTGGTTGACGAGGAGGCAGTAGACGACCCGGTCCCAGCCGCGCTCGGGTGTGTACACGAGGGGGCGCGCCACCTCCGCCGGCAGTCCGGCGAGGAACGCGGCGTGCGGTTCCGGCAGCAGTTTGGTGCCCTCCAGGTCACGGAAGAGGACCTGTGCGGGCGTGCCGGCGGCGTCCACGCCGAGCACGACGTTCTGGAGGTGCGGTTCGAGGACGACGCCGTGGTCGAAGTAGGCGGCCAGTACGGGCGGTACGAGCAGCGAGAGGTACGCGTCCCACCAGCCCAGCGCCGCCACCGGGCCCGCGCCGCGCAGCAGCTCGCCGACCTGGGCGTCGCTCGCCGGGTGTTCGTCGGCGACGGCGGCGGCCAGCAGCGGGGTGGTCCCGGGCAGCAGCCGTGCCCCCAGCCCTTCCCGCACGATGACGCCGAGCCCTTCGGCCAGCTCCCGGTCGCCCGTGTCCACGGTGCGGTATCCGGGTTCGCGCAGCAGGTCGCAGCCGGGGAAGCGGGCGGCGAGCGCGGTGGCGGCCGGTTCCAGGTGGCGGGTGAGGGCGACGGCGCCGCGCAGTTCGTAGTCGGCGTTCTTGCGTACGCAGTTGGTGATCCGCACGTGGAGGCTGAACTTGAGGAAGTCCCGGCCGTCGTAGAGCGTGCGGACGGACGCGGTGGGCGCGAAGTGCGTGCCGCGCTCCCCCAGGTCGAGCACGTCCCCGCGCCGCACGGCGGCCCGGAGGGCGGGGTGGTCGCGGAGCATGGCGTACTGCCAGGGGTGCGCGGGCAGCAGCCGGTACCCGTCGGGCGCGTCGCCCTGCCGGTCCAGCGCCGCCAGTGCGCCGGGCGAGGCGGCCTCCTGGCGTACCAGGCCGGCGCGTACGGCCAGGTGGCGCAGCGGGAAGCGGGCTCCGGCCTCGGGTGCGTACCGGGCCCAGTCCTCGGCGCTGCCGGTGCGGGACTTGGGCGTGGGGTGGAACCGGTGGCCGAACAGCAGTGACTGTTCGGAGCGCAGGTAGCGGGCGTCGGGGCCGGTGCCGCCCGGCGGGTGTCCGGGGCCCGCGGCGTGGCGCAGGCCCGCGGTGACGCCGGCGTGGCTCGACGCGACCTGCGCGCGGAATTCCTCGTTCCGTACTCCGGTGCGCAGTTCCAGCTCGCGCTGCGCGCAGTCGGCCAGTTCCTGCCAGCCCAGTTCGCGCCAGCCGCCGTCGCTCCACCGCCCGGCGGGTCCGCGGAAGCGGTGGGCCCCGGTCAGCGAGGTGCGGCGCAGCCCGATGCGGAGCAGTTCGCCGCAGCGCGGCAGCCGCAGCAGCAGGTACGCGCCGTCCACGGCGGTCTGCTGTTCCGGGCCGCAGATCTCCCGCAGCAGGCAGTTGAGCAGGGTGTGCGCGACGGGTTCGTCGGCCGGGAGCGGGACCGTGCGGTCCGCGTCGGCCGCGCGGGTGGGGGCGAGGGGCATGCGGGGACTCCAGCGAGGGGACGGAAGGGGGACGGCGGGGTCCGGCGCGTCACACGGGGCCTGCGGGGCGCGGCGGCCGTCAGCGGCCCGGCGCCAGGTAGTTCGGGCCGGTGACGTAGTGCTTGTTGACGTCCGTCGCGCCGGACCGCCGCTTCGTGAGCAGGCTGCCGGCGGTGAGCATGGCTTTGACGGGGAGCCTGCGGGCGTCCAGGACGCGGGTGCGCAGCACGGCGGCGGCCGCTCCGGGCGCGCCGTCCAGCCGGTCGACGGCCTCCGTCAGCCGGGCCCTGAGCTGCCCGAGCAGCACCGGCAGCGGCGCGCGGCCGAGCCGGGCCAGTTCGAAGGCGAGGGCTCCGGCGCACAGGTGGACGGTGATGGTGGCGAAGACGTCCGCGACCGGCCCGTCGCTGCCCACCAGGATGCGCCGGTCGTCGAATCCGCACAGGTCGGCGGCGTCCCCGCCCAGGACGGCGGCCAGCCGTACGGCGTTCACCCGCGGCCCGTCGTTGTCCTTGAGCAGCAGGCGCAGGCGGGGGTGCCCGGCGACCTCGTCCAGGACGACCGAGGTGTTCTGCTGGTGCGACTCCAGCGCGATGCCGTACGCGAAGAGGGTGGTGTGCCAGTCCAGGAGGAGGGTCAGGTAGGCGTCCAGGAAGGCGTACAGGTCGCCGCCGTAGAAGCGGCGGGCGAGGTCGTCGGCGACCAGGGAACCGTCCGGCATCCGGGCCGCGAGCGCGGCCACCGGCACCACCCGCGCGCCTCTCAGGCCGCTCGACCCGCGCAGGCCGCGCAGGCTCCGCGCCCCGTTCAGCCCGTCGGCGCCCCCGCACGCGGCCGCGGCGTCGCCGCTTCCCTTGGGGTAGCGGCGCACCAGGGCGGCCAGCAGGTCGTGCCCGGCGTCCAGGTGCGTGGCCTCGTCGGCGAGGAGCACGGTCTCGGCGAAGCGCGGGTGGCGGGCGACGACGGCTTCCAGCAGCCGCTGGCCCACCGCGCCGTCCACGAGCGTGCCGGGTTTCATGCCGCGCCGGTTGAGGCGGCCCAGGGTGGCGGTGGCGAGGGGAAGTTTGAGGTGGGTGTACGGGTCGTCGGCGACGGCGACGGTCCGCATCGACAGGGTCGGCCGCACCCGCAGCCACGCGCGTCCCGCGAGGTGCGCGCCGCCTTCGAGGCCGCGGTCGCGCAGCGCTTCGGCCAGCGGCCCGTCCGCGGTGAGCGGGTGGACGGGCAGGGCGAGGTGGCTGCCGTCCAGCCGGGGCAGGCCCAGGTCCCCGGGGGCGGGCCACCAGTGGGGCAGCGCCGCCGGGTCGCCGTTGACGTGCTCGTACGGGAGGGCCAGCCAGCGCAGCGCGAAGCCGGGCGCGAATTCCGGCGCGTAGGCGCGGATCTGGTGCTCCTCCAGGCCGATGCGGGCCCGGCCGGCGGGGTACACGGGGTGGTCGCGGTAGGCGGCGAGCGTGTCGTAGTCCAGCGCGCCGCCGGGGCCGCACCAGGCCCGGTCGCCGTCGCCGGTGCCGTACGCGCCGCCGCCCGCGTGCGGGCCGAGCCGGGCGACCACCTCCGCGCGCTCCGCCGCCTGCATCCGGGCCGTGGCCAGGGCCTGGCGGCACTCGCCTGCGAAGGCGTCGAAGCCCGGCAGGTCCTCGGGGGCCACCGCGGGGCGCAGCAGCCCCAGCACTCCGTCGACGCCCACCGCACGGGTGCCGTCGGGGCGTTCCAGTTCTCCCGTACGGGCGGCGATCTCGCACTGGAAGCCGTCGGCCTCGACCGGGAGCAGCGCCGGGCCGTCCGGGAGGCGCAGCCGCAGCCAGTCGCCGTCGGCCCTGCGCACCGGCCCGGCCCGGCGGCGCAGCCCGTACGCGTCCTCGCGCAGCAGCGCGCTCAGCACGCGCCGCATCAGTTCCGCTTCGGGGTCCTCCCGGCGGCCGGGGTAGCCGTCCCTCGGGGCGGCACCCAGCGTCGTGCCCGGCACCCCGTCACCCGTCACCGCCGTCACGGCACGATCTCCCAACAGTGGGCGGCCAGGAACTCCCGTACGGCCGCGTCGATCCGTCCCTCGTCGCGGCCGGTCGCCCGCAGCACCCCGAGGAAGTCGCGGTTGGTGCCGTACAGGGGGTGCCGCTCGCCGGTCTCCCGTAAGGGCCGGTAGTCCAGGAGGACGCCGCCCGCCTCCCGTACGTGCGCCTCCGGAGCCGCCTTGAGCACTCCGGCGCGGTCGGCGCAGACGTACTCCATCCGCACCCGGACGCCGCGCCGCGCGCCGAGGCGGTCCGGCAGTGGTTCCCCCAGGTGTGTGCGGAGGATCAGTTCGAAGAGCGGCAGGTCCAGGGCTTCCGCGAAGGCGAGGTCGCACCGGTCGCCGATGGCGCGGTAGTTGACCTCGATGAGCCGGGCGCGGCCGCCCTGGTCCACGTATTCGGTGTGGCAGGCGCCGAAGCCGACGCCGAGGGCGCGCAGTTGCGCCAGCACCTGGCCCGTGCAGGGCTGCGGTGGCGCGGGGAGCAGGCGCAGCCGTTCCTCGACGAAGTGCGGGGGCGGCGAGACGTCCGTACGGAAGGCGGCGAGCGGGTGCAGGATGTGCCCGTCGCCGAGGGTTTCCAGGGTGTGCAGCGCGCCGTCCAGGTACTCCTCCACGACCAGCGCGGCGCCGGGCCGCCCGGCCCTGATCTCGCGGCACCTGGCGGCGAGTTCGGCGTCGTCCGCGACCAGGAAGACGTCCTCGCTCGCGACTCCCTCGCGCGGCTTGACGACGCAGGGGTACGGGACGCCGTGGCCGGCCGGGTCGTCGTCCGGTGCCAGTTCGGCGGAGGCGACGGTGTCCAGTCCGGCGACGGCCAGGCTCCGGCGCAGCTCGGCCTTGTTCTTCGTACGGAACGCCGCCCGCCAGTCCTTGCCGGGCAGCCCGAAGTAGTCGGCGGCCAGCGCGGCCTGGACCTGGAGGTGGTCGCTGTTGGTGAAGACGGCGGCGGGCGGTCCGGAGCGCGTGCCGCGCGCGGAGATCCGCGCGATCACCTCGCGGGCGTCCGGCACGTCGCAGGGCACGATCTCCGGCGGCGCTCCGGCGGGCGGCCCGCCCGCGCGCCGCCCGTCCGCGTGCCGCTCGTACGCCTGCCGGTGGGCGTCCGGCTGGTCGGTCAGCAGGGTCACGGCGAGGCCGAGGCGGGCCGCGGCCGGCAGGAACCCCTCCGTCACGGAGTCGGTGGGGTTGCGGGCGAGGAGGACCAGGCCCGCGCAGGCGTCGTTCGGGGTTGCGGCTCCGTTCACATCCCGAACATTAGGTTAGGCATACCTAACCTTGTCAACTCGCGCCGCGCCGCGCCGCCATGGCCCCTCCCGGCACCCCGGACCGCACGTTCCGCGCCCCCGCCACCCACCCCTTCCGCCCCGCCCCGCGCCCGGGCTTAATCCCTCCTCAGATCTCCCTTAACGGCGCCATAAAGATCGCCCCCAACCGGCTTGCGGCCGCAAAATCGCTGCTCAGCGGGGTTAGCGTGCTGATCGCACCGCCGGGCCCGAGCGCTCAGGGCGGTGCCGCTCCCCCTGACCGACGAAGGAGACCCCCACGATGACCGCTCGCCGCAAGGCCGCCGGGATCGCGCTGACCGGGATCACGCCGCTGGTGCTCACCGCGCTCACCGCGACCCCGGCCGTCGCCCACGGCTCGATGACCGACCCGGTCAGCCGGATCTCCGCCTGCTTCGCCGAGGGCCCCGAGCACCCGAAGTCCGCCGCCTGCAAGGCGATGGTCGCGGCCGGCGGCACGCAGGCCCTCTACGACTGGAACGGCGTACGGGACGGCAACGCGGGCGGCCAGTCCAGGAAGCGCATCCCGGACGGCAAGCTGTGCAGCGCCAACAGCCCCGAGTACAAGGGCCTGGACCTGCCGCGGGCCGACTGGCCGTCCACGAACCTCAAGGCGGGCGACCACACCTTCCGGTACAAGGCGACCGCCCCGCACCGCGGCTCCTTCGAGCTGTACATCACCAAGGACGGCTACGACCCCGCCAAGCCGCTCAAGTGGTCCGACCTGGAGGCCAAGCCGTTCGCCAAGGTCACCAACCCGAAGCTGACGGGCGGCGACTACGTCTTCGGCGGCAAGGTGCCCGCCAAGTCGGGGCGCCACCTGATCTACAGCATCTGGCAGCGCTCGGACAGCCCCGAGGCGTTCTACACGTGCTCCGACGTCGTCTTCGGCAAGGGCGGTACGGGCCGGGGCGCCGCCGCCGGCCCGGCCGCCGCCGCCCCGAGCGACCGGCAGATCGCCGCGGACGCCGCCAAGTCGACCATCGACCACACGCACCACAAGGGCCACGGCGGCGACGCGGCCGCGGCCGACGGCACCGCCGGCAACGCCGCACGCCCCAACGGCGGCGCCGCCGAGGAGGCCGTCACCAAGCAGGCCGGCAACCAGCAGGCCGCCGGCGACCTGCTCGCCGAGACCGGCGGCGACGGCTCGACCGCGCCGATCGCCATCGGCGGCGCGGCCGTCCTGGCGCTGGGCGCCACGGTCGTCTTCGCCACCACGCGCCGCAAGGCGGCCCGCCAGCGCGGCTGACCCGCGCCCCTGTTCCCCCGCACGCCACCCCCCACGCACCACCCCCCACACTGGCGCCGCCGTCCCCTTTCCTTCACCTCAGGGGACGGCGGCGCCGCCGTGGGCGCCCCGCCCCCCCCCCCCCCCCCCCCGGGGGGGGCGGGGGGGGGGCCCGGGCGCCCCCCGCCGGGGGCGGGCGGGGCGCCCCGGAAGACACAACCCACCCCGCCCCCCCCGCGCGGCCCCCGCCGCCG